>NZ_JACKSY010000104.1:0-705490 GCF_025821985.1 Mycobacterium timonense | reverse complement strand
GGACTCTCAATGAAGATGTCAAGCCGCCGACTTGGTGATCGGGGGTGATTCGGGTTGCCAGGTGCGGTTGTCACGGATGAGGGCGTAAAGGACGTTGGTACGGCGTCGCGCCAGGCAGAGGGTGGCCGGGATCGGTCGTTTTCCTTCGTCTCGTTTGCGCTGGTAGTAGGCCTTGGAGTGCGGGTCGCAGCGGATCGCGGTCAGGGCGGACATGTACATCACCCGGCGCAGCCGTCGGCTGTAGCGCTTGGGCGTGTGCAGGCGCCCGGTGCGTTTTCCGGAGTCGCGCGAGACCGGGGCCAGTCCGGCCCAGGCGGCGAGTTGGTCGGCAGAGCCGATCAGGGTGGGATCGCCGACGGCGGCGAGGAATTCCGCGCCGAGTCGGAAACCCATGCCGGGCAGGCTGGTGATCACTTCGGCTGCGGGATGGCGGCGAAATCGGTCCTCGATGTCGGCGTCGGTGGATTTGATGCGGTCATCGAGGGCAACCACCTCCCCGGCCAGGTCGGCGACGAGTCCGGCGGCGACGTCTTCGCCGGGCAGGCGCACCGTCTGCGATTTGGCAGCCGTTACCGCCGCGGCGGCGATCGTGGCCGCATTGCGCACGCCGGCGTCGCCGAGCATCTTCGTCAGGCGCGAGACACCGCTGTGGCGAATGGCTTTCGGTCGTTGATACCGCGTGAGCAGCACCACCCAGCCGCGGTCCTGGGTCAGTTGGGCAACGCGTTCCAATGCCGGGCATACGGCGATGAGTTGGTGGCGCAGCCGGTTGATGGTGCGGGTGCGATCAGCGACCAGATCGGCGCGATGCGCGGTGAGCATCCGCAGTTCGGTGATCAAATCGTCGTCGGGATGCAGCACCGGCAGATCAGCACCACGCATCCTCGACTGATCAGCGATCACCCGTGCGTCCTTGGCATCGGTCTTGGCTTCCCCACCGCGGTAGGTCACCGAAGCCTGCCAGACAGCACGGCCGGTCAGATACCGCACCGACTTGCCAGCATCGGCGAGCACCGTCAACAGCAAGCTGGCGTACACCGTGGTCAAATCCACCGTCCAGGACACGTCGCAGCCCAGAGCGTCGATTTCATCGATGAGTTCTCGGATCGGTTGTTCATCGTTGGTGAGCTTGCGCGACAACACCGCGGTGCCCTTGTCGTCGACAACGCAGACCCAATGGTGCTCCTTGCCGACATCCGCACCAGCCCACAACTGGTCCGCCTCCATCGAACCTCCTATTCGCTTGTCGTCCACCATGTTCCCCACGGACAACCCCGCCAGCATTTCCTTAAACAAGCGAGCAGATCGCAGATCTCAATCAGCGGCCAGAGAAGTCCAGGCAGGCCGGGCGGCCAGTCCTTTCAAGCCGCACCATCAGGCCGGCAAGAGCGATGCAGCCTCACCCGCCCCACCCGGGGTCACAGCACAACGTAACAACACGAAGTAACTGCACCTACGAACTTAAGGACCGGGCGGCCAGTCCTTTCAAGCCGCACCATCAGGCCGGCAAGAGCGATGCAGCCTCACCCGCCCCACCCGGGGTCACAGCACAACGTAACAACACGAAGTAACTGCACCTACGAACTTAAGGAAAGGATGTGGCGATGACGTCCGAGGCGACACCGAGCGCGACGGCCGCCGGACCGGGGTTGGCCGACCTGGTCGAGGCGGCCGCGCAGCGGGCGCCGCGGGCGCCGGCGCTGCTGGTCGCCTCCGGGCGCACCCCGATCGCGTACGCGGATCTGGTCCGGCTCGTCGATGACCTGGCCGCCCGGCTGCGGGCCGCCGGTTTGGGGCCGGGCGACCGGGTCGGGCTGCGCGCCGGCAGCAACCCCGAATTCGTGGTCGCGCTGCTGGCCGCGTCGCGGGCGGATCTCGTTGTGGCGCCGCTGGATCCGGCCCTGCCCGCCGCCGACCAGCTGTCCCGCAGCCGGGCGGTGGGCGCTCGGGCGGTGCTCGTCGACCGGCTCGGCGAGGGCCAGACGGCACCCGAGAGCGCCCCCTGCTGGCCGGTCACCGTCACGGTCGGACCCGACGACGGCGCCCCGACGGTCGACCTGACCGTCACCGCGGCGCCCACACACGACGTGACCGCGCCGCAGGGCCTGCGCGACGACGACGCCATGATCATGTTCACCGGGGGAACCACCGGGGCACCGAAAATGGTGCCCTGGACCCGGCACAACATCGCCGCCTCGATCCGGTCCATCGTCGCCGGATACGGGCTGGGGCCGCGGGATGCGACGGTGGCGGTGATGCCGCTCTACCACGGGCACGGTCTGCTGGCCGCGCTGCTGGCCACCCTGGCATCCGGGGGAGCGGTGTTGTTGCCCGCGCGCGGAAAGTTCTCGGCGCACACCTTCTGGGACGACATCGCCGCCGTCGGCGCCACCTGGTACACGGCCGTCCCGACCATCCATCAGATCCTGCTGGAGCGTGCCCGCACCGAAGCGCCGCGCGGCACCCACGCGCTGCGGTTCATCCGCAGCTGCAGCGCGCCGCTGACCGCCGAGACCGCGCAGGCGCTGCAGGACACCTTCGGTGCGCCCGTGGTGTGCGCCTTCGGGATGACCGAGGCCACCCACCAGGTGTCCACCACCGCCATCGACGGCGCCGGGCACAGCGAAAACCCCGGCGCCACACCGGGTCTCGTCGGCCGGTCGACCGGCCCGGACATCCGGATCGCCGGGCCGGACGGGCAACCGCTGCCCGCCGACACCGTCGGCGAGGTCTGGCTGCGCGGCGCCACCGTGGTGCGCGGCTACCTCGGCGATCCGGCGATCACCGCCGCCAACTTCACCGACGGGTGGCTGCACACCGGCGACCTTGGCACCCTGTCGGCCGCCGGCGACCTGGTCATCCGCGGCCGGATCAAGGAACTGATCAACCGGGGCGGGGAGAAGATCTCGCCGGAACGGGTCGAGGGTGTGCTGGCCGGCCACCCCGACGTGCTGGAGGCGGCCGTGTTCGGCCGGCCGGACCAGCTGTACGGCGAAACCGTGGCCGCGGTGATCGTCACCCGCGGCTCGGCGGCGCCGACGGCCGACGAGCTGGCGTCGTTCTGCCGGGAACGGCTGGCGCCCTTCGAGGTGCCGGCCGAGTTCCGGCGGGCCGCCGAGCTGCCGCACACCGCGAAGGGCTCGCTGGACCGCCGCGCGGTGGCCGAACAATTCGGCGAAAGCGCTTGACCGGCAGTGTGATTCGGGTCAGACCGCGGCGGTCGCCACTCGGGCGGCCGCGGATTCCGGCATCGGCTCGTAGCGGGCGAACGACCGGGTGAACGAGGCCGCGCCGTGCGCCAGCGACCGCAGGTCGATGGCGTAGCGGGTCAGCTCCACCTGCGGCACCTCGGCCTTGACCACGGTGCGCTCATGACCGGCGGTGTCGGTGCCGAGCACGCGGCCGCGCCGGCCGGACAGATCGCCCATCACCGCACCGACGAAATCGTCGGGCACCAGCACCGAGATCTCGTCGATGGGCTCGAGCAACACCACCTTGGTGGCCGCGGCCGCCTCCCGCAGCGCCAGCGCGCCCGCCATCTGGAACGCGAAGTCCGACGAGTCGACGCTGTGCGCCTTGCCGTCGAGCAGGGTGACGCGAATGTCGACCACCGGGTAACCCGCGTGCACACCCTTTTCCATCTGGGCGCGCACCCCCTTCTCCACGCTCGGAATGAACTGCCGCGGCACCGCCCCGCCGACCACCTTGTCGACGAACTCGAACCCGGAGCCTTCCGGCAGCGGCTCCACCTCGATGTCGCACACCGCGTACTGGCCGTGGCCGCCGGACTGTTTGACGTGCCGGCCGTGCCCTTTGGCCTTGCCCGCGAACGTCTCTCGCAGCGGGATCCGCAGCTCCACGGTGTCCACCGTGACGCCGTACCGGTTGGCCAGCGCGTCCAGCACGACACCGGCGTGCGATTCGCCCATGCACCACAGCACGATCTGGTGGGTCTCCTGGTTCTGCTCGATCCGCAGCGTCGGATCCTCGGCGGCCAGCCGGCCCAGCCCCACCGACAGCTTGTCCTCGTCGGTCTTGGCGTGCGCGGCGATCGCGACCGGCAGCAGCGGCTCGGGCATGGTCCAGGGCTTGAGCACCAGCGGCTCGGACTTGTCCGACAGCGTGTCGCCGGTTTCGGCCCGGCTCAGCTTGCCGATCGCGCAGATGTCACCGGCCACCACGGCCGAGGCCGGGCGTTGCTGCTTGCCCAGCGGGAAGGACAGCACCCCGATGCGCTCGTCCTCGTCGTGATCGGGGTGGGCATGGCCGTTCCCGTTGCCGGTGCCGAAGAACGACGCAAAATGGCCCGACACGTGAACCGTCGCGTCGGGCCTGATGGTCCCGGAGAACACCCGGACCAGGCTGACCCTGCCCACGTAGGGGTCCGACGTCGTCTTCACCACCTCGGCGAGCAACGGGCCGTCGGGGTCGCAGGCCAGCCCGGCGCGCGGCGCGCCGACCTGGGTGAAGACCTCCGGCAGCGGGTGTTCCATCGGCGACGGGAAGCCGCGGGTGGCGACCTCCAGCAGCTCGCACGTGCCGACGCCGGTGCTGCTGCAGACCGGGATCACCGGGAAGAACGAGCCGCGGGCGACGGCCCGCTCCAGGTCGGCGATGAGCACCGTTTCGTCGATGGACTCCCCACCCAGGTACCGCTCCATCAGCGACTCGTCCTCGGACTCCTCGATGATCCCCTCGATCAGGGTGCCGCGAGCGGCCTCGATCTGCGCGGCGTCGGCGGGATCCGGCGGCCGCACAGCGCGTTTGCCGTCGGCGTAGGCGTAGCGCTGCTGCGACAACAGGCCGATCAGGCCGGTGCAGGCCGGCAGACCGGTGGGCAGGTACAGCGGTAAAACCTTGTCGCCGAACGCGTTCTGCGCGGCGGCCAGCGCCTCGGCGTAGTTGGCGCGGGCGTGGTCGAGCTTGGTGATCACCACCGCGCGGGGCATGCCCACCTGGTTGCATTCCTGCCACAACAGTTTGGTGGGCTCGTCGACACCCTCGTTGGCCGCGATCACGAACAGCGCGCAGTCGGCGGCCCGCAGCCCGGCGCGCAGCTCGCCGACGAAGTCGGCGTATCCGGGTGTGTCGACCAGGTTGACCTTGACGCCGTCGTGCGACAGGGACGCCACGGCGACCCCCACCGACCGTTGCTGGCGGATCTCGGCCTCGTCGTAGTCGCAGACCGTGCTGCCGTCGGCGACCGAGCCGGGGCGGTTCAACACCCCGGCGGCGACCAGCAGCGCTTCGACCAGAGTGGTTTTGCCGCCGCCCGACGGTCCCACCAGCACGACGTTGCGAATCTCGCCCGGACTCTTGGCGGTCGGAGCGTTTCCCGCGCCTTGGGAAGTAGTTGTCTTGTCCGCCATGACTTTCCTCCAGGTCGTCCGGGGCGCACCGTTGCCGGCCCGGCTAGCACCTTTCTAGCTACCCTTCACCGAACTTCCGTCGACCACAAGACCGCCGGGCCGGATCAACGGTTTCGGGCCGATCCGCCCGCGCGGCGCCGGCGCCTCAGGGCGCCCAGCCGGACCACCGCCGCACCGCGATCGCGATCACCGGACCCTCCAACGGAACCGATTGATACTGAGGGTATTTCGCGCGCAACAGCCGGTAGCCGGTGTCCAGGGCCGGCCCGTCGCGGTGGATGGTGGCCAGACCGTCGGCGCGCACCCACCACAGCCGGGTCCAATCGTCGGCGTAGTGGTCGGCCAGCAGGCTCACCTGCGGATTGGCGTCGATGTTGGCCAGCCGCCGCAGCCGCCGCGTGGTCTTGGGTTTGGCGTCGACGGCCGTGTACACCACGTCCGGGTCGGCGTCATGGTCCGCGTCGGGGCCTTGCGCGAGGGCGAAGACGACCGGCACCAGGTGTGGCTGCCCGCCCGGGGAGACGGTGGCCAACCGGGCTACCGAGGCCCGGCGGAACCTCGCCCTGGCGTCGAATTCGCCCACCAGATCAGGGTAGGGCGCACGGCAGCAAACGGCGGTAAGCCTATGAGCCGGCTGAGAACCTGGCACATGCCGTGCATAGCTACCTGCATTACGGTTATATACACAAAATTGTGCCGCCAGGATCCTCAGGCCGGGACAGTTTGGTGTTTACCGCGACGCAGGAGGGTGACGGGATGAGCAAATCGCACCACCACCGCTCGGTCTGGTGGTCATGGTTGGTCGGTGTGCTGACCGTGGTCGGGCTGGGCCTCGGGCTGGGGTCCGGCGTGGGGCTGGCGCCGGCGTCCGCGGCACCGTCGGGCCTGGCGCTGGACCGGTTCGCCGATCGCCCCCTGGCGCCGATCGACCCGTCGGCCATGGTCGGTCAGGTGGGGCCGCAAGTGGTCAACATCGACACCAAGTTCGGCTACAACAACGCGGTGGGCGCCGGTACCGGCATCGTGATCGACCCGAACGGCGTGGTGCTCACCAACAACCACGTCATCTCGGGCGCCACCGAAATCAGCGCGTTCGACGTCGGCAACGGGCAGACCTACGCCGTCGACGTGGTCGGCTATGACCGCACCCAGGACATCGCCGTGCTGCAGCTGCGCGGCGCGACCGGCCTGCCCACCGCCACCATCGGCGGCGAGGCCACGGTGGGCGAGCCCATCGTCGCGCTCGGCAACGTCGGCGGCCAGGGCGGCACCCCCAACGCGGTGGCCGGCAAGGTCGTCGCGCTCAACCAGAGCGTCTCGGCGACCGACACGCTGACCGGCGCGCAGGAGAACCTCGGCGGCCTGATCCAGGCCGACGCGCCGATCAAGCCGGGCGACTCCGGTGGCCCGATGGTGAACAGCGCCGGGCAGGTGATCGGCGTGGACACCGCCGCCACCGACAGCTACAAGATGTCCGGCGGGCAGGGCTTCGCCATCCCGATCGGCCGCGCCATGGCCGTCGCCAACCAGATCCGCTCCGGCGCCGGCTCCAACACCGTGCACATCGGGCCCACCGCATTCCTCGGGCTGGGCGTGACGGACAACAACGGCAACGGCGCGCGGGTGCAGCGGGTGGTCAACACCGGCCCGGCCGCGGCCGCGGGCATCGCGCCCGGCGACGTCATCACCGGCGTCGACACCGTCCCGATCAACGGGGCGACGTCGATGACCGAGGTGCTCGTCCCGCACCATCCCGGTGACACCATCGCGGTGCACTTCCGGTCCGTCGACGGCGGCGAGCGCACCGCGAACATCACCCTGGCGGAGGGGCCGCCGGCCTGACATCCGCGCCGGTGAGAGCGGGTCGGTGGCCAATTCGCTTGGCACCGGGCGTGATTCGTCGCGGCCGGGCGAGGGGGGTTCCGAAACTCGCACTCAGGGTACCCGTGGCATCGTGGATTCGATGAACGACGCAAGAGAAGCTGTCGAACACCATCCCGAGGAAGGCAGTCACGTCCAGGACGGTGTCGTCGAGCACCCCGAGGCCGAGGACTTCGACAACGCCGCCGCGCTGCCCACCGACCCGACGTGGTTCAAGCACGCCGTGTTCTACGAGGTGCTGGTCCGCGCGTTCTTCGACGCCAACGCCGACGGCGCCGGCGACCTGCGCGGTCTGCTGGCGCAGCTGGACTACCTGCAGTGGCTGGGCATCGACTGCATCTGGCTGCCCCCGTTCTACGACTCGCCGCTGCGCGACGGCGGTTACGACATCCGGGATTTCTACAAGGTGCTGCCGGAGTTCGGCACGGTCGAGGATTTCGTGGCGCTGCTCAACGCCGCCCACGAGCGGGGCATCCGGGTGATCACCGACCTGGTGATGAATCACACATCGGAGTCGCACCCCTGGTTCCAGGAGTCCCGGCACGACCCCGACGGCCCGTACGGCGACTTCTACGTGTGGAGCGACACCAGCGACCGCTACGCCGACGCCCGCATCATCTTCGTCGACACCGAGGAGTCCAACTGGACGTTCGACCCGGTGCGCCGCCAGTTCTACTGGCACCGGTTCTTCTCCCACCAGCCCGACCTGAACTACGACAACCCCGCCGTGCAGGAAGCCATGATCGACGTGATCCGGTTCTGGCTCGGGCTGGGAATCGACGGGTTCCGGCTGGACGCGGTGCCCTACCTGTTCGAGCGGGAGGGCACCAACTGCGAGAACCTGCCGGAGACGCACGCCTTCCTCAAGCGGGTCCGCAAGGTCGTCGACGACGAGTTCCCGGGCCGGGTGTTGCTGGCCGAGGCCAACCAGTGGCCGGCCGACGTGGTCGAGTATTTCGGCGACCCCAGCACCGGCGGCGACGAATGCCACATGGCGTTCCACTTCCCGCTGATGCCGCGCATCTTCATGGCCGTGCGCCGCGAGTCGCGATTCCCGATCTCGGAGATCCTGGCCCAGACGCCGCAGATCCCCGAGATGGCGCAGTGGGGGATCTTCCTGCGCAACCACGACGAGTTGACGCTGGAGATGGTCACCGACGAAGAGCGCGACTACATGTACGCCGAGTACGCCAAGGATCCGCGGATGAAGGCCAACGTCGGCATCCGCCGCCGGCTGGCGCCGCTGCTGGACAACGACCGCAACCAGATCGAGCTGTTCACCGCCCTGCTGCTGTCCCTGCCCGGCTCGCCGGTGCTCTACTACGGCGACGAGATCGGCATGGGCGACGTGATCTGGCTGGGGGATCGCGACGGGGTGCGCACGCCGATGCAGTGGACGCCGGACCGCAACGCCGGCTTCTCCAAGGCCAACCCCGGCCGGCTGTATCTGCCACCCAGCCAGGACCCGGTGTACGGCTACCAGGCGGTCAACGTGGAGGCGCAGCGCGACACCTCGACGTCGCTGCTCAACTTCACCCGCACCATGCTGGCCGTGCGGCGCCGGCACGAGGCCTTCGCGATCGGCACGTTCGAGGAGCTCGGCGGGTCCAACCCGTCGGTGCTGGCGTTCGTGCGGCAGGTGTCCAACGACGGGGACACCGTGCTGTGCGTCAACAACCTGTCGCGGTTCCCGCAGCCGATCGAGCTGAATCTGCAGCACTGGAGCGGGTGCATCCCGGTCGAGCTGACCGGGCACGTGGAGTTCCCCCGCATCGGGCACCTGCCCTACCTGCTGACCCTGCCGGGGCACGGTTTCTATTGGTTCCAGCTGACCGCATGCGAGGAGGACACATGACTCGCGCCGCGACGGTACACAGCGTTAGGTATGAGAAGGAGCGGCGCAGATGACCGAACCCGCCAAGCTGCCGTGGTCCGATTGGCTTCCGCAGCAACGTTGGTACGCCGGCCGCAACCGCCGGCTGACCGGCGCCGAACCGAGCGTGATCGTCGGGTTGCGCGACGATCTGGACCTGGTGCTGGTCGACGCCGACTACGCCGACGGCTCACGGGACCGCTACCAGGTCCTGGTGCGCTGGGATGCCGCACCGGTCTCCGAGTACAGCACCGTGGCCACCATCGGCGCCGCCGACGACCGGACCGGCTTCGACGCGTTGTACGACGACGAGGCGCCGCAGTTTTTGCTCTCCCTGATCGACTCGTCGGCGGTGCGCCGCGCGTCCGGGGCCGAGGTGAGATTCGCCAAGGAGCCCGACGCCCAGCTGCCGCTCGAGGCGATGGCGCACGTGTCGGACGCCGAGCAGTCCAACACCAGCGTGATCTTCGACCGTGACGCCATCTTCAAGGTGTTCCGCCGGGTCAGCAGCGGCATCAACCCCGACATCGAGCTGAACCGGGTGCTCGGCCGCGCCGGCAACCCGCACGTCGCCCGGCTGCTGGGCACCTACGAGATGGCGGGTGCGGACGGCACCCCCGAGACGGCCTGGCCGCTGGGCATGGTGACCGAGTTCGCCGCCAACGCCGCGGAGGGCTGGGCGATGGCCACCGCCAGCGTTCGCGACCTGTTCGCCGAGGGCGATCTGTATGCGCACGAGGTCGGCGGCGACTTCGCCGGTGAGTCCTACCGCCTGGGCGAGGCGGTGGCGTCCGTGCACGCCACCCTGGCCGAGACGCTGGGCACCTCGCAAGCCGCGTTCCCGGTGGACAACGTGCTGGCGCGGCTCTCCTCGACCGCGGCCCTGGTGCCCGAGCTGACCGAGTACGCGGCCACCATCGAGGAGCGGTTCGCCAAGCTGGCCACCGAGACCATCACCGTGCAGCGGGTGCACGGCGACCTGCACCTGGGCCAGGTGCTGCGCACCCCGGAGAGCTGGCTGCTCATCGACTTCGAGGGCGAACCGGGCCAGCCGCTCGAGGAACGCCGCGCGCCCGACTCACCGCTGCGCGACGTGGCCGGCGTGCTGCGGTCGTTCGAGTACGCCGCCTACGGGCCGCTGGTGGAGCAGGGCTCGCAAAACACGGACAAGCAGCTGGCGGCCCGGGCCCGGGAATGGGTGGAGCGCAACCGCACCGCGTTCTGTGACGGCTATGCGGCCGCCTCCGGCATCGACCCGCGCGATTCGGCGCCGCTGCTGGCCGCCTACGAATTGGACAAGGCGGTCTACGAGGCCGGGTACGAGGCGCGGCACCGGCCCGGCTGGCTGCCGATCCCGCTGCGCTCCATCGCCCGGTTGACCGCGGCCTGACCCGCGCGCCCTGCGCGCGCCGGCACCGTCTGGAAGCATGTGCGTGTGCCGAGTGAGATCAACAACAGCGAAACCAGGTTGTCGTGGGTGCTGGCGGTGCTGGCCGGGGTGCTGGGAGCCACCGCCTTCACGCACTCCGCCGGCTACTTCGTGACCTTCATGACCGGCAACGCCCAGCGCGCGATGCTCGGCTACTTCCGCGGCGACGTGGTGTTGTCGGTGACGGCGGGGGTGCTGATCGTGTGCTTCGTCGCCGGCGTGGTGATCGCCTCGGTATGCCGGCGGCATTTCTGGGTGGACCACCCGCACGGGCCCACGGTGCTGACGACGTTCAGCCTGGTGGCGGCCACCCTGGTGGACGTCATCGACGAGGGCTGGGAGGAGAACCTGCTCGACTTCGCGCCGATCATGTTGGTGACGTTCGGCATCGGCGCGTTGAACACGTCGTTCGTCAAGGACGGCGAGGTGTCGGTTCCGCTGAGCTACGTGACCGGAACCCTGGTCAAGATGGGGCAGGGCATCGAACGCCACATCGCCGGTGGGACGGCGGCGGACTGGCTGGGCTATTTTCTGCTGTTCGCCAGCTTCGTGGTGGGGGCCACCGTCGGCGGCTTCATCAGTCTGTTCGTCAACGGCACGTCGATGTTGGTGGCGGCCACCGTGATGTGCGCGTTGACCACCGGCTACACCTATTTCCATTCCGATCGCCGGGCGCTGCTCGACGAGGCGTGAGACAAAGCAGCGGCAGTAGCGCTGACCGGTGCGCTACTGCCGCTGCTGGCCGGGGTCAGGTGGCGGGCTGGGCGGGTTGCGCCGGCTGGGCCGGTTGGGCCGGTTGGGCCGGCGCCGCGGTGGTGTTGCCGGAAAGCAGCACCTGCTGCATGTCCGGCTTCATCGCCATCAACTGCTGGTTCCAGTACGGCCACGAGTGGGTGCCGTTGGCCGGGAAGTTGAACACCCCGTTGCGTCCGCCGGCGGCCGCGTAGTTGTTCTGGAACTGCTCGTTGGTGCGCAGCGTCAACCCCTCCAGGAACTTGGCCGGCACGTTGTCACCGCCCAAATCGCTGGGGGTGCCGTTACCGCAGTACACCCAGATGCGGGTGTTGTTGGCCACCAGCCGCGGAATCTGGACCATCGGGTCGTTGCGCTTCCACGCCGGGTCGGTGGACGGCCCCCACATGCTGTTGGCGTTGTAGCCGCCCGAGTCGTTCATGGCCAGGCCGATCAGCGTGGGCCACCAGCCCTCGGACGGGTTGAGGAAGCCGGAAAGCGAAGCGGCGTAAGGGAATTGCTGCGGATAGTAGGCGGCAAGGATCAGCGCGGAGCCACCCGACATGGACAGCCCCACCGCGGCGTTGCCGGCCGGGGAGACCTGCTTGTTGGACTGCATCCACAGCGGCATCTCCTGGGTCAGGAACGTCTCCCACTTGTAGGTGTAGTTCTGCCCGTTGCCCGACGACGGCTGATACCAGTTGCTGTAGAAGCTGGACTGGCCGCCGACCGGCATGATCACCGAAAGACCGGACTGGTAGAACTCCTCGAACGCCGGGGTGTTGATGTCCCAACCGTTGTAGTCGTCCTGCGCGCGCAGGCCGTCCAGCAGGTAGACCGCGTGCGGCCCGCCGCCCTGGAATTGGACCTTGATGTTGCGGCCCATCGACGGCGACGGCACCTCGAGGTATTCCACCGGAAGCCCCGGCTTGGAGAAGGCTCCCGCGACGGGGGAGCCACCCGCGGCGACGGCGACGCCGGACAGCAGGGAGGCCCCCACGGCCGCGATCGCCAGCCGGCGGGGCATGGTAGCCGCCGCGCCACGCAACTTTCGCACCTTTTCGATGAACGACATAGCTCTCTACCCATCCCAACTTTCATCTGCCGCACCATGCGGTGGAATCTGTTCTCCGGGAGTGAAACACAGCGGGCGGGTCGAATCGGCTCGTCGCGGCCGCAGCGACAGATCGCGGTTGGCTAACGATTGTGCCTCGGCCGGGAATCGTCACGGTCGGGTCACGATCGACTCTCGGAACCGTGCGGCGATCTTGCGCCGCGACGGCGCATGCGCTAGCGGGGCTAGCAGGACTAGGCGACCAGGCGGCGCAGAAGTGTTGAGGCCGTGAGGATTCCGGTCACCGCCGCCGCCAGCACCGCGATGTCGACCGGGTTGAAGGGCGTGCCGATCAGCAGCGCCCGCAGCGCGTTGACCTCGTAGCTGAGCGGGTTGATCTTGCTCAGCACGTGCAACCAGGTCGGCATCAGCTCGACCGGGTACAGCGCGTTGGAGGCGAAGAACAACGGCATCGTGATCGCTTGCCCGATGCCCATCAGCCGATCGCGGTTGCGCACCAAACCGGCCAGCGTCATCGACAGGCAGGCGAAGAACGCGGCACCCAGCATGACGATGCCCATCGCCGCCAGGATCCGTAATGGATTGACGGTCAAGCCGATTCGCATCAGGTAGGCCAACGCCAGCACCCCGACGACCTGGGCCACCGAGCGCACGCCGGCCGCGAAGGCCTTGCCGGTGACCAGCGCCGACGCGGGGGCCGGGGTCACCATGAGTTTGGCCAGCACGCCGGCGTCGCGATCCCAAATGATCTGTATCCCATAGAAAATGGAGATGAACAGCGCCGACTGGGCGATGATGCCCGGTGCCAGGAAGGCCAGATACGACACGGGTCCGGTGTTGATCATGCGCAGGTGGCTGAACGTGGTGCCGAAGATCAGCAGCCACAGGGCCGGTTGCACCATCCGGGTGACCAGTTCGGTCCGGTCGTGCTGCAACTTCTGCATCTCGACGATCGCGAACGCCCCGACCCGACTGGACAGCGCGCCCACCCGCTGCCATCCGCGCGGCGCGCGGACCAGCGTGGCGGCCGCGGCGTTGTCAACCGACACGGCGAGCCACCTTCCTGCTGGAGCGGACCTGCCGGATGGACTCCGATGGCCGCGGGTGCGCCGCGTCGTCGCCGCCCAGGTTCGAGGCCGCGTAGTGGCGGAACACGTCCTCGAGCGTGGCGTGCGGCGACACCCGCGATATCCGGGCCTTCAGCTCGTCGGGTGCGCCGACCGCGCGCAGCGCGCCGCGGTGCATCAGCGCCACCCGATCGCACAGCGCGTCGGCTTCCTCCATGTAGTGGGTGGTCAGCAGCACGGTCATGGCGAACCGGGCCTGCATCTTCTGCACGTGCTCCCAGACGCCGTCGCGCGCGATCGGGTCCAGCCCGACGGTCGGTTCGTCCAGCACCAGCAGCGACGGCCGGTTGACCAGCGCCTGGGCGACCTCGAGACGACGGATCATGCCGCCGGAGTACGCCGACGCCAGCCGGTCGGCTACGTCGAGCAGGTCCATCGCGGCCAGCGCCTGATCGACCCGCTCGGCGCGCTCGGCGCGCGGCACACCGTACAACCGGGCGAACCACGCCACGTTCTGCCGGCCGGTGAGCGCGGGCTCGACCGAAAGCTGTTGCGGCACATAGCCGATATTGGCGCGGATATCGGTGGTTCGGCGGCGCGCGTCCAGTCCGAAGATGTGCAGCTCGCCCTGCTGCACCGGGGCCAGCGTGGTCAGCATCCGGACCATGGTCGTCTTTCCGGCGCCGTTGGGCCCCAGCAGGCCCATCGTTTCGCCGGGCCGCACCTGCAACGTCACGTCGTCGACGGCGGTGAACTGGCCGTAGCGGTAGGTCAGGTGCTCGGCGTCGATCGCCATCGGCGGCGGCCCGGTCATGGTCGCCGCTCCCGCAGTTTTTGGGTCATCATGTCGAGGACCTCCAATCCTCTTGTCAAAGCCTCGATTTGGTCGTCGTCGAGTTCGTCGACCACCTCGGACAGCAATGCCCGCCGGGCGGCCCGGGACTCGTCGACGATCTGCTGCGCGGACTCGGTGAGCCGCAGCTGGCACACCCGGCGGTCGGTGTCCGCGGCGGCGCGCAGCAGGAATCCGCCCGACACCAGCTTGGTGACCAGGGTCGAGGCGGTGTTGGGCACCAGGCCGAGCTCGGCGGCCGCGGCGCTGACCGAGATCCCGGGCCGCCGCCCGACCAGCCACAGCAATTCCGACTGGGACTCCGAGAGCCGGGCCGGATCGAACGCGCGACCGGCCGACCTGCGCAGTTGGCGGCGAAACCGGCCGACCACGCCGAACAGCTCGGAGGTTACGTCCGTGCGTGCTTTCACCCCGCCCATAATACCTCTGTAACCGAGCTATTTATAGGTCCGAACGGGCCGCCACCAGGGACACGGTCACTTGGTGAGGCGGTGCAGCACCACGTCGCTCACGGCGCCGTCGGCGGCGCACGCGGTCAGGTAGGTGCAGAACGGCTGGCGGCGGCGATCCGTCGGCGAGCCCGGATTGAGCAGCCGCAGCCCGGTTCGGGTGGTGGTGTCCCAGGGGATGTGGCTGTGCCCGAACACCAGCACCTG
Organism: Mycobacterium timonense; assembly: GCF_025821985.1. Lineage (NCBI taxonomy): Bacteria > Bacillati > Actinomycetota > Actinomycetes > Mycobacteriales > Mycobacteriaceae > Mycobacterium > Mycobacterium timonense. Next base: position 690,555 of record NZ_JACKSY010000104.1, on the reverse strand, counting down.
GCTGTCCGGGTACCGCCGCGACATCCGCGCCTCCCGGCCCGCGGCGGCGCCGGTCTCGTGCACGACGGTGAACCGCACGCCCGCCAGGGTGACGTCGGCCCGCTCGGGCAGCCGCGCCCGAAGCGCCGGGCCGTCGTTGTTGCCCCAGCAGGCCACCAGCCGGGCGGCCCGGCCGTCGAGCTCGTCGAAGAACTCCGGTGCCGTCCAGTCGCCGGCGTGGATCACGACGTCGGCCCCGGCCACTTCGTCCCACACCTGCGCGGGCAGGTCGCGAGCCCGGCCCGGGATGTGCGTGTCGGCGATCAGCAGCAGCCTCACGCCGCCATTGTGCGTGCCGGGCGCGGTCACCCGAACCAGCGCCGCGGCATATACCCTACGGGGTATGGTATAAATGGATATGGCAATCGACAGCGGCCGCACCCGCAAAGCCGACGCCGCCCGGCACGACCCCGGTGACATCGACGTCGTCCTGACCCGGCTGCGCCGGGCGCACGGTCAGCTGGGTGGCGTCATCGCGATGATCGAGCAGGGCCGCAGCTGCAAGGACGTGGTCACCCAGCTGGCCGCGGTGTCGAAGGCGCTGGACCGGGCGGGCTTCAAGATCATCGCCTCGGGCTTGCGCGACTGCATCACGCGGACCGAGCAGCAACCGCCCCTGTCGATCGATGAGCTGGAAAAACTGTTCCTGAGCCTGGCCTGACCGCGGGGCCGGAACGACGAGCGGTCGCAAACAGGAGGAATCACAGGTGACATCGAAATTGAGCACCACGCTGCACACCGCGTTCCCGGACGCGGTGGACCGGACCACAAAAGCACTGGCGGATCAGGGTTTTGGCGTACTGACCACCATCGACGTGAAAGCCACGCTGAAACAAAAGCTCGGCGCGGACATGGAGGACTACCTGATCCTGGGCGCCTGCAACCCGGCGCTGGCGCACCGCGCGCTGGGCATCGATCGCCAGATCGGTCAGTTGCTGCCGTGCAATGTGGTGGTGCGGTCCGATCCCGCCGAGGGGGATGCGGTGCTGGTCGAGGCGATGGACCCGCAACTCATGGTCAAGGTGACCGGCGAGGCGGGGGCCTTGCAGGAGGTCGCCGACCAGGCCACCGCCAAGCTGCAAGCGGCGATCAGCGCACTCGCCGGCTGATCAGCCGCGTTCGCTGCGGGCTTCCGCGCCGGTTTCACCGGCGTCGAACGAGTCGTCCGAGCCCGCCGCACCGACATAGGAGCCGTCGTCTTTGCCCTTGCCCGCGCGGGAGCGAGCCTGGTGCTTTTCGGGTTCGACGTCTTCCTCGGCCCGGTGGCCCTTGTGGTCTGGCATGCGCCTTCCTTTCCTGCGGTCAGCGTTGCGGGTGGGATTCCCGCGACGGCTCGTCCGAAACGGCGCCGCGCACCCAGGCACCTAGGCCGCCAGAAAGTCCAGCAGTGCCGCGTTGAACTCTCGCGCGTGGCTGATGTGGCAACCGTGCGGCCCGTCGGCGATCACGCACAGCCGGCTGCCCGGTATCGCCCGGTGGGTGCGCCGCGCCGACCCGGCGAGCGGCACGGATTCGTCGCCCTCGCCGTGGATGATCAGCGCCGGCACCGACACCCGGGTCAGGTCGGGACGGAAGTCGGTGTTGGCCCAGGCGGCCATGCAGGCCAGCGACGCCTCCTTGCCGGCCTGCTTGCATAACCTGAGCGCCTCGGCGCGGGTCGCCGGGCTCACCCGCAATTGTCCGTTGGCGGAGAAGAACTCGGTCATCTGATGGTCGTAGAAGGCGTCCTGGTCCTTGACGAACGACGCCGTCGCCCGCGCCGCGTCCTTCATGGTCAGCGGCCCGTCCGGATTGTCGGTGGTCTGCAACAGGTACGGCGTCACCGAGGAGGCGAACACCACGCTGCGCACCCGCTCGGGGCCGTAGGTCGACAGGTAGCGGGCGACCTCGCCGCCGCCCATCGAGGAGCCCACCAGGGTGAGGTCGCGCAGGTCGAGGGATTCGACCAGGGTGTGCAGGTCCTGCGTGAGCTGGGAGTAGCTGTACCCGGTGAGCGGCTTGTCGCTGCGCCCGAAACCGCGCCGGTCGTAGGTGACCACCCGATAGCCGGCGGCGTGCAGCACCGGGACCTGGGCCGACCACGACTGGCCGGACAGCGGCCACGGGTGCATGAGCAGCACCGGTCTGCCGGGCCCGCCGGTGTCGTCGACATGCAGCCGGGTGTCCTTGAGAAGTCCATGGTGGGCGATCACATCGGGCATGAAACGACCTTCCGCGACGGTAGAGTTCGCTGGCTCACCGGCTACTACCCGTGACCGTCCGGGGCTAACCGTGGCCGGGCGCTATTGTTGGCAGCCGAAACCAAGGAGACACCCAATGCGCACCTTCGAATCAGTAGCCGACCTCGCCGCCGCGGCCGGGGAGACGCTGGGACACAGTGACTGGGTCACCATCACCCAGGAAGACGTCAACCTGTTCGCCGACGCGACCGGCGATCACCAGTGGATCCACGTCGACCCGGAGCGGGCGGCGTCGGGCCCGTTCGGCACCACCATCGCCCACGGGTTCATGACGCTGGCGCTGCTGCCGCGACTGCAGCACCAGATCTACACCGTCAACGGCATCAAGCTGGCAATCAACTACGGGCTCAACAAGGTTCGTTTCCCCGCCCCGGTGCCGGTCGGCTCCCGGGTGCGCGCGCAGAGTTCGCTGGTCGGCGTCGACGACCTGGGCAACGGCGCGGTGCAGGCGACGGTGTCGACCACCGTCGAGATCGACGGGTCGGCCAAGCCGGCGTGCGTGGCCGAAAGCATCGTCCGCTACATCTCCTGAGCATCGCCGGCCGTCGACTCATTGGGTCCGAAACCGCTTGTCGGCGAGACTAAGTCGACGCCGGGCGAGAACCCTAAAATTCCGCGACGGCGTGTTCGAGGCGTTCGGCCAACCGCGCCTGGGCCTCGGCCCGCCGGGTCGGAATGTGCGCCGACGGGAAAGGCGTTGACACGGGCTCGTATTCGCGCAGCGTGCGGCGGGCCACCGTCATCTTGTGCAGCTCGGTGGCGCCGTCGGCGATGCCCAGCGACTCGGCGGCCACCAGCATCTTGACGAACGGCATCTCGTCGGAGACGCCGAGCGCGCCGTGCAGGTGCAGGGCCCGTTGGGCGACGTCGTGCAGCACCTGCGGCATGGCCACTTTCACCGCCGCGATGTCGCGGCGCACCTTCTGGTAGTCGTGGTGCTTGTCGATCAACCACGCGGTGCGCAACACCAGCAAGCGGAACTGCTCGATCTGGATCCAGCTGTCGGCGATCTTCTCCTGGGTCATCTGGAAATCGGCCAGCCGCCCGTGCCGGGTCTTGCGGGACACCGCCCGTTCGCACATCATGTCAAAGGCGCTGCGCGCCAAGGCGATTGTGCGCATCGCGTGGTGAATCCGGCCCCCGCCCAGCCGGGTCTGGGCGATCATGAACGCCTGCCCCTCGCCGCCCAGCACGTGGTCGGCGGGCACCCGGACGTCGGTGTAGCGGACGTAGCCGTGGCTGCCCCGGCTGGAGGACTCGGCCCCCACCCCGACGTTGCGAACGATCTCGATGCCCGGTGTCTCGGCCGGAACGATGAACAGCGACATCTTGTCGTAGGTGCGGGCCTCCGGGTTGGTGACCGCCATGACGATGAAGAACGACGCGTGTTTGGCGTTGGTGGAGAACCACTTCTCGCCGTTGATCACCCAGTAGTCACCGTCGCGGGTGGCCGCGGTGACGAATTGCCCGGGATCCGAACCACCCTGCGGCTCGGTCATCGAATAGCAGGAGGTGATCTCGCCGTCCAGCAGCGGCTGCAGGTAGCGGGCCTTCTGTTCGTCGGTGCCGAACAGCGCCAGTATCTCGGCATTGCCGGAATCCGGTGCCTGACAACCGAATACCGACGGGGCCCAGCGTGAGCGTCCGAGGATTTCGTTGAGCAGCGCCAGCTTGACCTGACCGAAGCCCTGGCCGCCCAATTCCGGTCGCAGGTGGGCGGCCCACAGGCCCTGGTCCTTCACCTGCTGCTGTAACGGCCGCAGGATGGCCATCATCTCGGCGTTCTTCTTGTCGTAGGGATCCAGGGCCACCAGGTCGAGCGGCTCCAGCTCTTCGGCCATGAATTTCTCGACCCAATCCAGCTTCGCCTGGTATTCGGGGTCAGTCTCGAAGTCCCACACCGTGGCCAACCATTCCCCGGCGCCGCGCCGCGCCGGACTCGTCGATGAAGCCACCCCATCCTAGAACGACGGCACCACCCGAGTGAGCAGGACTAGGCGCCCTGACCGCGGGTGTCGATGATCTGCTGGGCGATCTCGACCAGTTTCACCTGGCTCTCCTGGGACAGCCGTCGCAGCAGATCGAAGGCCCGCACGTCGTCCACGCCGAAACGTTCCATGATGATGCCCTTGGCCTGACCGATGCGGTCGCGGGTGGACACCGCCGAATACAGCTGCTCGGCACGGCTTCCGGCCAGGATCGCGGCGGCGGCGTGGGCGGCGAACACCGAGCCGATGGTCTCGGCCTCGGTGTCCCACGCGTCGGGCCGGTGCGAGAACAGGTTCAGCGCCCCCGCGGTGCGGTCCGCGGTGTAGAGCTTGAAGGACAGGCTGCTGAGCACACCCAACTGCACGGCCGCGGGCGCGTAGCGCGGCCAGCGCGGCTCGCGCCGCAGATCGTCGCTGCGCACGATCGTCTCCTGCAGCGCGGCCTGCGCGCAGGGTCCCTCACCGAAGTCGTGTTGCAGGACGTCGAGCCGTGCGGCCAGGCTGTCGGTGTCGGCCAGGGTCTCGAACTCGCCGCCCTTTCGCACCAGCAGCACTCCGGCGATGTCGGCTCCCGGTATCACCTCGACCGCCGCCGCGGTCACCTCGGCCAGCACCTGATCGAGCCGTCGCGGCGCGGCCATCCCGCGGACCAGCTCGGCCATCCGCACAGCCAGCTGGTGTCGGGAATCCGGGTCCACTGCATCCATAACGTCCCGATTCTGCCCGATCCCCCGCGAGTTTGTGGCCGGCAGCGGCGAAACCGGCGTTGCCCTAAGCGGGTTCAGCGCAATTTCGGTAAGACATTGTCCCGGTAGAAGTCGATGGCGACCATCGGGTCGTCCTGCGGAAAGTGCAGGAAGGGAACGGCGCCCGCGTCGAGGACCCGCTGCACGGCCTCGACGTGCCGACCCGCGTCGGTGCCGACCGTCCAGCCACCGAAAACCTTGTCGGTGGGATTGGACTCGGCGGCCCGCTGGATGTCCACCGGATCCGGCTGGTCGACCGCGCCGGCCGTGAAGCGCCACAGCGTGGCCGCGCGGGCGGCCACGGCGTCATCGCCGACGACGGCGAATATCTCGGCCCGTTTCCCCAGGGTCGCTACGTCACGCCCGGCCGCTTGGGCTCCAGCACCGAAGGCCGCCAACAGTTTTGGGTTGGTGACGTCGCCGGACTGGGCGATCCAACCATCGCCGAACTGCCCGGCCAGCTTCGCGCTCTTCGGGCCGCCAGCCGCCACGAAGATCGGCGGCGGGGTGGCCGGCACGTCGTACAGCTTTAGTGAATTCGTCTGAAAGTAGCGGCCGGAGAACGAGATTCGCGAGCCGCTCCACAGCTGGCGGATCAGCGCGATCGCCTCGGCCAGCCGGTCGTGGCGTTCGGTGTAGTTGCCGTAGCCGTTGGTGGTGGCCTGCTCGTTGAGCCGCTCGCCGGTGCCCACTCCCAGAAACACCCTGCCGGGGTTGAGGATTGCCAGCGAGGCGAACGCCTGGGCCACCGTGGCGGGGTGATAGCGGTAGGTCGGACAGGTCACCCCGGTGCCGAACGAGACGTGGCTGGTGCTGCTGCCCACCAACGCCAGCGTCAGCCACGGAAACATCGAATGGCCCTCGTTGTCCTGCCACGGCTGGATGTGATCGCTGGCCCACACGTGGGTGAAGCCGGCCCGTTCGGCCGCCTGCGCCTGTGCCACCAACCGGTCGGTGCGGAACTGCTCGTGGGAGAGCACAAACCCGACGCCCTTGCCCGCGGGCGCCGGCGGTGCGCCGGATCGGCCGTGCCCGGCGCTCGGCTTCGCGCAGGCCTCGACCGCGGACGCGAGCATGCCGCCGGCACCGACCGCCAGCCGCCCCAACGTTCGCCGCGAAATGCCGGTCACCCCCGTCGTCATACCCGCCACCGTCGGCCTCACACACACCGGGTACGCACTAGCCTCGGATGGATGACCCCGCAGGTCCGCCCGGCCGACGGGGCCGACATCCGCGCACTGTCGGCCACGCTGGCCCGCGCGTTCTACGACGACCCGGTGATGGTCTGGCTGTTCCCCGATCGGCGCAAGCGCATCGCGCGGCTGTCCCGGGTGTTCGCGACGATGACCCGCCACCACCACCTGCCCGGCGGCGGCGTCGAGGTGGCCTGCGCGGACGCCGGGATCGGCGCCGCGGCGTTGTGGGACCCGCCCCACCGATGGCGGGAGACCCCGCGCGCGCAGCTGGCGATGACGCCGACCTACCTGCGGGTGTTCGGGCTGCGTTCGATGCGCGGCCGTGCGGTGCAGGAGCTGATGAAAAGCGTGCACCCCGAGGAGCCGCACTGGTATCTCGCCGTGATCGGCAGCGATCCCGGTGTCCGCGGTCAGGGCTTCGGTCAGGCCCTGATGAGGTCACGGCTGGACCGCTGCGACGCCGAGCACTGCCCTGCCTACCTGGAGTCGACCAAACCCGAAAACGTCCCGTACTACCAGCGTTTCGGCTTCACCGTCACCCGTGAGATCGTCCTGCCGGACGGCGGTCCGAGCATGTGGGCGATGTGGCGGCCGCCCCGGTGATCCGTGGCGCGACGCGCGCCGGCCGCGCCGTTTAACCACCCCGGGCGGCGGGCAACCGTGTCGGCATGAGCGATAACCCTCGAGGCGACGAACTGGTGGATCCCGCCGACCTTCCCGAGGAGGGCGGCCCGGGTGACACCCTGAACGCGAGCGAAGGTACCGACTCGGACGAGGTGCGCAACGACGACGGCGACATCGTCGTCGATCCCCCGGAGGGCTGGAGCGAGGCGGATCGATTCGGCGTGACGGCCGGGGAGGAACGCGAGGGCGAGTCCCTCGACGACCGGCTGGCCGCCGAGGAGCCCGACGTGCCCGACGCCATCGAGCCGGTGGACGACCTGCCGCGGCGCGCGCACCGGGGCCAGGTGGACGGCACCCCCGAGGACGGCGACTCGCTGTACGACGTCGTCGACGAGTAAGTCAGTGCTCGCATGTTTACTGCAGCCGACGTGATCTAGGGCGTGCTGCGCCAGCCGGCGATGCCGGTGGCGATCATCCGCAACTGCTTGACGGCCAGCCGGCGGATGTCCTCGCGCGCCTCGGCGCTCTGCGAATCCTCGATGGCCTCGGCGATGACGATCATCGCGTTGACGAACAGGGTCGCCAGCACGTTGAGGTCCTCGGTGGTCCACTCGTGCAGGCCGGGAAACCGGGCCAGGTCGGTGGCCAGCTCGGAGGTGATCAGCCGGATCTCGGTGCGGATGGCGTAGCGCAGCACCGACAGCCCGCTGTTGCGCTCGCGGGCGATCAGCCGCCAATGCTCGCGCCGGTCCGCGACGCTGGCCACCAGGATCTCCACCGATGACTCGATCACCCGGTTCGGGTCGAGCTTGCCGGCCCGGGCGTCGCGCAGGGTGTCGCGCAGGCTGCGGAACGACTCGTCGATCAGCACCAGGCCCAGGGATTCCATCGACTCGAAGTGCCGGTAGAACGCCGCCGGCACGATCCCGACCTCTCGGGTCACCTCGCGCAGGCTCAGGCTGGAGAAACTGCGGTCCTGCAGCAGCTTGAGGGCGGCGGCGATGATGGCGCGACGGGTCGCCTCCTTGCGCTCTTCCCGCGACTGGCTTTCGCGGGAGCGCTCACGTCCGGAGCCGCGCACCCGTGAGCTAGGAGTACGGCTGTTCACTGTGTGAACCCTACCACATACGGGCAGTAAATCCTTGACTGCTCGGCCGGGGCGGAGCAACGGTGTACATATGTTCACTCAAACCGTTCAGGCTTCCGGCCGGGTCCTCGCGCGGACCGTGCGGCAGCGGGTGCTGGGTTCGGAGCTGCTCGACCTGCTGACCGGTCCGCACGGCGTCGATCGTTACACCGAGCTGGTGGCACCGACGTGGACGCTGGGCGAGGCCCGCGCCAAAGTGACCGACGTGCGCCGCACCACGCCGCGCAGCGTCACGCTCACCCTGGAGCCCAACGACACCTTCCTGTCCAGCCATACCGTCACAGCCGGCCAGTACGTCAACCTCACCGTGGAGATCGACGGGCGCCGGCACACCCGCTGCTATTCGCCGGCCAACCGCGAAGGCGCGGCCACCCTCGAGTTGACCATCGGCCGGCACGACGGCGGGCTGGTCTCGAACCATCTGTACGACCACGCCCGACGCGGCATGGTGGTCGGCCTGGCCGGCGTCGGCGGCGATTTCGTGTTGCCGGACCCGCGCCCGCGGCGCGTCCTGTTCGTCTCCGGGGGCAGCGGTATCACCCCGGTGATGGCGATGGTGCGCACCCTGGTTTCCCAGCGGCATCGCGGCGAGATCGCCTTCATTCACTACGCGCCGACCCCCGCCGAGGCCTGCTACCGCGACGAATTGGCCGCGCTGCCGTCGGTGCGGGTGCTGCACGGGTACACCCGATCCGCGGGCGGCGACCTTTCCGGGCGCTTCGGGCCCGATCACCTGGCCGCCGCGATGCCCGCACCGGATGCGGTGTTCGTCTGCGGCCCAACATCTTTGGTCGATGCCGTCCGAGAGCACTGCGACAACGTCTACACCGAAAGCTTCACTCCGCCGGTGCTCGAGGCGCCGGCCGACCCGTCCGGCGGACGAGTCACGTTCTCCGACAGCGGCGTCGACGTCGTCGACGACGGGCGGTCGTTGCTGGAGCAGGCCGAGGCCGCCGGACTGTCCCCGCAAAACGGGTGCCGGATGGGCATCTGTCACACCTGCACGCGGCGCAAAACCGCCGGTACCGTGCGCAACCTGGTCACCGGTGCGGTCTCGACCGCTCCCGATGAGGACGTGCAGATCTGCGTGTCCGTTCCGGTCGGTGACGTGGACCTGTCCCTCTGAGGAGTAAAAACCGTGACACACAACAAGATAACCCTGACCCCCGAACAGGCCGAGGAATTCGGCCGTGAGCTCGACGCCCTCAAGGAACGGGTGATGGCCGACCTCGGCGAAAAGGATGCCGACTACATTCGCCGCGTCATCAAGGCGCAGCGCGCGCTGGAAGTCGGTGGCCGCGCCCTGCTCTTCCTGCCCCCGGCATGGCTGCTGGGCACCACCATGCTGGGCCTGTCGAAGATCTTGGACAACATGGAGATCGGCCACAACGTCATGCACGGCCAGTACGACTGGATGCGCGACCCGGCGATCAGCGGCCGGTCCTTTGAATGGGACACCGCGTGCCCGGCCGACCAGTGGCGGCACTCGCACAACTACATGCACCACACCCACACCAACATCGTCGGCATGGACCGCGACATCGGGTACGGGATCCTGCGGATGAGCGAAGACCAGCCGTGGCAGCCGTATTTCCTCGGCAACCCGCTCTACGCGTTCCTGTTGATGGTGCTGTTCCAGTACGGGGTGGCGCTGCACGAGCTGGAAACCGAACGTATCCGCTCCGGAGAGATCCGGTTGGCGGACAAGCGCGAGGTGCTGCGCGAAATCTGGCAGAAGACCCGCCGCCAGACGCTCAAGGACTATGTCGCCTTTCCGCTGCTGGCCGGGCCCTTCGCGCCGTTCGTGTTCACCGGCAACCTCACCGCCAACCTGATCCGCAACGTGTGGTCATACATGATCATCTTCTGCGGCCACTTCCCGGACGGCACACAGGAATTCACCGTCGAAGAGACGCAGGACGAGTCGCGCGGCATGTGGTACTTCCGCCAGATCCTCGGCTCGGCAAACCTGACCGGCGGCAAGCTGTTTCATCTGCTCTCCGGCAACCTGTCGCACCAGATCGAGCACCACCTGTTCCCCGACATGCCGGCCCGGCGCTACGCCGAGATCGCGCCGGAGGTACAGGCGATCTGCCAACGCTACGGCGTCGCGTACAACCGCGGGCCGCTGCTGCGTCAGTTCGGCACCGTCGTGCGCAAGATCGTCAAGCTGTCGTTGCCGGACGCGTGGGTCCCCGGCGCCGCCAAGCCCGCCGACCGCGAGCCGGTGGCCGCCTGAGCGACTCCCGAGCGTGGGGGCCATGTACGGATTGCGGACGTCTCGCCTACACAGCCCCCACGCTCGGCGCAACGGGATGGCTCAGCGCACCGCCGTCGGGGCGTCGGCGGCCTTGACGAGTTCCACCTCGGGCCGGGCGGGCACGCCATCGGCCAGGAACCACCGGAAGGCCAGGTTGCCGCGCGGATAGCCCAGCGTGGTAACGGAATTCGGGTGCGGCGTGCGGTCGCCGGACAACACGATGGTCACTGTGCCGTCGCTGTTGGCGACGGCGCTGTGGCCGTTGATCGAGCACCGGGCGTCGGGGCCCTCCGCGGCGCCGTAGGTGGCCATGAACTGGTTCCACACCACCATGTTCCAGAACCGGCAGGACGGGGGCCGGTGCGTGATGACCAGGGCCTCGTCGTCGTCGAGCACGAAACTGCCGTAGGAGTAGCAGGCATCGCGTGCCGACCAGCCGAAGTTGGCGTCGGGCACCTGGTAGGGGTCGGCGAATGCGTTTGCGGCGTGGGCGGTTTCGTGCCCGAGCGCGTGCTGGTCGTCAACCCGGTTGCCGACCGCCAGCGGGACGATGGCGAACATGGTGCGCAGCCAGGTCGCGACCGCGCGCAGCCGGGCGGCGGTCTCGGCGTCGCCGTGCCGGATCGGCGCGGGCTCATCGAGCGCCTCGATTCGCCACGTCACCGGGCGCCCGGTCAGCGGGTCGGCCTGGTAGTCGCGGGTCATCAGCACCGCCGCATCGGGTGTCGGGGGAAATTCGAAGGAGAAGTTGCCGTCGGCGTCGACGTCCAGGTCGCTGTCGCGGACGATCGCGACGACCCGGTCCGACCACGCCCCGAGTGACGGTTCGTTGTAGGCGGTCACCGAAAAGTACACGCTGTCACCCTTGTTGCCGCTGATCCGGTACCGGCGCTTCGGATCCACCGGGCAGATGAAGTAGTAGGCGTCGGTGTTGTCGCCGCCCCAGCGCCGGTCGCGGCGAAACGGCGTGTTCACCGCGACGAACTGCGGCCGGTCGGGCTCGGGGAACAGGTAGGTGTCGAACGCCACGCCCAGGGTGGTGGCGAGCATGCGGTAGCCGTCGGCGATGTGCCGGTCGTCGCTGACCGCGCGGTCGCCCTCCAGGAAGGAGCGGTCGAGCTCGCCCAGGGCGGCCAGCAATTCCCGCCATGCGGTGGTCGATTCGTGCGTCATGCGCTGATTCCTTTCAGGAGCAACCTGGTGGTGCGATCGACCCACGCGTCGTCGAGCTCGTTGGGGCGGGTCAGCAGGGCCACCAAGGTGACGCCCGCGATGGTCTCGGCCAGTTCGGCGGCGGTGACGTCGGGCCGTGCCTCGCCGCGCGCCGCGGCGGCGGCGAGCCAGTCGGCCAGGCCGCCGCCGATGGCGCCGGCGAACCGCTCCAGCAGCGCCGAATGCAGGCTCGGATCGGCGGCCATTTCGCCGATCAGCCCGGGCAGGGCGGCCTTGGCGGCCGGGGCGGTGAGGAAAACCATTGTGCGGCGCACCATCTCGCGCAGGTCGTCGGCCGTCGACCCGGTGTCGGGGATGGCGGTGTCGGCGCTGACCGGGAACACCGCCTCGTGCACCAGGTGCGCCTTGCTGGGCCAGCGGCGGTAGATCGCGGGCTTGCTGGTGCCGGCTCGCTGCGCGATGGCGGAGACCAGCAGCCCGGGATAGCCCGTCTCCGCCAGCAGCTCCACCGTCGCGCGCAGCACCGCGGCATCGATCCGGGGATCACGGGGTCGGCCAAAATCCACTACCATTACGAAACTAAGAGTAACATAAGTCGGCGTGACCGTTCGCCTCGAAGACCTGGCCGAGCCGCAGTTCAGCGCCGAGGGCCGACAGATCCTGGACATGATGGCCGCGATGGCCCCGCAGTGCCCGCTGGATGCCGACGCGCTGCACACCCAGGCCAGCGCCGACACCGGCCTGCACGACTTCGGGCCCGACGACTACCGGGAGCGCCTCGAGGTCTACCTGACCGCGCTGCGCGAAATCGACGGGCTGCACGCCGCCGGGACGGTCAACTTCTATGGTCAGCTGCTGCAGATCCTCAAGAACCGGCTGCTGCTGACCGACCTGCTCAAGCGTCATCCCGAGATCCACGACATCGAACTGCGCTCCCCGGTGGTGATCGCCGGGCTGCCCCGCACCGGCACCACCCACCTGCACAACCTGCTGGCCGCGCCACCCACCTTCCGCACCATGCCCTACTGGGAAAGCGTGGAGCCGTTTCCGATGCCCAATGAGGTTGGCGTGCAACCGGATCCGCGGCGAACCCGGATGGACGTCGCGGTCGGGGTGATCAACACGGTGATGCCGCATTTCGCGCTGATGCACGAGATGACCACCGATCACGTCCACGAGGAGATCCAGTTGCTGGCCAACGACGTGTCCACCATGCTGCTGGAGACGCTCGCCGAGGCGCCGCGCTGGCGCGCCTACTACCAGGCCCACGATCAGACGCCGCACTACGAATATCTGGCCACCCAGCTGCGGGCGATGCAGTTCCTGCGCTGCGGCCGGCGCTGGCTGCTCAAGTCGCCCCAGCATCTAGAGCAGGTGCCGGTGCTCGATCGGGTGTTTCCGGACAGCATCGTGGTGTTCACCCACCGCGACCCGGTGCCGGTGGCGCTGTCGATGATCGCGATGATCACCTACTCAGCCCGCATGCACCGCTCGCCGGTGCCGGTGCGCCAGATCGCCGAGTCCTGGATCGACCGCCTGGGGCAGATGCTGGCCGCGCTGGTCCGCGACCGCGACACCATTGGTCCGGACCGTTCGATCGACATCCGGTTCGACGACTTCATGGCCGACGAACTCGGCGTGGCCGAGCGGGTGTACGCCCTGGCGGGCGAGCCGTTCACCGACGACGCGCGCGCGGACGTCGCCGACTACCTGGCGGGTCACCGCCGCGGCCGGCTGGGCAACGTCGAAACGTCCTACGAGATGTTCGGGTTGGACGAGGACAGCCTGCGCGAGCGTTTCGCCCCCTACGTCGAGCGGTTCCTGGCCTAATCCCGCGCCGGCGGCTACCTTCTCAACACATGGTCACCATGCCCGAGCTGGACGGCGTCGAACACCGCTACGTGGATCTCGGAGACGACGTGACGATCCATGTCGCGGACGCGGGTCCGGCGAGCGGCCCGGCGGTGATGCTGGTACACGGCTTCCCGCAGAACTGGTGGGAATGGCGCGCGTTGATCGGGCCGCTGGCCGCCGACGGCTACCGGGTGCTGTGCCCGGACCTGCGCGGCGCCGGGTGGAGCTCGGCGCCGCGGTCGAGTTACCGCAAGGACGAGATGGCCGACGACCTGGCCGGGGTGCTCGATCGCCTGGGCGTCCGGTCGGTCGACCTGGTGGCCCACGACTGGGGCGGACCGGTCGCGTTCATCATGATGCTGCGCCACCCGGAAAAGGTGACCGGCTTCTTCGGGGTGAACACCTCGGCGCCGTTCGTGAAGCGCTCGCTGTCGACGATCCGCAATGTGTGGCGGTTCTGGTATCAGATCCCGATCTCGTTGCCGGTCATCGGCCCCCGGGTGATCAGCACCCCGGATTCCCGGTTCGTGCGGCTGCTGGGGTCCTGGGTCGGCGGCGGCTACACGCTGCCCGAGGAGGACGTCCGCCTCTACCTCGAGTGCATGCGCCAACCGGGGCACGCCGAGGCGGGCTCGCGGTGGTATCGGTCGTTTCAGACCAGGGAGATGCTGAGCTGGATGCGCGGGGAGTACGACGGCGCCCGCGTGCACGTTCCGGTGCGCTGGCTGTCGGGCACCGAGGACCCGGTGCTTACCCCGGACCTGTTGGACGGATACGCCGAGCGGATCGATGACTTTCAGCTGGAGCTGGTCGACGGCGTCGGGCATTGGATCGTCGACCAGCGGCCCGATCTGGTGCTGGACCGGGTGCGGGCCTTCCTGCGCCGCGAAACTTAAACTGCGGCGCCGGTTTTCGGCGTGTCGTGTGCGTGGTGTAAGTGTCGTGGCGTGCCGGGCGGTACGCGCCGCGCGCCCTAGTCGACGCCGATGGTGACCTCGGTCGATTTGATGAACACGGTCGCCGGCTTACCGACCTCGAGGCCGAGGTCGGTCGCGGCATCCCTGGTGACCGACGACGTGACGACCTGGTCGCCGCCGTCCAGCGTCACCTTCACCACGGCCATCACGGTGCCGAGTTCGACCTCGGTGATGGTCCCCCTGAGCTGGTTTCGGGTCGAGAGCCGCATCGCAAGAACCTCCATGTCGCAACGGTCGGGATCTGCGGTGAGCGTAGCCCTACCCGGCTCGGCCCGGAATGGCTTGGGAGACTTCCACTTACGCGAGCGGACGGGCCTAGTGCCGGGGGCCAAGCAGAGCTACGGACGCATCCACGGCCGGTTCCACGATTCCTCGGACCGGTTTTCCGTCTTCGACCGCAAGTGCGGTCAGCTCCCGCAGCCCGCCGAGCAGGATTACGGCCAGCGGCGCGGTCAGCGGAGGAAGCTGCGCGCGGCGGAATCCGGGACTGGCGCTCAGGTCGATCAGCAGGCTGGTCAGCAACTGCAGCCCGCGGCGCTGCACCGGGCGCGCGGCCGCACCCAGCGAGGGCAGCTCGCGGATCCAGCTCAACGTGATGGCCGGACGCGCCTCGATGTATCCCACGTAGGCCTCGACCGCCTGGCGGATCTGCACGCGCCAATCCGCCTCGGGATCGACCGAGGCCGCGATCTTGGCCCCCAATTTCTCGATGTCGACCGCCAGCAGCTCGAGAAAGCACTCTTCCTTGCCGGCGAAGTGGTCGTAGAAGGTGCGCTTGGAGGTCCGTGCGCAGCGGACGACGTCGGCGACGGTGCTGGCGCGGTAGCCGCGCTCGCCGATCGAGGTGGCCAGACCGTCGAGCAATCGGAGCCGAAATGGATCGATCTCGCCGAGATCGGGCTCGCCATCCGTTGCGGTCATTGCTGAGGTCACGGCCGGCGCCCCCTCTCGGTTCGAAACGCATCTTGTCAGCTTTGGTACTGCAGAGTACCGTACTTCGAAAGGTCTGTGGTACATCGCGGTACCAACCCCGGCCCGGGGCAGATGTTGGGAGCAATGCATGAGCGAAGTAGCCACCGCCCCGCCGGCCGCGGTCCATCTGCCTCCCGCGGTCCGAGGCCCGAAACTGTTGCAGGGCATCGGGTTTGCCGTGTCGCGCCGAACCATGATGCGACGGCTTTCCCGCCGTTACGGCAACGTCTTCACGCTGCGCCTGCCGATGTGGGGGCCCGTCGTCATGGTCAGCGATCCCCAGCTCGCCAAGCAGATCTTCACCACCAGCCCGGACGAACTGGGCAACATCCAGCCCAATTTGAGCAGGCTGTTCGGCTCCGGCTCGGTGTTCGGGCTCGAGGGCGACGACCACCGCCGGCGGCGACGGCTGCTGGCGCCGCCGTTTCACGGCAAGAGCATGAAGAACTACGAGAGCATCATCGAAGAGGAGACGCTGCGCGAGACGGCCGGCTGGCCGGAGGGCGAGTCATTCCCGACGTTGCCGCCGATGATGCGGATCACGCTCAACGCGATCCTGCGCGCGGTCTTCGGGGCCGAGGGCGCCGAGCTCGACGAGCTGCGCCGGCTCATCCCGCCCTGGGTCACCCTGGGTTCACGGCTTGCGGCGCTGCCGAAGCCGCAGCGCTACCCGCGGTTCGGCCCGTGGGGTCAACTGGACAGGTGGCGCCGCCAATACGACGGCGTCATCGAGAGGCTGATCGCCGCGGAGCGGGCCGACCCGAACTTCGCCGAGCGGACCGACGTGCTGGCGCTGCTGCTGCGCAGCACCTACGACGACGGTGCGGCCATGTCGCACAAGGAGATCGGCGACGAGCTGTTGACCCTGCTGGCCGCCGGGCACGAGACCACGGCGTCGACGCTGGCGTGGGCGTTCGAGCGGATCAGCCGGCACCCCGAGCTGTTGGCGAGGCTGGTCGAGGAGGCCGACAACGGCGGCAACGAGCTGCGCCAGGCGGCGATCCTGGAGGTGCAACGGGCAAGGACCGTCATCGATTTCGCCGGCCGCCACGTCTATCCCGACGTGTACCGGCTCGGCGAATGGGTGATCCCGCGCGGCTATTCGATCATCGTCGGCATCGCGCAGATCCACGACAACCCCGATGTGTTCCCCGACCCCCGGCGGTTCGACCCGCAACGCTTCATCGACAACAAGCCGTCGGCGCTGTCCTGGATCCCGTTCGGTGGCGGGACGCGCCGGTGCGTCGGGGCGGCGTTCGCGAACATGGAGATGGACGTGGTGCTACGAACGGTGTTGCGCCACTTCACCATTGAAACCACCGACGCACCGGACGAGCCCTGGCACTGCCGCGGCGTGGCCTTCACCCCCAAACACGGCGGTCGGATCGTGGTGCACCGGCGCTGAGCCGGGCGCGGTTCAGCTACCGGAGGTAGCCCGGCGCGGCAGTTTCCAGCCCGGGCGGATGTAGTGGCAGGTGTACCCGTTGGGGTAGCGCTGCAGGTAATCCTGGTGCTCGGGCTCGGCTTCCCAGAAGTCGCCGGCCGGGCTGACCTCGGTCACCACCTTGCCGGGCCATAAACCGGAGGCCTCCACATCGGCGATGGTGTCCAGCGCGATCCGCTTCTGCTCGTCGTCGGTGTAGAAGATCGCCGAGCGGTAGCTGGGTCCGCGGTCGTTGCCCTGCCGGTCTTTCGTTGTCGGATCGTGGATCTGGAAGAAGAACTCCAGGATCTGCCGGTAGTCGGTTACCGCCGGGTCGTAGATGATCTCGACGGCCTCGGCGTGGGTGCCGTGGTTGCGGTAGGTCGCGTTGGGGACGTCACCGCCGGTGTAGCCGACCCGGGTGGACACCACGCCGGGTTGCTTGCGGATGAGTTCTTGCATCCCCCAGAAGCACCCGCCGGCCAGAATCGCTTTCTGCGTGTTCGTCATGTCATCGCCTCGTTTCGCTCTCGCCGAATGGCCGCAGTCCCCCTCCGATTATCCTGACGTTGGCCATCGAATACACCCGCGAGGCAAAGCTCTCGACAAACTGCGGTAGAACGTGTTCTAGTTTTGGCGTGAGCAGCCCGCAATTCTCCCGTAGTGAGCTCGTCGATGCCTTCGCGAAATTCGAAGCGACGGTCGATGCCGCGGCCCAATCGCACGACTGGGATGCCTGGGTCGAGCACTACACCCCCGACGTGGAGTACGTCGAGCACGCGGCCGGCACCATGCACGGCCGCGACGAGGTGCGCCAGTGGATCAAGCGGACCATGACGACCTATCCCGGCAGCCACATGGTCGCGTTCCCGTCGCTGTGGTCGGTGGTCGACGAGGAGCGCGGCCGGATCATCTGCGAACTCGACAACCCCATGAAAGACCCCGGCGACGGCAGCGTCATCACCGCGACCAACATCTCGATCATCACCTACGCCGGCGACGGACTGTGGTCGCGGCAGGAGGATGTCTACAACCCGTTGCGCTTCCTGCGCGCCGCGATGAAGTGGTGCCGCAAGGCGCAGACGCTGGGCACCCTCGACGACGCGGCCGCGCAGTGGATGCGGCAGAACGGGGGCGCGCAGTGAGCGGCAAACCCAAACTGGTCATCGGCGCCAACGGTTTTCTGGGTTCGCACGTGACCCGCCAGCTCGTCGCCGACGGGGCGCAGGTCCGCGCGATGGTGCGCGCCGGCGCCAATACCCGTGGTATCGACGACCTTTCGCTGACCCGCTTCCATGGCGACGTGTTCGACACCGCGGTGCTGTCCGAGGCGATGGACGGCGTCGACGACGTCTACTACTGCGTGGTCGACACCCGCGCCTGGTTGCGCGACACCTCGCCGCTGTTTCGCACCAATGTCGAAGGGCTGCGCAACGTTCTGGATGTGGCCGTAACCCAACCTGAGCTGCGCAAGTTCATCTTCACCAGCACCTACGCGACGGTCGGGCGACGGCGCGGGCACGTGGCGACCGAGGACGACGTCATCGGCACCCGCGGGCTGTCCGACTACGTCAAATCCCGCGTGCAGGCCGAAAACCTGGTGATGCGCTATGTGGCCGAGGCCGGGCTGCCCGCGGTCGCGATGTGCGTGTCGACCACCTACGGCAGCGGCGACTGGGGCCGCACCCCGCACGGCGCCTTCATCGCCGGGGCCGTGTTCGGCAAGTTGCCGTTCACCATGGAGGGCATCCAGCTGGAAGTCGTCGGCGTCACCGACGCCGCGAAGGCCATGGTCCTGGCCGCCGACCGCGGCCGTGTCGGCGAGCGGTACCTGATCTCCGAGCGGATGATCGCGCTCAAAGAGGTGGTGCGGATCGCCGCCGACGAAGCCGGGGTGCCGCCCCCGCGGCGCTCGATCTCCGTCCCGACGCTGTATGCCCTTGGCGCACTGGGCGATCTGCGCGCCCGGCTCACCGGCAAGGACGCCGAACTCAGCCTCGCCTCGGTGCGAATGATGCGCGCCGAGGCGCCCGTCGACCACAGCAAGGCCGTCCGCGAACTCGGTTGGCAGCCGCGCCCGGTCGAGGAGTCCATTCGCGAGGCGGCGCGGTTCTGGGCCTCGATGCGAAATGCCAAGGGTAAGAGCGCAACTCCTCGCTGAACACCACGCCGATCACCGTTCAGGATGCGCCGCGGCCCATCGCGGGCGACTAGCCTCGGGCGGTATCGGGGCCCATTGAACACGTCGAACTGCAGCTCACCGGACGCTTGTGCCCGCGGTGGCGAACATGGCGCAATACCACCGCTGCGCGTTCGGCTGACCGGGAAGGGTTAAGCGCGGATGGGCGTTGCACATCTCACCGGCGTCTTGAGGAGGAACCACCATGGCCCACCCGGAAATCAAAGAGCCCAGTGCGGGACACCCGATCACCATCGAGCCGACGCGGGGCCGGGTGCAGGTACGTGTCAACGGCGAGCTGATCGCCGACAGCACCGCCGCACTGGAATTGCGTGAAGCAACATTGCCTGCGGTGCAATACATTCCGTTCACCGACGTGGCGCAGGACCGGCTCACCCGCACCGACACCAGCACCTACTGCCCGTTCAAGGGCGAGGCCAGCTACTACAGCGTGACCACCTCGGCAGGCGACACCGTCGACGACGTGATCTGGACCTACGAGCAGCCCTACCCCGCCGTGGCGGCGATCGCCGGGCACGCCGCGTTCTACCCCGACAAGGCTGAGATCAGCATCTCGACCGACTGAGCTCAGTAGCCGATCCATCCGGGCATCGCGTTATCCACCGCCCGGGTGTCGCTGTACACGCGCATCGACACGATCAGCCCGTCGCGGGTGTCGAAAATGCACACGAACGGGCTGTCGTACTCGACGCCCGCGGAGGTGGTTCCGGCGGCCTGCGCCTCCACCACGACCGTCTCGCCCTCGTTGACACAGCGCACTAGGTCGATGGTCAGCTCCAGGTCTTGTTTGCGCCGCTCGATCGCCCGCCGCAAGGTGTCCTTGTCGCAAGCCGCGCGGGTGTAGAGCGTCCAGTAGCTGAAGTCGTCGCTGAGCAGCGCGAAGCCCTCGTCCAGATCGCCGCCCTCGGTGGTGCTCTGTAAGAACATCCAGGCCAGTTCGCCCTGAGGATCATCGAACGGCGTCATCACACCGCAATATTGACGTGGCACGCAGTTCACGGTCAATCAGGGCAAATCGGAGAGCATCGGGTGAAGAGCAGCGCGCGCACCGTGGTGTTTCCCGGAGCGGTCAGCTTCGGGCACACCCTGGCGCCCCTCCGCCGCGGCCTGGGCGATCCCTGCTTCCTGGCCCCGGGCGACGGCTCCATCTGGCGGACCAGCCTGCTGCCCACCGGCCCGGTCACCGCCCGGATCAGCCGCGCGGGGACCAACGCCGTGCAGTGTGTGGCGTGGGGAGCCGGCGCGGCGCAGTTCGTCGACATGCTGCCCGCGATGCTGGGCAGCGAGGACGACGCCTCGGACTTCGTGCCGCGGCATCCGACGGTCGCCGCCGCGCAGCGGCGCGTCCCGCACCTGCGGCTGGGCCGCACCGGGCTGGTGCTCGAAGCGCTGATCCCGGCGATCATCGAGCAGCGGGTGCCGGGCGCGGACGCGTTCCGCTCCTGGCGGGTGCTGGTGTCGAAGTACGGCACGCCGGCGCCGGGACCGGCGCCGGAGCGGATGATGGTCCCGCCCTCGGCGCAGGCGTGGCGCAGCATCCCGTCGTGGGAGTTCCACCGCGCCAACGTCGACCCGCGGCGGGCGCAGACGGTGGTGACCTGTGCGCGGCGCGCCGCCTCGCTGGAACGGCTGGTGTCGCGGCCGGCCGCGCAGGCGCGCGCGGCGTTGACGTCGCTGCCGGGGGTGGGGGAGTGGACCGCCGCCGAGACGGCGCAACGGGCCTTCGGCGACGCCGACGCCGTGTCGGTGGGCGACTACCACATTCCCAAGATGGTCGGCTGGACGCTGCTGGGCCGTCCCGTCGACGACGCTGGCATGCTCGAATTGCTGGAGCCGATGCGGCCGCATCGCCAGCGGGTGGTCCGGTTGCTCGAAGCCAGCGGGCTGGCTCGTGAACCCCGGCGGGGGCCGCGGCTTCCGGTCCAGCAAATCCACTCGCTTTGATTCGCGGCGTTTTTCGCACCTTGGCATCGGGTACTCGACAGCCCAAGTGACCGAGTGCGAACCGAGGGAAGGAAGCCAGGAACAAGCGATGAGTGAGTTCACAATTCCGGGATTGACCGACAAGCAGGCGGCGCGGCTCACCGAACTGCTGCAAAAGCAACTGAGCACCTACAACGATCTTCACCTGACGCTCAAGCACATTCACTGGAACGTGGTGGGCCCCAACTTCATCGGCGTGCACGAGATGATCGACCCGCAAGTCGAGGCGGTCCGCGGTTTCGCCGACGACGTCGCGGAACGCATTGCGGCGCTTGGTGCTTCGCCGCAGGGCACGCCCGGAGCCATCATCAAGGACCGGTCGTGGGACGACTACTCGGTGGGCCGCGACACCGTCCAGGCGCACTTGGCCGCCCTCGATCTCGTCTACAACGGGGTGATCGAAGACATCCGCCAATACATCGACGAGACGGACGAACTCGACCAGGTGACCCAGGACCTGTTGATCGGGCAGGCGGCGCAGCTCGAGAAGTTCCAATGGTTCGTCCGGGCACACCTGGAAAGCGCCGGCGGGCAGTTGGCGCACAAGGGCAAAAGCACCGAACGCGCCGCCGCGCAGAGCGCGCGCGGCAAATCCTGACCCACCCCGCAGCGAACGACGGATCGCCCCGGCACAGCGCCGGGGCGATCGCGCGTCCGGCCCCTCAGGAATAAGTGGACCGTAGTCCGGTTATACCGGGTAGTCCGCAACATCGAGGAGGCCAAATGCCTGCAGTCACGGCCAACACGCTCACCTTGCCGCGGGTCGGTGGCCCCGGCCCCGCCGACACCGAACGCCCGGTGCGATCCATCACCACCGGCCCGCGGGGCTACGAGGGCGAAGGGTTCCCGGTGGTGCGCGCCTTCGCCGGGGTCAGCACCGCCGCCCTGGACCCGTTCGTGCACATGGACCAGCTGGGTGAGGTCGACTATCAGCCCGGCGAGCCCCGGGGCACCGACTGGCACCCGCACCGCGGCTTCGAAACCGTGACCTATCTGCTCGACGGGAAGTTCGCCCACCAGGACTCGCACGGGGGCGGGGGCCTGATCACCGACGGCGCCACCCAGTGGATGACCGCCGGGTCGGGCATCTTGCACATCGAGACGCCCCCGGCCGAACTTGTCGACAGCGGTGGGCTGTTCCACGGCATCCAGCTGTGGGTGAACCTGCCCCGCAAGGACAAGTTCACCCCGCCCCGCTACCAGGCCATCGAAGGCGGCGACGTCGCGTTACTGGCCTCCGACGACGGCGGCGCGCTGCTGCGCATCATCGCCGGCGAGGTCGACGGGCACCACGGCCCGGGCGTCACCCACACGCCGATCACGCTGGCGCACGCGACGATCGCGAACGGCGCGCGGCTCAACCTTCCGTGGCGGCGCGATTTCAACGCGCTGGTGTACGTGCTGTCCGGCGACGGCTACGTCGGCCCGGTCGCGCACCCGATTCGTCAGGGGCAGTTGGCCGTGCTGGGGCCGGGTGACCGGATCACCGTCGGCGCGCGCGAGGTCCAGGATTCGGGGCCGGATCGCGGCGCCATTGATGTGCTGCTGCTCGGCGGGCGGCCCATTCGCGAGCCGGTATTCCACTACGGGCCTTTCGTGATGAACACGCGCACGGAATTGATCGAGGCGCTGCAGGACTACCAGGCCGGAAAGTTTGGCAGCATTCCGCCAAACGCGCTAATGCCGCACCGCCGCGATGGCACACTCTGAGAATGCTTCCACGGGGGAATCGCAGGCCAGGGCGTCCGCCTGCGGCCAAAGCCGATGAAACCCGGCAACGCATCATTCAGGCCGCTCGCCTGGTTTTCAGCGAACGCGGTTATGACGGCGCGACCTTCCAGGCCATCGCGGCGCGCGCCGATTTGACCCGGCCGGCGATCAATCACTACTTCTCGAGCAAGCCGGCGCTGTATCAGGAAGTGATGGACGAGACGAATGAATTCGTCATCGGGGTCGGGATAAAAGAGGCAGACCGCGAAACCACGCTGGTGGGGCGGCTCACGGCATTCATCTCCGCGGCGGTGAAAGCCAATGCCGAGAATCCGGCGGGTTCCGCATTCATTATCGGCGGCGTCCTGGAATCGCAGCGGCACCCCGAATGGAACACAGCGGAAAACGATTCCGTGCGCATTGCCCGCGAATTCTTGATCCGCGTGGTCAACGACGCGATCGAGCACGGCGAGGTCGCGGCCGACATCGACGCGTCGGCCTTGGTGGAGACCCTGCTCGTGGTGATGTGCGGGGTGGGGCTGTACGCGGGCTACGTCGAGACCTATCAGGAGATGCTGGCCGTCACCGGCATGCTGCGACAGCTGCTGGAAGGCGCGCTGTGGCGTCCCGGGTCCTAAGCGCGGACGGGCGCGCAGTGAAGTTGCGCACAAAGCGTATAGGCTAACTAACTTATCCCGGTAGCATGGTCCGGACATGACTGATCTGGACTCCTCGCTGCCGCCGTCCGTCCGGACCGCCGGCGACAGCTGGACCATCACCGAACTCGTCGGCGCCACCGCGTTGGGCGTCGCCGCGGCGCGTGCGGCGGAGACCGCCGGTCCCGATCCGCTGATCCGCGACGAATTCGCCGGCCTGCTGGTGTCGTCCGCCGGGCCGGCCTGGGCGCGGCTGGCCGACCCGGAGCTGTCCTGGCTCGACGACGATCCGCACGGCAAACGCGCGCACCGCGTCGGCATCGACTACCAGGCCGTGCGCACCCACTACTTCGACGAGTACTTCGACGGCGCGCTGCGCGCCGGGATCCGGCAGGTGGTGATCCTGGCCGCCGGGCTGGACTCGCGGGCCTACCGACTGAACTGGCCCGGCGGCACCACCGTCTACGAGATCGACCAGCCCAAGGTGCTGGAGTACAAGACCGAGACCCTGCAGCGGCACGGCGCCACCCCCGCCGCCGTCCGGCGTCCCGTCCCAGTCGACCTGCGTGACGACTGGCCCGCGGCCCTGACCGCCGCCGGCTTCCAGGCCGCCCGGCCCACCGCCTGGCTGGCCGAAGGACTGCTGCCCTACCTGCCGAGCGACGCCCAGGACCGGCTGTTCGAGATGGTCACCGCGCTCAGCGCCGCCGGCAGCCAGGTCGCCGTCGAGGTGTTCGGCATGAACTCGCGCAGCAACGCGCAGCGCTGGCTGCGGATGCGCGGGCGGCTGG
Organism: Mycobacterium timonense; assembly: GCF_025821985.1. NCBI lineage: Bacteria > Bacillati > Actinomycetota > Actinomycetes > Mycobacteriales > Mycobacteriaceae > Mycobacterium > Mycobacterium timonense. The sequence goes on along the minus strand of NZ_JACKSY010000104.1, from coordinate 666,576 downwards.
GCCTGGACGTCAACGTCGCCGCGCTGACCTACCACGAGCCGGACCGCTCGGATGCCGCCGCCTGGCTGACCGGGCACGGCTGGCGGGTGCACAGCGTCGACAACCGCGACGAGATGGCCCGGCTGGGCCGCCCGGTACCCGAGGACCTGTCCGACGAGGCGGTCCGCAGCACGTTGCTGCGCGCCCACCTCGGCGGGTCCACCGGCTGACTTCCCCCGAGGATTCCAAGGAGCAAACGCCATGAGCTCACTGCGCACCCACGACGACACCTGGGACATCAAGAGCAGTGTCGGCACCACCGCGGTGATGGTGGCCGCCGCCCGCGCCGTCGAGACCGAGCAGCCCGACCCGCTGATCCGCGACCCGTACGCCAAGCTGCTGGTCACCAACTCCGGCGCCGGCGTGCTGTGGGAGGCCATGCTCGACCCCGACATCGCCGCCCGGGTGGAGGCCCTGGACGAGGAATCGGCGGCGCACCTGCACCACATGCGCGGCTACCAGGCGGTGCGGACGCACTTCTTCGACACCTACTTCGCCGACGCCGTCGCCGCCGGGATCCGGCAGATCGTGATCCTGGCCTCGGGACTGGACTCCCGGGCGTACCGGCTCGACTGGCCGGCCGGCACCACCGTCTACGAGATCGATCAGCCGCAGGTGCTGGCCTACAAATCCACCACCCTCGCCGAGAACGGGGTGACGCCGTCCGCCGATCGCCGCGAGGTCGCCGTCGATCTGCGCCAGGACTGGCCGGCCGCGCTGCGTGCGGCCGGCTTCGACCCCACCCAGCGCACCGCCTGGCTGGCCGAAGGGCTGCTGATGTACCTGCCCGCCGAGGCGCAGGACCGGCTGTTCACCCTGATCGGCGAGCTCAGCCCGGCCGGCAGCCGGGTGGCCGCCGAAACCGCGCCCAACCACGCCGACGAGCGGCGCCAGCAGATGCGGGAACGGTTCAAGAAGGTGGCCGACGAGATCGGCTTCGAGCAGACCGTCGACGTCGGCGAGCTGATGTACCGCGACGATCACCGCGCCGACGTCACCGAGTGGCTCAACGCGCACGGCTGGCGCGCCACGGCCGAGCACTCGACGGCCGCGATGCGCCGGCTCGGTCGCTGGATCGAGAACGTCCCGCTGGCCGACGACAAGGACGCCTTCTCCGACTTCGTCGTCGCCGAGCGCCGCTAAGGGGCATTCCCGGCTGGCGCGCGGCCCCGGTTACCGGGATTTGACCTGGTCATCGGGAACAATGGTCAGCCATTATGGGCAGCGCTGGAACCGGTCACCCGCGCCGCTGGGTGCTGTTGAAGGGCCGGCTCGTCGCCAGCGTCGCGTCGGCGTTCGTCATGGCCGTCACCGGTGTCGGCTGGACCGGCTATCACACCGCGCTGGGCCGGATCATCATCTCGCATGCCCTGCCCAACGGGGCGATGTCGCTCGGCGACAACCAGAACATCCTGCTGATGGGCCTGGACAGCCGGTTGGACCAGAACGGCCGGCCGCTGCCGCCGGAAATCTACGACGCGCTGCACGCCGGCGACGAAAGCTCCGGCGGCTACAACGCCAATGTCCTTATCGTCGTTCATCTTTCGGACGGTGACGGGCCCGTCACCGCGGTGTCGATCCCGCGCGACGACTACGCCGAGTTGCCGGGCTGCCCGGGATCGGTGTGTGCCGGCAAGATCAAACAGGCCTACGGGCTGGCCTATCAGCAGTCGCTGAATGCGCAGGCCGCCGGGAATTCCGGCGCCGGGGCCACCGACCTGGCCGCTCGCGAGCAGACCGCCCGCGAGGCCGGCCGCAAGGCCGAGATCGGCGCCGTCACCGACTTTCTGGGCATCTCGGTCGACCACTTCGTCGAGGTCACCCTGGGCGCCTTCTTCCAGATCGCCAAGGCGGTCGAGCCGATCACGGTGTGCCTGGCCGGCGACACCCGGGACAGCTATTCGGGGGCGGACTTCCACCAGGGCGTGCAGCGCATCGACGCGGCCGAGGCGATGGCCTTCGTGCGGCAGCGGCGCGACGAAAACGACGGCTCCTTCACCGATTTCGACCGGACCCGCCGCCAGCAGGCGTTCCTGGTGTCGCTGGTCGAGGCGGCGCGCAGCGGCGGCGCGCTGTCCAGTGTGAGCGGGTTGCGCAAGCTGCTGCAGGTCGCCCGGGACAACGTCGCCGTCGACGCCGGGCTGGACCTGATGCAGTTCGCCGCGCGGGCCTCGCAACTGGCCGGGCGGCCGCTGTCGCTGTACACCCTGCCGATCTCGGGCTTCGGCAAGGACCCCAACGGCTCCGACATCAACCTGGTCGACCTTCCCGCGATCCGGCGGATCGTCAACGAACGCTTCATGTCCGACGCGCCGGCCGCGCTGGACGCGGCGGTCCCGGGCTCCCAGCCACCGGCCGCCCCCGCCGAGCCCGCGGTCCTCGACGTCGTCAACGCCACCACACACGACGGGCTGGCCGCCGCCCTCGAGGAGGCCCTGGCCGGCCGAGGCTTCACCCGGGGCAGCGCCACGACCGCCCCCACCCAGGCCGAGGACAGCAGCATCGAATACGGCCCCGGCGCCGAGGCGGCCGCGCGGCTGCTGGCCGACCAACTGCACCTGCCGGCCACCGCGCAGAGCGCGGTCGCGCCCGGCACCGTGCGGCTGACCGTCGGCACCGCGTTCCCGGCCGCCGACTACCTCGCCCATCCCGGCGCCTCGGGGTCGGGACAGGTGAGCACGGTGTCCGCCACCGGCACCGGCGATCACGCCCCCGCGCCGACCGACCTCAGCCAGATGACGGCCACCAGCGTCCCCTGCGTCAAGTAACCGCGCGGCCCGGCCGCGGGCCGGATCCTTCCTATTGCTCCCCCAACTAGATGGTTAGGATCGCGGTTATCACCGATGAGCGGCCGCCGCGCAGCGCGACTCTGCTCGGGAAGGACAATGATGACCACCGAATCGGTTGCATCGAAGACCACAACTTCGGCCAACGGGACCGCATCGGCCGACATCGCCGGCACGGTTGCCCGGCTTCGTCAGACCTTCGCCACCGGACGCACCCGCGACGTCGAATGGCGCAAGCGCCAGCTGCTGCAACTGCAGAAGCTGATGGAGGAGAACGAGGCCGCGATCGCCGCCGCGCTGGCCGAAGACCTGGACCGCGGCCCGTTCGAGGCCTACATCGCCGACATCGCCACCACCGCCGGTGAGGCCAAGTATGCGGCCAAACGGGTGCGCAAGTGGACCCGGCGCCGCTATCAGCTGCTGGAGCTGCCGCAGCTGCCCGGCCGCGGCTGGGTGGAGTACGAACCCTATGGCACCGTGCTGATCATCGGCGCCTGGAACTACCCCTTCTACCTCACCCTCGGCCCGGCCGTCGGGGCGATCGCCGCCGGCAACGCCGTCATCCTCAAGCCGTCGGAGATCGCGGCCGCGTCCTCGCGGGTGATGGCCGAGCTGGTGCCGAAATACCTTGACAACGACGCCATCGCGGTGATCGAGGGCGACGGGGCGACCAGCCAGGAGCTCATCGCCCAGGGCCTGGACCGGGTGATGTTCACCGGCGGCACCGAAATCGGGCGCAAGGTCTACGAGGGCGCGGCCCCGCACCTGACGCCGTGCACCCTGGAGCTGGGCGGCAAGAGCCCGGTCATCGTCGCGGCCGACGCCGACGTGGAGGTGGCGGCCAAGCGGATCGCCTGGATGAAACTGCTCAACGCCGGGCAGACCTGTGTGGCACCCGATTACGTGTTGGCGGACGCCAAGATTCGCGACGAACTGGTGGACAAGATCGGTGCCGCCATCACCAAGTTCACCGCCGACAAGCCCGAGGGCATGCGGGTGGTCAACCAGCGCCAGTTCGACCGGATCAGCAGCTACCTGTCCGGGTCGGACGGCAAGGTCACCGTCGGCGGGGCGTGCGACCCGTCCACCCTGCGCATCCAGCCCGCCGTGGTGGTCGACCCCGACCCCGACGGGCCGCTGATGCGCAACGAGATCTTCGGACCGGTGCTGCCGGTGATCACCGTCCAAAACCTGGATGAGGCAATACGTTTCGTGAACTCACGGCCCAAGCCGCTGTCGGCCTACCTGTTCACCAAGACGCGCGAGACCCGCGAGCGGGTGATCAAGGAAGTGCCGGCCGGCGGCATGCTGATCAACCACCTCGCCTTCCAGGTGTCGACGGCCAAGCTGCCGTTCGGCGGGGTCGGCGCGTCGGGAATGGGCGCCTACCACGGTCGCTACGGCTTCGAGGAGTTCAGCCACCGCAAGTCGGTGTTGACCAAACCCACCCGTCCCGACCTGTCGAGCTTCATCTACCCTCCGTACACGGAGCGGGCCTTCAAGATGGCCCGCAAGATGTTCTGACCGCTGGCTTCACCGAATCGGTTGCTAGACAGAGCTTTTCACAGCAGAGAGGAATCTTATGCCCGGAGTGCAGGATCGCGTCATCGTCGTCACCGGAGCCGGTGGCGGGCTGGGCCGTGAGTACGCCCTGACGCTGGCCCGCGAGGGTGCCAGCGTGGTCGTCAACGACCTCGGCGGGGCCCGCGACGGCACCGGCGCCGGCCACAACATGGCCGACCAGGTGGTCAAGGAGATCAAGGACGCCGGCGGCCGCGCGGTGGCCAACTACGACAGCGTGGCCGAGCCCGCGGGCGCGGAGAACATCATCAAAACCGCGCTTGATGAGTTCGGCGCCGTGCACGGCGTGGTGAGCAACGCCGGGATCCTGCGCGACGGCACCTTCCACAAGATGTCGTTCGAGAACTGGGACGCCGTGCTCAAGGTGCACCTGTACGGCGGGTACAACGTGATCCGCGCCGCCTGGCCGCACTTCCGCGAGCAGAGCTACGGCCGGGTCGTCGTCGCCACCTCCACCAGCGGCCTGTTCGGCAACTTCGGCCAAACCAATTACGGGGCAGCCAAACTCGGCCTGGTCGGCCTGATCAACAGCCTGGCGCTGGAGGGCGCCAAGTACAACATCCACGCCAACGCGATCGCCCCGATCGCGGCGACCCGGATGACCGAGGACATCCTGCCCAAGGAAGTGCTGGCCAAGCTGACCCCCGAGTACGTCGCGCCGGTGGTCGCCTACCTGTGCACCGAGGAAAACCCCAACAGCGCTTCGGTTTTCGTGGTCGGTGGCGGCAAGGTGCAGCGCGTCGCGCTGTTCCAGAACGCCGGCGTCACCTACGACAAGCCGCCGACGGTGCAGGACGTCGCCGCGCGGTGGGACGAGATCACCGACCTGTCCGCGGCCAAGCAGGCCGACTTCAAGCTGGGGTAGGCAGCGCGCGGTCGGCGGGTCAGGCGAGCAGCGCCGCGCGCAGGCGTTGCACGTCTGCCTCGCCGACCCCGGCGTCGCGCAGGTAGGCCTGCAGCGACCCGAACTTCTCGTCGATGGTTTGCCGGGCGGCGGCCAGGTACTCCTCGCGCACCCCTAGCACACCGTCGGACAGCCGCGCCTCGGTCCAGGTCACCACCTCCGGGGTCAGCTCGGTGTCCTGGCGCTGCGCGATCATCGCCGAGATCTGCGCGCGCAGCGCGGGCGCGGCGTCGTTGCTGCGCAGGAAGTCGGCGACGATGACGTCGCGGTCGACGCCGATCGCTTCGAGCACCGTCGCCACCACGAACCCGGTGCGGTCCTTGCCGGCGAAGCAGTGGGTGAGCACCGCACGCCCGGCGGCCAGCAGCGAGATGACCCGGTGCAGCGCTCGCTGCGCCCCGTTACGCGTTGGGAATTGCCGGTATTCGTCGATCATGTAGCGGGTGGCGGCCTCGTCGACGGACTCCGCCGACTGCTCGGCCCCGTCGCCGGTGAGCAGCCGCTGGAAGGCGTGCTCGTGCGGCGCCTGGTCGTCGGTGCCGGCCTCGTGCTCGCCGAGATCGGGAAAGGGCAGCAGGTGCACCTCGACACCGTCGGGAACCCGGCCCGGGCCGCGCCGGGCCACCTCGCGGGCCGCGCGCAGGTCGGCGACGTCGGTGATGCCCAGCCGGCGCAGCGTCGCGCGGCCCTCGTCGTCGAGCCCGCTCAGCTCGCCGGACCGGAACAGCCGACCCGGCCGCAGCATGGGCGCACCGTCGGCGACGTCACGAAAGTTCCACGCGCCGGACAGTTCTCGCAGCGCCTCAGGCATGCGCGGTGACCGCCGCGGCGAGCGCAGACTTTTCCCGGCCCAGCTCGGCGCGGGCGATGGTCCGCATGTGCACCTCGTCCGGGCCGTCGAAGATCCGCATGGCGCGATGCCAGCCGTACAGGCGGGCCAGCACCGTGTCGTCGCTGACCCCGGCGGCGCCGTGGACCTGGATGGCCCGGTCGATGACGTCACAGGCCACCTTCGGCGCCACCGCCTTGATCTGGGAGACCAGCAGATGCGCGGCCTTGTTGCCGTGCTGGTCGATGGTCCACGCCGCCTTCTCGCAGAGCAGCCGCGCCTGGTCGATTTCGTTGCGGGACTTGGCAATCGACTCCCGGACCACGCCCTGCTCGGCCAGCGGGCGGCCGAACGCCACCCGCTTTTGAGCCCGGTCGACCATCAGCGCCAGCGCCCGCTCGGCCCCGCCGAGGGCGCGCATGCAGTGGTGGATGCGGCCGGGACCGAGCCGGGCCTGGGCGATCGCGAAGCCCGAGCCCTCCTCGCCGAGCAGGTTGGTGACGGGCACCCGCACGTTGTCGTAGACGATCTCGCAGTGGCCGTGCTGGTCCTGCCAGCCGAACACCGGGGTGGAGCGCACCACCGTCACCCCCGGGGTGTCCATCGGCACCAGCACCATCGACTGTTGTTGGTGGCTGGCCGCGTCGGGGTTGGTGCGGCCCATCACGATCAAGATCTTGCAGCGCGGGTCCGCCGCGCCCGACGTCCACCACTTGCGGCCGTTGATCACGTAGTCGCCGCCGTCGCGCACGATGGAGGTCTCGATGTTGCGGGCGTCGCTGGACGCGACGGCGGGCTCGGTCATGGAGAAGGCGCTGCGGATCTCGCCGGCCAACAACGGCTCCAGCCACTGCTTGCGCTGCTCCTCGGTGGCGAACAGGTGCAGCGTCTCCATGTTGCCGGTGTCGGGCGCCGCGCAGTTGAGCGCCTCGGGCGCGATCTCCAGGCTCCAGCCGGTGATCTCGGCCAGCGGCGCGTATTCCAGGTTGGTCAGACCCGACTCGGCGGGCAGGAACAGGTTCCACAGCCCCTGCTGCTTGGCCTTGACCTTGAGCTGTTCCACCACCGGCGGGACGGTGTGGTCGTGCGGGCCGGCCTCGTGCCGGTACTTGTTGTATTCGGCCTCGGCCGCGAAGACGTGCTCGGTCATGAAATCGGTCAGCCGCTTGTGGTAGTCGCTGGCTTTGGCCGACATCGCGAAGTCCATGCCCGTCACCATAGGACACGGGTCGCCGCCCAACGCGAGCAGACGCAAAAGCCCCCCGACACGCCGCTGGGAATGGGCTTTTGTGTCTGCTCGCGGTAGAGATGCGGCATGACCGAATCCCGACCCCCCTTCCCGCCGTTCACCCGGGATACGGCCCTGCAGAAGGTGCAGGCCGCCGAGGACGCCTGGAACACCCGCGATCCCGAGCAGGTCAGCCTCGCGTACACGCCCGATTCGCGGTGGCGCAACCGCGACGAGTACATCGTGGGCCGCGATCAGATCGTCGCCTTTTTGACCCGCAAGTGGCAGCGCGAACTCGACTACTCGCTGCGCAAGAGCCTGTGGGACTTCCACGACAACCGCATCGCGGTGCGGTTCCAGTACGAGTGCCGCGACCGGTCCGGCCACTGGTACCGCAGCTACGGCAACGAGCTGTGGGAGTTCGCCGAATCGGGGCTGATGGCCCGCCGCGAGGCCAGCATCAACGACGTGCCGATCGACGAGTCGCAGCGCCGCTACTTCGGGCCGCGCCCGGCGTCCGAACACGGCCGGGAGATTCCGCTCTGGTAGCGCCGGCGCGGCGGCGACGGCGGGGGCCGGGTGCGGCCTGCGGCGCGGCGCGGCGACCGGGTTAGGGTGTTCACGCCAACGGGGTCGCCGATGAGTTGCCGGTAGGCAAGGAAATCAGCAAGGAAAGTAGATGTACGCGCCATGACAAATGCGCAGGCCAACGCGGTCAAGGTTGGGGTGGTCGCCGAATCCGGGGCCGACGAGCGGCGGGTCGCGCTGGTGCCCAAGGCGGTGGCGTCGCTGGTGGGCAGCGGCCTGGCGGTGGTGGTCGAGTCCGGCGCGGGCGAGCGGGCCCTGCTGCCCGACGCGCTCTACACCGAGGCCGGCGCCGACATCGGGGACGCGTGGGCCGCCGACATCGTGGTCAAGGTCGCGCCGCCGACGGCCGACGAGGTCGCCAAGCTGCACAGCGGTCAGACGCTGATCGGCTTCCTGGCGCCGCGCAACGCCGACAACTCGATCGGCGCTTTGAAGCAGGCGGGCGTGCAGGCCTTCGCGCTGGAGGCCATTCCGCGGATCTCGCGGGCCCAGGCGATGGACGCGCTGTCGTCGCAGGGCAACGTGGCCGGCTACAAGGCGGTGCTGCTGGCCGCCTCGGAGTCGACCCGGTTCTTCCCGATGCTGACGACGGCCGCGGGCACGGTGAAACCGGCCAGCGTGCTGGTGCTCGGCGTCGGGGTGGCCGGATTGCAGGCGCTGGCGACGGCCAAGCGGCTGGGCGCGCGCACGTCGGGCTACGACGTGCGTCCCGAGGTCGCGGACCAGGTGCGCTCGGTGGGCGCGCAGTGGCTCGACCTGGGCATCGATGCGGCCGGTGAGGGCGGATACGCCCGCGAGCTCACCGAGGAAGAGCGGGCCCAGCAGCAGAAGGCCCTGGAGGAGGCCATCGCCGGGTTCGACGTGGTGATCACCACGGCCTTGGTGCCCGGCCGCCCGGCGCCGCGACTGGTGACCGCCGCGGCGGTCGAGTCGATGAAGCCGGGCAGCGTGGTGGTGGACCTGGCCGGCGAGACCGGCGGCAACTGCGAGCTGACCGAGCCGGGCAAGACGGTGGTCAAGCACGACGTCACCATCGCCGCCCCGCTGAACCTGCCGGCGACCATGCCCGAGCACGCCAGCGAGCTCTACAGCAAGAACATCACCGCGCTGCTGGACCTGCTGATCAAAGACGGCAAGCTGGCCCCCGACTTCGACGACGAAGTCGTGGCGGCGGCGTGTGTGACACGGGAGAGTGCATAGATGTACGACGAACTGTTGGCCAACCTGGCGATCCTGGTGCTGTCCGGGTTCGTCGGGTTCGCGGTCATCTCCAAGGTGCCCAACACGCTGCACACGCCGCTGATGTCGGGCACCAACGCCATCCACGGCATCGTGGTGCTCGGCGCGCTGGTGGTGTTCGGCTCGGTCGAGCATCCGTCGCTGGCGATGCAGATCATCCTGTTCGTCGCGGTGGTGTTCGGAACCCTGAACGTCATCGGCGGGTTCATCGTCACCGACCGGATGCTGGGCATGTTCAAGAGCAAGAAGAGCCCGGCGAAGCCGGAAACACAAGAGGCGGCGGCCAAATGAACTACTTGGTGATCGGCCTCTACATCGTTTCCTTCGCGCTGTTCATCTACGGCCTGATGGGGCTGACCGGGCCCAAGACGGCGGTGCGCGGCAACCTGATCGCCGCGGTGGGCATGGCCATCGCGGTGGCCGCGACGCTGATCAAGATTCGCCACACCGACCAATGGGTGCTGATCATCGCCGGCCTGGTGGTGGGCGTGGTGCTCGGCGTCCCGCCGGCCCGCTACACCAAGATGACGGCCATGCCGCAGCTGGTGGCCTTCTTCAACGGCGTCGGAGGTGGCACCGTCGCGCTGATCGCCCTGTCGGAATTCATTGAGACATCCGGCTTTTCGGCGTTCCAGCACGGCGAGTCACCGACGGTGCACATCGTGGTGGCGTCGTTGTTCGCCGCGATCATCGGATCGATCTCGTTCTGGGGCTCGATCATCGCGTTCGGCAAGCTGCAGGAGATCATCTCCGGCGCCCCGATCGGCTTCGGCAAGGCCCAGCAGCCGATCAACCTGCTGCTGCTGGCCGGCGCCGTGGCCGCCGCGGTGGTGATCGGTCTGCACGCCCATCCCGGCAGCGGCGGGGTGTCGCTGTGGTGGATGATCGGGCTGCTGGCCGCCGCCGGCGTGCTGGGCCTGATGGTGGTGCTGCCCATCGGCGGCGCTGACATGCCGGTGGTCATCTCGCTGCTCAACGCGATGACCGGGCTCTCGGCCGCGGCCGCGGGGTTGGCGCTGAACAACACCGCGATGATCGTGGCCGGCATGATCGTTGGCGCCTCGGGTTCGATCCTGACCAACCTGATGGCCAAGGCGATGAACCGCTCCATCCCGGCGATCGTCGCCGGCGGCTTCGGCGGTGGGGGCGTGGCACCGGGCGGCGGTGACGGCGGCGACAAGCACGTCAAGTCCACCTCGGCGGCCGACGCCGCGATCCAGATGGCCTACGCCAACCAGGTGATCGTGGTGCCCGGTTACGGCCTGGCCGTCGCGCAGGCCCAGCACGCCGTCAAGGACATGGCCGCGCTGCTGGAGGAGAAGGGCGTGCCGGTGAAGTACGCCATCCACCCGGTGGCCGGCCGGATGCCCGGGCACATGAACGTGCTGCTGGCCGAGGCCGAGGTCGACTACGACGCGATGAAGGACATGGACGACATCAACGACGAGTTCGCCCGCACCGACGTCGCGATCGTCATCGGCGCCAACGACGTCACCAACCCGGCCGCCCGCAACGAGGCGTCCAGCCCGATCTACGGCATGCCGATTCTCAACGTGGACAAGGCCAAGTCGGTGATCGTGCTCAAGCGGTCGATGAACTCCGGCTTCGCCGGCATCGACAACCCGCTGTTCTACGCCGAGGGGACGACGATGCTGTTCGGCGACGCGAAGAAGTCGGTGACCGAGGTTGCCGAGGAGCTGAAGGCGCTCTAACTGGCGCTCTCACGCGGTGCCTAGACGGGCGGGTAGGCCGGCGGCGGGTAGCCGTTGCCGTCGGTGACGCCGCGCAACCCCCAGGTGAGGTACCGCATGAAGAACTCGATTTCGTCGCTTCCGTCGTAATCCGGACTCGGATCCATCGGCCCCACCTCTCGACTCAGCGCATTCGAGGAAAGTCTAGTCGCATAGCCGTCGACGGGACACCCGGCGTTTTGCTTAAACTGTCCAACCAGTTGATTGATAGTTATCCTTGGCCGAACCGGGGCTGGCCTGCCCGTACCGACGATAGTGAGAACAGATGCCCGCCGACAGCAGCACCCCGAATGGGCAAACCCGCCGCGAAGAGCTGCTGGCCGTCGCCACCAAGTTGTTCGCCGCGCGCGGGTATCACGGCACCCGGATGGACGACGTCGCCGACGTGATCGGGCTGAACAAGGCGACCGTCTACCACTACTACGCCAGCAAGTCGCTGATCCTCTACGACATCTACCAGCAGGCCGCCGAGCGGACGCTGGCCGCGGTCCACGACGACCCCTCGATGACCGCCCGCGAGGCGCTGTACCAGTACACCGTGCGGCTGCTCGACCAGATCGCCGCCAACCCCGAGGGTGCGGCCGTCTACTTCCAGGAGCAGCCCTACATCACCGAGTGGTTCACCAAGGAACAGGTCGCCGCGGTCCGGGAAAAGGAGACCCAGGTCTACGAGCACGTGCACGGGCTCATCGACCGTGGGATCGCCAGCGGGGAGTTCTACGAGTGCGACTCGCACGTCCTGGCGCTCGGCTACATCGGCATGACGCTCGGCGCCTACCGGTGGTTGCGCCCGAGCGGACGCCGCAGCGCCAAGGAGATCGCCGCCGAGTTCAGCACCGCGCTGCTGCGCGGCCTGATCCGCGACGAGGAGATCCGCACCACCTCGCCGCTGGGCCCCTGACCCTCTCGTCGTAGCCGACGGACGCGGAACCGCCGGCGGCTCCGGGCCGGTAGGCGCCGCCCATTTAATGGACTAGTGTCTAGAAAAGTTTTGGGCGCTCAACGGACGGAGACTGTCATGGCGATCCGCGTCGCGCACGTCGGCACCGGAAACGTCGGCGGACTGGCCCTCGCCGAACTGATCACCAACCCGCGCTACGAGCTGACCGGGGTGTGCGTGTCCACCCCGGAGAAGGTCGGCAAGGACGCCGGCGAGCTGTGCGGCGTCGGACTCGATGCCGGGGTGGTCACCGGCGTCGCCGCCGTCGGCGACCTGGACGCCGTCATCGCCGCCAAGCCCGAATGCGTGGTGTACTGCGCGATGGGCGACACCCGGCTGCCCGAGGCGATGGCCGACGTCATGCGCATCCTGGCCGCCGGCATCAACGTCGTCGGATCGTCGCCCGGGCTGCTGCAATACCCCTGGGGTGTGATGCCCGAGAAGTACATCGCCCGCGTGGAAGACGCTGCCAGGCAAGGCAATTCGAGCATCTTCATCAGCGGTGTCGACCCGGGCTTCGCCAATGACCTGATCCCGCTGGCGCTGGCGGGAACCTGTCAGCGGGTGGAGCAGGTGCGCTGCATGGAGATTCACGACTACGCCAGCTACAACGGCGCGGAAGTCATGGGCTACATGGGATTCGGCCGTCCGCTCGACGAGATCCCGATGCTGCTGCAGCCGGGAGTCCTCAGCATCGCCTGGGGAACCGCTATCCGTCAGCTGGCCGCCGGGCTGGGCATCGAGGTCGACGAGATCACCGAGTCCTACCAGCGCGAGCCGGCGCCGGAGGACTTCGACATCGCGGTGGGCCGGGTGGCCAAGGGCACGCTGGCGGTGCTGCAGTTCGAGATTCGCGGCATGGTCAACGGCCACCCCGCCATCGTCATCGAGCACGTCACCCGGCTGCGGCCGGATCTGCGCCCCGACCTGCCGCAGCCGGCCGCGGGCGACGGGTCCTACCGGGTCGAGATCACCGGGGAGCCGTCGTACGCCGTCGACATCGTCCCGAGCAGCCGCAAGGGAGACCACAACCACGCCGCGATCGCGGGAGCCGCGGGCCGTATCGTCAACGCCATCCCGGCGGTGATCGCGGCCCCACCTGGCATCCGGACCACCCTCGATTTGCCGCTGGTGACCGGCAAAGGCCTTTACGCACCAAGCACTTTGGTGACCACCTGAATCGAAAGGAGACCCGCGTGGGACGGGTAGACGGCAAGGTTGCGCTGATCAGCGGGGGCGCCCGCGGCATGGGCGCCGAGCACGCGCGGCTGCTGGCGGCCGAGGGCGCCAAGGTGGTGATCGGCGACATCCTCGACGACGAGGGCAAGGCCGTGGCCGACGAGATCGGCGACTCGGTGCGCTACGTCCACCTGGACGTCACCCAGCCCGACCAGTGGGACGCCGCCGTGGAAACCGCCGTCGGCGAATTCGGCAAGCTCAACGTGTTGGTCAACAACGCCGGCACCGTCGCGCTCGGGCCGCTGAAGAGTTTCGATCTGGCCAAGTGGCAGAAGGTGATTGACGTCAACCTGACCGGCACCTTCCTGGGCATGCGGGTGGCCGTCGAGCCGATGATCGCGGCCGGCGGCGGCTCGATCATCAACATCTCCTCCATCGAGGGGCTGCGCGGTGCGCCCATGGTGCACCCCTACGTCGCCTCCAAGTGGGGCGTGCGCGGCCTGGCGAAGTCCGCGGCGCTGGAGCTGGCGCCGCACAACATCCGGGTCAACTCCGTGCACCCCGGCTTCATCCGCACCCCGATGACCAAACACCTGCCCGACGACATGGTGACCGTCCCGCTCGGCCGTCCGGCTGAGTCCCGCGAGGTGTCGACGTTCGTCTTGTTCCTGGCCAGCGACGAGTCGTCGTACGCGACCGGCAGCGAATTCGTGATGGACGGCGGACTGGTCACCGACGTGCCGCACAAGCAGTTCTAGCGCGGTGCTATAACCGCGAACATGCTGCGCGCGTTGGCGGATACGGTCGGATCCACTCACGTCGTCACCGACCCCGACGTGCTGGCGGCGCGCAGCGTCGACCACACCGGCCGCTATCGCGGGCGGGCCAGCGCGCTGGTGCGGCCGGGCTCGGCCGAGCAACTCGCCGAGGTGCTGCGGGTGTGCCGGGACGCCGGCGCCCACGTGACGGTGCAGGGTGGGCGGACGTCGCTGGTGGCCGGGACGGTGCCCGAGCACGACGACGTGTTGCTGTCCACCGAACGGCTGCACCGCATCGCCGACGTCGACACCGTCGAGCGTCGCATCGAGGTCGGCGCCGGGGCCACGCTGGCCGCGGTGCAGCAGGCCGCGTCGGCCGCCAACCTGGTGTTCGGCGTGGACCTCGCGGCCCGCGACAGCGCGACCGTCGGCGGCATGGCCTCCACGAATGCCGGTGGGCTGCACACTGTTCGGTACGGCAACATGGGCGAGCAGGTGCTCGGCATCCAGGTCGCGCTGCCCGACGGCGCGCTGCTGCGCCGGCGCAGCCGGGTGCGCCGGGACAACACCGGCTACGACCTGCCCGCGCTGTTCGTCGGCGCCGAGGGCACGCTGGGCGTGATCACCGAGCTGGACCTGCGACTGCACCCCACCCCGACGCACACGGTGACGGCGATCTGCGGGTTCGCCGAACTCGATGCCGTGGTGGCCGCCGGGCGCACGTTCCGCGACGTGGACGGCATCGCTGCGCTGGAATTGATCGACGGCCGCGCGGCTGCGCTGACCCGCGAGCATCGCGGCGTGCCCGCCCCGGTCGACGCCGACTGGCTGCTGCTGGTGGAGTTGGCCGCCGACCACGACCAGACCGAGCGGCTCGCCGGCCTGCTGGACGACGCGCCGCTCAGCGGCGAACCGGCCGTCGGCGTGGATGCCGTTGCGCGGCAACGGTTGTGGCAGGTCAGGGAGGCGCTGGCCGAGGTGCTCGGCGTGTACGGGCCGCCGCTGAAGTTCGACGTCTCGCTGCCGCTGTCGTCGATCAGCGAATTCGAAAGAGCCGCAATCGATTTGGTGCACACCCACGCGCCCGACGCGCTGCCGGTGCTGTTCGGCCACATCGGCGAGGGCAACCTGCACCTGAACGTGTTGCGCTGTGCGGCCGACCGGGAGCACGCGCTGTATGAGCCGATGATGGATCTCATCGCGGCAAGCGGCGGCAACGTCAGCTCCGAACACGGCGTCGGCAGCCGCAAGCGGCCCTACCTCGGCATGTCCCGGGAGCCCGCCGACATCGCCGCGATGCGCACCGTCAAGGCCGCGCTCGACCCGACGGGCTACCTCAACGCCGCGGTCCTGTTCGACTGATCCCGGCCGGCGGTCAGTCGGTCGGCGCCTTGATGCCGACGGCGTGGCGCAGCTGGGCCAGGAACTGATCGGCGTCGTCGCTGCGCACGATGTAGTGCGAGATCGCGATCCGGATCACCGTGGCCGCCTTCACCGCGGCGTTGGGTCCGGGCAGGTGGCGCTGCAGGCCCTCGCGCATCTGCGGGATCACCCCGGAGAACTGGGCGATGGTGTGCTCGGGCTCGACGTCGACCATGCGGACGCCGGAGTAGGAATGCTGATAGTCGACGATGAACCGCAGCACCGCGTCCAGCTTGTCCACACCCTTGAGACCCGCGGTGGCCTTGACCAGGCCGCTTTCGAAGATCTGGCGCTCGTAGGCCGAAAACGCCGACAGCAGCTCCTCTTTCGAGGCGAACCAGCGGTACAGCGTCGGGCGGGACACCCCGGCCTGGGTGGCGACGTCGGACAGGCTGAGCTTGGTCTTGCCGTTGCGACCGAGCACCTCGGCGGTGGCCGCCAGAATGCGCTGGCGGGTCGAGGTGTCGGTGTCGGCGATCGCCGTCGCCCGGACCGGATGGCTCATGATTCAAACTTTACGAAGTGTCGCCGCGGTGTCATGGTCATTCGCTCCCACGTTAGGCCCGACCGGGACGCCGGCGCACCAGAACCGACTGCTGGATGGCGCCCACGGCGCCCTGCTCGTCGAACAACGTGCCGATCGTCGTGCCGATCCCGTCCGGCCCGTAGCTGGTCTCGGCCCGGATGCCGATCCAGTCGCCGTCGGGGACCCGGAACACGTGCACGGCTAGATCGGTGTTGAGGAACGTCCACTTGGTGATGTCCAGCTTGCTGCCGATGCCGTTGGCGCAGTCGGCCACCGCGAACAGCCGCTGTAGCCGGGTCATCGATTCGCCCTTCACCAGGTCGACGGTCGGGCTGATCCAGGATTCCCCGGGGCCCTCGCTCAGCGGCTCGGTCAACCACAGCCACTGCAGGCTGTGCACGTAGTTGCGGTCCCAGTCGCGCGCCTTGAGGTTGCGGTCGTAGGCCTCGGCCCGCGGACGCGGCAGCGGCGCCGCCGCGTGCGCCAGGGATCCGGTGTCCTGGTGCTGCAACCGCCAGCCGCTGGCGCGCGCCACCGGCCGCGGGGCGCCGTCGGGCCCCGGCGCCAGCATCTGGGCGCCGAGCAGTTCGATCTGCTTGCCGGGGCGCTGCACCTCCGCGCGCACCCACAGGTCGCCCTCGACCGGCACCCC
Organism: Mycobacterium timonense; assembly: GCF_025821985.1. Lineage (NCBI taxonomy): Bacteria > Bacillati > Actinomycetota > Actinomycetes > Mycobacteriales > Mycobacteriaceae > Mycobacterium > Mycobacterium timonense. The sequence goes on along the minus strand of NZ_JACKSY010000104.1, from coordinate 650,154 downwards.
ACCCAGCAGGTCGATCACCACCCGGGACAGCCGGGTGTCGTCGCGCTGCTCGCAGCGCTCCAGGGCCCGCGTCAGCAGCGCCGACACCGGACCGCCGTGCTGGATCGTCGCCGACCAGGTGCCACGCGCCAGATCGGTGGCCCGGAACCTCTCGCCCGACGCGTCGGAGTCGATCAGCTCGTAGTAGGCGTCGGTCATCGTCAACCTCTCCGGAAAGTCAGGGCAGGCCGGCGCCGGGCGTGGTCACCGTGACGGCATCCAACCGGGACAGGCGGGTGCCGACCAGACGCTGAGGATAGGCGTCCGTGCTCGACAACAAAAACAGCGTGCGGCGCTGCGGACCGCCCAGTGCGCAGGCGATGGCCACGCGATCGCCGATGTCGATGCGGTCGGTGACGGCGCCGCCGGCCACGATCCGCTCGAACTGGTGCGCCAGCGTCATCGCCGCCCACACCCCGCCGTCGGCGTCCAGCGCGATGCCGTCGGGCGGCCCGTCCAGGCCGTCGGCGAAGACCCGCCGGCCCGACAGTGCGCCGTCGTCGTCGATGGCGAACGCGCTCAGCCGCCGCCCGGTGGACTCGGCGACGATCAGCGTCGCCCCGTCCGGGGTGATCGCCATGCCGTTGGGGAAGTCCAGGTCGTCGGCCACCACGGTCGCACGGTCGTCGGGGTCCAGCCGGATGATCGCGCCGCCGGTGAAGGCCTGGCAGCCGATGTAGGCGCGGCCCGCGCGGTCGACCACCATGTCGCCCAGGTCGGCCGGCGCGATGTCGGCGAGTTCGGCGACGGTGACCACCGTTTCGCCGTCGTAGCGCAACACCCGCCGGTCGCGCGTGGAGGCGATCAGCAACGAGCCGTCGGGGCGGAATCCCAGCCCGGACGGACAGTGCCCGGGCAGCGGCAGGGTGGTCAGCGCGCCACCCATGGTGGTGGTGTGCACCGCTTCGCCGAGCATGTCGGAGAACCACAGCAGACCCTCGAACCAGCGCGGGCCCTCGCCGAAGCAGAACCCGTTGACCAGTGGCTCGGGGATCATCCGCTCATGCCTTCGGCAAACCTTCCGCTTTACAAAACATCGACAAAGTGTCATGCACCGCGGGTGCCGGTGTCAATCGAGCGCGGCGAGCTCCCGCGCGACGGCCTCGTGGTAGGCGTCGATCCTGGCCGGGTTGGCCTGCACGAACAGCTGATCGGGCAGCGGGGCGTCCTTGTCCGCCTCGATCGTCATGGTGCGGGAGAACAGCGTGATGTCGTGGCCGGGGCGGGTGAACCGGTAGCAGACCGTGATGCGGCCCGGCAGGCCGCCTTGAAAAATACCGCCGTCGCGGTCGTGGCCCAGCCGGCCGATCGAGGTGAACACGAACAGCGACGGGCGCACCGCGGCGGCCAGCTGCCAGCTGAAGATCCGGTCGCCGTCGGGGCCGGTCTCCTCCCAGGTGTCGCCCACCCGCAGCGGAAGCTCGGGCAGCTTGCCGATGTGGGCGCTGCCGGGATAGGTCTTGGTCCAGTTCTGCGGATTGGTGACGAAGTCGTACACCGTTTCGGCGGACTGGGTGAACGCGGTCTCCGAGCTGGTGGTGACGATGCCCAATTGTATTGCCTCCCTGTGCGTTCCGTCGCCCGGCCGCTATGCCGCCCCGCCGTGTTGTTAGCCAAGCTTTACAAATCTTACGCAAAGTGTCACGCTGAGCGCGAAGCTGGGCGACACGAGAGGTGGAATCCGAGTTGAGCAAGGTTTCCCAGGAATCGACCGAGTGGACGGTGCAGGGCCTGCTGGATCTGTTCGAGGTGCGGCCCGACGGGCAGGACCGGTTCACCGCCGACACCGCCGGTGATATCGGGGGCGGGGGCGACGAACGCCAGGTGGTCGAGGGCACCCAGGTGCTCGCGCAGGCGATCGTCGCGGTGGCCAAGCGGTTCGGTGACAAGTCGGTGCGCTCGGCGCACGCCGTGTTCTCCCGCGCAGTCGCGGTCGGACCGCCCATCGAGCTGGTCCTCGACGTCGTGGCCGAAGGCCGGTCCACCGCCACCGCCGTCGTCGCCGTGCACCAGAACGGCCGGCGCTGCCTGAGCATCACCGTGCTGGCCGACGTGCCCACCGGCGACGTCATCCGCCACCAGCTGCCCCGGCCCGACGTCGCCGGGCCCGCCGACGCCAACCCCTCCCCGATGCCGATGGTCGGCCGGGAGCTGCGCCTGGTGGACGTCGTCGACGTCAACAGCCCCGACGAGGTCGGCCCGCCGGAGCTGTACGCCTGGCTGCACTACGACCCCATCCCCACCCGTGACGACCTGGCCAAGGCGCTGCTGGCCTACTTCACCGGGCACCTGGGCATCTCCACCACCATGCGCGCGCATCCGGGCATCGGCACCGCCCAGGCGCACCTGACCGTGTCCACCGCGCCGATGAGCATCTCGGTCGCCTTCCACGAGCCGGTGCGCTGGGACGGCTGGCTGCTCTACAGCCACGAGAGCACCCAGGTGGGCGCCGGAATGTCGTATGTGCGCGGCACCGTGCACACCGAACAGGGCGAGCTGTTGGCCTCCTTCGCGCAGGAGGCGCTGATCCGCCCGCTGCGCACCAGCGACACCGCGATCGATTCCCGGGCCCGCTTCTAACGGCCATGCGCTTCACCATCACCCACCCGATGCACAGCCATCCCTACAACCGGGAGCTGGTCAGCGGGGACGGCATCGCCAAGGTGGCCGCGGCGGCCGAGGCGGCCGGGATCCACGGCTTCGGCTTCACCGACCACCCCGCGCCGTCGCAGCGCTGGCTCGAGGCCGGTGGGCATGACGCGTTGGATCCTTTCGTGGCACTGGGTTTCGCCGCCGCCACCACGTCCACGCTGCGGTTGATCCCCAACATCGTGGTGCTGCCGTATCGAAACCCGTTCGTGGTGGCCAAATCCGGCGCCACCCTCGACCTGCTCTCCGGCGGCCGCTTCACCCTCGCCGTCGGCGTGGGCTACCTCAAGCGCGAGTTCGCGGCGCTGGGCGTCAGTTACGACGAGCGCGCCGAGCTGTTCGAGGAGGCCCTGCAGGTGATCCGCGCCGTGTGGACCGGCGACGACATCTCGTTCGAGGGAAGGCATTTCAGCGCCCGGGGCATCACCGCGCATCCCCGGCCGGTCAGCAGCCCGCATCCGCCGATCTGGATCGGCGGCAACACCACCGCCGCGCGCCAGCGGGTGGCCGACTACGGCGACGGCTGGTGCCCGTTTCCCGCCCCGCCGCAGCTGGCCCGGACGGCCGGCACCGCCGTCATCGACTCGGTGGCCAAACTCGCCGACGGCATCGCCGACCTGCGTCGCAGATGCGATGCGGCGCAACGTGATTGGTCGACGATCGACATCACCTTCACCAACTTCGAGGGTGGTAGCCCCGTCGACGACGAATTCAACGCCGACGCCTATCTCGACGGCCTGGACAAGCTGGCCAAGCTGGGGGTGACCTGGGTGAGCGTGCACCTGCCCGGCGACAGCATGGCCCACGCGCTGGAGACCCTGGACCGGTTCCGCACCCTGGTCGTCGACGCCGCCTAGCCGCAACCATGGACTTCTCCCGGGTAGAACTTTCGGCGCAGGACGCGGCCTTCCAGCAGAGCACGCGCGCGTTCCTGGCCGAGCACGTCACCGACGAGGTGCGCCGGCGTGATCGCGAAACCGGCGAAAACTTCAGTGAGCCGGTGCATGTGGCGCTGGGTGAAGCGGGTTACCTGGAATCGGATTGGAAGCTGGAGTCCGAGGGCGGATTCGATCCGGTGCGCCGGCGGATTTTTCAGCTCGAGATCGGCCGCGCGCACACGCCGTGGTTCCACTGGGGCACCACGGCGGTGGTCGCGCGGTTGGTCAAGCAATTCGGGGCGCCCGAACTCGCCGACGCGATCCTGCCCGGCGTGTTGTCCGGGAAGATCCGGCTCTGCCTGGGCTACACCGAACCCGAGGGCGGCTCCGACGTCGCCACCTGCAAAACCCGGGCCGTGCGGGACGGGTCGGGCTGGATCATCAACGGCTCCAAGATGTTCACCTCGAACGCGCAGAACGCCGAGTACGTCTTCCTGCTCACCAACACCGATCCGCGGCGGCCGAAACACAAGAACCTGACCATGTTCCTGGTGCCGCTCGACTCACCGGGCATCGAGATCCAGGGCATCCGCACCGTCGACGGCGACCGCACCAACATCGTCTACTACAGCGACGTGCGCGTCGACGACCTCTACCGCATCGGCGAGGTCAACGGCGGCTGGACGGTGATGCGGTTCGCCCTCGACGCCGAACACGGCATCACCGACCCCCAAGACCATGGCCTGCAGAACATTTCGATGCTCTCCGAGCACGGCCACCTGATGGCCGAGGCGGCCGACGGTGTCGCGGCCATCCTGGCCAGACCCGATGCGGCCGGCGGCCGGCCGATCGACGACGAGTCGGTCAAATACCGGCTCGGGCGCGGCATGGCCCGCATCGAGGCGGCCATGTCGACCCCCGGCATGTACGGACGCGTGGCGCTCATTCAAACCATGCGTGAGGTATCCCAGGAACTGATGGACCTGCTGGGGACCGCATCGGCCTTGCCCACCGGCACGCCGGGTTCACCCGACGACGGCGCCATCGAGTTCATCTTCCGGCACGCCGTGCCCGCCGGCATCTATGGCGGCACCATGGAGGTGTTCCGCAACATGATCGCCCAGCACGAGCTGGGGCTCGGACGGCCTAGCTACGGGCGCTGACCGGCAGCTCGGCCAGCAGCTCGACGCGGGTCTCGTCGAAACTCAGAAAACCCTTGATGGGCAGGCTTTCCGGCGGCGGATCCGGATAGCACCAGCCGACGTCGTCGACCACCCGGTCGCCGTCGACCAGCGACCAGTACGTCGCGAAACCCTTGTAGTTGCAGTAACTCGTCGTCTCCGAGCGGCGCAGCAGATCGGTGCGCACGTGCGCGGGATCGACGTACAGCCTGGGCGGCAGGGCGGTCTCGAAGACGATCGTCGTGTGGTCGGTGTCCACCAGCGTGGTGCCGCCGACGCGCACCCGCAGCCGCCGGCGGGTGCCCCGGCAGTCCACGCGGTGATACGGATTGGGCGGGTAGTGCACGAGCTTGCGTCCCTCCTCCCACCAGGTGTCCACCGCGTCCCAGGGGACGTGGACGAAACCGGGCGCCTCCGGCTCCGGCTCCCCGGGCAGGCCGGCGACCTCGTCGGCCGGGAAGACGTAGCTCAGCGGCCGCCCCCGCCGGTGCACCATCAGCGCCCGTTCGGTGTCGATCACCGAACGCCCGTCCTTGACCGCCTGCACCCGCCGGGGATGCGGTTCGACGTAGACGACCTCGGCGGGGATCGGCGGCGAGAACCGCCCCGCCGGATCGCTGCTGAGCGGACCCCGCCCGGCCACCAAAGACATGGGTCGTCCTCCCATCGCACGCAAACCCCACCCGAGGCCCACGCTAGCGTGACACTCGACACGCGGCGCCACGATGGCGTGACGCCCGAACGGCAGAAGGCGGGAACTCACCCATGGCGGGACCGGTGGAAGGCGTCACAGTCGTCGAACTCGGGGTCTGGGTGGCCGGGCCGGCCGCCGGCGGCATCCTGGCCGACTGGGGCGCTGACGTGATCAAGATCGAGCCGCCGACCGGCGACCCGGCCCGCATGTTCGGCCGCATGCTGGGCTGCGACCTGGGGCTGAACCCGCCGTTCGAGATGGACAACCGGTCCAAGCGCAGCGTCGTGCTGGACCTGAGCAGCGAACCGGACCGCCGGGCGGCGTTCGAATTGCTTTCCGGCGCAGACGTTTTCCTGACCAACGTGCGGCCCGGGGCGCTGCAGCGGCTGGGGCTGGACTTCGCGTCGGTGTCGGCGGCCAACCCCCGGCTGGTGTACGGGCTGATCACGGGGTACGGCGAGAGCGGGCCGGACGCCGACCGCGCCGCCTTCGACGTGGCCGCGTTCTGGTCCCGCGCCGGGGTGGCCCATCTGCTCACCCGGCCCGGCGACACGCCCCCGTTCCAGCGCGGCGGCATGGGCGACCATTCGGCCGGGATGACGATGGCCGCGGCGGTGTGCGCGGCGCTGCTGGCGCGCGAGCGCACCGGGGCCGGCCAACTGGTGACCACCTCGCTGTACCGGCAGGGCGCCTACACCGTCAGCTTCGACCTGAACACCTACCTGATGAGCGGCCAGCCCATCGCGATCGGGCAACGCGAGTCGATGGGCAACCCGTGCATGAACAACTACGCCGCCTCCGACGGACGGCGGTTCTGGATCGTCGGGCTCGAGCCGGAGCGGCACTGGCCGGCGTTGTGCCGCGCGGTGGGCCGCCCCGAGTGGCGCGACGATCCCCGCTTCGCCGACGCCCGCGCCCGCGCCGCCAACTCGGTGGCGCTGATCGCGGCGCTGGACGAGATCTTCGCGACCCGCCCGCTCGACGAGTGGGCGCAGATCTTCGCCGGCGAACCGGATTTCTTCTGGTCGCCGGTCAACTCGCTGGAAGACGTGGTGGCCGACGAGCAGTTCCACGCCGCGGGCGGGATCGTTTACGTGCCCGACGGCGCCGACGACCAAGCCGCGGTGCCGATGGTGGCCACCCCGGCGGATTTCCACGGCACGCCGTGGGCACCGCGTTCTGCGGCACCGGAACTCGGGCAGCACACCGCGGAGGTCCTCGCCGAGCTCAAGGCGCGCCGCGGCTCCTGACCGGCCGCCGGGAGCTTTACAAATTTGCGCGGAAGTGTCACGCTGTGCGGTGAGTCGCATCGCCCGGACCGGCAAGCGGCTCCAGCCCGTGCAAAGCCCATGACAAGCGCTCGAGGCCCGGCAACGGATTCGTTGCGGGCGGTGGTGAGGAATGGATCGATGGTCGCTCCGACGTTCGACATCAGCAAGAGCAGCGCCGCCCGGGTCACCCGCGCGAACGACGAGGGCCTGCGGTATCGGCTCGACGTCGTCGCCGCCAGCGCCGTCGACGTCGTGCAGTCGGCCGGCGGCTGGCTCTACGACCGGGCGATGGCCGGCTGGGAGGTGACCGTGCTGCTCCCACAGGGCTGCAACACCCGCTCGCTGCGGATCCTGGGGGTGCGCGCCGCCGACCTCGACTCCGGGCTCGCCGGGCTGGGCCAGGGCGCCGCCGGCCTGGCCGTCAGCGCCGACGCGTTCACCGCCGACGCCCGGGTGCGCGACACGGTGCTCGAATCGCTGCACAACCGGCTCACCGCGGTCGCGCTGTGGGGCGACGGCTGGCCGCTGGGCGTGAGCCGCGCGACCACCAGGGCCCAGCACCTGCTCAGCGCGGCCGCGCGCAGGTTCAAGGGCTATGCGCTTGCGGCAGAAGGGATTTCGGACGCCGGCATCGCCCCCGCCGAATCGCTGCTGTGCGACGTGTACTCGGCCGCCGACTCAGAGCTGGTCCGGCTCGACTAGCCCATGAAGAAGTACTACCGACACACGCTGCTCTACCTGCACGAGACGATCTCGCTGGGATCCGGGCGAAGCGACCGCTTCACCGAGGTCTTCACCGACACGTATCGGCCGATGATGGACCAGCTCGGCGCCCGGCTGTTCGCGATCTGGGAATCCACCCCGTACAACGGTCACTGGCCGCAGGTGACGATCATCTGGGAGGTCGACGGATTCGCCGACTACGCCAGGATCGGCGCCGCCCAGGCGCGCGGCGGCAGCCACGAGGCCGCGGCCGGAAAATGGTCGGCGTTTCTGGCCGACATCGGCGCCTCGGGGGAGGGGCGCATCATGTACCCGGGCCCCAGCAACAAGACGCTCGCCCAGCTGCGCGAGGCCAATTTCATTGCGCCCCTGGTGATTCAGGAGATCATGCAGACCAAGCCGGGCCGCCAGGACGACTACATCCGGGAGCTGGAGCGACTCTACGTGCCGTGGTCGGAGCGCACCGGAAAGCGCTGGCTGGGTTCGTTCACCACCACCTTCCGCTACAACGAGGTCATCCACTACTGGGCGCTGGACGGCGGCTGGGACTGCTTCGCCAACCACTACCCGTCGTGGAAGGAGAGCCCGCCCGCCGAGATCGTCACCTGGATGAGCGTGGCCCCGGCCCTGCGCGACGGCTGGGAGGATTCCATCCTGCAGGCCCTACCCCCCTCGCCGCTGCAGTGACGGCCCAAGGAGCGCCGGTGGACTTCGCCTACGATCCCTTCGACGCCGAGGTGATGGCAAACCCGTTGCCGTACTACCGGATTCTGCGCGACCACCACCCGGTGTACTACATGCCGCAGTGGGACACCTTCGCGCTGTCCCGGTTCGACGACATCTGGAGGGTGCTCGAGGTCAACAACGGCACCTTCGTCGCCTCGGAGGGCACGCTGCCGCCGGCATCGGTGCTGGCCCAGCACAACGACGGCCCGGTCGACGACCCGCCGCTGCACCCGCTGCCGTTTCACGCCATGTTCGACGCCGACCTCTACGGCGAGATCCGTCGCACCCATTCGCGCCCGTTCCGGCCGCGGGCGGTCACCGACCTCGAGGGCCGGATCCGGACCCTGGCCAACGAACGCCTGGACGAGCTGCTGGCGCGCGGCTCCTTCGACCTGACCCAGGAGTACGGCGGGGTGGTGGTGGCCACCATCGTCTGCGAATTGCTGGGCATCCCAACCGATCTCGCGCCGCAGGTGCTCGCCGCGGTCAATGCCGGCAGCCTGGCCGAGCCGGGCGTCGGCGTTGACACCGGGCAGGCGCGCCCCAACTACTTCGAGTTCCTGCTGCCCGCGGTGCAGCGCCGCCGCGCCGACCCGTCCGGGCCGCCGCTCGAGGTGGTGGACGGCCTGCTCGGCTACCAGCTGCCCGACGGCAGCGCGCTCGACGACCTCGAGGTGGCGACCCAGATGCTGTGCATCTTCATCGGCGGCACCGAGACGGTGCCCAAGATCGTCGCCCAGGGGCTCTGGGAGCTCAGCCGGCATCCCGACCAGCTGGCCGCCGTGCGCGCCGACCCGCAGCACAACATTCCGGTGGCCCGCGAGGAGATGATCCGCTACTGCGCGCCCGCACAGTGGTTCGCGCGAACGGTGCGCAAGCCCTTCGACATTCACGGGCAGACCCTCAACCCGGGCCAGCGGGTGATCACCCTGCTCGCCTCGGCCAACCGCGACGAACGCGAATACCCCGACCCCGACGACTTCGTCTGGGACCGGCCCATCCGCCGCTCCCTGGCCTTCGGCCGCGGCCAGCACTTCTGCATCGGCTACCACCTAGCCAGGCTGGAAGTGGCTGTGCTGCTGCAAGAATGGCTGCGCCGGGTACCCGACTACGCGATCCGGGCCGACGCCGCCACCCGGTTGCCGTCCAGCTTCCAATGGGGCTGGAACAAGATCCCGGTGGAGGTCTGAGGTGTGGTGCTACCGGATCGTCGCGCCGTATCGGTTCGAACCGACCGCGATCGACGACAAGACCCCCGAGTGCCTCGCCGACGGGCAAGTGCTGCTGCGGTTTTCGGCCGCCGGCGTGTGCGGCAGCGACCTGCCCGCCTTCCGCGGCGCCCGGGGCCGGCTGCCCGGCGACGACGGCCGCAGCGGCCCCGAGAAGGACGGCTTTCCCATCCACGAGGTCGCCGGCGAGGTGATCGCCAGCCGGCATCCGGCGCACCGTCCCGGAGACCGCGTCGTCGGCTGGGCATCCGGATTCGACGGCCTGATGGAACGCGTCGTCAGCGACGGCGACGGGCTGGCGCCCTATGATCCGGCGCTCAGCCCGGCGCAGGCGGTCGGGCTGCAGCCGCTGGCCTGCGTGCTCTACGCCTGCGAGCAGCTCGAGCTGGCCGGCAAGCACGTCGCGATCATCGGCCAGGGATCGATCGGCCTGCTGTTCTCCTACGTCGCCAAGGCGGCCGGCGCGCGGCGGGTCACCGGAGTGGACCCCATCGACCGCCGCGACGTGGCAAGGGCGTTCGGCGTCGACGACCCGGTGCGCGCCACCAGCGACCGCTGGGTCAGCCAGCTCGACCCCGCCGACCGCGCCGACGTCGTCATCGAGGCCGTCGGCCACCAGGTCGCCACCCTGGCGCACGCCATCGACGCCGCCGCGCCCGGCGGCACCGTGTTCTACTTCGGTGTGGCTGACGACGACACCTACCCGATCAGCATGCGGACCATGCTGCGCAACAACCTCACCCTGAAATCCGGTGTGACACTGGACCGGCGGCGGATGCTGGAGCTGGCCGGCAAGTTCGCCGCCGAGCATCCCTGGCTGCTGGGCGCCTACCTGACCCACACGTTCGGCGTCGACGAGGTGCAGGACGCCTTCGAGCTGGCCTGCCGGCCGGTCGCCGACCGGATCAAGATCGCGATCGCCGGGTGAGTGGCCGACCGTGACCGCGCCGAGCAACCTGCGGCTGGCCCTGAACCGGCGGACCCCGATATTCGGCGGCTGGGTCACCGGCCCGACACTGCTGGGGCCGGAGGAATTCGCCCGCGCCGGTTACGATTACGTCGGCTTCGACGCCCAGCACGGCTATCTGGACGACGCCGACATCGCCGGCGTGCTGCGCCGCATCGAACACCTGCCGATCGGCACCGTGGTGCGCCTGCCCAACGCCGACGCCGCACCGATCGGGCGGGTGGCCGACGCCGGGGCCGACGCCGTCGTCATCGCGATGATCGAGTCGCCCGACCAGGCCGCGGCCGCGGTGGCCGCCACCCGCTACCCGCCGGCGGGCGTGCGCAGCTTCGGCCCGCTGCGCGTCAGCCTGGGCCATGATCCGGCGGCCCACGAGTCGCGGGTCAGCGTGTTCGCGATGATCGAGACCGCGGCGGCGCTGTCCGGCATCACCCAGATCTGCGCCGTCGACGGGCTGACCGGAATCTACGTCGGCCCCGCCGATCTGGCCATCTCGCTGGGCGCCGGCGTGATCGGCGCGACCCGGCAGCCGGAAGTGCTCGACGCGATCGTGCACATCCACAAGGCGGCCACCAAGGCCGGCCTGGTCACCGGCATCCACGCCGGGGACGGCAGCACGGGACATGCCATGGCGCAGTTGGGATTCGACATGATCACGCTGGCCGCCGAGGCACAGGCACTGCGCCGCGGCGCCGCCGAACACCTGCGTGAGGCGACGCAATGACCGGCGGATCGGCCCAGCCGCCGCGGGTGGCGCTGGTGACCGGCGCGGCCGGCGGTCAGGGCCGGGCCATCGCCGAACGGCTGCGCGGCAACGGGTTTGCGGTGGCCGCGTGTGATCGGCGCATCGACGAACTGGCCGCCACGGTGGCCGCATCGGGCGACGACCGGCTGATCGCGGTCGAGCTCGACGTCACCTCCGAGCAACAATGGCGCTCGGCCGTCGAACGCGTGGTGGACCGTTTCGGCGCGCTGAGCGCGCTGGTGAACTGCGCCGGCGTGCTGCACCGCACCCCGCTGCCGCAGGAGACCGCGGATGCCTTCGAAAACGCCTGGCGGGTCAACTGTTTCGGTGCCTTCCTGGGCATGCGTGCGGCGCTGGAGCGGCTCCGCGGGACACCCGGCGCGTCGATCGTCAACATCTGCAGCACCGGTGCGATCCGCCCGTTCCCGCAGCACTGCGCCTACGGCTCGTCGAAATGGGCGCTGCGCGGCCTGACCCAAACCGCCGCCGCCGAACTCGCCCCGGCCGGTATCCGGGTCAACGCGGTGTTCCCCGGCCCGATCGCCACGCCGATGCTCGACGAGGCCACCCAGACCCGGCTGGCCGCGGCCGCGTCCTTCGGGCGGATCGGGCAGCCCGGTGAGGTCGCCGACGCGGTGGCGTTCCTGGTGTCCGCCGAGGCGTCGTTCATCACCGGCGCCGAACTCGTCGTCGATGGCGGGCAATGCCTGCAGATCCGATGAGCGAGCTGTCGATCGGCATCATCGGCGCCGGCCCGGGTGGCCTGGCGCTGGGAATCCTGCTGTCGCAGGCTGGGTTTGATGACTTCACCATCTTCGACCGGGAAGACGGCGTGGGCGGCACCTGGCGGATCAACACCTACCCGGGCCTGGCCTGCGACGTCAAATCCCACCTGTACTCGTACTCGTTCGACCTGAACGCGCACTGGTCGCGGCTGTGGTCGGGACAGCCCGAGATCCTGGACTACTTCCAGCGCTGCGCGGACAAATACGGGCTGGGGCCACATCTGCGGCTGGGCACCGAAATCCGCTCCGCCCACTGGGAGGCCGACACGCAGCGGTGGCGGCTGACCACCGCGTCCGGCCACCGGCACCACTTCGACGTGGTGGTCTCGGCCGTCGGCCTGTTCACCCGCCCGCTGCTTCCCGAGCTGGTCGAGGAGGAGCCGTTCACCGGGACGGTGATGCACTCGGCGCGCTGGGACCACTCGATTCCGTTGCACGGCAAACGGATCGCCGTACTGGGCACCGGGTCCACCGCCTCCCAGCTGATTCCGGAATTGGCCAAGGTGGCCGAGCGGGTGTATTCGGTGCAGCGGTCGCCGACCTGGATCCTGCCCAAGCCCGACCGGCCCTACACGCGGTGGGAGCGTTGGGCGTTCGCGCACCTGCCGTTGGCGAAGAAGCTCTACCGGACCAGGTTGTGGCTGCGCAGCGAATCCAACATCTCGGTGATCGAGCACGGCAGCGAGAAGACCGGGCAATTCACCAACATCGCGCTGGGACTGCTGGAGGCGAGCGTCCCCGACGAGGAACTGCGCCGCAAGCTCACGCCCGATCATCCGATGGGCTGCAAACGGCTGGTGTTCTCCTCGGACTACCTGCCCGCGCTGACCCGGCCCAACGTCGAGGTGCTGACCAGCCCCGCGCGCTCCCTGCGCCGGCGGTCGCTGGTCACCGAGGACGGCACCGAGCGCGAGGTCGACCTGGTGGTCTGCGCCACCGGCTACGCCGCCGCCGACTATCTCGGCGAACTCGACGTGACCGGCGAGCACGGGGTCACGCTGCGCGAGGTGTGGCGCGACGGCGCCTACGCCTACCTCGGCATGGCCGTACCGGGATTCCCGAACTTCTTCATGCTGTACGGACCCAACACCAACGTCGGCTCCAACAGCGTCATCTTCGTCCTGGAGGCCCAGGCCCGCTACATCGTGCGGGCCCTGAAGTATCTGCGCCGCCACCGCCGCCGCTACATCGCGGTGCGGCCCGCCGCGCTGGCCGACTTCGTCGCCAAGATCGACCGATGGATGGTCGGCACCGTCTGGACCACCCAGTGCAGCAACTACTTTCGCGCCCCCAACGGCCGCGTCGTCACCCAGTGGCCGCGCAGCGCACGCGCCTTCTGGTCGATGACGCGCCGGTTCAGGCCGGCTGACTACCGGTTCCAGGCGCCGGCGGTCTGCGTCCCGGCCCCGGCCTCCGAGGCGGACGCGCGGTGACGGCGCTGGACGGCGCCGAGCGCCTCGACCCGGCGCTGCGCGCGGTCGCCACCACCCGGACCGACTTCTCGCCCGCCGCAATCGAACTCACCCGGGCGCCGTTCAACGAGCGCCGCCGGCTGGCCGCCGCGCAGACCGACACCGCCGGCGTGCGGATCGTCGACGACGACGCGAACGGCGTCGGCGTGCGCATCTATCGCGGCGGGCCCGAACCGGCGCCCGCCGTGATCTACTGCCACGCCGGCGGATTCGCGCTGGGCAACCTGGACACCGACCACCGCCAGTGCGTGGAGCTGGCCCGGCGCGGCCGCTGCACGGTGGTGTCGGTCGACTACCGGCTGGCCCCCGAACACCCCTACCCGGCCGCGCTGCAGGACGCGGGCACCGTGTTGCGGTGGGTGCACGCCGAAGCCGCCGCCCTCGGCGTGGACCCGGCCCGGCTCGCCGTCGCGGGCAGCAGTGCCGGCGCCGCCCTGGCCGCCTGCCTGGCGCACCCCGACGGGTCGTTGCCGGCCGTGGTGTTCCAGCTGCTGCACCAGCCGGTGCTCGACGACCGGGCCACCGGGTCGAAGGCACGGTTCCGGACCAGCCCGGCCTTCGACGGCGAGGCCGCCGAGCTGATGTGGCGCTACTACCTGGGCCCGACCGTCGGGTCCGCGGCCGCCGTACCCGCGCGGCGGCCCGAATTAGCCGGGCTGCCACCGGCTTTGATCACCTGCGCCGAGATCGACCCGTTCCGCGACGAGGCCATCGACTACGCCCGCCGGCTACTGGACGCCGGAGTCTGCACCGAGCTGCACGTGTTCGCCCGCGCCTGCCACGGCTTCGACTCGCTGCTGCCGGACTGGCCGGGCTCGCAGCGATTGTTCGCGCTGCAGGGCGAGGTGCTGTCGGCGGCGTTGCACCGCGATTAGCCGTCGAACCGGATCAGCTGGCGCACCGCGGTGCCGTCGGCCAGATGATCCATCGCCTCGTTGATGTCTTCCAGCCGGATCGTGGACGACACCAGCGATTCCACCGGCAGCCGGCCCGCGCGCCACAGCTCGACGAACCGGGGGATGTCCCGGCTCGGCACCGCCGAACCGAGGTAGCTGCCGATCAGCGACCGGCCCTCGGCCACAAAACCCAACGGCGACACCGTGATCCGCGCGTCCGGCGGCGGCAGGCCGACGGTGATGGTACGCCCGCCGGGGGCCGTCAGGTCGATCGCGGTCTGCAGCGCGGCGGGATGGCCGACGGCTTCGATCACCACCGCCGCCTTCACCCGCGCCTCGACGGCCTGCTGCGGCGTGTACGCCTGGTGCGCGCCCAACCGCCGGGCCGCGGCCAGCTTCTCCGGCAGCTGGTCGACGGCGACCACCGGAACGCCGTCGTAGGTGAGCGCGGTCAGCAGCGCCGCCATCCCCACGCCGCCCAGCCCGACGACGGCGACCGTCTGGCCCGGCGCGGGGCGGCCCACGTTGAGCACCGCGCCGCCGCCGGTCAGCACCGCGCAGCCGAGCAGCGCGGCGACCTCGGCCGGCACGTCGGGCGGCACCTCGACCGCGCTGGCCCGGTTGACCACCGCGTGCGTGGCGAACCCCGAGACCCCGAGGTGGTGATACACCGGCCGGCCGGCCCGGCTGAGCCGAATATCGCCGCCCAGCAGCGTGCCGGCCCCGTTGGCCGCGCTGCCCGGTTCACACGGCGTCAGGCCCTCGGTGGCGCACGCCGCGCACCGGCCGCAGCGCGGCAGGAACACCAGCACCACCCGGGCGCCCACGGCCAGGTCGGCGACCCCGGGACCGACGCGCTCGACGATCCCGGCCGCCTCGTGACCGAGCAGCATCGGCACCGGGCGCACCCGGTTGCCGTCGACCACCGACAGGTCGGAATGGCAGATGCCGGCCGCCTCGATGCGGACCAAGACCTCGTCGCGCCCCGGGGGCGCCAACTCCACGTCGGTGATGCTGATCGGTCGCGAGCGCGCATACGGCCGGGGCGCCCCGATGCGCTGCAGCACCGCTCCCCGAATTCCGGACATGCTGGAATACAACCATGGCGTCGGCTCCCGTAGTTCCCCCCGCCCCGGAGGGGTTGACCAGCAACGACTTCCCGGTGCTGTGGCCGGTGGGCACCCGGTGGGCAGACAACGACATGTTCGGCCACCTCAACAACGCGGTCTACTACCAACTATTCGACACCGCCATCAACGGCTGGATCAACACCAGCACCGGCCTGGACCCGCTCACCACGCCCGCGCTGGGCATCGTCGCCGAGTCGGGCTGCCGGTACCTCTCCGAACTGCACTTCCCCGAGGGCCTGCAGGTGGGGCTGGCCGTCACCCGGTTGGGCCGCAGCAGCGTCACCTACCGGCTGGGCGTGTTCCGGTCCGCGGCGCCGGGCAGCGCCGAGCCCATCACCGCGCTGGGGCATTGGGTGCACGTCTACGTCGACCGGGACACCCGCAAGCCGGTCCCCATCCCCGACCCGATCCGGACCCTGCTGGCCGGCGCCGCCGTCGGGGACGCCGCACCGAAATAGCGCCCGGCGCTGGGACTTTCGCGTGCGCGGTTATGCTTCGCGCATGCCCGTTTTGAGCAAGACCGTCGAGGTCAACACCGACGCCGCCGCGATCATGGCCATCGTCGCCGATTTCGAGCGGTACCCGGAGTGGAGTGAGGGGGTCACGGGCTGCTGGGTGCTGGCCCGCTACGACGACGGCCGCCCCAGCCAGTTGCGGCTGGACGCCGCCTACCAGGGCTTCGAGGGCGTCTACATCCAGGCCGTCTACTACCCGGGGCCGAACCAGATCCAGACCGTCATGCAGCAGGGGGAGCTGTTCAAGAAGCAGGAGCAGCTGTTCAGCGTGGTGGAGATGGGCGCCTCGAGCCTGCTGACGGTGGACATCGACGTCGAGCCGTCGATGCCGGTTCCCGCGCCGATGGTGAAGTCGATGCTGAACAACGTGCTCGACCACCTGGCCGACAACCTCAAGCAGCGCGCCGAGCAGCTGGCCGCGAACTAACCCCGGTTGCTCGGCGTGCCGGTGCGGTCGCGCATCTCGGTCAGCCGCGCCGCCGCGTCGGTGAACTGCCAGACCGTGTGTTCGATCACCGCGGCGGTGTCGCGGCGGCGCAGCGCGGCGATCAGTTGCCGGTGGTTGTCGACGGCGGCCCGCCCCCACTGCGGGTCGGCGGCGTACACCAGCACCGGCATGTAGCGGGCGGCGTTGAGCAGGAACCAGGCCAGCTTGATCCGTCCGCTGGCCTGGTTGAAGACCCGGTGGAAGCCGAACTCGAGGCCCGCGATGGTCTCGGCGTCGCCGGACCCGACGGCCGCGGCGAGCGCGTCGTTGATGCGATCCAGCTCGTCGATCTCGGTGTCGGTGATGTGGTCGGTGGCCGCGGCGGCCAGCTCCTTGGCGATGGTCGCCTGCAGCCAGAAGATGTCCTCGATGTCTTGGCGGGTGAGTGGCAGCACCACGTGACCGCGGTGCGGTTCCAGCTGCACCATGCCCTCGCCGCGCAGCTTCAGCAGGGCCTCGCGCACCGGCGTGACGCTGACGCCGAGCTCGGCCGCGGTCTCGTCGAGCCGGATGAAGGTGCCCGGCCGCAGCGTGCCGGACATGATCGCGGCCCGCAGGTGACCCGCGACCTCGTCGGACAACTGGGCCCGGCGCAGCGGCCGCCGCCGGCTCCTCGGCTGCATGGACATCGGTGCGTTCACGGGGCTTGCCAGGGCTTTCAGTGGCTTGGCGGGACGGGGTTTACGTTTTGACCGGTGTCGACGGGGGCTTGTCAGTAGACCGTCAACGCCATAATGTGACCCACACAACACTAAGTTTTATCAAATATCAACCTGGCGCAAGCGGTGCGCGAGTGAAGGGAAGTGTTGAGTTTGACCGCCCAATTGGCACACCATCCGACTCAGGCGAACGAGCAGCCGTACCTGTCCCGCCGGCAGAACTGGGTGAACCAGCTGGAACGGCACGCGCTGATGCAGCCGAACGCGATGGCGCTGCGGTTCCTCGGCAAGGGCCTGACGTGGGGGGAGCTGCACGGCCGGGTGCGGGCGCTGGCCGACGCGCTGAGCCGGCGGGGGGTCGGCTTCGGCGACCGGGTCATGGTCCTGATGCTCAACCGCCCCGAGTTCATGGAGTCGGTGCTGGCGATCAACATGCTCGGGGCCATCGCGGTGCCGCTGAACTTCCGGCTCACCGCGGCCGAAATCGCCTTCCTGGTGCAGGATTGCCAGGCGCGGGTGGTCATCACCGAGGCCGTGCTCGCCCCGGTGGCCACCGGGGTGCGCGACATCGAGTCGCTGCTCGACACCGTCGTGGTGGCCGGCGGCTCCTCCGACGACGCCGTGCTGGGCTATGAAGACCTGATCGACGAGACCGGGGCGGCGCACCAACCCGTCGACATCCCGAACGACGCGGCGGCGCTGATCATGTACACCTCGGGCACCACCGGCCGGCCGAAGGGCGCCGTGCTCACCCACACCAACCTGACCGGACAGACGATGACCGGGCTGTACACCAACGGGGCCGACATCAACAACGACGTCGGGTTCATCGGGGTGCCGTTCTTTCACATCGCCGGCATCGGCAACATGCTGACCGGGCTGCTGCTCGGCATCCCCACCGTGATCTATCCGCTCGGCGCGTTCGAGCCCGGGCAACTGCTCGACGTGCTGGCCGCGGAGAAGGTCACCGGGATCTTCCTGGTACCCGCGCAATGGCAGGCGGTGTGCGCCGAACAGAGGGCACGGCCGCGCGACCTGAAGCTGCGGGTGATCTCCTGGGGGGCCGCACCGGCGCCGGACGCCCTGCTGCGCGAGATGTCGGCCATGTTCCCCGGCACCCAGATTCTGGCCGCGTTCGGCCAGACCGAGATGTCGCCGGTCACCTGCATGCTGCTCGGCGAGGACGCCATCCGTAAGCGCGGCTCGGTCGGCAAGGTCATCCCCACCGTGGCGGCCCGGGTGGTCGACGAGAACATGAACGACGTGCCCGTCGGCGAGGTCGGCGAAATCGTCTATCGCGCACCGACTTTGATGAGCGGCTACTGGAACAACCCGGAGGCCACCGCGGAAGCGTTCGCGGGCGGCTGGTTTCACTCTGGCGACCTGGTGCGCATGGACGAGGACGGCTACGTCTGGGTGGTCGACCGCAAGAAGGACATGATCATCTCCGGCGGCGAGAACATCTACTGCGCCGAGGTGGAGAACGTGCTGGCCAGCCACCCCGACATCGTCGAGGTCGCCGTCATCGGCCGGGCGCACGAGAAGTGGGGCGAGGTGCCCATCGCGGTCGCCGCTGTCGCGAACGACAATTTGGCGCTCGAAGATCTCGACGAGTTCCTGACCGAACGGTTGGCGCGCTACAAGCACCCGAAGGCGCTCGAGATCGTCGACGCGCTGCCGCGCAACCCTGCCGGCAAGGTGCTCAAGACTGAGCTGCGGATCCGCTACGGAGGCGGATGAATCGGCTAAATCCATTCCGGGGCAAGAGGTTCTGGGACCAGAAAGGAAAGTTGACGGACGCTGTAACGTTTGCCCGTTGTTGACGAAGGGTTAATTGTGCGGATGCGGTTCACACGTGATTGGCCATCGGGTACATTCCTGTGGTCTCCGTTACTACTTGCCAGTAGGGAGCCGATGGTCACACACGTTGAGTCGGGGCGAGGTGGGGACACCCCCAGCCGCGTAGCGGTGAGGGAGACAGGCGTGCTAGACGATGTGCCGCTCCACCAGGCGCGCGGAGACGGCCGGAGGGGGCAGCGGTGACTTCAACGTCGACAAGTCGACGGGGTCCCTACTTGGTGGGCTATCTGCGCGACCAGTTGGAGACCCCGCTGACCCTTGTCGGTGGCTTCTTCCGGATGTGCGTGCTCACCGGGAAAGCGTTGTTCCGCTGGCCGTTCCAGTGGCGCGAGTTCGTCCTGCAATGCTGGTTCATCATGCGGGTGGCGTTCCTGCCCACCATCATGGTGTCGATCCCGTTGACCGTGCTGCTGATCTTCACCCTCAACGTGCTGCTCGCCCAGTTCGGGGCCGCCGACCTGTCCGGCGCCGGCGCGGCCATCGGCGCCGTCACCCAGCTCGGCCCGCTGACCACCGTGCTGGTGGTCGCTGGCGCCGGGTCGACGGCGATCTGCGCGGACCTGGGGGCGCGCACCATCCGCGAAGAGATCGACGCGATGGAGGTGCTCGGCATCGACCCGATCCACCGGCTGGTGGTGCCCCGCGTGATCGCCGCGACCCTGGTCGCCACCCTGCTCAACGGCCTGGTGATCACCGTCGGCCTGGTCGGGGGCTACCTGTTCGGGGTCTACCTGCAAAACGTGTCGGGTGGTGCGTACCTGGCCACCCTGACCACCATCACCGGCCTGCCCGAGGTGGTCATCGCGACGGTCAAGGCCGCCGTCTTCGGCCTGATCGCGGGGCTGGTCGGGTGCTTCCGCGGGCTGACCGTGCGCGGCGGCTCCAAGGGGCTCGGCACCGCCGTCAACGAGACCGTGGTGCTGTGCGTGGTCGCGCTGTACGCGGTCAACGTGGTGCTGACCACGATCGGTGTGCGATTCGGGACGGGGCACTGACATGTCAACCGCCGCCGTCTTTCGCTCGCGCTTCCCGCGGGCGGCCGAGAACCTCAACCGCTACGGCCTGGCCGCCGCCCGCGGCCTCGACGACGTCGGCCAGATGGCCTGGTTCGGTGGGGTGGCCCTCGCGCACATCCCGCACGCGCTGAGCCACTACCGCAAGGAGACCCTGCGGCTGATCGCCCAGATCGGCATGGGCACCGGTGCCATGGCCGTCATCGGCGGCACCGTCGCCATCGTCGGCTTCGTCACCCTCTCGGGTAGCTCGCTGGTCGCCATCCAGGGTTTCGCCTCGCTGGGCAACATCGGTGTCGAGGCGTTCACCGGCTTCTTCGCCGCGCTGATCAACGTGCGCATCGCCGCCCCCGTCGTCACCGGCATCGCGATGGCCGCCACGGTCGGCGCCGGTGCCACCGCGGAGCTGGGCGCCATGCGCATCAGCGAGGAGATCGACGCCCTGGAAGTGATGGGCATCAAGTCGATTTCGTTCCTGGCGACCACCCGGATCATGGCCGGGCTGGTGGTGATCATCCCGCTCTACGCGCTGGCGATGATCATGTCGTTCCTGTCCCCGCAGATCACCACGACCGTGCTCTACGGCCAATCCAACGGCACCTACGAGCACTACTTCCGCACGTTCCTGCGGCCCGACGACGTGTTCTGGTCGTTCCTGGAAGCCATCATCATCACCGCGGTGGTGATGATCACCCACTGCTTCTACGGCTACAACGCCGGCGGCGGGCCGGTCGGCGTCGGTGAGGCCGTCGGTCGATCGATGCGGTTCTCCCTGGTCTCGGTGCAGGTCGTCGTGCTGGCCGCCGCGTTGGCGCTCTACGGCGTCAACCCCAACTTCGCGCTCACGGTGTAACCGCCATGGCCCGACCCGTCCAGACCAACGCGCCGCGGACCCCGCCGTACAAGCTGGCCGGGCTGGCGATCCTGGTCGTCGGTGCCCTGGCCCTGGCGCTGATCTACGGCCAGTTCCGCGGCAACTTCACCCCTAAGACCAGCCTGACGATGCTGGCGTCGCGGGCCGGGTTGGTGATGGACCCGGGCTCGAAGGTGACCTACAACGGCGTCGAGATCGGCCGGGTGGGCACGATTTCGGAGACGGTGCGCGACGGAAAGCCGGCGGCGAAATTCACCCTCGAGGTCTATCCGCGGTATCTCACGTTGATCCCGTCGAACGTGAATGCGGATATCAAGGCGACGACGGTGTTCGGGGGCAAGTATGTGTCGTTGACGACGCCGGCGCACCCGTCGCCGCAGAAGATCTCTTCGCACACCATCATCGACGCGCGTTCGGTGACGACCGAGATCAACACCTTGTTCCAGACGATCACGTCGATCGCGGAGAAGGTGGATCCGGTCAAGTTGAATTTGACGTTGAGCGCGGCGGCGCAGTCGTTGTCGGGTCTGGGGGAGAAGTTCGGTCAGTCGGTGGTGGACGCGAATGCGTTGCTCGATGACGTGAACCCACGAATGCCGCAGGCGCGCAAGGACATTCAGGGCTTGGCGGCGCTGGGGGACACCTATGCGGATGCCTCGCCGGACCTGTTCGACTTCCTGAACAATGCGGTGATCACCTCGCGGACGATCAACGCCCAGCAGAAGGATCTGGACCAGGCGCTGTTGTCGGCGGCTGGATTCGGCAACACTGGCGCCGAGCTGTTCAACAAGGGCGGGCCGTACCTGGCCCGCGGCGGGGCCGACCTGGTGCCCACCGCCCAACTGCTGGACACCTACAGCCCCGAGCTGTTCTGCACCCTGCACAACTACCACGACATCGTGCCGATCACCGGTGCCTCCGAGGGCGGGTTCAACGGCTACTCACTGAACATGAACACCGAGGTCACCTCCGGGCTGGGGCTGCTCCTCAACCCCGTCGCGACCATTCCCGTGTTGGCCTCGCTGGTGGGCGGGATCGCCGGTCTGGTCGGCGGGGCGCCCAACCCGTACACCTACCCGGAGAACCTGCCCCGGGTGAACGCCCGCGGCGGGCCGGGAGGCGCGCCCGGATGCTGGCAGCCGATCACCCACGACCTGTGGCCGGCACCCGAGCTCGTGATCGACTCCGGCAACAGCCTTGCGCCGTACAACCACCTGGACACCGGATCGCCGTACGCCAACGAGTACGTCTGGGGCCGCCAGGTAGGGGATAACACGATCAACCCATGAAAATCACCGGAACCCTTGTCAGACTCAGCATCTTCTCGGTGGTGCTGCTGATCTTCACCGTGATGATCATCGTGGTGTTCGGTCAGATGCGCTTCGACCGCACCAACGGGTACTCGGCGGAGTTCAGCAACATCAGCGGGCTGCGCGCCGGCCAGTTCGTCCGCGCCTCGGGGGTCGAGGTCGGCAAGGTCAGTTCGGTGCAGCTGGTCGACGGCGGCAAGCGGGCACGGGTGGAATTCAACGTCGACCGCTCGGTGCCGCTGTACCAGTCGACGACGGCGCAGATCCGCTACCTCGACCTGATCGGCAACCGGTACCTGGAGCTCAAGCGCGGTCAGGGCGAAGGCGCGGACAAGGTGCTGCCGCCCGGCGGGTTCATCCCGCTGTCGCGGACCCAGCCCGCGCTCGACCTCGACGCGCTGATCGGTGGTTTCAAGCCGCTGTTCCGGGCGCTGGACCCGCAGAAGGTCAACACCATCGCCACCGCGCTGGTCACCGTGTTCCAGGGCCAGGGCGGCACCATCAACGACATCCTCGACCAGACCGCGCAGCTGACCAGCCAGCTCGGCGAGCGCGACCAGGCGATCGGCGAGGTGATCAAGAACCTGAACACCGTGCTGGACACCACCGTCCGGCACCGCCAGCAGTTCGACCAGACGATCAACAACCTGGAGGTGTTGATCACCGGGCTCAAGGACCACGGCGACCAGCTGGCCGGCGGGACCGCGCACATCAGCAACGCCGCCGGCACCGTCGCCGACCTGCTCGCCGAGGACCGCTCACTGCTGCACAAGACGCTGAACTACCTCGACGCCGTGCAGCAGCCGCTGATCGACCAGCAGGACCAGCTGCAGGACTACCTCAAGAAGGTGCCGACCGCGCTGAACATGATCGGGCGCGCCATCGGGTCCTACGGGGACTTCGTGAACTTCTACGCCTGCGACATCACGCTCAAGATCAACGGCCTGCAGGCCGGTGGCCCGGTCCGCACGGTCCGGCTGTTCCAGCAGCCGACGGGTAGGTGCACACCGCAATGAGAACACTCGAACCCCCCAACCGGGTCCGCATCGGCCTGATGGGCATCGTGGTGACGGTGCTGGTGATCGGCGTCGGCCAGAGCTTCACCAGCGTCCCGATGCTGTTCGCCAAGCCCAGCTACTACGGCCAGTTCACCGACTCCGGCGGCATCAACACCGGCGACAAGGTGCGCATCGCCGGCATGGACGTCGGCAAGGTGGAGGGCCTCAAGATCGACGGCGACCACATCGTGGTGAAGTTCTCCATCGGCACCAACACCATCGGCACCGAGAGCCGGCTGGCGATCAAGACCGACACCATCCTCGGCAAGAAGATCCTCGACGTCGAGGCCCGCGGCAGCCAGCAGTTGCGACCCGGGTCGACGCTGCCGCTGGGCCAGAGCACCACGCCGTACCAGATTTACGACGCGTTCTTCGACGTCACCAAGGCCGCCCAGGGCTGGGACATCGAGACCGTCAAGCAGTCGCTGCACGTGCTGTCGCAGACCATCGACCAGACCTACCCGCACCTGAGCCCGGCGCTCGACGGGGTGGCCAAGTTCTCCGACACCATCGGCAAGCGCGACGAACAGGTCAAGCATCTGCTGGCCCAGGCCAACCAGGTGGCCAGCGTGCTGGGTGATCGCAGCGACCAGATCGACCGGTTGCTGGTCAACACCAAGACGCTGCTGGCCGCCTTCAACGAACGCGGGCAGGCCATCAACGCCCTGCTGGGCAACATCGCCGCGTTCTCCGAACAGGTCAAGGGCCTGATCAACGACAACCCCAACCTCAACCACGTGCTGGAGCAGCTGCGCACGGTCAGCGACATCCTGGTGCAGCGCAAGGACGACCTGGCCAACGGGTTGACCGAGGTCGGCAAGTTCCTGCCGTCGCTGAACGAGGCCATCGCGTCGGGCCCGTTCTTCAAGGTGGTCCTGCACAACCTTGCCCTGTACCAGATCTCGCAGCCGTGGGTGGACGCCGCGTTCAAGAAGCGCGGCATCGACCCGGAGGACTTCTGGCGCAGCGCCGGGTTGCCGGCCTACCGGTTCCCCGACCCCAACGGCACCCGGTTCCCCAACGGCGCGCCGCCGCCGGCGCCGCCGGTGCTCGAGGGCACCCCGGACCACCCGGGCCCGGCCGTGCCGCCGGGGTCGCCCTGCTCGTACACGCCGGCGGCCGACGGGCTGCCCCGCCCCGACAACCCGCTGCCCTGCGCGGGTGCGGTGACGGGCCCGTTCGGCGGGCCGGGCTTCCCGGCGCCGGTCGACGTGATGACGTCGCCGCCCAACCCCGCCGGCCTGCCGCCCACGCCCGGCATCCCGATCGCGGGCCGGCCCGGCGACGCGCCGCCGGACGTTCCGGGCACGCCGGTGCCGCTGCCGACGCAGGCGCCGCCGGGCGCCCGGACCGAGAACCTCGCACCGGCCGGACCGGTGCCGCCGCCGTCGACGTTCGCGCCGGGGCTGCCGCCGGGTCCGCCGGCACCCCCCGGGCCGGGCAACCAGTTGCCGGCGCCGTTCATCAACCCCGGCGGGACCGGAGGCAGCGGCGCAGCGGGGGGAGGTAGCCAGAATTGAGCACCATCTTTGACATCCGCAACATCCGGCTGCCGAAGCTGTCCCGGACGTCGGTGATTCTCGGGGCGTTGGTGATCGTGCTGGCGCTGGTCGTCGGCTACGTCGGTTGGCGGCTGTACGAGAAGCTGACCAACAACACCGTGGTGGCCTACTTCCCGGCCGCCAACGCCCTCTACCCGGGTGACAAGGTCCAGATCATGGGCCTGCGGGTGGGCGCGATCGACAAGATCGAGCCGTCCGGCGACAAGATGAAGGTCACCTTCCACTACCAGAACAAGTACCGGGTGCCGGCCAACGCGTCGGCAGTGATCCTCAACCCGACCCTGGTGGCGTCGCGGGCCATTCAGCTGGAGCCGCCGTACAAGGGCGGACCCGTGCTGGCCGACAACGCGGTGATCCCCGAGGAGCGCACCCAGGTGCCGGTGGAGTGGGACCAGCTGCGCAACAGCATCACCAACATCATCTCGAAGCTGGGTCCCACGGCCGAGCAGCCCAAGGGCCCGTTCGGTGAGGTCATCGAGTCGTTCGCGGACGGGCTGGCCGGCAAGGGCAAGCAGTTCAACACGACGCTGACCAACCTGTCGCGGGCGTTGACTGCGCTGAACGAGGGGCGCGGCGACTTCTTCGCGGTGGTGCGCAGCCTGGCGCTGTTCGTCAACGCGCTGCACCAGGACGACCAGCAGTTCGTCGCGCTCAACCAGAACCTGGCGGACTTCACCACCCGGCTGGCGCATTCCGACGGCGACCTGGCCAACGCGATCGAGCAGTTCGACAGCCTGCTGACCACGGTGCGCCCGTGGCTGGACAAGAACCGCGGGGTGCTGACCTACGACGTCAAGAACCTGGAGACGGCGACCAACGCGCTGCTGCAACCGGACCCGCTGAACGGGCTGGAGACCGCGCTGCACGTGCTGCCGACGGCCGCGGCCAACATCAACCAGATCTATCACCCGTCGCACGGGTCGGTGGTCGCCATTCCGTCGATCACCAACTTCGCCAACCCGATGCAGTTCATCTGCAGCGCGATCCAGGCCGGCAGCCGGTTGGGCTACCAGGAGTCGGCGGAACTGTGCGCGCAGTACCTGGCGCCGATCCTCGACGCGATCAAGTTCAACTACCCGCCGTTCGGGTTGAACCTGTTCTCCACCGCCGAGACGCTGCCCAAGGAAGTCGCCTACTCCGAGCCGCGGCTGCAGCCGCCCAACGGTTACAAGGACACCACCGTGCCGGGTATCTGGGTGCCGGACACCCCGACGTCGCACCGCAACACCCAGCCGGGCTGGATCGTCGCCCCGGGCATGCAGGGCCAGCAGGTCGGGCCGATCACCGCGGGCCTGATGACGCCCGACTCGCTGGAAGAGCTCATGGGAGGACCCAACATCGCCCCCGTCCAGTCGAATCTGCAGACCCCGCCGGGTCCGCCGAACGCCTACGACGAGAACCCGATCCTGCCGCCCATGGGTCTGAACGCCCCGGTGCCGATCCCGCCGCCACCGCCCGGGCCGGGCGTGGCCCCGGGCCCGGTGGCGCCGACGCCGGCGCCGGTGTCGGCCCCCGCACCCAACGCGGGCGGCCCGGCGGCCCCGGCTGACTTCGGAGGTGGCCAGTGAGGCGCGCGACGAGCGCCATGGGCGCGATTCGGGCGATCCGGCGCCGGTCCTGGCAGGGGCTGACGCTGCTGGTGGCCGCGATGGTGCTGACGTCCTGTGGCTGGAAAGGCATTTCGAACGTCTCCATCCCGGGCGGTCCCGGCAGCGGGCCCAACTCCTACAACATCTACGTGCAGGTGCCCGACACCCTGGCCATCAACGGCAACAGCAAGGTGATGGTCGCCGACGTGTTCGTCGGCTCGATCAAGGCCATCCAGCTGAAGAACTGGATCGCCACGCTGACGCTGGGCATCAACAAGAACGTCAAGCTGCCCAAGAACGCCACCGCCAAGATCGGCCAGACCTCGCTGCTGGGTTCTCAGCACGTCGAACTCGCCGCGCCGCCCAACCCGTCACCCGAGCTGCTCAAGGACGGCGACACCATTCCGCTGAAGAACTCGTCGTCCTACCCGACCACCGAGCAGACGCTGGCCAGCCTGTCGCTGATCCTGCGCGGCGGCGGCATCCCCAACCTGGAGGTGCTGCAGAACGAGGTCTACAACATCTTCAACGGGCGCGGCGAGGCGATCCGGGCGCTGCTGGGCAAGCTGGACACCTTCACCAACCAGCTCAACCAGCAGCGCGACGACATCACCCACGCCATCGACTCCACCAACCGGCTCCTCACCTACGTGGGTGGCCGCGCGGACGTGGTGGACCGGCTGCTCACCGACGTGCCGCCGCTGATCAAGCATTTCGCCGACACCAAGCAGCTGCTGATCAACGCCGTCGACTCGGTGGGACGGCTGAGCCAGGCCGCCGACCAGTACCTGTCGGAGGCGCGCGGGCCGCTGCACACCGACCTGCAGGCGCTGCAGTGCCCGCTCAAGGAGCTCGGCAAGGCCTCGCCGTACCTGATCGGCGCGCTGAAGCTGATCCTGACCCAGCCGTTCGACATCGACACCGTGCCGAAGATCTTCCGCGGCGACTACATCAACATCTCGCTGACGCTGGACCTGACCTACAGCGCCGTCGACAACGCGTTCCTCACCGGGACCGGGTTGTCGGGAGCCCTGCGGGCGCTGGAGCAGTCCTACGGCCGTGACCCCGAGACGATGATCCCGGACGTGCGCTACACGCCGAACCCGAACGACGCGCCGGGTGGCCCGCTGGTGGAAAGGGGGGACCGGAATTGCTGACTCCCTTCGTCCGACGCCAACTGGTCGCCTTCGGGATCCTGACCGTCATCTCGCTGCTCGTGCTCGGCATCTACTACCTGCAGATCCCGAGCTTGGTGGGGATCGGCCGGTACACGCTCAAGGCCGAGCTGCCGGCGTCGGGCGGCCTGTACCCGACGGCCAACGTCACCTATCGCGGCATCACCATCGGCAAGGTCACCGACGTCGAGCCCACCGAGCACGGCGCCGAGGCGACCATGAGCATCGACAGCCACTACAAGATCCCGATCGACGCGGTGGCCAACGTGCACTCGGTGTCGGCGGTCGGCGAGCAGTACCTGGACCTGGTGTCGAGCGGAAACCCGGGCAAGTACCTGTCGTCCGGGCAGACCATCACCAAGGGCACGGTGCCGGCCGAGATCGGGCCGGCCCTGGACACCGCGAACCGCGGGCTGGCGGTGCTGCCCAAGGAGAAGATCGGCCAGTTGCTCGACGAGACGGCGCAGTCCGTCGGCGGGTTGGGCCCCAACCTGCAGCGGCTGGTCGACGCCACCCAGGCCATCGTCGGCGACTTCAAGAACCAGATCACCGACGTCAACGACATCATCGAGCACTCCGGGCCGGTGATCGACAGCCAGGTCAAATCCGGTGACGCCATCGAGCGCTGGGCGCGCAACCTGAACCGGCTGGGCGCCCAGTCCGCGCAGGAGGACTCGCACCTGAAAAGCCTGCTGCGCCAGGCGGCGCCGACGGCCGACCAGGTCAACGACGTCTTCAACGACGTGCGGGAATCGCTGCCGCAGACGCTGGCCAACCTCGAGGTGGTCATCGACCTGCTCAAGCGTTACCACACCGGTGTCGAGCAGGTGCTGGTGTTCCTGCCGCAGGGCGCATCGATCGCCCAGACGGTGGCCGCACCGTTCCCCAACATGGCCGCGCTGGACCTGGCGTTGTCGATCAACCAGCCGCCGCCGTGCCTGACCGGGTTCATCCCGGCCTCGGAGTGGCGCTCCCCGGCGGACACCAGCCTCCAGCCGCTGCCCACGGGCACCTACTGCAAGATCCCGATGGACACCCCGGCCAACAGCGTGCGCGGGTCGCGCAACATCCCCTGCACCGACATCCCGGGCAAACGCGCTGCCACCCCGCGGGAATGCCGCGACCCCAAGCCCTACGTGCCAGCCGGCACCAACCCCTGGTACGGCGACCCCAACCAGATCCTGACCTGCCCCGCACCGGCCGCGCGCTGCGACCAGCCGGTCAAGCCCGGCATGGTGATCCCGGCGCCGTCGGTGGACAACGGGTTGAACCCGGCGCCCTCGGACCGGGTGGCCGGCACACCCCCGCCGGTCAGCGACCCGTTGTCGCGGCCGGGGTCGGGTACGGTGCAGTGCAACGGCCAGCAGCCCAACCCGTGTGTCTACAAGCCCAGCGGGCCGCCCACCGCGGTCTACAGTCCCCAAAGCGGTGAACTGGTGGGGCCGGACGGGGTGAAATACTCCGTCGAGAACTCGACCAGAACAGGAGACGACGGATGGAAGGAGATGCTGGCGCCAGCCGGCTGAACCCCATCGACACGGACGACGATTCGTTGAGCCCCCAGGACAAGGACGAGGATTCGACGGCACCCGCAAGCACCGACGAGCAGACCGGTTCGCAGGGTGCTCCCGGGGTGGCGGGGGAATCCGCACCCGATGACGCCGACGACGCCGTGCCCGTTGCGGCCGTTCCGCGCGGCCCCTCCCGGCTGGGGCGCGGGTGGCTGGCCGCCATCGCCGCGGTGCTGGTGCTGTGCGCCGCCGGCATCGGCGCGGGCGGCTACCTGGCGCTGCGCTACCACCACGAAAGCCAGGTGATCGCCCGCAACAACGCCGCCGCGCTGAAGGCGGCGGTGGACTGCGTCGAGGCCACCCAGGCGCCGGACACCAACGCCATGACCGCCAGCGAGCAGAAGATCATCGACTGCGGCACAGACGCTTACCGCTCGCAGGCGCTGCTGTACACCAGCATGCTGGTGCAGGCGTACCAGTCCGCGAACGTTCACGTCCAGGTGTCCGACGTGCGGGCCGCGGTCGAGCGCAACAACCCCGACGGTTCGATCGACATCCTGGTCGCGCTGCGGGTCAAGGTGGCCAGCGACCAGTCGCAGAACGAATCCGGCTACCGGCTGCGGGTGAAAATGGCCCTCGCCGAAGGGCAGTACAAGATCTCCAAGCTCGACCAGGTGACGAAGTGACGGTGCTGGTCGAACAGACCGCGACCACGGGCACGCCGGAACCAGTGCGAGAAGCCTTGGCGCCCTGGCACTCTCGCGTCGGCGCCTTCGCCATCGACGTGGCACCGGGTGCCGCCGTCATCGCCACCATGGCGCTGGTGTCCTTCACGGTGCCGGCCCGCGGCGTGTGGTGGTGGGTGGGCGTCTGCGTGCTGGGCGTCGTCACGCTGTTGGTACTGGTCAACCGGCTGCTGCTGCCGGTGATCACCGGGTGGAGCCTGGGCCGCGCACTGGCCGGCATCGCGGTGACCCCCCGCACGGGCGCGGCCCCGGGGCCGTGGCGGCTGCTGCTGCGCGACCTGGCGCACCTGCTCGACACCGCGTCGATCGTGGGATGGCTTTGGCCGCTGTGGGATTCACGCCGCCGCACGTTCGCCGACATGCTGGCTGGCACCGAAGTGCGGCGCTTGGCGCCGGAGCAGGTGCCGCCGCACATCACCCGCTGGGCCGCGGCCGCGGTGCTGGGCGCGGCGGCGGTGTGCCTGGGCGGTGCCGCGATGAGTTACGGCGTGGTGTACTCCGCGGATCGGGCCTCCGATCAGACCCGCGCGCAGATCGCCACCCAGGGGCCGAAAATCGTGGCCCAGATGCTGACGTACGACCCGAAGTCGCTGCACGACGACTTCGCCCGGGCCCAGTCGCTGGCCACCGACAAGTATCGGCGCCAGCTCCAGACCCAGCAGGACGTGGTGCAGAAGGGCAACCCGGTGATCAACGAATATTGGGTGACCAATAGCTCGATCGAGTCCGCGAGCCGCGACCGTGCGACCATGTTGCTGTTCATGCAAGGCCGCCGCGGCGCCGCACCCGAGGTGCGCTACATCAGCGCCACCGTGCGGGTGAGCTTCGCCAAGGTTGGCGAAAACACCTGGCGGGTCGACGATCTCACCGTCCTGACCAAGCCGAAACCGCCGGGCGGGGCGAAATGAGTCCGCGCCGCAAGTTCGCGCCCGGCGAGCGGCCACTGCTCGTCGCGCGCCCGGTCCGGCCGCCGCGAGGATGGCTGCTGCCGCTCGCCGGCACGGCCGCCGCGCTGCTCATGGTCACGGCGGTCACGCTCTGCGCGCTGATGCTGGTCTCGCACGAATCCCGGGAGCGGGCGGCCTCGAAGGATCGCGAGGTGCTCAGCTACGTCAGCGGCTTCATGACCCAATTCACCTCCATCGATCCCTTTCACGCCAACGATTACGTGAATCGGATCCTGGCCCAGGCGACCGGCGACTTCGCCAAGCAATACGAGAAGAACGCCAACGAGATCCTGCTCCAGGTCGCCCGGGCCGAGCCGGCCACCGGCACCGTCCTGGACGCCGGACTGGAACGGTGGAACGACGACGGCAGCGCCAATGTCATGGTGGCCACGGCAATCACCACCAAGTCGCCGGATGAGAAACAGGTGTTGGAGAACACCAACCGTTGGGCGGCAACCGCCACGCAGGAAGGGAACCAGTGGAAGATCAGCAGCCTGCAGCAGGTGATCTGACCGCCGAGGAGAACCCGGCCGCCGACCAGAATGAGGCGACGGTTGCGGCAGCGGGCGACGATCGGGAAAACGGTGACGCGGCAACGGAATCCGAGGCGGCCAAGACCTCGGACGCCGCACCGGCCGACGGCGCCGAGGACAGCCACTCCGCCGAGACCGTCGAGACCGCCGGTGCCGCGCCGGCCGCCGGTCGCCGCACCAAGCGGCTGGCGGGGAAGGCCTGGGCCGTCGCCGCCATGGTCGCCGCGCTGCTCTTCGTCGGCTCGGCCGGGTTCGCCGGCGCGATGGTGCAGCCCTACCTGGCCGACCGCGCCGTCGCCGCGACGAAACTGAAGGTGGCGCGGACCGCGGCCAACGCGATCACCACGCTGTGGACTTACACGCCGGAAAACATGGACACCCTGGCCGATCGCGCATCCGCCTACCTCAGCGGCGATTTCGAAGCGCAGTACCGCAAATTCGTCGACGCCATCGTGGCACCGAACAAACAGGCCAAGATCACCAACCACACCGACGTCACCGGCGCGGCCGTCGAATCGCTCGACGACACCAACGCGGTGGTCATCGTCTACACCAACACCACATCCACCAGTCCGCTGACCAAGAACGTGCCGTCGCTGAAATACCTGTCCTACCGGTTGTTCATGAAGCGCGCCAAGAGCCGCTGGCTGGTCACCAGGATGACGACCATCACCTCGCTGGACCTGACCCCGAAGGTCTGACCCGGCGCACCGAAACAGGCTGCAGCCCATGGCCGTTACCTCCCCGGTATCGAAACGGTGGACGGTGGCGGCGCTGCTGTTGCTGACCTTCGCGACCGGACTGGCCGACGCGATCAGCATCCTGGTGCTCGGTCACGTCTTCGTCGCCAACATGACCGGAAACGTGATCTTCCTGGGGTTCTGGCTGGCGCCGCGGACCAGCATTGACCTGACCGCGGTCGTGGTGGCGCTGCCCACCTTCGCCTGCACCACCATCCTCAGCGGCAGGCTGGCACGGCATTTCGGCGAGCGGGTCCGGGCGTGGATCAGCACGGTGCTGGCGACCGAGATCGTGTTACTGGTGGGACTGTCGGTGCTGGCGGGGTCGGGAATCCTGAGCTACCAACAGGATTCGAAGCTCCTGATGATCGGCATCCTCGCCGTGACGTTCGGTCTGCAGCACTCCAGTGCGCGGCAGTTCGGGATCCAGGAGTTGTCCACCACGGTGTTGACGTCGACGATCGTCAGCCTCGGCCTGGACAGTCGCCTGGCCGGCGGTACCGGCGAACGGCAGCGGCTGCGGATCGGCGTCGTCGCCACGATGTGCGCCGGCGCGTTCCTGGGCGCGACGATGTCCCGGTATGTGGTCGCGCCGGTGTTCGTGGTCGCGGCGGCGGTGATCGCCGCCAGCCTGCTGATCTTCCGGTTCGGCCCGCCCGCGGCCAAACCCTCTGCAGCGGAAGCTAATTGAAGGCAAGCCAGCTAGGCAGCGCCCGCTCATGCGAGTCGCAGAGCACCTGGCGGGTGTCGCACGATCCCCGCGGCGAGCCGGCGCCGGCCCACATCCCGCCGGTGTCGCGGCGCAGCACGATCGCCGACGAGCCCCCGCCGTCGAGCAGCACGGCGTTGTCGCTGCCCAGGCCGCGGAACAGGTCCTGCATGTTGTCCGGGGTGTAGCTGCCGCCCTCGAAGATGTACATCTCGTCCTTCTGCCGGGCGTAGCCGATCGCGGTGCGCGCCGCGCTCGGCCCGCCGTCGTGCAGCTGCCCGGTGTTGCCGGGTGCCAGCAGGCCGATGCCGGACACTGCGACGAACTTCTCGTTCTTGTTCAGCAGGTCGGCGACGACGGGAGTGGCGGCGTCGTAGTCGCTTTTGGTCTTGGGCCACACCACATATGGCGCCCCGCCGGACGGAAGGATCATCGTGGTCAGCGCGCTCCAGCTCTCCCCGCCGCCGGACAGGCCCTGCTTGCCGGGGTAGGCGACGGTGCCGGTGACCGCCTGGTTGGCCCGGCCGCGGCCGTTGGTGTTGTCCACGAAGGCGCCCAGCGGCGAGCTGCAGCCGGTCTGGCGCCAGGAGCCGCCCTTCTGCGGGCGCACGTCGAAGAAGTTGGCGTTGATCGCGATCGTCGGCTGGCCCATCCGCTGCCACGCCTGCAGCGGGGCGTAGAGCTCGGAGGCCTGCCACAGCCCCTCGGCGGTGCGCGCGCCGGGGTTGTTCTCGCAGCGGGCCTGGTCGCCCTGGTGGGTGTCGACCAGCAGGTGCGGCGAAAGCCGTCCGGCCGCGTTCTTGATGATCATCAGGTGCCCGCCGTTGTTCATCTCATACCAGCTGCCGCCGGCGTTGAGCATCGGCGCCGGATGGCCGGGGCCGAAGTTGTAGACCAGGTAGGAGCCGCGGGTGCTGCTGATCGCGTTGGCCAGCAGGTCGCGGCCGTCAGCGGCCCGGGCCAGCGGCTGCCCGGAGGTGACGGCCAGGGTGAGGCAGGCGGACAGGGCGGTGCAGCACGCCGCCAGCCGGCGGAAGCTGGCGCGTCGGGTCAGCACGATAGCCCTTTCGGCCATGAAGTGAATGCAACGTACACATCATCCGCCCCACAAGTCTCACTGTCAACATAAGTAACGGGTCGGTGACGTTCCGGGCACGTCCGAATTACGTTTGCGCGCTTGGGCTTTCGGGTTCGTCGGGGCTCTCCGGCTCGGCCGGGGTCTCCGGCTCGACGGGGCTGTCCGGCGGCTGAGTGGACTTGCCGCGCCGGGCCTGGTGTTGGGCCTGGTGGTCCTGGGCGATCGCGAATCCGACCGCGCCCGGAATGCGGTGAAAGCCCTTGCGGTCGTAGAGATGTGTGACGATGCCGCCCAGCAGTAGCCCGATGACCAGGCCGGCCGACGTCATGGTGAGCGCCTGGCTCAGGCCGGCGTCGCCGCGGCCGCCGAAGTACAGCAGCGAGCGGGTGCCCAGGAAAACCTGGTGCATGGGCTCGAATTCGGCCAGCCAGCGGAACAACGGCGGCGTCGCCTCCAGCGGCACCGTGGCGCCGGCGGACGGCAACCCGAAGATCACGAACACCAGCATGCTGACCAACATGCCGGCCGTCCCCAGCACCGACAGCAGCGAACTGGACGTGATACCCACTGCGGCGATGGCGAATACGCCGTAGGCCCACAGTTCCCAGCTCAGGTCGATGGGCATGCCGAGCCCGTTGGCGATCGCCAGATACACCGCCGACGTGAGCAGCCCGAGCAGCACCATCATCGCCCACTTCAACAGCAACGTCTGGAATCTGGAGATGCGGACCTGCTCGGCGAAGCGGTACACGGGGCCGAATTCGGCCGGCACGTAACCCAATAGGGCGTCGACCAGGGTGCTCACCACGATGCTGCCGGTGAAGCCGGCCAGCAACAGCAGCAGCGCGTAATAGAAGGCCGACAACCCGTTGCCGGTGCCGTTGGGCAGCGGGTTGTAAACGACCGACTGGATCTCGATCGGCGAGCTGAGGCCGGCCTGGGTCGCCCCGGGCAGCGGCGTGCCGCCGGTCTGCGCCGTCACCTCGGCCATAACCCGTTGCGCGGCTATCCCGTTCGCCGTCCCCATCGCCGAGTTGAGGGTCTGCCCAGCGATGCTGGCGCCCAGCGTGCCGGCCCGCGGATTGGTGGAGACGGTGATCGACGGTTTGTCGGGGCGGGCGGGCGACACCGCGCTGGTGGCGAAGTCGCGCAGCTTCGAGGAGAAGCTGGGCGGTATCAGCAGCGAGCCGTACACCCGTCCGGTGTCCAGTTGATGTTTGGCCTCGTCGCGCGAGAGCACCCGGATGTCGAACTTGTTCCGGTCCAATCCGGTGGCCAGCCGGTCGACGATTTGCGCGCCGCCGGGGCCCGCGTCCTCGTTGACCACCGCGATGGGGAAATGACGCAGATTGGTCGTCGGGTTCAAGATGCCGCCCAGATACAGCGCGCACAACGCGGACATCAGCGCCAACGTGATAACCAGGGGAGCCGCCCAGAACCGAACGGTGCGGACCGCCTTGATGTTCCGGTTGGGGTTGGGCGCCGCGTGCTGCGGGTGCGATCTGGCCATGCCGACTCCTGTCTGTCGTGCCCACTCTATGGGCTCGCGTCGCCGGCCCTCTATGACCTCAGCCGCCCAGTCGGGCGTGCATCTCCCAGATCAGCAGTTCCGACGGCTCGAGTCCGGTGACGCGGCGGCCGTCGGTGTCGGTGAACCGCACCGCGTCGCCCGGGTGCAGTTCCCCGACATCCTCGATGTCGGCCCGGCCCCGGGCGAGGAAAACGTGCAGGTAGGGCGCCGCCGGAAGGTCAACGGCGGCGGCCGCCGGCAGCCGGGCGCCGTGCAGTGCGGCGTTGCGGTTGTGCAGGCTGATCGCCGCGTCGTGGCCCCGTATGCCCGAGGCGATCGTCACCAGGCCGCCGCCCAGCGCGGTGTCGTCGATCTCGTGCTGCTGGTAGCTCGGGTCGATCCCGGCTTCGTCGGGGATCACCCACATCTGCACGAAATGGACCGGGAGGCTGGGGGAGTCGTTGCGCTCCGAGTGCAGAATGCCGCGGCCCGCCGACATGCGTTGCGCCAGACCGGGATAGACCACCCCACGATTGCCGGTCGAGTCCTGATGCGCCAGCGCACCGGCCAGCACCCACGTCACGATCTCCATGTCCCGATGCGGGTGGGTGTCGAATCCCGTTCCCGGGGAGACGATGTCGTCGTTGTTGACCAGCAGCAGCCCGAAGTGGGTGTTGTCCGGGTCGTAGTGGTCGCCGAACGAGAACGAGTGCCGCGATGTCAGCCACGGTGTGGTGGTGACGGCCCGGGTCGCCGCCCGCCGAATCTCGAAGCCGGCTGACATGTCCCCAGACTAGTCGCCGCCCGGCTCAGCGAACCGGGGCGGTGAGCAGCCGCCGGGCCTGTTCCAGCGCGTCGTCGAGTTCGGGCAGGGTCAAGCCGACCGAGTGACCGAGGTGGATCTCGATTTGGTATTCCGGCTGGCCGTCGTGGCCGAAGATCGGAAGCACCACGAATTCCGTTGTGGACAACTCTGTTTCGAGGACATCGGTGACGGAGCGCAGGGTCACCATGGTCATCAGCGTGGTGAGCCGCCGGGTGACCTGGGCCGTCGGCTCCAGCGATGCCAGCACCTCGGCCAGCCGATTGTGCAGGGAGCGGTGCGTGTCGTCGAACCGCCACGCGCCGTAGCCGCGGGCCCGGATGTCGGCGAGCACCCGTTGGTGCTGGGCGATCTCGGTGCGCGTGAGCCGGGGCGTCACGCGACGCAGCCAGGCCTGGACGGCATCGTCGTCGCGCCAGGCCATCGCCACCAGACCGAAGGGCGGGTCGATGGGGAAGCGCTGTCCGACGGCGTGTTCGCCGTCGGTGCCGTGGCCGACGCTGTCGACGGTGGTCAGGTGCCGGGCGCCGATCTTCGACATGGAGCAGCCCGCGCCGAGCCGCTCGTGCAGCAAGCGCAGCGCGTCGCGCCCGCGGTCCAGCAGCGGGAACTGCTCGCGCAGCCCGTGCACCAGCCCGAACAGGCCGCTGCCCAGCACGTAGCGGCGATCGTCGCGCCGCGTCACCCAGGCCCGCCGTTCCAGCTCGGCCAGCACCAGCGCGCAGGTCGAACTGCTGATCGCGCAGCCCTTGGCCAGCTCGGCCGACGTCAGGCCGCCGGGTGAATCGGCCACGGCCGCAAGCACATCCATTACCCGCGCGGTCGGCGGCGATTTCACGCCCGACCTGCTCGGGGTCTCACCAATTGACTTGGCCACCGTCGCCTTCCTACTATCCGTCCAAAATACCGCAGAAGACGTCCTAATATTAGGAGAAGAGCGTGTACAAGGTGGGAGTGTGGGGCCCGGGTTCGATGGGCGTGATCGCCCTGCGCGGGGTGATCGACCACCCGCAGCTGGAGCTGGTCGACCTGGTGGTGCACAGCGACGCCAAGGCCGGCCGGGATGCCGGAGAGCTGTGCGGCGTCGCGCCGGTCGGCGTGGTGGCCACCCAGGACCCGGCGGCGATGCTCGCCGGCGACGCCGACGCCGTGGTATACGCCGCCGGCGCCAACCTGCGGCCGCTGGAGGCCGTCGAGGACATGGTGTCGATCCTGCGGGCCGGAAAGAACGTGGTGTCGTGCTCGGTGGTGCCGCTCGTCTTTCCCGACGCCGTCGACAGCGCCTTCACCGAGCCGCTGCGGGCGGCCGCGCTCGAGGGGCAGGTGTCCTTCTTCACCACCGGCATCGACTCCGGATTCGCCAATGACGTTCTGCCACTGGTACTTACCGGCGTGTCGAGGGTGATCGAATCGGTGCGGGTCACCGAGATGTTCAACTACGCGACCTATCCGGACGCCTCCGCCGTCTACGAGATCCTCGGGTTCGGGCAGCCGCCGGACCACCCGGCATTCGCGGCCCAGCCGGGCATCTTCACCTTCGGCTGGGGTCCCGTGCTGCACCAGCTGGCCGCCGGACTGGGCGTCGAGATCGACCACATCGAGGAGAGCAACGAGCGCATTCCGGCGCCCGAATCCTTCGACACGCCAACCGGTCACATCGCGGCGGGGACCATCGCCGCGATGCGCTCGACGCTGACCGGCTACGTCGGCGCGAAGCCGACGTTCGTGCTCGATCACGTGACCCGCATGCGTGACGACCTGGCGCCGGATTGGCCCCAGCCGCGGATTGCTATCGCGCCCAAGGACCTGGGCTACGGGCTGGCGTCGGGCCGCGGTCTGTACCGGGTGGAGATCGAGGGTTCGCCCAGCATGCGCTGCGAATTCGAGATGGCCGAGGATCACGACCACGATCTGGGAGCCCGGATTGCCGGGTCGTCGCGGATGGTCAACGCCATCCCGGCGGTGTGCGCGGCGCCGCCCGGCCTGCTGTCGGCGCTGGACCTGCCGCTGATCACCGGGGCCGGGCTGGTGCGCCCGGTGCCGGGGCCACCGCCGGACAGCCGGCTGTTCTAGCCCGGAAACGTCGCGGCGGCGAGCCGCAGTATCTCGGCGCGGTCGGCGGGCAGGATGAACCCGGCGCCGATCGCCGCGTCCAGCGCGACGGTGAAGCGCTCCAGATATTCGGTCCGCCCACCGGGATACATCCGCTCGAGGGTGGCGGCGTCGAACGGTTCGCCGGAGCCGAAGATCGCCGACATGACGCTCTCCTGACCGCCCAGCCCCGAGGTTCGGGCGATCGGGACGTCCACCCACGGGGTGCGGAGGCCGCCGCGGGCCAGCCCGTTGCCGTCCAGAACCGGTTGCGGCGCAGGGCCTTCCCGCACCTGCAACGGCTCGGCTCCCGGCGCCGGCTGGCCGGCGGTGACCCAGGTGTTCAGGGCCGCCAGCGCTGCCTGCACCACGTAGTGGTGCTGCGGGCCGAAGTTGATGTAGTGCGGCAACTGCTGGCCCATCAGCATGTTGGTCGGCGCGTAGCCGGAAACGATGTCCTCGAGTGGCGCCGAGCCGCTGTCGATGAAAGCCACCTGAATCGTGTAGTTGTCGGCGTGCGCGGCCCCGGCGATCTCCCAGACCCGCAGCCTGGGGTTGTCGGGCTGGCGGGCGAAGTAGTAGCCCTCGCGCGGACCGCCGAACACATCGGTCTCGGTGATCAACGTCAGCACCGGGACGCGCAGCTCCGGCCGGAATGTCACCGCTTGCGGCTCAGTCGATTCGGTGAAGATCGAGGTCCCGTCGAGCGGGGCGGCAGGCCCGAACCGGGAATGAACCAGGAAGCCGTCGAAGACGCCGGCCAGCGGGTCGACGGCGTTGATGTAGGTGGTGAGGAACATCGCCGACTGGGACTCGCCCAGCGCGATCACGTGTCGGGCCGGCAGGCCGCGCAGCATCGCCGTGTGCCCGCCGGTTTTCAGCAGCCCGCCGATCTGGGAGAAGATGTCGTAGCTGAACGCGTCGCCCGGGTGGTGCAGCGCCGCATATCGTTGCGGGTCCTGGCTTTTCAGCGACATGTCCGCGCCGAGCAGGCTCTCGCCGCCCTCGACGCCCACCCGCTGGGCCGACACCGCGACGTACGCGTAACCGGCGCGGAGGATCTCGCGGTGTGCCATCATCCAGACCGCGGCGGCATCGATGCCGCCGCTCACGTTGAGCCACTCCACCAGCACGGTCCCGTTGAACCGGGCCGGCTCGGCGGGCGTCAGCACCACGACCCGGGTGGTGAAATCGGCGGCGCCGCAACGGGTTACCTCCCAGCACCCGTCGGCGCCCAGCTCGCCCGTCGGGCCGTAACGGGACGCCGTCGCGGACACGAAGAACTCCTCGGCGACGTATCCGACCGTCGCAAGGTCATAGGCGCTCAGCAACAGCCGCGGGTTGCCGGGTACCGGCGTGACCCCGACGGTGGAACTCGTCATGCGCGCACACCTTCCTGCCGGGGACCCAGCGCGGCGGGCAGCCCGAACTTGGCGAACAGGCTGTCGTCGAGGAAGGCCACCACATGCGAAACCCTGTCCCCGCGCACATCCAGCACGTGCAGCTGGAAGGGCAGATGGACGTCGCCGGCCCGCATGTACATGGCCGCCGCCGGTTGGCCGTTGGCGATCAGCGGCAGCAGGCGCATGTCGCCGGCGCCCTCGGCCGGGCATTGCTGATGGATCAGGGTGACGATGGTCCGCGCGCCCTGATACCACCCGGTGTACGGCGGCATTTCCCAGATCGCCTCCGCGGTGAACAACTCGACCAGGCGGTCGATGTCGTAGCTTTCGAACGCGGCGATGTAGCGCGCCAACAAGTCTTGGGTCTCGGCCGAATCGGGCTGCGCCGGTTGGTCATCGGCGCTGGGCCCGACGGCGTCCAGCTGGGCGCGGGCGCGTTGCAGCAGGCTGTTGACGGCGGCCGTGGTGGTGCCGATCGCCTCGGCGACCTCGGCGGCGCGCCAGCCCAGCACGTCGCGCAGCAGCAACACCGCCCGTTGCCGCGGCGAAAGGTATTGCAGCGCGGCAACGAACGCCAACCGCACCGATTCGCGCGAGCCGACGATCACCGACGGGTCGGCCGGGTCGTCGGACAGCGCCGGCAGCGGTTCCAGCCAGGGCACCTCGCGACGCTCGACCAGCTCGGCGGTGGGGTCCGCGCTGGGGGCGCCCAGTCCCACCGGCAGTGGCCGGCGCTGCCGGCCTTCCAACGCGCTCAGGCAGGTGTTGGTGGCGATGCGATGCAGCCAGGTCCGCACCGAGGACTTGCCCTCGAAGCGGTCGTAGGCCTTCCAGGCCCGCAGCAGCGTCTCCTGCACCAGATCCTCGGCGTCGTGCAGGGATCCCGTCATCCGATAGCAGTGGGCCAGCAGTTCACGCCGGTACGGTTCGGCGTGCGCGGTGAAATCGGCGCCCACCACCGAGTCACCTTCAGGGGTTTGCGCGAGCAGGCTCACCCGCATGAGCGTACGCAGTGTCTGCAAGCGCGGCGCGGACCCGCAGCCATTACGCTGCCGGTAATGATGAGGGACCCGCAGTGAACCGGACCGAACGTAGTTTCGACGGCGTCGGCGGTGTGCGCATCGTCTATGACGTCTGGACGCCGGAGGTCGCGCCGCGTGCGGTGCTGGTGCTGGCCCACGGCTTCGGCGAGCATGCCCGCCGCTACGACCACGTCGCCCGGCGCTTCGGTGCGGCCGGCCTGGTCACCTACGCGCTGGACCATCGCGGGCACGGCCGTTCCGGCGGCAAGCGGGTGTTGGTGCGCGACATCCACGAATACACCACCGACTTCGACACCCTGGTCGGCATCGCCACCCGGGAGCATCACGGCCTCAAGTGCATCGTGGTCGGGCACAGCATGGGCGGCGGGATCGTGTTCGCCTACGGCGTCGAGCGCCCCGACAACTACGACCTGATGGTGCTGTCCGGTCCCGCGGTGGCGGCCCAGGACCAGGTGTCGCCGCTGCTGGCGCTGGCCGCCAAGGTGCTCGGCGGGATCGTGCCCGGGCTGCCCGCGCAGGAACTCGACGCCGACGCCGTCTCCCGGGACCCCGAGGTGGTGGCCGCCTACCGCAACGATCTCCTGGTGTACCACGGCAAGGTCCCGGCCGGCGTGGGCCGCGCGTTGTTGCAGGTGGGTGAGACGATGCCGCAGCGGGCCCCGGCGCTGACGGCGCCGCTGCTGGTCGTGCACGGCTCGGACGACCGGTTGATCCCGGTCGCCGGCAGCCGGCGCCTGGTCGAATGCGTGGGCTCGGCCGACGTCGAGTTGAAGGTCTACCCGGGGCTCTACCACGAGGTGTTCAACGAGCCCGAGCGCGAGCAGGTGCTCGACGATGTGGTCGGCTGGATCACCGCTCGGCTGTGAGGCCGCCCGTGTCGGACCCCTCCCGTAAGTTGGCGCGTATGACTTCCGCTGGCGATGAGGAGGAGCGGCGCGGGTGATTTCCGCCGGCGACGATGCAGAGCGCAGCGATGAGGAGGAGCGGCGCGGGTGATTTCCGCCGGCGACGATGCAGAGCGCAGCGATGAGGAGGAGCGGCGCAAGTGAGTGACGACAAGATGCTGGCGCGCATCGCCGCGCTGCTGCGGCAGGCCGAAGGCACCGACAACAGCCACGAGGCCGACGCGTTCATGTCGGCCGCGCAGCGGCTCGCGACGGCCGCATCCATCGACCTCGCGGTGGCCCGCTCGCATTCGGCCCAACGTTCGGCGGCCCAGGCCCCGACCCAGCGCACCATCACCATCGGCGCGGCGGGCAGCAAGGGGTTGCGCACCTACGTGCAGCTGTTCGTGCTGATCGCGGCGGCCAACGACGTGCGCTGCGATGTGGCCTCCAATTCGACGTTCGTCTACGCCTACGGGTTCGCCGAGGACATCGACGCCAGTCACGCCCTGTATGCCAGCCTGGTCGTGCAGATGGTCCGCGCCTCCGACGCCTACCTCGCCTCGGGAGCGCACCGCCCGACCCCGACCATCACCGCCCGGCTCAACTTCCAGCTGGCCTTCGGGGCGCGTGTCGGCCAGCGGCTGGCCGAGGCCCGCGATCAGGCGCGCCAGGAAGCCACCAAGGACCGTCGTCGCACGCCGGGCACCGCTATTGCCTTGCGGGACAAGGAAATCGAGCTGGTGGACTTCTACCGCAGCGCGTCGAAGGCGCGCGGAACCTGGCAGGCCAGTCGCGCGTCGGCCGGATATTCCTCGGCGGCGCGGCGGGCGGGCGATCGGGCCGGAAGGCGGGCGCGGCTGGGCAGCAGCCCCGAGCTGCCCGGGGCGCGGAGCGCGCTGAGCGGGTGAGCCCCGGGGACTCCCCGCCGCGGGATTCTCAGCGCTCCAGGGTCTATGCGGCCGAGGAGTTCGTCCGGACGCTGTTCGACCGCGCCGCCGAGCACGGGTCACCCGCGGTGGAGTTCTTCGGCACCCGGCTGACGCTGCCGCCGGAGGGCCGATTCGGCTCGGTGCCCTCCGTGCAACGCTATGTGGACCAGGTGCTGGCCCTGCCCGCGGTGCGGCAACGGTGGCCCGATGTGCCGCCGCTGCGGGTGCGGCCGCGGCGGGCCGCCACCGCCGCGCACTACGAAAACCGCTACGGCGCAGGCGTTATCGCGGTGCCCGACCGCGACACCGCCGAGTGGGCCCTGCGCGAGCTGGTGGTGCTGCACGAAGTGGCGCATCATTTGTGCCGGGCCGGGCCGCCGCACGGCCCGGAGTTCGTCGCGACGATCTGCGAGTTGACGGAGCTGGTGATGGGACCCGAAGTCGGGCATGTGCTGCGCGTCGTCTACGCCAAAGAGGGTGTGCGATGAAAGATCCGGACGAGCGGGCGCGCACGGTCGAGGCCCAGATGACCGACGACGAGCGGTTCTCGCTGCTGGTCGCGGTGATGGGCGCCGGCGACATGTGGCCGGTGCGCGACGAGCGCATCCCGGCGGACGTGCCGATGAGCGCGGGTTACGTGCCGGGGGTGCCGCGCCTCGGCGTGCCGCCGCTGCTGATGAGCGACGCCGGACTGGGTGTCACCAACCCCGGCTACCGTCCGGGTGACACCGCCACCGCGCTTCCGGCCGGCCTGGCGCTGGCCGCCACCTTCGATCCGGCGCTGGCCCGCGCCGCGGGCGAACTGATCGGCCGGGAAGCCCGCAGCCGCGGATTCAACGTCCAGCTGGCCGGGGCGATGAACCTGGCCCGCGACCCGCGCAACGGCCGCAACTTCGAATACCTTTCCGAGGACCCGCTTTTGACCGCCGCCATGGTCGCGGAGTCGGTCGCGGGCATCCAGCAACAGGGCGTCATCTCGACCGTCAAGCACTACTCGCTGAATTGCAACGAAACGAATCGCCACTTTCTGGACGCGGTCATCGACCCCGACGCGCACCGCGAATCCGACCTGCTGGCCTTCGAGTTGGCCATCGAACGGGCCCAGCCCGGGGCGGTGATGACCGCATACAACAAGGTCAACGGCGTCTACGCCGCGGCGAACAGTGTGTTGCTCAACGACGTCCTCAAGGACGCCTGGGCGTATCGCGGCTGGGTGATGTCGGACTGGGGCGCCACTCCGGGCTGGGAATGCGCCCTGGGCGGTCCGGATCAGGAATGCGGCGCCCAGATCGACGCGCTGCTGTGGCAGGCCGAATCCTTC
The DNA here is from genome assembly GCF_025821985.1 of Mycobacterium timonense. Taxonomy (NCBI): domain Bacteria; kingdom Bacillati; phylum Actinomycetota; class Actinomycetes; order Mycobacteriales; family Mycobacteriaceae; genus Mycobacterium; species Mycobacterium timonense. The sequence goes on along the minus strand of NZ_JACKSY010000104.1, from coordinate 606,396 downwards.
GGTGCGCCGCTGCGCGACGCCTACGCCGACGGCCGGTTGCCCAAGGATCGGCTCTCGGACATGGTCCGGCGCATCCTGCGCTCCATCTTCGCCGTCGGCGTCGACCGGTCGGACCGGGCGCCGGCACCAGATCTAAACGCCCACAACGACATTGCCTTGCGCATCGCGCGGCAGGGCATCGTGCTGCTGACCAACCGCGGGTTGTTGCCGTTGCGCCCCGACTCGCCGGCGCGCATCGCCGTCATCGGCGGGTACGCGCAGCTGGGCGTGCCGGCCGGTTTCGGTTCCAGCACCGTCGTTCCGGCGGGCGGGTATGCCGCCGTGGTGCCGATCGGCGGCACAGGGCTGGAGGCCGGGCTGCGCAACCTGTACCTGCTGCCGTCGAGTCCACTGCAGGAACTGCGAAAGCTTCTGCCCGAGAACACGATTGACTTCGATCCCGGAATCAGCCCGGCCGAGGCGGTGGCGGCGGCACAACGCGCCGACATCGCGATCGTGTTCGCGGTACGCGCCGAAGGGGAGGGCTTCGACCTCGCCGATCTGTCGCTGCCGTCGGGCCAGGACGAGCTGATCGGCGCGGTGGCGGCCGCCAACCCCAACACGGTGGTGGTGCTGCAGACCGGCAACCCGGTCACCATGCCGTGGCTGGGAGCGGTGAATGCCGTTGTGCAGGCGTGGTATCCGGGTCAGGCCGGCGCCACGGCCATCGCCGAGGTGCTCACCGGCCGGGTGAATCCCGGCGGCCGGCTGCCGATCACCTTCCCGGTCGACCTGCACCAGACGCCGCGCCCGCAGCTGCCCGGCGCCGGGCTACCGTGGGGAACGCCGAGCACCATCGACTACGTCGAGGGCGCCGACGTCGGCTACCGCTGGTTCGCGGCCAAGGGCCACGTCCCGATGTTCGCCTTCGGACATGGATTGTCCTACACCAGATTTGAACACCGCGACCTGGTCGTGCGGGGCGGCGACACCATCACCGCCGGCTTCACCGTGGTCAACACCGGCGATCGCGCCGGGGTGGATGTACCGCAGCTGTACCTGACGGCGATGCCCGGGAAGCCGTGCCTACGGCTGCTGGGATTCGAGCGGGTCGAGCTGGGCCCGGGCGAGAGCCGGCACGTGACCATCGACGCCGATCCGCGACTGCTGGCCCACTACGACGGCAGCATCCGAAGCTGGCGGATCGCCGCGGGCAGTCATACGGTGGCGCTGGGGATTTCGGCCACTTCCTTGCGCTCGACGGCCACGGTCGAGCTGACCGCTCGTACGTTCGGGCGGTGAGGCGCCCGAACGTACGAGCGGGTCAACGGACTACTTGACCGGGGTCAGCGCGTCGCCACAGGTGCAGCGGTACTCCTCACCGGCACCCGAGCAGTGGCAGGGAACCTCGATGCGGACGCGACAGCCGCAGCCCTCGTGGCCGCAGGTCAGCAGGGTTCCGGACTCGTAAGTTGCCATGTGACTCACCCATTTCTTCCTGTTGTGACTCGTGCGGCGCGGGTCGACCGCACCCCTACTATATACCCCCCACGGGTATGTAGTAAACGGGCGGATCGACCGGTCCGGCGAACCGTCGCGGGTGCGGCTAGCGTTGGACGCATGACCGAGAAACCAACGCCCAAAGACGTCGACGCCTTCTTGGACAGCACGGTGGTCGGCGGCGACCCGTCGGTGATCGACGCGCTCGAGGCCAGCAGCGCCGCCGGACTACCGCCGATCGCGGTGTCGGTGCAGCAGGGGAAGTTCCTCAGCCTGCTGGCCACCGCCATGGGTGCGCGACGCATCCTCGAGCTCGGCACGCTGGGCGGGTTCAGCACCATCTGGCTGGCCCGCGGTGCCGGCCCGCAGGGGCGGGTGGTGACGCTGGAATACGAGCCCAAGCACGCCGAGGTCGCCCGCGCCAACCTGCAGCGGGCCGGCCTGGCCGATCGGGTGGAGGTGATCGTCGGCGCCGCGCTGGACACCCTGCCGTCGGTGACCGGTCCGTTCGATCTGGTGTTCATCGACGCCGACAAGGAGAACTATCCCGCGTACCTGGACTGGGCGGTGCGGCTGGCCCGCCCGGGCGCGGTCATCGTGGCGGACAACGTGATTCGTCAGGGCCAGATCCTCGAGCCGGAGGCCGACGCCCCAGCGCGGGCGGTGCGCCAAACGCTGCAGGCGATGGGCGAGCACCCGCGGCTGGACACCGCGGTGATCCAGACGGTCGGCGCCAAGCACTGGGACGGCTTCGCGTTTGCGGTGGTGCGCTAGGCCTCAGCGCGGGGTGAGGTCGGCGACGGCCTGGCGCGCGGAGGTGAGTTCGCCGATGCGCGAGGCGGTTTCGCCGGCGTAGAGCGCGGCGCTGTCCAGCAGCGAATCCGGCACGCCGGCCACCGGTGCCAGCGGGGTGAACAGCGGACGGCGCGGCGATTGCAGGCGCAGCATTGCGCCCGCGTCGAAATAGCCTAGCGCCGACAGCGGGCGGCTCGCCGCGTTGAGCGCGGCGGGCAGCGCCCTGGCCTTGCCGTCGGCGCCGCACCACCGGCGGGTGGCGGCGTTGGGCACCACCCGATGGCGCAGCGGCCAGCTCAGCCCGAACAGGTTGGTTTCGATCGTGTTGTCCGCCTGCAGGACTCGCTGCTGATACCCGCGGCTCGCATCGGCCTCGTGCGTCAGCAGGAATCGGGTGCCGGCGATGACGCCGTCGGCGCCGGCGCCCAGGGCGGCGCGGCTGTCGGCGGCGGTGGCGATGCCGCCGGCCAGGAACACCGGGCGGCCGGCGGCCGCGGCGAGCGCGTGCGGCAGGAAGTCCAGGGCCGCCATGGTCCCCACCAGATGGCCGCCGGCCTCGCGGCCCTGGGCGATCAAACCGTCGGCGCCCCAGGCGATTGCGGCGCGGGCCTGCGCCACGGTGCCGACCATCACGAACACGAAGGCGCCGGCCTGCCGTAGGTGCGCGACGAGCCCGCGGTTTTCGCCGAACGCCAGCACGACGACGTCCACCCGGGCCTCGACGCAGACCGCGACGTGGCGGCGACGGGTAAAGGGCAGCAACAGGTTTACCGCGACCGCGCGCCCGGGCGCCTGCTCACGCACCCGCTGGATCGAGGCTTTGATCCGGCCGGGGGTGGTGATGCCCAGCGTGCCCAGGCCACCCGCCGCGGCGACTGCGGCCGCCAGCGGCGCACCGGCCAGCCCGCCGCCCATCCCGGCCTGCCCGACCGGAACATCGAGCCGCAACCGGTCGGCGATGTCCATGCCCCGCCACGTTACGCCGCAGGCGCCGAACCGGTTTCGCGAGCGTGGGGGATATGCACGAATTCGACCCCAATCGCGTGCATATCCCCCACGCTCGGCGCCGCTGAGGCCCCACGCTCGGCGCCGCATATCCCCCACGCTCGGCGCCGCTGAGGCCCCACGCTCGGCGCCGCTGAGGCCCCACGCTCGGCGCGGGTTGGGGCGCTGGGCCGGCGCCGGTTTTCGTTGCTGGCGGCCGTCGAGCGGGCGTAATCTTGATCACAGATGGATGGGTGCGGTCCGCTCAAAAGGCTTGCCGCATAACAGAAAGGTCACAAAATGAGTACAGTCCATTCATCAATCGATCACCACCCCGATTTGTTGGCTCTGCGGGCCCGCTACGAACGCGTCGCCGAGTCGATGAGTGCGCACTTCACCTTCGGTCTTGCGCTGCTGGCCGGCCTGTACGTGGCGGCCTCACCGTGGATCGTCGGGTTCAGCGCGACGGCATCGCTGGCCACGTCCGACCTGATCGCCGGGATCGCGGCGGCGTTCCTGGCCTACGGGTTCGCGACGACGCTGGACCGTGCGCACGGCATGACCTGGACGCTGCCGGTGCTGGGCGCGTGGGTCATCGTGTCGACCTGGATCCTGCCGGGCGTCGTGCTGACCGCCGGCATGACCTGGTCGAATGTCGTGGCGGGTGCGTTGTTGACGTTCCTGGGTCTCAACGCCACCTACTTCGGCATGCGCACCCGCGCATCGGCCGGCTGATCCACTTTCGGTCGCGAGCGTGCGTGGTCGCTAACGGCACGCTCGCGCCGAAGGCCGAAAGCGCAAGGCGGCCAGGCTAGCCGCAGACGGCGCCGATCGCCGCAGAACCGACCAGCTTGACGTACTTAGCCAGCACCCCGGTCTTGTAGCGGGGCGGTGGCGGGGTGAAACCTGTTCGCCGAGAGTCGAATTCGGCCGGATCGACGAGTACGTCCAGAACCCGGTTGGCGACGTCCAGGCGGATGCGGTCGCCGTCGCGCAGAAAGGCGATCGGCCCGGCGTCCACCGCCTCGGGCGCGATGTGGCCGACACACAGTCCCGTCGTCCCGCCGGAGAAGCGGCCGTCGGTGAGTAGCAACACGTCCTTACCCAGCCCGGCGCCCTTGATGGCGCCGGTGATGGCGAGCATCTCGCGCATCCCGGGCCCGCCCTTGGGGCCCTCGTACCGGATCACCACCGCGTCGCCCTTGGTGATGGTGCCGTCCTCCAGCGCGTCCAGCGCGGCCCGCTCACCGTCGAAAACCCTTGCGGTGCCTTCGAACACGTCGGAATCGAAGCCGGCGGACTTGACCACCGCGCCCTCGGGCGCCAGCGACCCGCGCAGGATGGTGATGCCGCCGGTCGGGTGCAGCGGATCGCTCAGCGCCCGCAGCACCTTGCCGTCCGGGTCGGGCGGGGCGATCGCGGCGAGGTTCTGCGCCACCGTCGCACCGGTCACCGTCAGGCAGTCGCCGTTCAGCAGCCCGGCGTCCAGCAGCGCCTTCATCATCACCGGCACGCCGCCGATGTGGTCGACGTCGGTCATCACGTGCCGGCCGAACGGCTTGACGTCGGCCAGGTGCGGCACCTTCGACCCGATCCGGCTGAAGTCGTCGAGCGACAGCGCCACGTCGGCCTCGTGGGCGATGGCCAGCAGGTGCAGCACCGCGTTGGTGGAGCCGCCGAACGCCATCACCACCGCGATCGCGTTCTCGAACGCCTCCTTGGTGAGGATGTCGCGGGCGGTGATGCCGCGGCGCAGCAGCTCGACGACGGCCTGGCCGCTGCGCCGGGCGAAGCCGTCGCGGCGGCGGTCGGTGGCCGGCGGGGCCGCGCTGCCCGGCAGCGACATGCCCAGCGCCTCGGCGGCGCTGGCCATGGTGTTGGCCGTGTACATGCCGCCGCAGGCGCCCTCGCCGGGACAGATGGCCCGCTCGATGGCGTCGACGTCCTCGCGCGGCATCAGCCCGCGCGCGCACGCGCCGACAGCCTCGAACGCGTCGATGATCGTCACCTCGCGCTCGCTGCCGTCGGACAGCTTGGCCACCCCGGGCAGGATCGAGCCGGCGTAGAGGAACACCGAGGCCAGGTCCAGGCGGGCCGCGGCCATCAGCATGCCGGGCAGCGACTTGTCGCAGCCGGCCAGCAGCACCGAGCCGTCCAGGCGCTCGGCCTGCATCACCGTCTCGACGCTGTCGGCGATCACCTCGCGGCTCACCAGCGAGAAGTGCATACCCTCGTGGCCCATCGAGATGCCGTCGGACACCGAGATGGTGCCGAACTCCAGCGGGTAGCCGCCCGCGGCGAAGACGCCTTCCTTGACCGCCTTGGCCAGCCGGTCCAGCGACAGGTTGCACGGCGTGATCTCGTTCCAGGACGACGCCACCCCGATCTGCGGCTTGGCGAAGTCCTCGTCGCCCATGCCTACCGCCCGCAGCATCCCCCGGGCGGCGGCCTTCTCCAGGCCGTCGGTGACGTCACGACTGCGCGGCTTGATGTCGGGCTGCTTGATGTCGGCGGCGCGCGCCGAATCGGTGGTGGGCATCGTTCAAGTATGCGCTGGCCAGTCGCGATACCAGCTCCCGGGGTTATACCGGGGCGGGGTATAAGCTGGGGCCGGGTGATGCCGCCGCGGGGCAGCCAGATCGGCAGGGGTGAAACGACGATGACCAACGAACACGGGTACTCGCAGCAGAAGGACAACTACGCCAAGCGGCTGCGGCGCATCGAGGGCCAGGTGCGCGGCATCGCCCGGATGATCGAGGAGGACAAGTACTGCATCGACGTCCTCACTCAGATCAGCGCCGTCAACAGCGCGCTGCGCTCGGTCGCCCTGAATTTGCTCGACGAGCACCTGGGCCACTGCGTCACCCGTGCGGTGGCCGGCGGCGGCGACGACGCGGACGAGAAGCTCGCCGAGGCGTCCGCCGCCATCGCGCGCCTGGTTCGCTCCTGATCGCCCGGGCGTGTTGCCCGGCCAAGATGGATGAACCGGCGACCGGTATGCGTACGGTAGGGGAGCGCGATCTGGTTTGCGGCATTGCTTAGCCGACTGCGCACACCCAAGCGATGACTGTGATGACTGCCGAAACCGCCAACGCAGCCGCGCGGACGTGGACCCCACGGATCGCGGCTCAGCTCGCCATTCTCGCCGCCGCGGCCTTCACCTATGTCACCGCCGAGATCCTGCCGGTCGGCGCGCTGCCCGCGATCGCCCGCAATCTGCAGGTCAGCCTGGTCCTGGTGGGCACCCTGCTGTCCTGGTATGCGCTGGTGGCGGCCCTGACCACGATCCCGCTGGTGCGCTGGACCGCGCACCTGCCGCGCCGCCGGGTGCTGGTGGCGAGCCTGACCTGCCTGACCGCCTCCCAGCTGATCTCGGCGCTGGCGCCCAACTTCGCGGTGCTGGCCGCCGGGCGGGTGCTGTGCGCGATCACCCACGGCCTGTTGTGGTCGGTGATCGCGCCGATCGCCACCCGGCTGGTGCCGCCCAGCCACGCCGGGCGCGCCACCATGTCGATCTACGTCGGCACCAGCCTGGCGCTGGTGGTGGGCAGCCCGCTGACCGCGGCGCTGAGCCTGATGTGGGGCTGGCGGCTGGCCGTCGTGTGCGTCACCGTCGCGGCCGCCGTCGTCACCGTCGTGGCCCGGCTGATGCTGCCGGAGATGGTGCTCACCGAGCATCAGCTGGCGCACGTCGGGCCACGCTCGCGGCACCACCGCAACGGCCGGCTGATCACCGTGAGCCTGCTGGCCATGGTGGCGGTGACCGGCCATTTCGTGTCCTACACCTTCATCGTCGAGATCATCCGCAACGTAGTCGGGGTGCGCGGGCCGACCCTGGCCTGGGTGCTGGCCGCCTACGGGCTGGCCGGGCTGCTGTCGGTGCCGCTGGTCGCGCGGCCGCTGGACCACCGGCCCAAGAGTGCGGTGATCCTGTGCATGACGGGTTTGACGGCCGCCTTCGCGGTGCTGACCGCGCTGGCGTTCGGCGGCCCGACCGGGGCGACGACCGCGCTGATCGGGACCGCCGCCATCGTGCTGTGGGGAGCGATGGCCACCGCGGTGTCGCCGATGATGCAGTCGGCCGCGATGCGCAACGGGGCCGACGACCCGGACGGCGCCTCGGGGCTGTACGTGACGGCCTTCCAGGTGGGCATCATGGCCGGGTCGCTGCTGGGCGGGCTGCTCTATGAGCGCAGCGTCATCCTGATGCTGAGCGCTTCCGGGGTGCTGATGGCGGTGGCGCTGGTCGGCATCGCCGCCAACCGGCGGATGCTGGACGTTGCCCCGACAAGCTCACGCGATTCATAACCGCCCTGCTCGACGCGGTAATCACGGCCCTTTCCGGGGCGGGCGCGGCCGTCGGCGACGGTAGCTGGCAAGCCTGCTATGCGACACTGTGGTCGAGAACATGAGTGGAGGTATGCCTATGTCGGGCTGGACGAGGGGAACACTCTTCGCCGCTCTGAACGCCGCCGTGGTGTCGGTCGTCGGCTTGGCGCTGGTGCTCAGCGCCGGTCCCGCGCTGGCCGACCCGGACCCGGCTCCCGCCGATCCGGGCGCGGTGGCAGCCCCGCCCGGCCCGCCGGCTCCGCCGGATCCGCTGGCGCCCCCGCCCCCGCCGGACCCGCTGGCACCACCGCCGCCGGCCGCCCCGCCGGCGCCGTGGCTGCCCCCCGCCGCGCAACCGGCCGCCGCCCCGGCCGCCGGACAGGACCCCACCCCGTTCACCGGCACGCCGCCGTTCGGCCCGCCCACGTTCGTGCCCAAGACCGGCTCGACGGTGGGCGTGGCCCAGCCGATCATCATCAACTTCCCGGGCCGGGTCGACGACGCCGGCGCCGCGATCAGCGCCGTGCACGTCTCGTCGGTGCCGCCGGTGCCGGGCAAGTTCTACTGGATGACCCCGACCCAGCTGCGCTGGCGCCCGCTGAGCTTCTGGCCCGCCCACACCGCGGTCACCGTGGACGCGGGCGGGACGGTGACCAACTTCCAGACCGGGGACACGCTGGTGGCCACCGCCGACGACGCCACCCATCAGCTGACCGTCACCCGCAACGGGACCGTGGAGAAGACGTTCCCGATGTCGATGGGCATGACGGCCGGCAACCACCAGACCCCCAACGGCACCTACTACGTGCAGGACAAGAAGGCGTCGGTGGTGATGGACTCGTCGACCTACGGCGTCCCGGTGAACTCGACCTACGGCTACAAGGTGACCGTGGAGGACGCGGTCCGGTTCGACAACGTCGGCGACTACGTGCACAGCGCGCCGTGGTCGGTGGACGACCAGGGCAAGCGCGACGTCAGCCACGGCTGCATCAACATCAGCCCCGCCAACGCCAAGTGGTTCTTCGACAACTTCGGTCCGGGTGACCCGATCATCGTGAAGAACTCCAGCGGCGGCGACTACAAGAAGAACGACGGCTCCGCCGACTGGATGAACTAGCTCTGGACCGCCCGGCGGGCTAGCTCCGGATTGCCCCAGCAGGCGCTGGGGCTTTCGCGGCGCCCGCGATTATGTATAGCATCATACATATCCGGCCCGAGGAGCGACGATGCGCAGTCCGCGCGAAAAGATGGTGGTCTCGGCCGCGCTGCTGATCAGGGAGCGCGGGGCGCACGCCACGGCGATCTCCGACGTGCTCGAGCACAGCGGCGCGCCGCGCGGATCGGCCTACCACTACTTTCCCGGTGGCCGCACCCAATTGCTTTGTGAGGCAGTCGATTTCGCTGGCGAGTACGTCGCCGCCGTGATCGCCGGGGCCGAGAGCGGCGCCCGGCTGCTGGACACCTTGATCGACACCTATCGGGAACAGCTGCGCGACAGCGACTTTCGCGCGGGCTGCCCGGTGGTAGCGGTCGCCGTGGAAGCGGGTGAACAATCCGACGCCGAGCGGCCGGTGATCGAGCGTGCCGCCGCGGCCTTCGACCGCTGGACCGACCTGATCGCGCAGCGCTTCATCGCCGACGGCATACGACGGCGCCGCGCCGCCGAGCTGGCGGTGCTGGCCACCAGCGCGCTGGAGGGCGCGATCGTGCTGGCCCGGGCGCGCCGCGACCCGGCACCCCTGGACGTCGTGCACCGCCAACTGCGCGACCTGCTGGCCGCAGAACTTGCCGGCGAAACCGCCGCAGGAAGGAAATCCCGACATGACCGGTGAATGGCAACCCAGCGCCTGCATCCTCTGTGAATGCAACTGCGGCATCGTCGTCCAAGTGGAAGACCGCCGGCTGGCCCGCATCCGCGGCGACAAGGCGCACCCCGCCTCGCAGGGCTACACCTGCAACAAGGCGCTGCGGCTGGACCACTACCAGAACAGCCGCGCCCGGTTGACCTCGCCGCTGCGCCGCCGCCCCGACGGCAGCTACGAGGAGATCGACTGGGACACCGCGATCGTCGAGATCGCCGAGGGGTTCAAGCGCATTCGCGACAGCTACGGCGGCGACAAGATCTTCTACTACGGCGGCGGCGGGCAGGGCAACCATCTGGGCGGGGCCTACAGCGGCGCCTTCCTGAAGGCGCTGGGCTCGCGCTACCGGTCGAATGCGTTGGCGCAGGAGAAAACCGGGGAGTCCTGGATCGACGGCCAGCTGTACGGCGGTCACACCCGCGGCGAGTTCGAGCACGCCGAGGTCGCGGTGTTCGTCGGGAAGAATCCGTGGATGTCGCAGAGCTTTCCGCGCGCCCGGGTGGTGCTCAACGAGATCGCGAAGGATCCGGCGCGGTCGATGATCGTCATCGATCCCGTCGTCACCGACACCGCCAAGATGGCCGACTTCCACCTGCGGGTGCGTCCCGGCACCGACGCGTGGTGCCTGGCCGCGCTGGCCGCGGTCCTCGTCCAGGAAAACCTTTGCGACGAAGCCTTTCTCGCCGAGCACGTGCGCGGCGCCGACGCCGTCCGCCAGGCGTTGCGTGACGTGGCGGTGTGCGAGTACGCCGCGCACTGCGGGGTGGACGAGGAGCTGCTGCGCACCGCGGCGCGGCGCATCGGCACCGCGGACAGCGTGGCGGTGTTCGAGGATCTCGGCGTGCAGCAGGCACCCAACAGCACGCTGTGCTCCTACCTGAATAAGCTGCTGTGGATCCTGACCGGGAACTTCGCGAAACGCGGTGGCCAGCATCTGCATTCGTCGTTCGCGCCGCTGTTCGGCCAGTTCTCCGGGCGCACCCCGGTCACCGGCGCGCCCATCATCTCCGGCCTGGTGCCGTCGAACGTGGTGCCCGAGGAGATCCTGACCGATCACCCGGACCGGTTCCGGGCCATGATCGTGGAGAGCAGCAATCCCGCGCACTCGCTGGCCAATTCGGCGGCGTGCCGGGAGGCCTTCGCGTCGCTGGAACTGATGGTGGTCATGGACGTGGCGATGACCGAGACGGCCCGGCTGGCGCACTATGTGCTGCCGGCCGCCTCCCAGTTCGAGAAGCCCGAGGCCACCTTCTTCAACCTGGAGTTCCCGCGCAACACCTTTCAGCTGCGCCGCCCGCTGCTGACGCCGCTGCCGGGCACGCTGCCCGAACCCGAGATCTGGGCCCGGCTGGTGCGGGCGCTCGGCGTGGTGACGGAGGCGGATCTGCGGCCGCTGCACGACGCCGCGCGGCGCGGCCGGCACGCCTACACCGAAGCGTTCCTGACCGCTGTGTCCACCAATCCGACTGTGGCGCAGCTACTTCCGTTTGTGCTGTACGAAACGCTGGGGCCCACCCTGCCGGACGGACTGCGTGGCGCCGCCGCGCTGTGGGGCCTGGCCCAAAAGACCGCGCTGACCTATCCGGAGGCGGTGCGCCGCGCCGGTCACGCCGACGGCAACGCGCTGTTCGACGCCATCCTGGACAACCCGTCGGGGGTGACGTTCACCGTGCACGACTACGCGGACGACTTCACCCTGATCGGCCATCCCGACCACAAGATCGCGCTCGAAATCCCGGCGATGCTACAGGAATTGGCGAAGCTGTCGAGCGGCCCGCCGCGGCTGACCACCGAAGAGTTCCCGATCGTGCTATCGGTGGGGGAGCGGCGCGCCTATACCGCCAACGACATCTTCCGCGACCCGTCCTGGCGCAAACGCGATGCCGAGGGCGCGCTGCGGGTCAGCGTCGAAGACGCCCAGGCCCTCGGGCTGGCCGACGGGTGCCGCGCCCGGATCAGCACCGCGGCGGGCAGCGCCGAGGCCACCGTCGAGATCAGCGAGACCATGCTGGCCGGTCATGCCGCGTTGCCCAACGGTTTTGGGCTGGACTACGTCGGCGACGACGGGCGCACCGTCGTTCCCGGGGTGGCGCCGAACGCGCTGACCTCCACGCAGTGGCGCGACCCCTACGCCGGCACACCGTGGCACAAGCACGTCCCGGCGCGGATCGAACCCGTGCCCGTCAGTTCCAGATCTTGACCCGCCGGTCGGGCTCCAGGAACAGCGCGCCCTCGTCGGCACCCTCGAAGGCATCGTAGAAGGCGTCCATGTTACGGATCACGCCGTTGCAGCGGAACTCCGGCGGTGAGTGCGGGTCCACCGCGAGTCGCCGGATCGCTTCGGCCTCACGGGATTTGGTTCGCCACACCTGCGCCCAGCCGTAGAACACGCGCTGCACCCCGGACAGGCCGTCGATCACCGGGGCGGGCTGCCCGTTCAGCGACAACTGGTAGGCCAGCAGCGCGATCGACAGGCCGCCCAAATCGCCGATGTTCTCCCCGACCGTGAACGCCCCGTTCACGTGGTAGCCGCTGGGCAGTCCGCGCGGCGTGTAGGCATCGTACTGTTCGATGAGAGCCTTTGTGCGGGCAGCGAATTCGGTCCGGTCGGCGTCGGTCCACCAGTCGACCAGGTTGCCGTCGCCGTCGTATTTCGCGCCCTGGTCGTCGAAGCCGTGGCCGATCTCGTGGCCGATCACCGCGCCGATGCCGCCGTAGTTGGCGGCGTCGTCGGCCTCGGCGTCGAAGAACGGCGGCTGCAAAATGGCCGCCGGGAACACGATCTCGTTCATGCCCGGGTTGTAGTACGCGTTGACCGTCTGCGGCGTCATGAACCATTCGTCGCGGTCCACCGGCCCGCCGAGCTTGGCCAGCTCCCGGTCGTGGTTGACGGCGTAGCCCCGCTGGTAGTTGCCGTACAGGTCGCCCCGGTCGATCACCAGCGCGGAGTAGTCGCGCCACTTGGCCGGGTAGCCGACCTTGGCGGTGAACTTGTCCAGCTTGGCCAGCGCCCGCTGCCGGGTCTGCGGTGTCATCCAGTCCAGGTCGCTGATGCTGATCCGGTAGGCCGCCCGCAGGTTGCTCACCAGCTCGTCGATGCGGGCCTTGGCTCCGGGCGGGAAATGCCGTGCCACATAGAGCTTTCCGACGGCGTCCCCCATCAGGCTCTCGACCAGGGAGACCGCCCGCTTCCACCGGTCGCGGATCTGCTCGGCACCGGTCAGCAGGCGACCGTAGAAGTCGAAGTCGGCTGCCACCAGCTCGTCGGTCAGCCAGCCGGCGCGGGCCCGGATGACTCGCCACCGCGCCCACCATTTCCACTCGTCGAGGTCCAGGCTTTCCCACAGCGCCGCGAAGGCGGTCAGGTAATCGGGTTGACGCACAACGAGTTCGGCCACCGCGTCGGGTGTGGCGCCCAGCGCCTGCAGCCAGCCGTCCCAGTCGAAGCCGCTGCCCTCGGTGCGCAGGTCGGCGAAGGTGCGCAGGTTGTAGGTGAGGTCGGCGTCGCGACGCTTGACCACATCCCAGTGCGCGGCAGCCAGTTTGGCCTCCAGGGCCACGATGCGGGCCGCGGTCTCGGCGTGGTCGTCGGCCGAACCGCCGAATACCAGGCGCAGCATCCGGGCGATGTGTCCGGGGTAGGCGGCCAGCACCTCGGCATGCTGCTCGTCGCGGAAGTACGACTCGTCGGGCAGGCCGATGCCGGACTGCGTGACGTGCACCAGGTAACGGGCCGAGTTCTTGGCGTCGGTGTCCACATACAGCGCGACGCCGCCGCCGACGCCGGTGCGCTGCAGCGCACCCATCACCGCCGCCAGGGCGGCGGCGTCGGCGGCCTCGTCGATGAGCGCCAGCTCGTCGAGCAGGGGCTGCAGGCCGCGGCGCTGCACGGTGTCCTCGTCCAGGAAGCTGGCGTACAGGTCGCCGATGCGTTGGGCGTCGTCACCGCCGGCGGCCGCACCCTGCTCGCTGGCCTCGACGATCAGGTCGCGCACCTGCTCCTCGGCGCGGTCGTAGAGCTGCCGGAAGGCGCCGTCGGTGGCCCGGTCGGCGGGTATCTCGTATTCGGCCAGCCAGCGGCCGTTGACGTGACCGAACAGGTCGTCTTGCGGGCGGATGCTGTCGTCGACATGGCTCAGGTCGATCCCCGAGCGGATGGCCGTATTCGTCACCCCGCCATCCTTCCATCTCTGCCGGGTGCGACGATCGGGCCATGTCCGACGGCGAGCGAACCGAGCCACCTGCCGAACAAGATTCCGATGCCGACGAACCGCCCGAAGCCGCGGACGGCCGAATCTTCTCCCATTACGGCGTCGCCTCAACGGTTCTCGGCGTGCTGTCCGTGGCCGCGGTGGTGCTCGCCGCCCTGATCTGGTCCGACCACCGCGACCAGGTCGCCGAGCGCAGCTATTTGAGCCGGGTCATGCGGACCGCCGCGGACTGGGCGAACGTGCTGATCAACATGAACAGCGGCAACGTCGACGCCAGCCTGCAGCGGCTGCACGACGGCACGGTCGGCGAGCTCAACACCGACTTCGACGCCGCGGTGCAGCCCTACCGGGCGGTGGTGGAGAAGCTGCAGTCCAAGAGCAGCGGGCGGGTGGACGCGGTGGCGATCGAAACCGTGCACCACGACCTGGACGCCCAGCCGGGCGCCGCGCGGCCGCCGGTCACCACCAAGCTGCCGCCGTTCGCCACCCGCACCGACTCGGTGCTGCTGGTCGCCACCTCGGTGAGCGAAAACGTCGGCGCCAAGCCGCAGACCGTGCACTGGAGCCTGCGCCTGGACGTCTCCGACGTGGACGGCAAGCTGATGATCTCCGGGCTGTCCTCGATCAGGTGAGAGATGCGATGAGAAACATCTGGCGGTTGTTCGCCTTCGACATCGCGGCCCCGGTGGCCGCGATTGCGGCCCTGCTGGCCATCGGCGTGGTGCTCGGCTGGCCGCTGTGGTGGGTGTCGGCCTGCTCGGTGCTGGTGTTGTTGATCGTCGAGGGCGTGCTGATCAATTTCTGGCTGCTGCGCCGCGATTCGGTCAGCCTCGGCACCGACGACGACGCGCCGGGGCTGCGGTTGGCGGTGGTGCTGCTGTGCACGGCCGCGCTGGCGGCGGCCGTCGCGACCGGCTACACGCACTGGACCAGGGCCGACCGTGACTTCACCGACGACTCCCACAAGGTCGTCGCGATCGCCACCGGCATGGCCGAGTCGATGGCCTCGTTCAGCCCGACCGCACCGACCGGCGCCATCGACCGGGCCGCGGCGATGGTGGTGCCCGAACACGCCGCGGCGTTCAAGGAGCAGTACACCAAGTCCAGCGCCGAGCTGGCCCAGCACAACGTCACCGCGCAGGCGGCCACGGTGTCGGCCGGCGTCGAGGCCCTCGGCCCCGCGGCGGCCAGCGTGGCGGTGATCCTGCGGGTGACCCAGAACGCGCCCGGGCAGCCGCCCAGCCAGGCCGCGCCGGCGCTGCGGGTGACGCTGACCAAGCGGGGCGGCGACTGGCTGGTCGCCGACGTGCTGCCGATCAGATGACCGATCGGATGAGGCTCAGTTGGATTCGGCGGAGCGGGCGGACTTCACCTTGACGAACCGGTCGGACAGCCGGCGGATCCGGATCATCAGCGCGGCCGTCGGGCTGGTGCTGCCGTCCAGGTAGCTGCCCAGCTCCTCGGCGCTGACCCCGATGCGGGACGCGAACTCCTGCTGGCCCAGGCCGGACCGATCGATGAGCAGCCGCACGTGGCGAGCCACCTCGGCGCGCTCGTTGGCCTCCAGGTGGGCGCGGGCACGCTCGAGTACCTCCCACAGCGCCTTGGCGATGCCGTAGGGCCGGGTGCCGTCGAGCACCTCTTCGACCTGGCGCGCGGTGCGGCCGTAGGGGTCGCGCTTCAACGCGCCGGCGATGCGCTTCCAGGTGGCGATGTCACCGCTCTGCAGAGCCGAACGGATGGCGGCGGTCGGCCAGAATTCCACCGGCTGGTCGAGGTCCGGCAGCGGGGCGGACGGCCCGCCGCCGCGGTTGCGCTGGTCCCCCGGGGCCGGCCGGTGCGGCGGCGAAGCCGGGCGTCGGTCGGGTGCCAACGTCACCTCGCCTCCTCCAGCATCGCGACGGCCACGGCCAGGCAGCGCTGCCTGATCTGCTCCCAGTCCGCGGGTGCGTCGGCGTCCGGCCCCTGGTCATCCGGGTAATCGCACGGATCGGGATCGGCGAGCCGGCGGACCAACTGGGTGGCGATCCATTGCCGCCTGGATGATTCACAACAGTAATACCTGTCCATTCCGGCCAGCACCACCGCGGCGGTCTCGGGTTCCAACGCATCCACCATGTCTGCAAAGTCGGCGTAATCGCGGCGACTGTTACGGCACATGAGCAAATAGCCCTTCAGCCGCAGCGCCTCGGCGCCCGTCGGGACCAGCAACCGGTCGCCGGTGGGCAGCTGCACATTGGTGGTCTCCACCGGGCTGCGCCGCCGAAACCGCGGCCGGTCGGCCCCGCTGTCCGGGTCCGTCTGCAGCGCGTCCAGCGCCACCGACAGCCGTCCCCGCCACAGCGTCACCGGGTGCACGGGCCGGTCGGCCCCGGCGATGGCCTTGGCGATGCCGTTGCGCCCATTGCGCGCGGCCGGCTTCTTGGCCCCCGCCGAACCGTTGGTGTGACCGTTGCTGCCGGTCTTTTCGCCCGGGCCCGCCGCGACGCCGACCTTCTCCTCGCGCAGCGCCACCTGGTGCGGGATCTGCCCGGGCCCCAGGCCCCGGGCCGGGTCCGCGCCGGCCGCCGTGGTGCGGCCGCAGCCGGTGAACGCCAGCGGATCGGTGACGCAGATGGCGTCCGGCGCCAGGTGCTTGAGCTTGGCGGCGGACTTGAGCACCATCCGCAGGTCGGCGCTGGGCGCGGTGAGCGCCGAGATGTCGTCGGGGATCACCACGACGTCGCCCAGGTCGACCTCCGGCAGCGGCCGGTCGAAGTCCACCGACGGCAGGACCCGCGACAGCCACGGCGGCAGCCACCAGTTCCACTGGGCGAACATCGCCATCAACGCCGGCACCATCACCAGGCGCACCACGGTGGCGTCCACCGCGATGGCCACCGCGCAGGCCACCCCGATCTCGGCCACCAGCGGCATGCCCGCGAACGCGAAGCCGACGAACACCGCGATCATGATCAGCGCCGCGCTGGTGATGGTGCGGGCGCTGGTGCTGACGCCGTAGGCCACCGCGTCGCGGGTGTTGCCGGAATGCAGGAAGCGCTCCCGGATGCGGGTCAGCAGGAAGATCTCGTAGTCCATCGACAGCCCGAAGGTCATCGCGAGCACCAGCGGGGGAACGGTGCTGTCGATCGAGCTGATCTGGGCGAACCCGAGATCGCGCAGCCACCCCCACTGGAACACCATCACCAGGCTGCCGTAAGCGGCGGCGACCGACAGCAACGTCATCAGCACGCCCTTGAGCGCCAGGAACACCGAGTGGATGGAGACCAGCAGCATCACGAACGCGATCAGCGCGACGAAGCCGAGCACCAGCGGTTCGGTCGCCGAGACCCGGTCGTCGAAGTCCTTGATCAGCGCGGTCGGGCCGCCGACGTCGACCCGCGCGGTGCCCGCCTCGGACACCTTGGGCAGCTCGGCGCGCATCCAGCCCACGGTTTCGCGCGCCTTCATGTCCTCGGGGTCCACCGACAGCACGGCCGACAGCAACGCGCTGCCGTTGTCCTCGGCGAACTGCGGCGGCGACACCGAGACGATGTTGGGCGCCTGGGCCATCCGCTGGCGGACCGCCCCGACGGTGTGGCTGTGTTCCGGGGACGCGGCCCCGCCGTCGGGGAAGTTGATCAGCACCCGGATCGGGCCCAGCGCACCGGGGCCCAGCGCCTGGGCCGCCGCGCCCACCCCGGCCCGGATCTCGTGCGACGAGTCGAACTGGCGCAGCAGGCTGTTGCCCAGCACCATCGACGCGGCCGGCGCGGCCATCACCAGCAGCACCAGCGACGCCGCCAGCGCCGACATCCACGGCCGCCGCATCACCCAGCCGATCCACCGGTTCCAGAACTTCGACTGGGTGCTTTCCGGGCGCCGCGACCAGTGCAGCAGGGCCGACCGCTTGGCGGCGGCCCGCCCGAACGTGGCCAGCGCGGCCGGGGTCAACGTGGTCGACGTCAGCATCGCGACCGCGACGGCCAGGATCGCGCCGGTGGCCATCGACTTCAGCGCCGGGGTGTTGATCACGTAGATCCCGGTCAGCGAGGCGATGACGGTCATCCCGGACAACACCACGGCCAGCCCGGAGGTGGCCATCGCGGCGTCGACGGCCTCGCGGGGCTGACGGCCGCTGCGCAGTTCCTCGCGGAAGCGCATCAGGATGAACAGCGAGTAGTCGACGGCCAGCGCGATCCCGAACATCGACACCGTCGAGGTGACGAACACCGACATGGTGGTGTACGCGGACAGCAGATAGACCAGCCCCATGGTCACCACCACCGTGCAGATGCCCAGGGCCAGCGGGATGGCCGCCGCGGCCAGCGACCCGAACACGGCGAGCAGCACGATGAGGATGACCGGCAGGTTCCACTTTTCGGCGGCGGCGATGTCGTGCTTGG
Source organism: Mycobacterium timonense (assembly GCF_025821985.1). Taxonomy (NCBI): domain Bacteria; kingdom Bacillati; phylum Actinomycetota; class Actinomycetes; order Mycobacteriales; family Mycobacteriaceae; genus Mycobacterium; species Mycobacterium timonense. Next base: position 588,351 of record NZ_JACKSY010000104.1, on the reverse strand, counting down.
TGTTGGCCGCCGCGGCCGCGCTCAGCGCGCCCTGCCCGATGACGTAGAGCCGCACCCGCCCGTTGGCGGTCTGGCCGGGCTGGTCGCCCTTGATGCCCACCTTGGTGCGCAGCTGCTTGGCCACGTCGCTGGTGTTGCGGGAATCCAGCCGCACCGACAGCACGTACGGCCGGTCCGGCTGCGGGGGCCGCTGGGTGGGGTTGGGGATCTCGGTGGTGCCCGGGACTTCGGCGGCGATCCGGCGCAGCTGCGCGACGGCGTCGTTCATGTCCTGGTAGCTGGCGTCGGCGCGGGGGGCGGCGACCAGCGCCAGGGACGACCCGCCCTGGTCGTGGTAGAGATCCTCGAGCTGGTCGTGCACCGCCAGCGACTGCGAACCGGCGACGTCGAAACCGCCGCCGGTGAGGTTGCCGGACTGGGTCAGGGCCAAATAGACCGCGGGAACCAACGCCAACAACCAGCCTGCGAAGACCAACCAGCGGTACTTACGCAGGCTGCGGCTCAGGCGCATCATTAACTGCTGGATTTCGTCGCTCCCCGGTTCTCGCGTAACGTGCTCGCGACGATACCGCAGCACGCTGTGGATTATCTTGGCTTATCTGGTTCCTGAGCTGCGGCGACAGCCTTGTTGCCAAGACGCTGCGAAGACGTTGTGAACCGGTGATCGGGCGGGATTTCGGTCACATCCGCAGTTCCGGCTGGCAGCGGTGATCTCGGCGATGGCACGATGTCGGTTGGCCCGGCGAGCCCCGGGGAATGCGGGGAAGCCGGCGATCAGATCCGGCGATCAGCGGGGCCGTTCATCGCAGCCGTTTGCGGGGCGCCGATCTTCGGCGGCCGCCGCAAACCGTAAGGAGTTAGCCATGACGTCAGCCTCCGCTGGACGGCGCCGCAGAATTTTCGCCGGGCTGATCGCCGCCGCCCTGCCCGGCGCCGCCGTCGCGGTGCTGGCCGGGCCGCCCGCGACCGGCGCCAACGACCCGTGCGCGGCCAGCGAGGTGGCCCGCACGATCGGCTCGGTGTCCAAGTCGATGGGCGACTACCTGGACGCGCATCCCGAGACCAACCAGGCCATGACCAGCATGCTGCAGCAGCAGGCCGGGCCGCAGTCGGTGAACGGGCTGAAGTCCTACTTCGATGCCAACCCCAAGGTCGCCGGCGACATGACGTCGATCGCGCAGCCGCTGACCAGCCTGTCGCTGCAGTGCAAGCTGCCGATCTCGATCCCGCAGGCGCTGGGCATGGTGCAGCAGGCGCAGGGCGCCGCCGGCGGGCTGCCGGCGCTGCCGGGCAACCCGGCGGGCGCCTCCCCGCTGGGCGGCGCGGCAGGTCCGGCGGGCACCCCGCCCGCCGTCCCGCAGCCGGCCGGCCCGCTGTCGGGGCCGCCGCGCGGCAACACCGTCGGGTGACGGCCGTCGACCGTGGGCCTTACGTCGGGCTTCCGGTCGTTTTTGCTGCATAGGCCACACGCTCGGCGAGCGGCCACGCGCGGCGCTAGACGTCTTTGTCCGGATTCGGATCGGCCGGACTCCGGTCCGGCGGCAGCGGCCCCTGCAGGGCGGTGTCGGTCGGGTCCGGCGGGCCGCCCGGTGTAGGCAGCACGGGCAGCGGGCCGGTGATCGGCTCGTCGTCGGAGTCGGCGATGTTCTCGGTGCGGAATACGAAGAAGAACACCACCCAGCCGACCGCGGCGATGAGCAGCCAGCTGATCAGCCGGTAGATCAGCATGGCCGAGATCGCGCTGGGCAGCGACATCCCGCTGGACACCAGCCCCGGCACCAGCACCGCCTCGACCACCAGCAGCCCGCCCGGCATCAACGGTATGGTGCCGACCGCGCGGGCGGCCGCGTAGGCCACGGTCAGCCCGGCCACCGAGGCGTGGTCCCCGGCGGCGTAGGCGGCGAAGCCCAGGCAGGCCACGTCGGCGATCCAGTTGAACATCGACCAGCCGAACGCCACCGAGAGATCGCGCCGGCCCAGGCTCACCGATTCCAGCTGCATCAGCGTCTCGCGCCACTTGTCCAAACCGGTCTCGGCCGGCCGGCCGCGCACCGAGTTGACCCACGCCAGCACCCGGCTGCCGATGCCCTCGATCAGCTCCGGCCGGGACGCGACGGCCTGCGCCAGCAGCAGCAGCGCGACGAAGCCGCCCAGGGTGAACAGCAGCGAGAACGGGTTGTTCTTGGCGCCCAGCAGGAAGGCGCCGCCCAGGCCCAGCAAAGCCAACCCGACCGCCTGCAGCACACCGGACATCACCAGCTGCCAGGACGCCACCACGGTCGAGGCGCCCCACAGCCGTTGCTGACGGAACAGGAAGGTGGCCGACAACACCGGCCCCCCGGGCAGCGTGGTGCTCAGCGAGTTGGCGGCGTAGAAGGCGGCCTCCGAGCGCAGCTGCTTGACGTGCACCCCCGCCGATTTGAGCAGCGTGCGCTGGATCTGAGCAAAGCTGTGCATCGACGCGGCCGCGGCCACCACCGAGGCCAGCAACCACCACCAGTTCGCCTCGTACATGCTCATCCACGCCTTGGCCAGCTGGTCCCAGCCCAGCGAGACCTCGACGGCAAGCACGATGGCCACCACGCCGAGGATCACCCAGCGAACCCACCAGTACCTGCCGCGCGAGGTCTGCTCGCGCGGCAGGTCGAGATTGTGGGCGGGTGCGTCGTGCGGCACGTGACTTAGGGTAACGGTGCAGGTGGCGCGGGGATCGCTGCACGTCGCCGAGTGTGTCAGGGACGTTTTGGGGTCGTGACCGGATCGTGCCGGCGGCGACGGCCCCGAGCGACGCGCAGACGCCCGCGGTCAGGTTTGACGCGGCGTCGCTGCGGATAGGCTGGCGAAATGTCAGCAAACGTCGACGACGCGTCGGTTGAACCCATAGTCCGCAAGACCGCCGCCTGGGCGTGGCGTTTGCTCGTCATCCTGGCCGCCGCGCTGGCGCTGTTCTGGGTGCTGGCCAAGCTGGAGGTGATCGTCGTCCCGGTGCTGGTCGCGCTGCTGTTGAGCGCGCTGCTGGTGCCGGTGGTGGACTGGCTGGACCGGCACGGCCTGCCCCGTGGTGGCGCGGTGGCACTGGTGTTGTTGGGCGGCTTCGCGATCCTCGGCGGCATCCTGGCCTTCGTCGTGCTGCAGTTCATCGACGGGCTGCCCGGCCTGACCGAGCAGGTGACCCAGAGCATCGAGTCGACGCGCCGCTGGCTGATCAACGGGCCGGCGCATCTGCGCAGCGAGCAGATCGACAGCGCGGGCAACGCCGCCATCGAGGCGCTGCACAACAACCAGGCCAAGCTGACCAGCGGCGCACTGTCCACCGCGGCCACCGTCACCGAGCTGGTCACCGCGGCGGTGCTGGTGCTGTTCACGCTGATCTTCTTCCTCTACGGCGGGCGCAATATCTGGCGGTACGTGGTGCAGATCGTTCCGGCGCACGCCCGCGAGCGGGTGCACGAGGCCGGCAGCGCCGGCTACGGGTCGCTGATCGGCTACGTGCGGGCCACCTTTCTGGTGGCGCTGACCGACGCGGCGGGGGTCGGCGCCGGACTGGCGATCATGGGTATCCCGCTGGCGCTGCCGCTGGCGTCGCTGGTTTTCCTGGGTGCCTTCATCCCGCTGGTCGGTGCGGTCGTCGCCGGCTTCCTGGCCGTGGTGGTGGCGCTACTGGCCAAGGGCATCGTGTACGCGCTCATCACGTTGGGCCTGCTGGTGGCGGTGAACCAGATCGAGGCGCATCTGCTGCAGCCGCTGGTGATGGGCCGCGCGGTGTCGATTCACCCGCTCGCGGTGGTGCTGGCCATCTCCACCGGCGGCGTGCTCGCCGGGATCGTCGGCGCCCTGCTGGCCGTCCCGACGGTCGCGTTCCTCAACAACGCCTTCCAGGTGCTGCTGGCGCCCAACCCGTCCGCGGAGGCCGTCAAGCAGGAAGAAGAGTCCGACGAGCAGAACACCATCCTGCAGGCAGAGCCGGACAAACCCGAAAACGGTTCCGGCTGAGGGTTTTTCAGGCCTTCACAGCCGGCCCTCGCGGCGCAGCAGGTCCTGGGCCGACAGCCCGCCGCCGGCGCGGCGGCGTTGCCGCGCCGGGTCGCCGTTCTCGCCCTGACCGCGCGCGTTCGCCTGGTCGCCGGCCGCATCGGACTCGCTGCCGCCCGAACCTTCCGCGCGCATCTTCGGCAGGGCGGTGGTGGGTTCGGCGGCGTCCGCGTCGCTGTCGCCGTCGTCGGGCCGGTTGCCGGGCACCGGGATGGCGCGGGTCTGATCCCCGGACGGCGGCGCCGCCTGGGTGGGCGGGCGCTGCGGGGGGGCCGGGCGCGGTTCGGCCGGCCGCTGGCGGCCGGGCGCTCCCGGCGCGGCGAAGCGGGTCGTCTGGGCCTCGGTCGGCTGGTTGGGCCGGGCCGGGATGCGGGTGGTGCTCGCGGCCGGTTCCTGCGCGGGCCGCGGCTCCGCGGGAGCGGGGCGCGCCGGCCGCGACGGCTCCGGCGCCGCGGGGTGGGTGGGGTCGTGCGGCGGGCGCGGCGCCGTGGCGACCAGGCTGGCCGCCACCGGCGGACGGGCGGGCCGGCCGTTGAGGGTGGGCCGCTTGCGCTCGTCGGGCAGGTCGATCTCGCCCAGCCCGATCTTGTTCTGCAGCCGGCGGGCCCAGCGCGGGGCCCACCAGCAGTCGTCGCCGAGCAGCTTCATCACCGAGGGCACCAGGAACATCCGCACCACGGTCGCGTCCAGCAGCAGCGCCGCCATCAGACCGAAGGCCAGGTACTTCATCAGCACCAGATCGGAGAACACGAACGAACTGGCGACCACGGCCAGCACCATGGCGGCGGCCGTGATCAGCCGCCCGGTGGTCGCGGTGCCGATCCGGATGGCCTCGGCCGTCGACATGCCGCGCTCGCGCGCCTCGACCATCCGCGAGACCAGGAACACCTCGTAGTCGGTGGCCAGGCCGAAACCGACGGCGACGACCAGCGCGATCACCACCACCATCAGCGGCGTCGGGGTGAAATTCAGCACCCCCGACAGGTGACCGTCGACGAAGATCCACGTCAGGATGCCCATGGTCGATCCCAGCGTGAGCGCGCTCATCAACACCGCCTTGATCGGCAGCACCACCGACCCGAACGCCAGGAACATCAGCAGCAGCGTGGCGCCCAGCAGCAGCACCAGCATCAACGGAGCCTTGTCGAACAGGCTGTGAATGCTGTCCTGCTCGAGTGCCGGCGTGCCGCCGACATACAGGTTCAGGCCTTTCGGCGGGTTCACCGCCCGCAGTTCGGCGATCTTCTTGGCGGCATCATTGCGGTTGGCCAGGCCGTTCTGGATCACCCGCACCGAGCCGTCCTTGGGCACCGTGGTGCCGTTCGGGCCGGGGATGCAGGGGTTCCCGGCGATGGTCGGGCAGGGCCGCTCCTGCCAGGTCTTGTCGGTGAAGCCGCCGATCCCCGAGATCCGGTTGCGGATGTCGGCCACCTGCTGGTCGGTGACCTTGCTGTGGTTGTCGCTCTGGATCACCACGGTCAGCTGCTCGGTGCGGTAGCCGGGGAACTGCTTGTCGAAGTGTTCCTGGGCCAGGCGCACCGGATTGTTGGGGGGCAGGTACTTCTCGCTCATGCCGCCGAACGAGAGGTTGCCCAGCGGGATGACCAGCAGGATCATCCCCACGGCGATCGGGATGGCGAACGCCAGCGGCTTGCGCATCACCCAGTTGACCAGCTTGCCCCAGAAGCCGGCCTCGACCTCTTCGCGGGTTTTGGTCTTCTGCAGCCGGTCGGCCAGCCAGTTGAGGTAGGCCCGCGAATACTTCCAGTTCCGCAGGAACGGCACCCGGAACGCGGTCCGCACCCCCAGCGCGTCGACGTGGCGGCCCAGGATGCCCAGGCAGGCCGGCAGGAACGTGATCGACAGCAGCGCGGCCAGGCCCACCGCGGCGAAGATGGCGTAGGTCAGTGAGTGCACGAAGCCCTGCGGCAACACCAGCAGGCTGGCGCTCGACGCGATGATCAGCACGGCCGAGAACGTCACCGTGCGCCCGGCCGTCATCACGGTTCTTCGCACCGCGGCCTCGGTGTCGTAGCCCTCGGCGATCTCCTCCCGGAACCGGCTCACCACGAAAAGCCCGTAGTCGATCGCGATGCCCAGGCCGATCAGCGACACCACCGGCTGGGCGAAGTAGTGCACCGGGCCGAACACGGCGACCAGCCGCAGGATGCCCAGCGAGCCGGCGATGCTCAGACCGCCCACGATGGCCGGTAGGCCGGCGGCGACCGCGCCGCCGAACACCAGGAACAGCACCACCGCCACCATCGGCACCGCGAGGACCTCCATGCGGCGCTGGTCGGTGGCGATGGTCCCGGTCAGCGCGTTGGCGATCGGCTCCAGCCCGGCGAGCTGCACGGCGCCGCCGTTGAGCTTCTGCATATCCGGGGCGATGGCCTTGTAGTTGTTCAGGATGGTGTCGTCGTCGTCGCCCTTGAGCGGGATGGACACGAAGGTGTGCTTCTTGTCCTCGCTGACCATGCCCTTGATCACCGGGTTGGTGCTGTCCGGCGCCGCCAGCCAGCCGGCCCACCCGACGACCTGGTCGGGATGGTCGGCCTTGAACTTGTTCAGCTCGGCGACCACCTTGTCCCGCCAGCCCGCGTCGTCGACGGTTTTCCCGTCGGGCGTCGTGAAGGTGGCCACCACGTGGCTGGTCCGGTCGCGGCCGTAGGTCTGGTCGCCGAGCACCGACGCCTTGACGGACTGGCTGGCGTCGTCGTAGAAGCCGCTCTGGGTGACGTGCTTGCCCAGGCTGATGCCGAAAACGCCGCCGAGCAGGCACAGAGCTACCGTGACCCCGATCACGATGTACCGATACCGGTACACAGTTCGACCCCACCAGGCGAACACGCAAGCTCCTTACTGGATCGACTTAGTCTGCAGCGACCCACGCATCGGTTTTCCAGTGTCACACACGCGCGGTCAACAGCGCGGACAGCGGCCGGAACGGCTGCAACCACGCACCCTGGTCAGGCAGCGAATCTAGGCCGATCCGCGGCAACGGCTCCCGGAAGACACCGGAGATGTCCTCCAGATCAACGAAGTCCAAGGTATCCGACGCTAGCGCCCAACTCGCATGTTCGCGAAATCCGATCACCGCGACGCTGACCCCGCTGCGGGCGATCTCCTCCAGCGGTTGACGGAACGCCTGACCGTCGGCCGACGCCACCACCAGCGCGGCCAGCCCTTCGGTGCGCCGCAGCTCGATGTGGGCCAGCATGTCGCGGTCGACGTCGCTGTCCTCGTCGATCTTGGGCTTGGCGAACACCGCGAACCCGACGTTGCGCAGCGCATCCACCCAGGGCCGGACGACCTCGGCGCTGCCCGGCGCGATGTTGGTGAAGACGGTGGCCTCCGGTTCCACGACGACGCCCGGGCGTTCGGCGCTGACCTCGGCGGTGCGGGCCAGCGGCCAGCGCCCCAGGGCGTCGAACCGCGGGCGCTCCAGCGCGGTGGGGCGCCGGCCCAGGATCGAGCCCAGCCCCATGTCGAGGTTGGGGGCGTCCCACACCAGCAGCACCCGTCCGCCCGAGGGCGGGAAGCCGCCCAGCGCGTCACCGGACAGCACCGCCGGCGGCGCGACGGGTTCGGCGCCCGCGGCGGTCGCTTCAGTCAGGCTCATACCTCATCGCCTACTCATCTCGTCGAAGCCGTTCACCGTCTAAGCCAAATGAATTCGGTGACCGCACTTCCCGCGTCCTGAGCCTTCGTCTCGTACTTGGTGGTCGGGCGGGCGACCGAGATCGGCAGCGGGCTGTCCGGGTCGGCCGGGCGCAGCCGGGGCTCGCCCGCGCCGACGTCGGCGATGTGCTCGGCGTAGCCGGCGTGGTCCGTCGCGACGTGCAGGACACCACCAGGGAGTAGCCGGTCGGCGATCAGGCCAACCGTGCCCGGCTGCAGGAACCTTCGTTTGTGGTGCCGCGCCTTGGGCCACGGATCGGGGAAGAACACCCGCACCCCGGTCAGCGACGCCGGCGCGATGAGCCGCTGGAGCACGTCGAGGGCGTTGCCGCGGATCAGCCGGATGTTGGTCACGTTGTCGCGGTCGATCGCGCACAGCAGCTGCGCCAGGCCGCGCCGGTAGACCTCCACCGCGATCACATCCACGCCGGGCTCCTGCTTCGCCATCGCGAGCGTGGAAGTGCCGTTGCCACAACCGATTTCGAGCACCACCGGGGCCTTGCGGCCGAACCAGGCGTCGGTGTCCAGCGGCGGCCCGGGGCGGTCGGGATCCTCGGCCGGGCCCACCGACAGGCCCAGTTCGGGCCAGCGGCGGTCCCAGGTCTGGCGCTGGGCATCGGACAGGGTGGATCGCCGGGTGCGGAACGCCGTGGCCGGGAAATAACGCTGCTCGGAGCGGTCCGGTTGCCCGGTCGGTGAGTCGGCAGGCATCGTCACCCCGTGCTGCGCATGCATTTGTCCATGGTGGCCCATAAACCCCGGATGTAGCCGCCCCTGGTCCGGATTGATACCCAACAGTTGCCTTGAGCTGGTAACTCATAGACGGTGGCTCGCATCTTGACGACGTGAGTGCCACCATTCGGTGGGGCCGCCCGGCCCCGGCGCTGCACCCGGTAGCGGCCGATCGATCGGGCGATCGGGTCATTTTCGACCGGACAGGCGGGATATGAGGGGACAAGGACACCAGATTTTCGTCGACGAACTGGCACGGTTTGCCGCCGCCGAGGCCGACCCGCGGGTGACGGCGATCGCGCAGCGCGCCGCCGCGCCGCTGCGGGTGGTGGTTCGCGGCCGCCGGGGGGTCGGCCGCCGCACGCTGGCCCGCGCCCTGGACCGGGCCGGACGCGCGACCGGCATCGCGGTGACCACCGACGCGGCCGACGTCGTGGTGCACGTGACCGCCGAGGTGGCCAAGCCCGAAGACACCCAGGCCATCTCGACCGCGCGCGCCGCCGGTCACCCGGTGCTGGCCGTGCTGAGTAAGGCCGATCTGGTGGGCTCGCTGTCCGGCCGGGGCGGCGACGGGCCGATCGCGGCGGCGCGGGCCCGGTGCGCCGATCTGTCCGCGCTGATCGGCGTTCCCATCCGGCCGGCGATCGGCCTGCTCGCGGTGGCCGCGCTGGACGACCTGGGCGACGACCTGTGGGCGGCGCTGCGCACGCTGGCCGCCGACCCTGCGGCCTGCCTCGACGGCTCGATCACCGGATTCCTGGACGCCGGGGTCGACGTGCCGGCCGCGGCGCGCGAGCGGCTGCTGGACACCCTCGACCTGTTCGGCACCGCGCTGGCGATCGCCGCGATCCGCCGCGGCGCCGGGCCGGCACAGCTGCGCACCATGCTGCGCCGGATCAGCGGCGTCGACGCGGTGCTGGCCGAGATCGGCGCGCTGGGCGCCGAGGTGCGCTACCGGCGGGTGCTGGGCGCCGTCGCGGAACTGGAGGCGCTGGCGGTCGGCGGGGCCGCGCTCGGCGAGCGGATCAGCGGCTTCTTGTCCCGGGACGACGCCGTGGTCGCCCGAATGGCGGCGGCTCTCGACATGGCCGGCGACATGGCCGGGGAAGTGGCCGGGGAGGCGGCGCCGGGCGATCCGTCCGGTCATCTGGCGCGAGCCGTGCGCTGGCAGCGCTACAGCCGGGCGTCGGGCAGCGACCTGCACCGCGCGTGCGGCGCCGACATCGCACGGGGATCGCTGCGGCTGTGGTCGCAGGCCTGCGCCACGCTGCCCGGCGAACGGCCCGTCGAACTGCCCGTCGAACGGGAGGACCCGGCGTGAGCGGCGACAATCCGGCCGCCGCGGTCGACGCGCTGGTGGCAGCCGTCAGCCCGGGGCTGGATCCGCCGGCGGTGCACCGCAGCGACGCGGTGCTGGTGACCGGGCCGTGGATGGCCGGGGTCACCGCGGTGGCCGCCGCGCTGCAGGAGCGGCTGCCGCAGCACAAGTTCGTCGAGTCGACGGACCTCGGGCCCGGCGAGGTGCCGACCGCGGTGGTGTTCGTGGTGTCGGCGGCCGCGCACCTGACACCCTCGGACTGCGCGCTGCTGGACGCCGCGACCGAACACACCGACGCGGTGGTGGGGGTGGTGTCCAAGATCGACGTGCACCGCGGCTGGCGTGAGGTGCTCGCCGCCAATCGCGACACCCTGGCCGCGCACGCGCCGCGCTACGCCCGGGTGCCCTGGGTGGGTGCGGCGGCGCTGCCCGACGTCGGCGAACCCGACGTCGACGACCTGGCCAAGACCGTCGCGGCGCAACTCGACGACGCCGATCTGGCCCGGCGAAACAGGTTGCGGGCGTGGGAATCCCGCTTACGGACGGTGGCGCGGCGGTTCGACCGCGAGGTCGAGGCCCCCGGCCGGCGGGCCCGGGTCGAGGCGCTGCGCGAAGAGCGCAGCACCGCGCTGCAGCAGCGGCGCCAGGCCAAAACCGAGCGCAGCATCACGCTGCGCGGTCAGATCCAGCAGGCCCGGGTGGCGCTGTCGCACTCCGCGCGCAACCGGTGCGCGTCGGTGCGCACCGAGCTGCAGGAGCACGCGGCGGGCCTGTCCCGGGGCAAGTTGTCCGGCTTCGAGGCGCACACCCGCGACCGGCTGGCCGAGGTGGTCGCCGAGGTCAGCGACGGCACCGACACGCAGCTCGCCGACACCGCGCAGGCGGTGGGGGTGGCGGTGGACCTGCCGGCCCTCGAGCAGCTGCCGGCGGTGGAGGTCTCGCCGCCGCCGCTGAAATCACGCCGGCAGGAAACCTGGCTGATGATCCTGCTCGGCGTCGGGTTCGGGCTCGGGGTGGCGCTGACGCTGAGCCGGCTGATGAGCGGGCTGGCGTCCCGGCTCAGCCCGGCACTGGCGGTGGCGGCCGCCGTGGTGTGCGTGCTGATCTCGGTGGCGCTCACCTTCCTGGTGATCAACATCCGCGGCCTGCTGCGGGACCGGGCGCTGCTGGACCGCTGGGCGGGTGACGCGACGGCGTCGCTGCGTTCGGTGGTCGAGGAGCTGGTGGCCACCCGGGTGCTGGTGGCCGAGTCGGTGCTGAGCAAGGCGCTGCTGGCCCAGGACGAGGCCGAGAACGCGGCGGTGTCGGCGTCGGTCAGCGCCATCGACACCGAGCTGCGCGAGCACGCCCTGGCCGCCGCCCGGGCAGCGGCCGCGCGGGATCGGGAGATGCCGGCGGTCACGGCCGCGCTCGAAGCCGTGCGTGCAGAACTCGGCGAACCGGGTATACAACCGGGCGGAAGTCCCGCCGAAGATGCCGGCGGTGAGAAAACCGAAAAACCCGCTTCGAGGAGCGAAGATGGCGACCGGCCGTGAGCTTCTGAATCGTTGTTGTGAGAAGGCTTATACCTGCCCGAGACTTCCCCGACAAGTTCCTCACGATAACCTGTAGTTAACGCCACCAAGTCCTTAATTTTGTGGGCGAAGGCATACCGAGCATCAGCCCGATACGCAACGAAGCAGGAGAGTTCGATGACCTCAGCGACCATTCCCGGTTTGGACACAGCACCCACGAACCATCAGGGCCTGCTGTCATGGGTGCAGGAGGTCGCTGAGCTGACCCAGCCCGACCGGGTGGTTTTCGCTGACGGCTCCGACGAGGAGTTCAACCGGCTGGCCGCCGAGCTGGTCGAGGCGGGCACGCTGAAGAAGCTGAACGAGAAGAAGCACCCCAACTCCTACCTGGCGCTGTCCGACCCGTCCGACGTGGCGCGGGTGGAGTCGCGGACCTACATCTGCACCGAAGAGGAAAGCGGCGCCGGGCCGACCAACAACTGGATGGACCCCACGGAAATGCGGTCCATCATGACCGACCTGTACCGCGGCTGCATGCGCGGGCGCACCATGTGGGTGGTGCCGTTCTGCATGGGCCCGTTGGGCGCCGAGGATCCGAAGCTGGGTGTGGAGATCACCGACTCCGAGTACGTCGTCATCTCAATGAAGGTGATGACCCGGATGGGCAAGGCCGCGCTGGAGAAGATGGGCGACGACGGGTTCTTCGTCAAGGCGCTGCACTCGGTGGGGGCGCCGCTGGAGCCGGGCCAGAAGGACGTGCCGTGGCCGTGCAACGACACCAAATACATCACCCACTTCCCGGAGACCCGCGAGATCTGGAGTTACGGCTCGGGCTACGGCGGCAACGCCCTGCTGGGCAAGAAGTGCTACTCGCTGCGCATCGCCTCGGCGATGGCCCACGACGAGGGCTGGCTGGCCGAGCACATGCTGATCCTCAAGCTCATCTCCCCGGAGAACAAGGCGTACTACTTCGCGGCGGCGTTCCCGTCGGCGTGCGGCAAGACCAACCTCGCGATGCTGCAGCCCACCATCCCGGGCTGGCGGGCCGAGACGCTCGGTGACGACATCGCCTGGATGCGGTTCGGCAAGGACGGCCGGCTGTACGCGGTCAACCCCGAGTTCGGTTTCTTCGGCGTCGCGCCGGGCACCAACTGGAAGTCCAACCCCAACGCCATGCGGACCATCGAGGCCGGCAACACCGTCTTCACCAACGTGGCGCTCACCGACGACAACGACGTGTGGTGGGAGGGCCTGGAGGGCCAGCCCGAGCACCTGATCGACTGGAAGGGCAACGACTGGTACGCCGGGAAGACGGACACGCCTGCGGCACACCCGAATTCGCGTTACTGCACGCCGATGTCGCAGTGCCCGATCCTGGCGCCGGAGTGGGACGACCCGCAGGGTGTGCCGATCTCGGGCATCCTGTTCGGCGCCCGCCGCAAGACCACGGTGCCGCTGGTGACCCAGGCCCGCGACTGGCAGCACGGCGTGTTCATGGGCGCCACCATGGGCAGCGAGCAGACCGCCGCCGCCGAGGGCAAGGTCGGCACGGTGCGCCGTGACCCGATGGCCATGCTGCCGTTCCTGGGCTACCACGTCGGCGACTACTTCCAGCACTGGATCGACCTGGGCAAGAACTCCGACGAGTCCAAGTTGCCGAAGGTGTTCTTCGTCAACTGGTTCCGCCGCGGCGACGACGGCGGCTTCCTGTGGCCCGGCTTCGGCGAGAACAGCCGGGTGCTCAAGTGGATCGTCGACCGCATCGAGCACAAGGCGGGCGGCCAGGACACCCCGATCGGCATCGTGCCCAAGGCCGAGGACCTCGACCTGGACGGCCTGGACGTCAGCGTCGACGACGTCGCCAAGGCGCTGGCGGTCAACCCCGACGAGTGGCGCGAGGAGCTGCCGCAGATCGAGGAGTGGTTCGAGTTCGTCGGCGAGAAGCTGCCGACCGGCGTCCGCGACGAGTTCGAGGCGCTCAAGCAGCGGCTGTCCGAAGCCGGCTGACCCGGCTCAGCCCGATTCAGCCGGCGGTTCGGCGGGCCTTCTTCTCGACGTACATCAGCTCGTCGGCGCGGGCCAGCAGTTCGTCCACGCTGGCGGTGTCGAAGACCGGTGCGCGCACCAGGCCGACGCTGGCCGAGAGCCGGTAGGGCCGGTCACCGGTCGCGTTGAAAGCCGCGAACGCTTCGGCGAGCCGCTCCCGCAGCGGGGCGCTGTCCTGGTCGCTTTCGGTGACCATCACGCAGAACTCGTCGCCACCGATGCGGGCCAGGATGTCGGACTCGCGCCGGATGCTGCGCAACACCTCGGCGACGTCCTTGATCAGCATGTCGCCCGCGTCGTGGCCCTGCTCGTCGTTGACCTGCTTGAGCCCGTCGACGTCGAGAAAGGCCAGCACGCAGGCGTGGCCCAGCCGGTGCGAGCCGCTGAGCTTCTGCCCGGCCAGCAGGTAGAAGCCGCGACGGTTGTTCAGCCCGGTCAGCTCGTCGGTCACGGACAGCCGGCGGATCTCCTCGTTGGCCCGCTCCAGCGCGGCGGTGCGGTCGCGCACCCGCTGCTCCATCTCCGAGTAGATCGCGACGTTCTCCATGGCCATCGAGGTCGAGTCGGCCAGCGCCTGCAGCAGGCGCACCTCATGCTCGGACGGCTGATGCGGCTCGGCCCAGTAGTTGCCGATCGCGCCGATCGGGTCCAGTTTGCGGATCGGCACCATCACCAGGCTCTTGACGAAGGTGGGGCGGTACAGGTTGTGCGGGATGCGCGGGTCGCGGTAGATGTCGGGGATCACCGCCGCGTCGCGGTTGAGCATGGCCCATCCGCTGATGCACGACGTCATCGGGAAGCGGCTGCCCTTCCACAGCGGCGCGATCGCGTCTTCGTCGGCGTAGTAGCACCGGTCGTTGTCGCGCAGCACGAAGGTGGCGCCGTCGCAGCCGGTGAGCTCGCGCGCTGAGGAGCGGACGATGCGCTGGATGTCCGGCAGGCTGCGCGCCAGGGACAGTTCCTGAACCGCGTGCACCAGACGCTCCATCCCGTCGACGTAGTCGTAGACGGCGAAGCGGCTCGATCCAGATGCGGGAGGTTGCGAGACCTGCTCGGCGGTCATCCCCACCTCCGGCGAAAGCGGCGTACCCGCCAAGGCTAGCTTTTGACGTCGACGACAGTGTAGGTATCGGCGCCGTCTTCGGCTCGCCGACCGGCTCGCCGACCGGGCCGCCGACTGGGCCCCGACCACTTGACACCCGTCAAGTTTGCCGGCGGTACAGTCTGCGCATGCAGATCCGCGAGTATCTCGGCGCCGGCAAGCCCGCCGTCATCCTCTACCCGTCCGGCACGGTCGTCACGTTCGACGACCTGGAAGCGCGCGCGAATCGGCTGGCCCACCGGTTCCGCAAGGCGGGTCTGCGCGAGGGCGACACGGTCGCCATCCTGATGGAGAACAACGAGCACATTCACGTGGTGATGTGGGCGGCCCGCCGCAGCGGCCTGTACTACGTGCCGATCAACACCCATCTGACCGCCGCCGAGGCCGCCTACATCGTCGACAACAGCTCGGCCAGGGCGATCGTCGGTTCGGCGGCGTTGCGCGACACCTGCGCGCGGCTCGGCGAGCACCTGCCCGGCGGTCTGCCGGATCTGCTGCTGATGGCCGACGGCGACCTCGACGGCTGGGAGCGCTACCCGGAATGCGTTGCCGGCGAACCCGATACGCCCATCGACGACGAGCTCGAGGGCGACCTGCTGCAGTACTCGTCGGGAACCACGGGACGGCCCAAGGGCATCAAACGCGAACTGCCGCATGTCCATCCGGCCGAAGCCCCAGGCATGATGTCGGCGCTGGTCGGCTTCTGGATGACGCCCGAGTCGATCTACCTCAGCCCGGCTCCGCTGTACCACACCGCGCCGTCGGTGTGGTCGATGAGCGCGCAGGCCGGCGGCATCACCACGGTGGTGATGGAGAAATTCGACGCCGAGGGCTGCCTGGACGCCATCCAGCGGCACCGGGTCACGCACGGCCAGTTCGTCCCGGCGATGTTCACCCGCATGCTGAAACTGCCTGAAGCCGTTCGTCATTCGTACGACCTGAGCAGCCTGCAGCGGGTGATGCACGCGGCGGCGCCCTGCCCGGTGGAGATCAAGAAGCAGATGATCGACTGGTGGGGCCCGATCATCGACGAGTATTACGCCTCCTCGGAGGCCATCGGCTCGACGCTGATCAGCGCGGAGGAGTGGCTGGCCCATCCCGGTTCGGTGGGCAAACCGATGGCCTGCGAGATCCACATCCTCGACGAGAACGGCAACGAGCTGCCACCGGGGCAGGCGGGCGAGATCTATTTCAGCGGAGGGTATTCCTTCGAATACCTCAACGACGAGGCCAAGACCGCCGCCTCCCGCGACAAGCACGGCTGGGTCACCGTCGGCGACGTCGGCTACGTCGACGAGGAGGGCTACCTGTACCTGACCGACCGGCGCCACCACATGATCATCTCCGGCGGGGTGAACATCTATCCGCAAGAAGCGGAGAACCTTCTGGTCACCCACCCCAAGGTGCTGGACGCCGCGGTGTTCGGGGTGCCCGACGACGAGATGGGCCAGCGGGTGATGGCGGCCGTGCAGACCGTCGATCCCGGCGACGCCACCGACGAATTCGGCGCCGAGCTGCTGTCGTGGCTGCGGGATCGGTTGGCGCACTACAAGTGTCCGCGAGCGATCGCATTCGAGGAGCAGCTGCCACGCACCGACACCGGCAAGCTCTTCAAGAACGGGCTGATCGAGAAGTATTCGGTGTGACCGATGCTGCGGGTGGTCGACCTCTCCAGCGCGCCGCAGGACGGCCCCGCCTCACCACCGGGCGTGATCGTCGCCGTCGGATCGGCTGACCAGATCGCCAGGTCCGAATTCTGGCTCGAGGCAGCGACTTTCACCCTCACCGAAGACGCCTGCACGGACCGTCGCGCCGTCACCGTCGATTCGGTGTCCACGTCGCTGGACGAGCTGACGGCACGCTGCCGGCGGTGGCCGCACGCCAGCGCGATCTGCGACGACGTGTTGCGCGCGGTGGATCCCGCGGGGCCGGCGGCGCGAGGGCTGCTGACTGAGTCGCTGGCGTATTCGACGCTGCAGGCCGGCCCGGAGTTCGCGCGCTGGCTCGACGAGCGCGGGCCGGCCCGCATGCCCGAGATCACCGACCCGGTGCTCGCCCGGCGCGACGGCGACGTGCTGCGGATCGCGTTCAACCGCCCGCAACGGCACAACGCGTTCTCCACCGATGCGCGCGCCGCGCTGCTGGAGGCGCTGGCGGTCGCCCAGCTCGACCCGTCGGTGACCGGAATCGTGTTGAGCGGCAACGGCCCGTCCTTTTGCAGCGGTGGGGATCTCGCCGAATTCGGCACCTTCGCCGATCCGGCCAGCGCGCACCTGGCGCGCACCCGGCACAGCCCCGCGCTGGTGCTCGACGCGCTGACCGCCCGGTTCGGCCGGGCGTGCCGCGCCGAGGTGCACGGCCGGGTGCTGGGCAGCGGACTGGAGATGGCGGCGTTCTGCGGGTGGGTCAGCGCCCGCGACGACGCGGTGTTCGGGCTGCCCGAGTTGGCGCTGGGGCTGATCCCCGGCGCGGGCGGCACCGTCAGCATCACCCGGCGGATCGGGCGTTGGCGCACGGCGTATCTCGTGCTGTCGGGCCGCACGGTCGGCGCCGCGACCGCGTTGTCCTGGGGGCTGGTGGACGAGGTGGAAGCGGCAACGGCCTCGTCGTAATCCGTTGTGTCACTGTGGCTTGGAGTGGCCACAGGGCGGCGGTTTTTGTCGGTCCCGTTCCTACACTTACGCGAGGACGACGACCCCGTTTGACGTCAGAAGCCCGAATAGGTGGTGGTGGTCGTCGACGGCAGGTGCGAGACCACGAAAACCCCGGCGACGACGTAGATGAGCACGAAGATCACGGCGGCGACGGCGCCCACGATGGCACCGATGATGGCCCACTTCTTGGCGTTGTTGGCCGCCTCCTGCGCCTCGGCGTAGCGGCCCTGCGCCCACAGCCCGGAGACCTTGGTGGAGTAGACGATCGACACGATCCCCAACGGCAGGCAGCACAGCACGGTGCACAGGATCGCCCAGACCAGATAGTTCTCCGGCTCCGGCGCGACCTGCCAGCCGGGCTGGGGCGGGGGCCAGGACCCGGGCTGCTGGCCCGGCCAGCCGCCCGGCTGCGGCGCCTGCCAGGCCGGCGGCGGCTGGCCCTGCCACGGCGGTTGCTGGCCTTGGCCTTCCGGCTGCTGCCATTCCGGTTGCTGGCCTTGCCATTCCGGCGAACCTCCGGGCGGCGCGGGGGGATTAGTCATGGCTGCTGCCTTTCCCTTCGGTTCAGAAGTCAGGCAAATATACTCCCAAACTTTGCGGGTCGGCCCCGATTGCGCCGTCAGATCCCGCCGCGGGTCACCAGTTGCCGGGCAATCACGTTGCGCTGGATTTCGTTGGTGCCCTCGCCGACGATCATCAGGGGCGCGTCACGAAAATACCGTTCGACGTCGTATTCCTGTGAATAGCCGTAGCCGCCGTGAATGCGCACGGCGTTCAGCGCGATCTCCATGGCGACCTCGGAGGCGAACAGTTTCGCCATCCCGGCTTCCATGTCGCAGCGTTCGCCGCTGTCGTAACGCTCGGCGGCATAGCGGGTGAGCTGGCGGGCCGCGGTGAGCTTGGTCGCCATGTCGGCCAGATAATTGCCGACCGACTGATGCTGCCAGATCGGCTGCCCGAAACTCTCCCGCTGCTGGGCATAGGCCAGCGCATCCTCGAGCGCCGCGGTGGCCACCCCCAGCGCGCGGGCGGCCACCTGGATGCGGCCCGTCTCCAGACCCTTCATCATCTGCGAAAAACCCTGGCCCGCAACACCGCCCAGCACCGCCGTCGCAGGCGCCCGGAAATTGTCGAAGGACAGCTCGCAGGACTCGACGCCCTTGTAGCCCAGCTTGGGCAGGTCCCGCGACACCGTCAGGCCGGGCCCGTGCTCGACGAGCAGGATCGAGATGCCCTTGTGCCGCGGCGTCGCCTTCGGGTCGGTCTTGCACAGCAGGGCGATCAGGCCGGAACGGCGGGCGTTGCTGATCCAGGTCTTGGCCCCGTTGATCACCAGGCCGTCGGAGTCGGGGTCGGGCAGCGCGGTGGTCGACATGTTCTGCAGGTCCGAGCCGCCGCCGGGCTCGGTCAACGCCATGGTGGCCCGGATTTCGCCGCTGGCCATCCGCGGCAGGTAGGCCCGCTTCTGGTCCTCGGTGCCGAACAGCGTTAGCAGCTTGGCCACCACGGTGTGCCCGCCCATCGCCCCGGCCAGGCTCATCCAGCCGCGCGCCAGCTCCTCGGTGACCCGCACGTAGCACGGCATGGACACCGGCGAACCACCGTATTCCTCGGGCACCGCCAGCCCGTAGGTCCCGATCCGCTTCATCTGCTCGATCCACGCCTCGGGATAGGCATCGGCGTGCTCCACCTCGCGCACGGTCGGTTTGACCTCGCGGTCGATGAACGCCCGCACCGTGGCGACCAGCATGTCCTCTTCGTCATTCACCTGTGCCCACCTCACCGATTCGCGCCGAACGTCGACTTGCCGGGCGAAAACCCGCGAATTGGCGCCCACAAGTCGACGTTGGGGTCCGATCCGGATTGACCCTCGATTCCACAGCCTGCCAGCATGTGGCGTTGTGACCAGTGACGGGTATGCGCGAATTCGCGAGGGTGGACCGTACTTCGACGACCTCTCGGTGGGGCAGGTGTTCGACTGGGCGCCGTCGGTGACGTTGTCGTCCGGGTTGGCCGCCGCCCATCAGGCGATCCTGGGCGACCGGCTGCGCCTGGCGCTGGACGCCGATCTGTGCGCGGCGGTGACCGGCCTGCCCGCGCCGCTGGCCCACCCGGGGCTGGTGTGCGACGTGGCGATCGGGCAGTCGACGCTGGTGACCCAGCGGGTCAAGGCCAATCTGTTCTATCGCGGGCTGGTGTTCCACCGCTTCCCGGTCATCGGCGATTCCCTCTACACGCGCACCGAAGTGGTTGGGCTGCGCGCCAATTCACCCAACCCGGGCCGGGCCCCCACCGGGATGGCGGCGCTGCGGATGATCACCATCGACCAGGCCGACCAGTTGGTGCTCGACTTCTACCGGTGCGGAATGCTGCCCGCCAGCCCGGAATTCACGCCCGAGGCTGGTTCGGTGCCGCACGACGACCTGTCCGGCATCGGCGCCGACGTGCCCGGCCCGGCGCACGATCCCACCGCGCAATGGGACGGCGAGGTCTTCCGCACCGAGGTGCCCGGCCCGCACTTCGACCCCGCCCTGGCGGGTTCGGTGCTGCACAGCACCGGCGACGTCGTCAGCAGCGCACCCGAACTGGCCCGGCTGACGCTGAACATCGCTGCCACACATCATGATTCACGCGTCGGCGGCCGGCGCCTGGTGTACGGCGGGCACACCATCGGATTGGCGCTGGCGCAGGCCGCCCGGCTGCTGCCCAACCTGGTGACGGTGCTGGGCTGGCGGTCCTGCGATCACACCGGGCCGGTGCACGAGGGCGACACCCTCTACAGCGAACTGCACATCGAATCCGCCCGGCCCACCGAACACGGGGGCGTGCTCGGGCTGCGGTCGCTGGTGTACGCGGTCAGCGACACACCGGACGAGCCGGACCGCGCCGTGCTCGACTGGCGGTTCGACGCGCTGCAGTTTTGAGCCGCACGCCCGCGAGCACCGCCATGAGCACGGCCGCGAGCACGGCCCCGAGCACAATGGGTGACGTGAGCGCGGCCGCGACCGACTGGGGAGGTAGCGGGCTGGCCTATCTGACCGGCCTGCCCGACGGCCCCGCCGACTTCTCCCGCGCCCCCGTGCTGTCCCGGGCGCACCAGGTGGCGGCGGCCATCGGGGCCCGGCTGCGCGTCGACGCCGACGCGGCGGTCCTGCTGAGCGGGCGGGCCGCCCTGCTCGGGCTGCGGCGCGCCGGTCAGGTGTCGCCCGGCGGGGCCACCCGGCTGCTGGCGGCCCGCGACGGCCACTGCGCGCTCACCCTGTCCCGCGCCGACGACCTGGCCGCCGTCCCGGCGCTGCTGCAGGTCGACGACGTGGCCGGCGACCCGTGGCCGGCGCTGCGGTGCTGGGCCGCCGGCCGGGCCACCGCCGAAATCGTCGAGCGGGCGGCGCTGCTGGACATCCCCGCGGCGGCGCTGGGCGAGGCGCGCCCGGCCGCCGAACACATCCAGCCGACCGCACCGGGCGGCGCGCCGCGTTCGCCGCGCGGCCTGCTGGTCGCCGACCTGTCCTCGATGTGGGCCGGCCCGCTGTGCGGGCAGCTGCTGGCCCGTGCCGGGGCCACCGTCGTCAAGGTGGAAAGCCCACGCCGCCCCGACGGCACCCGGGCCGGGAACCGGGCCTTCTTCGACTGGATGAATCACGGAAAGCTCTGCTACGGAATCGATTTCGACCGCGACACCGACCAATTGCGTGAGCTGCTCACCGTCAGCGACATCGTGATCGAGGGTTCCCGGCCGGCGGCGTTGCGACGTCGCGGGCTCGGACCGGCCGACATCGCGCCTCGGCCCGGGCGAATTTGGCTGCAAATAACCGCTTTTGACGACGATCGGCCGGGCTTCGGCGATGACGCCGCGGTGGGCGGCGGCCTGGTGGGCACCAGCGCCGCGGGGCCGGTGTTCTGCGGCGACGCCATCGCCGACCCGCTGACCGGGCTGCAGGCGGCCCTGGCGGTGGCCGAATCGCTGGGCCGCGGCGGCGGCGAACTCATCCGGCTGTCCATGGCCGGTGTCGCCGCCGGCTACGCCGCGCTGGGCACCGAGCCGCCGATGTCGGATGCGCCGGTGTCACCGCCGGCGCCCCCGCCGCCGTCGGGGCCGGCCTCCGCACTGGGCGCCGACAATGCCGCCGTGCGTCACCTGGTCAGCCAAAGACGTTGCCTGTCATGCTGATTCAGCGGGCCACCCTGCTGGACGGGACGGCGGCCGACATCCGGGTGGGCGCACGGATCGAGGAGGTGGCGCCCGCGGATGACGGCCTGGCGGCCAGGGCGGGGGAGGGGGTGCTCTACGCCGGCGGCGGCACCGTGCTGCCCGGGCTGCACGACCACCACGTGCACCTGCGCTCGGCGGCCTCGGCGCTGGATTCGTTCTTCGTCGGGCCGCCCGGCGTCAGCACCCGCGCCGAGCTCACCCGGCTGCTGGCCAACGCCACGCCCGGAGCCGACGGGTGGATTCGCGCCGTGGGCTATCACGATTCGGTCGCCGGGGCACTCGACCGGACCGCGCTGGATGCCATCGTGCGCGACGTCCCGGTCCGCATCCAGCACCGCAGCGGCGCGCTGTGGATCCTCAATTCCGAGGCGCTGGGCCGGATCGGGCTGGCCGAACACCCGGACGGGCGGCTGCGCAGCGCCGACCGCGGCTGGTCGCAGGCGCTGGCGCACCGGGAGACCGACCTGGCCGAGCTCAGCCGCCGGATCACCGCGACCGGCGTCACCGGTGTCACCGACGCCACCCCCGACCTGGACGACGACGACCGGGCCGCGCTGGTCGCCGCCCACGCGCGCGGCGAATTCCGGCCCCGGCCCAGCTTCCTCTCGCCGGGCAAGAAGATCCTGCACGACGACCGCCTCGACCTCGACGGCCTCGCGGAATGGGTTGCCGGACAGCACGACACGGGCCAGCCGGTCGCCGTGCACTGCGTCACCGCCGCCCAGCTGGTGGTGGCCATCGCCGCCCTGCGGGCGGCCGGCATCCACCCGCGGGACCGCATCGAACATGCCGCCGTGGTGCCCGACGACAACCTGGCCGATCTGGCCGAACTCGGGGTGACCGTGGTGACCCAGCCCAATTTCGTCGCCGAGCGCGGTGATCAGTACCTGGCCGAGGTACCCGCCGACGAGCACGACCAGTTGTGGCGCCTCGCTTCGCTGCGCGACGCGCGGGTGCCCGTCGCGCTGTCCACCGACATGCCGTTCGGCCACGGCGACCCGTGGACGGCGATGCGCGCCGCCGTGCACCGCACCACGCCCAGCGGCGTCGTGCTGGGCGCCCGCGAATGTGTCTCGGCGCGAACGGCTTTGACGATGTTTTTGGGCCGGGCCGACCAGCCGGACCGGGTGCGCAGCGTGCAGCCCGGCGAGCCGGGCGACCTGTGTGTGCTCAACGAGCCGCCGCACACCGCGCTGGCCGAACTGGACGCCGGCATGGTGGCCGCCACCATCATCGGCGGTGAGCTCGTCTACTTCGCGATGTGACCTCAGCCGGCCGGCGTCAGCGCGGCCCGCAGGCTGTTGCACTGGCTGTCGAAAAACCGCTGCGACACTTGAACTTTCGGCAAAATCAGGTCGAAGCCGTGGAAGGCGCCGGGGATGGTCTCCACCTGGCAGGGCACCCCGGCTGCCCGCAGCCGTTCGGCGTAGGCGAGGTCCTCGTCGTGGAACAGGTCATGGGTGCCCACCCCGATCCAGGCCGGCGGCAGTCCGCTGAGGTCGTCCCGCCGGGCGGGCACCGCGACGTGCGGGTCGGCGTCGCCGAGGTAGGCCGCCCAGCCGAACCTGTTGCTGCGGTTGTCCCACAGCCGATAGTTCGGGCTGGGCGCGGTGTCCGAGCTGCGGTCGTCGAGCATGGGATAGGTCAGCAGCTGGAATGCGGGGCTCACCTCGGCGCGGTCGCGGGCCAGCAGCGCCAGCGCCGCGGCCAGGCCGCCGCCGGCGCTGGCCCCGCCGATGGCGATGCGGTAGCGGTCCACCGACGGCAGACCGGCCAGCCAGGTCAGCGCCGTATAGCAGTCCTCCAGCGGCACCGGATACCGATGTTCGGGCGCCAGGCGGTAGTCCACCGATGCGACCGTGATGCCCAGCCGTCGGCTGAACCGGCTGCACAGCTGGTCGTCCTGCTGGGCGGTGCCCAGCACGTAGCCGCCGCCGTGGATCCACAGCAGCGCGGGCGTCGTCTCCGCGGCGCCGGCGGGCCGGAACAGGCGGACCCCCACCCCGGAACCGAGCGTGATCACCTCGACGTCGCGGACCGGCTTGCCCAGCCGCCCGCGCCAGGCAAGCGCCACCCGCATCAGCGGCAGCGTTCGCGGGCCGACCAGTCGTCGCGGCGCGAACCGGGCAAATCGTTGCAGGTCAGGATGAACATCGTTGTTCGGCACCGGATCAGTATCACCGACGGCCACCAGCGGGGCACCGCTATAGGGCGAGGCGATCCGCGAACCGGCCCTCCCGGCGCCGGGGTGATCGCCGGCCGCACCGCGCCGTGAGCGTGTCGCGCAGCGAAATCCGCTCCGCACAGCGAACCGCCGAATCGGTTTCAACAGCGTCGATACCGCGCACAGCGATCCCGCCGGGCAAAGCCCCGCGGCGCCCGCCCGCGGGTGTGGGCAATCGCCCGTTTCGCGGACCGGGACGGGGGTACAGTTCCGGCCATGGCGCCGGGCATGACTCCCTACCTGAAGTGGCTGCTGCGGGCCCGCCCCGCCGACTATGCGCTGGCCGTGAGCCTGGCCGGGGCGTCGCTGCCGGTGGTCGGCAGGCACCTCGAGCCGCTGGCCGGCCTGACGGCCATGGGCATGTGGGGCGCCCGGCACGCACCCGAGGTGATCTCGGCGGCCAC
Source organism: Mycobacterium timonense (assembly GCF_025821985.1). NCBI lineage: Bacteria > Bacillati > Actinomycetota > Actinomycetes > Mycobacteriales > Mycobacteriaceae > Mycobacterium > Mycobacterium timonense. Next base: position 564,431 of record NZ_JACKSY010000104.1, on the reverse strand, counting down.
CCGGGACATGTTCGCCCCGGGTGGCGGCGACGCGCGGCGCCGGGACCGGGAGAGCACGCAGCAGGTCTCCCTGGCGGCGTTGCGCGGGCTGGTATCGGCCGCCGAGCTGGAGAGCCAGTGGCCGGTGGCCCAGCGCACCCCGCCGATCTGGGACGGCGTGCGCCGGCACCGCCACCTGTATCGGCGCGCCGTCCACTATGGCCACCACCCGGCCCAGGTGCTCGACGTGTGGCGGCGCAAGGACCTGCCCGCGCAGCCCGCGCCGGTGCTGATCTTCGTGCCCGGCGGCGCCTGGGTGCACGGCAAGTCCATGGGCCAGGGCTCGGCGCTCATGTCGCGGCTGGCCGAACAGGGCTGGGTGTGCCTGGCGATCGACTACCGGGTGGCCCCGCACCACCGCTGGCCGCGTCACATCGTCGACGTCAAAACCGCCATCGCCTGGGCGCGGGCCAACGTCGACAAGTTCGGCGGCGACCGCAATTTCGTTGCGATAGCGGGATGTTCGGCCGGCGGCCACCTGAGCGCGCTGGCCGGGCTGACTCCCGACGACCCGCAGTACCGGGGCATGCTGCCCGAGGGCGCCGACACCTCGGTGGACGCGGTCGTCGGGATCTACGGTCGCTACGACTGGGAGGACCGCTCGACGCCGGAGCGGGTCCGGTTCGTCGATTTTCTGGAGCGGGTGGTGGTCAGGAAGTCGATCGCCCGTCATCCCGAGGTGTTCCGCGACGCCTCGCCGATCGCCCGGGTGCACCGAAATGCGCCGCCGTTCTTGGTGATTCACGGCAGCAAGGACAGCGTCATCCCGGTCGAGCAGGCCCGCAGCTTCGTCGAGCGGCTCAGGGCGGTGTCGCATTCGACGGTGGGCTACCTGGAGTTGCCCGGGGCGGGCCACGGATACGACCTCATCGACGGCGAGCGGGCCGGTGCGGCGGCACACGTGTGCTCGCTGTTCCTCGATCAGGTTCATCGCAGCAAGACGCGGATCGGGGCAAAAGAGGTCATCTAAGCTGCCTGCGCTGAGTATGGTCCCTCTATGGGTAAGGGGCAGCGGTGAAGAGGCTTAGCGGCTGGGACTCGGTACTGCTGTACAGCGAAGCGCCGAACGTGCACATGCACACCATCAAGGCCGCCGTCATCGAACTGGACGCCGATCGGCGCTCCCTGGACGTCGCCGCGTTCCGGCAAGTCATCGCCGGCCGGCTGAACAAGCTCGATCCGTTCTGCTACCAGCTCGTCGAGGTCCCGTTCAGCTTCCACCACCCGATGTGGCGGGAGAACTGCGAGATCGACCTCGACTACCACATCCGCCCGTGGCGGGTGTCCCCGCCCGGCGGCCGACGCGAACTGGATGAGGCCATCGGGCAGATCGCCAGCACGCCGCTGGACCGCAGCCGCCCGCTGTGGGAGATGTATTTCGTGGAAGGCTTGGCCAACAACAGGATTGCGGTGGTCGGCAAAATCCATCACGCCCTCGCCGACGGTGTCGCCTCGGCCAATCTGCTGGCCCGCGGCATGGACCTGCAGCCCGGGCCGGAGGCCGGGCCGTATGTCTGCGATCCGCCCCCGACCACCCGCCAGCTGATGGTGTCGGCGTTCGCCGATCACCTGCGCCACGTCGGGCGGCTGCCGCACACCATCCGCTACACCGCCCAGGGTTTGGGCCGGGTGCGGCGCAGCGCGCGCAAGCTGTCCCCGGAACTGACCCGGCCGTTCGAGCCGCCGCCGACGTTCATGAACCACAAGCTCACCCCGGAGCGCCGGTTCGCCACCGCCACCCTGGCGCTGGCCGACGTCAAGGAGACCGGCAAGCGGCTCGGCGCGACGATCAACGACATGGTGTTGGCGATGTCGACGGGGGCGTTGCGCACCTTGCTGCTGCGCTACGACGGACAGGCCCAGCCGCTGCTGGCGTCGGTGCCCGTGAGCTTCGACTTCTCCCCGGAGCGGATCTCCGGCAACCGCTTCACCGGCATGCTGGTGGCACTGCCCGTCGACCACGACGACCCGCTGGAGCGGGTCGCCGCCTGCCACCAAAACGCCATCTCCGCCAAGGAAAGTCACCAGTTGATGGGCCCCGAGTTGGTCAGCCGGTGGGCGGCCTACATGCCGCCCGCACCCACCCGGGCCTTCTTCCAGTGGGCGTCCGCCCGCGACGGGCACAACAAGATCCTCAACCTGAACATCTCCAACGTCCCCGGGCCGCGGGAACGCGGCCGGGTGGGCGGGGCGCTGGTCACCGAGATCTACTCGGTGGGTCCGCTGACCGCCGGCAGCGGCCTCAACATCACCGTGTGGAGCTACGTCGATCAGCTCAACATCTCGGTGCTCACCGACGGGGCCACCTGCAAGGACCCGCACGAGGTGACCGAAGCCATGGTCCAGGACTTCATCGAAATACGAAGGGCCGCAGGGTTTTCCGAAGACCTCACGGTCGTCGAGGCGGCGATGGCACCGGCCTGACCGGTCCGCTCCGACCGCCGTTCAGCTCCGGCGGTAACCGGAATCTCGGGGTACGTCAACGCCGTTCCGGCCGACCGTTACCATCGGTCCGACGGTCGCAGTTGGTGCGCCACCGATACCCGAAGGAGCTGTGCGGCACGTGAGCACTGGGAACGAAGAAGCCGGCGAACCCGAGGTCCTGGTCGAACAACGGGATCGGATCCTCATCATCACGATCAACCGGCCGAAGGCCAAGAACGCGGTCAACGCCGCGGTGGCCAACGGACTGGCCGCCGCCGTCGACCGGCTGGATAGCGAGCCCGGTCTGTCGGTCGGCGTCCTGACCGGGGCCGGCGGCTCCTTTTGCGCGGGTATGGATCTGAAGGCCTTCGCCCGCGGCGAGCTGCCCATCGTCGAGGGCCGCGGCATGGGTTTCACCGAACGCCCGCCGGCCAAGCCGCTGATCGCGGCGGTCGAGGGTTACGCGCTGGCCGGCGGCACCGAGCTGGCGCTGGCCACCGACCTGATCGTCGCCTCCAAGGACGCGGCCTTCGGCATTCCGGAGGTCAAGCGCGGCCTGGTCGCCGGGGGCGGCGGGCTGCTGCGGCTGCCGCAGCGCATCCCGTCCGCGATCGCCATGGAGCTGGCGCTGACCGGTGACAACCTCAGCGCCGAGCGGGCGCACGCGCTCGGCATGGTCAACGTGCTGGCCGAGCCCGGCAGCGCGCTGGACGAGGCGATCGCGCTGGCCGAGAAGATCGCGGCGAACGGGCCGCTGGCGGTGGCCGCCACCAAGCGGATCATCGTCGAGTCCCGCGGCTGGAGCCCGGAGACCATGTTCGCCGAGCAGAACAAGCTGCTGGCCCCCGTGTTCTCCTCCAACGACGCCAAGGAAGGCGCCATCGCGTTCGCGGAGAAGCGGCCCCCCAAGTGGACGGGCACCTGATCGGTCCCGGGCGGTGATCTAAGCTACAGTCGGACATGACACTTTTGGCCGGCTTTGTAACGTGCTGACACCGCAGGAAGACCGAGGATGAGCATTTCGCTGCTGCTCGAGATGGCCGCGTCGAGCAACGCCGAGCGCACGGCGGTGGTCTCGCAAGACGTGCGGCTGACCACCCAAGAGCTCAGCGATCTCGCCGACGGCGGGGCGGCGGTGGTGGCCGGTTCGAACGCCAAGCACCTGGTGTACGTGGGCACCGGCGGCGTGCTGCTGCCGGTGCTGATCTTCACCGCGGCGCGCGCCGGGGTGGCTTTCACGCCGATCAACTACCGGCTCTCCGCCGAGGGCATCCGGGCGCTGATCGAGCGGCTGCCCGAGCCGTTGGTGGTGGTCGACGCCCGCTACCGCGACATGGTCGGGGAGGCGCCGGGCGGGGTCATGGACTCCGACGACTTCCTGGCCGCCGCCCGCGCCGCCGAGCCCGCCGCGGACGCGTTCGCCGACCCGGACTCCGTCGCGATCGTGCTGTTCACCTCGGGCACCACCTCGCAGCCCAAGGCCGTCGAGCTCTCGCACAACAACCTGACCAGCTACATCACCGGGACCGTCGAATTCGGGGCGGCCGACGAAACCGACGCCGCGCTGATCTGCGTCCCGCCGTACCACATCGCCGGGGTCAGCGCCGCGCTGTCGAATCTGTATGCCGGCCGCAAGATGGTGTACCTGCCGAATTTCGATGCGCGGGAATGGGTTCGGCTGATCAACGCCGAGAACGTGACGACCGCGACGGTAGTGCCCACCATGCTCGACCGCATCGTCACGGTGCTGGAGAACGGCGACCCGGACACCGGGGCGCCGATCGAGCTGCCGTCGCTGCGCAACCTGGCCTACGGCGGCTCCAAGGTCGGCCTGCCGCTGGTGCGCCGGGCGCTGGAGCTGCTGCCTCACGTCGGCTTCGTCAACGCCTACGGCCTCACCGAGACCAGCTCGACCATCGCGGTGCTGACCCCCGACGACCACCGCGCGGCGCTGGCGGCGACCACTCCCGAGGCCGCGCGACGGCTCGGATCGGTGGGGCAGGCGGTGGCCGGCATCGAGCTGCAGATCCGCGACGAAGCCGGAAATGTGTTGCCGCCCGGGGAAACCGGGGAACTGTTCGTGCGCGGCGAGCAGGTCTCGGGCCGCTACACCGGGATCGGCTCGGTGCTCGACGAGGACGGCTGGTTCCCGACGCGCGACATCGCCATGCTCGACGACGAGGGCTATCTGTTCATCGGCGGGCGCAGCGACGACACCATCATCCGCGGCGGGGAGAACATCGCGCCCGCCGAGCTGGAGGAGGTCCTGGTCGAGCATCCCCACGTGCGCGACGTCGCGGTGGTCGGCGTCGAGGACCCGCAGTGGGGCCAGGCCATCGTCGCGGTGGTGGTGCCGGCGGCCGGTGTCGAACCCGATCCCGAGGAATTGCGCGAGTTCGTCCGCAAGAGTTTGCGCGGTTCGCGCACGCCCGACGAGGTAGTGTTTCGCGACGAGCTGCCCACCACCGCCACCGGCAAGGTGTTGCGGCGGGAGATCATCGCGACCCTAGCCGGATTGCGCGCCGCACCGGCCCAGCAGTAAGCGATCAAGGACGGAAATCAATGATCAAGAACGGAACTCGTCTCGCCAGCCAGGTGTGCGACACCCAGGTGATCGTCGTCAGGAGTGCGGACAGCCTCGACGACCTGCGCTGCGGCGGGGTGCCGATGGTCCCGGTGGGTGCCGAGCGCTCCGGTGAGTTGGACCCGTCGTTCGCCGACGGCACGGTGATGGGCAAGCGCTACGTCGACGAGACCGGCGCCGAGGTGCTGGTGACCAAGCCGGGCGCGGGAAGCCTGAGCATCGGCCAGACGCCGCTGCAGCTCAAAGAGGTCAAGCCGCTACCGGCCAGCGACTGAGTCACCGCGAGCCGGGTTGCTTGCCCGGGATCTTGTTGCGTACGACGAATTCCCTTGCCTTGATCAGGAATTCGAGTTGCTCGCCGACCTGATGTAGCGGGCCGGCGTTGCGGGTCGAGCGGGACAGCACGATGCCGCCCTCCAGCGCGGCGATCGACATCACGGCCAGCGACGCGGCGTCGGCGTCGTCGAAGCCGTCGTTGACGAAGGCGCGGGTGAGCGCGGTGCACCAGCGGCCCAGGATGGCGCCGGCCTCGGCGGACAGCTTGGGGCCCTCGTCCTCCGAGCAGCCGATCGCCGCGGCCACGACCGGACAGCCGGCGGTGAAGCCGCCCTCGGTCAGCAGCCGCTCCCAGTATTCGACGAACTCGCGCAGCAGCGCCCGGCCGCCGCGGCCGGCCGCCTGGTCGATGAGGGCGGTGATCGAGTCACCCGAATAGCGCAGCGCCTCGGCCAGGATCTGGTTGCGTCCGTCGGGGAAGTGGTAGTAGACCGAGCCGCGCGGTGCGCCGCTGCGGGCCAGCACCGCATCGATGGTCACGCCGGCGGCGCCGCGCTCGCGCATCACCTCGGCGGCGCTGGCCAGCATCTTGGTCCGGGTGCCCCCGCGCTTGGCCGGGGCCTGCTGCTTGGTGGTCGGCACTGTCAGTGAGTCCCGGGGCCGGCGTCAGGCGGCGTGCGAATGCCGCAGTGCCGGCCAGTGCATATGACGTGGGCTGAAGCGGAAGGTGCGGCGCCGCAAGTCGGGCATCTCGCGGGTGAATTGGTAGCCCGCGACGTTGAGCTCAATGATCCACATGATTGGTATCTCCCGGCCTGTGTGCAGCCCTTGATTATGCTAAGAACCATATAAGACGCCCGTAAATTAAGCAATTTCTCAGGCGCAATGTGACGTATACCGCACAAATACGCCGGCTCGCGGGCCGCCCCGCTCGCTTACGCCCTGGTAAATGGCCGGAAAATATGCTCTATTGCATAATCGTGGCGAGCCGGCGCCGCCCCCAAGGCGCCGGGCCAAGCCGGCGCCGAGCCCCCCAAACGCCGAACGTGCACGCACGGCGAAAAACCGGAAGGAAATTCGCGCTGAGTGCACGTTCGGCGGGCGCGGACAGTCCTAGCCCTCGAGCGTGTAGCCCATCGGCATCAGCACGCTCTTCTGCTGCGTGAAGTGCTCGACACCCTCGGGCCCGTTCTCCCGGCCGATGCCGGAGTTCTTGTAGCCGCCGAACGGGCAACACGGGTCGAACGCGTACCAGTTGATCGCGTACGTGCCGGTGCGGATCTTCTCCGACACCGCGATGCCCCGCTGCACGTCGGCGGTCCACACGCTGCCGGCCAGGCCGTACACCGAGTCGTTGGCGATTTTGATCGCGTCCTCTTCGGTGTCGTAGGGGATGATCGACAGCACCGGCCCGAAGATCTCCTCCTGGGCGATTGTCATCTTGTTGTCGACGTCGGCGAACACCGTCGGCTGCACGAAGAAGCCGCTGTCCAGACCCTCGGGGCGGCCGCCGCCGCACACCAGCCGCGCGCCCTCCTCGATGCCCTTGGCGATGTAGCCCTCGACCCGCGCCCGCTGCTTCTCGCTGATCAGCGAACCGATCTGGGCGGCCGGGTCCGACGGCAGACCCACCGGCAGCGACTGCACGAAAGTGCTTACCGCATCCACGATTTCGTCGTAGCGCGACCGCGGGGCCAGGATGCGGGTCTGGGCCACGCAGGCCTGCCCGCTGTTCATGATCCCGGAGAAGACCAGCATCGGCAGCGCCGAGGGCAGGTCGACGTCGTCGAGGACGATGGCCGCGGATTTCCCGCCCAGCTCCAGGGTGCACGGCTTGAGCATGTCGGCGGCGCGACGGCCGATCTCCCTGCCGACCGCCGAGCTGCCGGTGAAGGAGAAGATGTCGACGTCGGTGTTGGACGTCAGCGCCTGCCCGGTCTCGATCCCGCCGGGCACCACCGACAGCACGCCCTCGGGCAGCCCCGCCTCGGCGAAGGCCTCGGCCAAAGCGTTTGCGCTCAGCGGTGTTTCGGCCGCCGGCTTGAGCACCACCGTGCAGCCGGCGAGCAGCGCCGGGCCCAGCTTGTTGACGGCCAGGAACAGCGGCACGTTCCAGGCGACGATCGCGCCCACCACGCCGATCGGCTCGCGGTGCACGATGCTTTGCCCGTAGCCCCCGGTGCGCACCTCTTTCCACTTGACCTGGTCCACCGCCGGACCGGCGAAGAAGTTCAGCGCCCCGATGGAGCTCATCCAGTGCATCGTTTCCACGCTGGTCGGCGGCTGGCCGGTCTCGGCGGCGAGCAGCCCGGTGAACAGGTCCTTGCGCTCCTCCATCACCTTGAGCGCGTTGGCGATCACGGCCGCGCGCTCCTTGGGCGGGGTGGTCGGCCACGGGCCGTTGTCGAAGGCCGCGCGGGCCGCGGCCACCGCGGCGTCCACGTCGGCCGCCGCGGCCAGCGGCACCTTGCCGACGTACTCACCGGTGGCCGGGCAGTGCACCTCGATCACCTCGGAGGTGGACGGTTCGGTCCACTTGCCGCCGATGAAAAGCTTGTCGTATTCGGTCTTGGCCTGAGTCTGGATGTCGCTCATGGGCGCCACCCTACCCAAGCCGAGGCAAAACGAGAACACGTTTCACTATTGGGGTTGCAGGACCAGCACCAGATTGCTGACCAGGAACTCGCGCAGCACCGGGACCGAGGTCAGCCACCACGCCCATCGCGGGTGGTAGCGGGGAAATGCGGCCAGCTCGGCGCCGGTGCACGCCGCCCACGCCAGGCCGTCGGCCACCGACACCTCGAACAACGACGACCCGTAGTTGTTTTTGGCCGGATGGCCGTGCTTGCGGGCGTAGCGCGCGGCGGCGCGGGACCCGCCGAGGTAGTGGGTCAGGCCCATCTCGTGGCCGCCGAACGGGCCCAGCCACACGGTGTAGGAGAGCACCGCCAGCCCGCCGGGCCTGGTCACCCGCAGCATCTCGGCGCCGAGTTGCCAGGGCCGCGGCACGTGTTCGGCGACGTTGGAGGACAGGCAGATGTCCACCGAGTCGTCGGCGAACGGCAGCGCCATGCCCGAGGCGCGCACGAACGTGCCCGTGTCGGCGGCGACGACGGGGCCGGCCGCGTGCATCTCGCCGGGATCGGGCTCGACGCCCAGATAGCGGACGCCGGCGTCGGCGAAGGCCGCCGCGAAATACCCCGGCCCGCCGCCGACGTCTAGCAGGGTGCGGCCGGCCGCGGATTCGCCGTGCCCGGCCCGCCACAGGTCGTCCACCATCGCCGCGGTGTCGGCCGCCAGCGCGCCGTAGAAGCGGGCCGGCTCCGACCGTTCGTAGCGGAACTGCGACAGCAGCCGCACCGAGCGGGCCAGCGTCGCCCGGCGCGCGAAGATGTCGGTCACGGCCACGGGGCAACCTTATGCAGGCTTATGCGGGCACGACGCGCATGGCGCGGCCCGCGGCGCCCGTCCGGCTAGGCTGAACCACTGATGTCTTCCTTGCGCTCCGTGCTGCTGCTGTGCTGGCGCGATACCGGGCACCCGCAGGGCGGCGGCAGCGAGGCCTATCTGCAGCGCATCGGCGCGCAGCTGGCCGCGGCCGGCATCGCGGTCACGTTGCGCACCGCCCGCTATCCCGGGGCGCCGCGCCGCGACGTCGTCGACGGCGTCCGGATCAGCCGGGCCGGCGGCCGCTACTCCGTGTACATCTGGGCGTTGCTGGCGATGGCGGTCGCCCGGCTGGGGCTGGGGCCGCTGCGCACGGTGCGGCCCGACGTGGTCGTCGACACCCAGAACGGCCTGCCGTTTCTGGCCCGGCTGATCTACGGGCGCCGGGTGGTGGTGCTGGTGCACCATTGCCACCGCGAGCAGTGGCCGGTGGCCGGGCCGGTGCTAGGCCGGCTGGGCTGGTTCGTCGAGTCGACGCTGTCGCCGCGGCTGAACCGGCGCAACCAGTACGTGACGGTGTCGCTGCCGTCGGCCCGCGACCTGGTGGCCCTCGGCGTCGACGGCACGCGGATCGCGGTGGTGCGCAACGGCCTGGACGAGGCGCCCGCGCCGTCGCTGTCCGGGCCTCGCGCCGCCGCGCCGCGGGTGGTTGTGCTGTCCCGGCTGGTGCCGCACAAGCAGATCGAGGACGCGCTGGAGGCCGTCGCCCGGCTGCGGCCGCGGGTGCCGGGCCTGCATCTGGACATCGTCGGCGACGGCTGGTGGCGGCAGCGGCTGGTCGAGCATGTCGACCGCCTCGGCATCGGTTCGGCGGTGACGTTTCACGGTCACGTCGACGACGTGACGAAACACCATGTGCTGCAAGGGGCTTGGGTGCACCTGCTGCCGTCGCGCAAGGAGGGCTGGGGTCTGGCGGTGGTCGAGGCGGCCCAGCACCGGGTGCCGACCATCGGCTACCGCTCCTCGGGCGGCCTGTCGGACTCGATCGTCGACGAGGTGACCGGGATATTGGTGGACACCCATGCCGAGCTCGTGGACCGGCTCGAGCAGCTGCTCGCCGACCCGGTGCTGCGCGACCAGCTCGGCGCCAAGGCGCACACCCGCAGCGGCGAATTCTCTTGGGCGCAAAGCGCCGACGCGATGCGCGGCGTGCTCGAAGCGGTGCAGGCCGGCCGCACGGTCAGCGGCCTGGTCAGCGGGCGCGGCTGACCCCGCGGCGCCACCACGCACCGAGTAGGACACCGGCCCCGCTGCCGAGCAGCAGCACCAGCCAGGCCAAATGCGCGATCAGCGTCGCCGCCCGGCGATCGGCGGCCACACCGGCGGTGTGCCCGCCGATCCGATAGAGCGCGATCTCGTCATCCCGGTACACCGGCGCCGCCGCGCCCAGGGTGTGCGCGGCGGCGCCCACCTCGCCGGCGCTGTCGGCCTCCAGCACCAGCCAGCCCACCCCGGCGGCGGCCAGCGCCGCCGGATCGGGCCCGGACAGCAGCAGCTCCTGCACGGCCCGGGCGTGCGCGCCTTCACCGGCGATGGTGGTTCCCGAGATCACCAGGTCGCCGGTGCTCAGCACGTCGGCGCGCACCCAGCGGGGCAGCGGGTCGAGCACCGGCGCCGGGCCCGACCAGGAGAACAGCCGCATGGTGCCGGCCGGCAGCACCGCGACCGCGTCGGGCCGGGCATTAATCGCCGCCGCGACGGCCGGCCAGCCGCGCGGGTAGCGCACCGGCGACACCCTGCCGCCCACGCCCCAGACCAGGTCGGGCAGCGCCAGGATCAGCGCCAGGCAGCACACCAGCGCCGGGGCGGCGGCCCCGAAAAGCCGGCGCCGCAGCGTCAGCACCGCGCCGGCACCGGCCAGCGCGTAGCCGGGCACCGCCAGCGCCACCCACTTCTGCCCGTCGCGCAGCACCCCGACACCCGGCGCGGCGTCGACCACCGCGCCCAGCAGCCGCAGCCCCGGGCCGGTGGCCAGCCCCGCGGGGATCAGCACCGCGGCCGCCGCCAACACCAGCAGCGGCACCGCCGCCGGACGGCGGGCCACCGCCGGCAGGCCGACGGCCACCACGCCCAGCAGCACCACGGCCGAGGCCACCGCGAAAAGCGTTGTGCGCGAACCGGGTACGGCGTCAGCGTTCCAGATGCCGCCCAGGCTGGCCAGGCTGGTCAGCGTGCCCAGGCCCGGCTCGGCGCGCGGCGCGAACGCTTCCACGCCGAGCCGGTTGGCCGGCGTGTGCGACGGCAACGCCGCACCCGTGACCGCGGCGACCAGCCAGGGCAGCGCCGCCACCGCCGCGGCGCCGATCGCCGCCGCGGCCCACACCCAACGCCGCCGGCCCGCACCGGCCACCGGCACGCAGGCCAGCGCCACCGCCGCCGCCAGCAGCAGACCGGTCGGGGTCAGCCCGGCCAGCGCGATGAAGAACGCCAGCCCGAAAAACCCGGCCCCGCCCGTCCGCAACCCCAGCATGGCCGTCGCCACCCACGGCAGGCAGCCGTAGCCCACCAGCAGGCTCCAATGGCCTTGCAAAAGCCGTTCTGCCACATAGGGATTCCAGATCGCCAGCGTGGTTGCCACGAATTCGCCGGGCATTCCCGCGCCCGGCAGCACGAGCGCGACCAGCCGGGCCGCGCCCCAGCCGGCCAGCCACAGCCCCAGCAGCAGCAGCGTCTTCACCACGACCCCGCCGTCGAGAAGGTGGGAAGCCAGCGCCACCGCGAAATCCTGCGGAACCGCGCGCGGCGCGGCCGTCAACCCCAGCGCGGTGTCGGACAGATAGGACCGCGGTGTCGACACCGCGTCCCGCAGCAGCAGATACCCGGGCCTCAACAGCGGCCCGACCACCAGCAGCGCCAGGACCAATGCGTACCCGGGCCGGGTCCAGCGCACGCGGCGGGCTATTCCCGGTCGGGCGGCTTGGCCTCGGTCGGCCCCGCCTCGGTGGGCTCGTCGGGACCGGACTCGGAGCGCAGATCGGGACGTTGGGTGGGCAGTTTCTCGGTCTCGGCTTCGGCGCCGGACACCGGCTCTTCCAGCCCGCTGCGGCCGAAGAAGTCCTGGTCGCCGCGGTCCAGGCCGGGGTCGGTCAGCGCGCTCTCGCTGCGCAGGCTGAACGAGGCCAGCAGCCCACCGCCCACCAGCGCGATCAGCCCGACCGCGGTGAAGGTGATCGGCAGCACCCGCGACCACAGCGCCAGCCGGTCGCGCTCGTCACGGGCCGCGTTGACCTGGGACTCGACCGTGTCCTCGTTGGAGGTGACCTTGTAGTCGGCCAGCGTGAGCTCCGGCTTGAGCGGATCGCGGGCGAAGTAGTGGTGGGCGTGCTCGGTCTGCTTGACGATGGTGCCCGACACCGGGTCCACCCAGAACGTGCGCTGCGCCGCGTAGAAGCGGGTCATGGTGATCTGCTCGTTCGGGTCGCCGCCCTGGATGCCCCACATCGACGCCGGGGCGGTGAACTTGGAGTCGGTCGCCTGGTCGGCGTACAGCGACGGGTAGGCCACCGGGGCCACCAGCTTGCCGTCGGCGTTGTAGCCGACGTTCTGGGTGAACTTGTAGGTGGTCAGCCCGTTGACGTCCTCTTGGCTGTCGTAGTTGACGTCGAACGGCTTCTGCGCGATCGGGTCGAAATAGGGGTACGTCTTCTTCTCGGTGTGGAACGGGAACCGGTAGGACAACCCGTCGTGGCGCAGCGGGATCGCGGTCGGCGGGTTCTCGTCGTTGATGGTGCGCGGCTTCTGCACCGCGCCGCCGGTGTGGGTGTCGTCGGAGACGGCCGTGGCGGTCTTGCGGTTGAGCGTGACGGTGTCGACGATCGCCAGCAGCAGCCCGGTGTCCTTCTGCTTGTCGGTGCGCCGCAACGAGCTTCCGACCTGCAGCGTGACGACGTCGGCGTTGGCCGGCGACTCGACGCTGATCTGCTGCTGGGACACCAGCGGCACGTTCTGGTTGACCACCACGTGGTCGGTGGACAGCGACGCCGAGTCCAGGGCGGTCCCGGTGCCGTCACTGATCAGCGTGGCGTCGACGTCCAGCGGGACCTTGGTGATCCGGCTGGTGGTGTACGTCGTCAGCAGCAGCGCAGCGATCAGCAGGGCAGCTCCGAGTCCGATGATCCCGCATGCGGCGAACCGCAACATGACTGCTCGGTTCACGTCGCTGTGCCCTCCTCATGATCCCTTGCGTGTCTGTGCCGCGACCCGACCCGAGCAGGTGGCCCGGGGCAAACTCGTTTGACCCTAACAGCAGAAAGTAAGGCGGCGGCTTACCAACCTGATGCCCGGGTGTACCCGTTCTCCGGGCCGCGCGCACAGGCAAACTGTGGTGGTGAGCGATGACCAGCGGGTGGGCGGGGTGCGCAGCTTCCTGCCCGCCGTGGAGGGCATGCGCGCCTGCGCGGCCATGGGTGTGGTGGTCACCCACGTCGCGTTCCAGACCGGGCACTCCAGCGGCGTCGACGGCAGGCTGTTCGGCCGCTTCGACCTTGCGGTGGCGGTGTTCTTCGCGCTGTCGGGTTTTCTGCTCTGGCGCGGACATGCCGCGGCGGCACGGGATTTGGCGCCGCGCCCCCGCACCGGCCATTACCTGCGGTCCCGGGTGGTCCGCATCATGCCCGCCTACCTGGTGGCGGTCGTGGTGATCCTGACCCTGTTGCCCGACGCCGATCACCCCAGCCCGACGGTGTGGCTGGCCAACCTGACCCTGACCCAGATCTATGTGCCGCTCACGCTGACCGGTGGGCTGACCCAGATGTGGAGCCTGTCCGTGGAGGTCGGCTTCTACCTGGCGCTGCCGGTGCTGGCGTTGCTGGCCCGCCGCCTCCCGGTGACCGCGCGGGTGCCGGCGATCGCCGCGCTGGGGGCGCTGAGCTGGGCGTGGGGCTGGGTGCCGGTGCACCCCGGTTCGGGCCTCAACCCGCTGAACTGGCCGCCGGCCTTCTTCTCCTGGTTCGCCGCCGGCATGCTGCTGGCCGAGTGGGTGCACGGCGGCATCGGCCGGCCGGTGCGGTTGGCGCAGAGCCGGACGGGCCGGGTGCTGCTGGCCGTCGTCGCGGTGGCCGCCTACCTGGTTGCGGCCTCGCCGCTGGCCGGTCCCGAGGGGCTGGTGCCGGGCACCCCCGCGCAGTTCGCGGTGAAGACGGCGATGGGCTCGCTGGTGGCCTTCGCGCTGATCGCCCCGTTGGTGCTGGACCGGATGGACACGCCGCACCGGGTGTTGGGGACGACCGTGATGGTGACGCTGGGGCGCTGGTCCTACGGCCTGTTCATCTGGCACCTGGCGGCGCTGGCCATGGTGTTCCCGGTGCTCGGCACGTTCCCGTTCACCGGCCGCATGCCCGCGGTGTTGGTGTTGACGCTGATCTTCGGCTTCGCGATCGCCGCGGTCAGCTACGCCCTGGTCGAGTCGCCCTGCCGGGAAGCCTTGCGCCGCTGGGAGAAACGCCACCAGCCCGCCGCGCCGCGCCAGCTCATCGACGCTGAGGCCGACGCAATCGCGCCGTGATCTCGTCGCGGACCGCCGATCGGCGGGACCGGCTCACCCATAGGGGCCCTGGCGCTCGAAGATGCGCCGGGGGTTGTCGACGAGCATGGTGTGCAGCTGCTCGTCGGTGACGCCGCGCTGCTTGAGGGCGGGGATCACGTCGTTGTGGATGTGCAGGTAATGCCAGTTCGGCATGACCTGGGGCACCAACTCCTCGGGAAGTGCGTCGAAATAACAGTTGGCGTCGTGCGAGAGCACCATCTTGTCGGCGTGGCCGCGCTCGCACATCTGCGCGACGATGTTCACCCGGTCCTCGAACGGCGAGATCGCGTCGATGCCGAACCGGTCCATGCCCAGATACGAGCCGGCGGCGATGAGCTCTTCGAGGTAGCCGACGTCGGTGCTGTCGCCGGAATGCCCGATCACCACCCGGCTCAGGTCGACGCCCTCCTCCTCGAAGATCCGCTGCTGGTCGAGGCCGCGGCGCAGCCCGGCGTGGGTGTGCGTGGAGATCGGCACCCCGGTGCGCTTGTGCGCCTGCGCCACCGCCCGCAGCACCCGCTCGACGCCCGGAGTGACGCCGGGTGCGTCAGTGGCGCACTTGAGGATGCCGGCCTTGATGCCGGTGTCGGCGATGCCCTGCTCGATGTCGCGGACGAACATGTCGGTCATGATCTCCGGGCCGCCCAGCTCCGCGCCCGGGCCCAGGTAGTGGAAATAGAAGGGCACATCGTTGTAGGTGTAAAGCCCCGTTGCCACAACGATATTCAGCTCGGTCGCCGCCGCGACCCGGGCGATGCGCGGAATGTAGCGGCCCAGGCCGATGACGGTGAGGTCGACGATGGTGTCCACGCCGCGCGCCTTGAGCTCGTTGAGCCGGTCGATGGCGTCGGCCACCCGCTGCTCTTCGTCGCCCCACGCTTCGGGGTAGTTCTGCGCGATCTCGGTGGTCATGATGAACACGTGTTCGTGCATCAGGGTGACACCCAGCGCAGCGGTGTCGATGGGCCCGCGAGCGGTATTGAGTTCTGACACGCCCCTGATGCTAGGTCGACCGGCATCTGACCAACAGAGGTCGTTTTGTTTCGCCCTCCCCGGCGGGGGCGCCGGTGCGCTACCGTCACCCTCGTCTGCGTCCAGTACCCGCCGGGAGCCCGCCCATGTTGCTCAATCCCAACCACCTGCAACGCCGCTACCCGGATCGCCGCTCGGCGGAGATCATGGCCGCGACGGTCGACTTCTTCGAGTCCCGGGGCAAGGCCCGGTTGAAGTCCGACGACCACGAAAGAGTCTGGTACTCCGACTTTTTGGAGCACATCGGCCGCGAGCGGATCTTCGCCTCGCTGCTGACCCCGACGCGCTACGGGTCGGCCGATTGCCGCTGGGACACCTACCGGATCAGCGGGTTCGCCGAGATCCTCGGCTTCTACGGGCTGAACTACTGGTACCCGTTCCAGGTCACCGCCCTGGGGCTGGGCCCGATCTGGATGAGCGGCAACGACGAGGCCAAGCGCAAGGCGGCCGGGTTGCTCGAGGCCGGCGAGGTGTTCGCGTTCGGGTTGTCCGAGCAGACGCACGGCGCGGACGTCTACCAGACCGACATGAACCTCACCCCGGCACCGGGCGGGGGCTGGACCGCCGCCGGTCAGAAGTACTACATCGGCAACGCCAACGTGGCCCGGATGGTGTCCACCTTCGGCAAATTCGCCGGCGGCGCAACGGATTCCGAGTACGTGTTCTTCGCCGCCGACTCCCGCCACGAGCGGTACCGGCTGATCAAGAACGTGGTGAATTCGCAAAACTACGTCGGCAACTTCGCGCTGAGCGACTACCCGGTGACCGAGGCCGACATCCTGCACCGCGGCCCCGAGGCCTTCCACGCCGCGCTGAACACCGTGAACGTCTGCAAATACAACCTGGGCTGGGGCGCGGTCGGGATGTGCACGCACGCCATGTACGAGGCCGTCACGCACGCGTCCAACCGCATCCTGTACGGCACCGTCGTCACCGACTTCAGCCATGTGCGCCGCCTGCTCATCGACGCCTACGCCCGGCTGGTGGCGATGCGGCTGGTCGCCACCCGGGCCTGCGACTACATGCGCAGCGCCTCGGCCACCGACCGCCGCTACCTGCTGTACAGCCCGCTCACCAAGGCGAAGATCACCGGCGAGGGCGAGCGGGTCATCACCGCGCTGTGGGACGTCATCGCCGCCAAGGGCGTGGAGAAGGACACCATCTTCGAGGCCATGACCCGCGAGATCGGCCTGCTGCCCCGACTGGAGGGCACCGTCCACATCAACATCGGGCTGTTGGGAAAGTTCATGCCCAACTACCTGTTCGCCCCCAGTGGCGAGCTGCCGGTGATCGGCCGCCGCGACGACGCCGCCGACGACGAGTTCCTGTTCGCGCAGGGGCCGACGGGTGGGCTGGGCAAGGTGCGGTTCGGCGACTGGCGGGCACCGTTCGACGGCTTCGCGCACCTGCCCAACGTCGCACTGCTGCGCGCCCAGATCGACGTGCTGGCCGAGATGCTGGCCAGCGCCACCCCGGATGCGTTGCAGCAGAAGGATATCGACTTCGCCTTCGCCGTCGGGCAGTTGTTCGCCAGCGTGCCCTACGCCCAGCTGATTCTGGAGGAGGCTGCGATTTCTAAGCCGTCCGGCGTCGACGACGCGCTGATCGACGAGATCTTCGGCGTGCTGGTCCGCGACTTCAACGCCTACGCCGTCGAGTTGAGCGACAAGCCCGCGACGACGGAGCAGCAGGCCCGTTTCGCGATGCGGATGATCCGCCGCCCCGTGCACGACCCGGCGCGCTACGACCAGATCTGGAAGGAGCAGGTGCTGCCGCTCAGCGGGGCCTACCAGATGCGGCCCTAACGCTCTCGGCGCGCGCACGCCCCTTCGCGAGCGCCTGCCCCTTCGCGAGCGCCTCTCTCGGCGAGCGCCTGCCCCTCGGCGAGCGCCTGCCCCTCAGCGAGCGTCACGCCAGCGTGACCGTCGGGCTCTGGCGTCACGCCAGCGTGACGCTCGGCGCGCAGTGCCGGGCGGCAAGACGCTCGGCGCCGCACCCCCCCTTGACTGTGAGCTTGCTCACAGTAGGATGACCAGTGGTCATTCAGATAGGAGGCGGCATTGCCCACGGTCACTTGGGCGCACGTCGACCCGGCTCGACGTGCGGCGATCATCGAGGCCGCGGAGTCGGAATTC
Source organism: Mycobacterium timonense (assembly GCF_025821985.1). Lineage (NCBI taxonomy): Bacteria > Bacillati > Actinomycetota > Actinomycetes > Mycobacteriales > Mycobacteriaceae > Mycobacterium > Mycobacterium timonense. Next base: position 546,970 of record NZ_JACKSY010000104.1, on the reverse strand, counting down.
GGCGCGCACGGATTCTCCCGCGGCAGCCTGAACGTCATCGCCCGCAAGGCCGGCGTGGCCAAGGGCAGCCTGTTCCAGTACTTCGCCGACAAGCGCGACCTGTATGCGTTCATCGCCGACATCGGCAGCCAGCGGGTCCGCGGCTACATCGAGCAGCTGATCCGCGAGCTCGACCCGACCCGGCCGTTCTTCGAATTCCTCACCGACCTGCTCGACGGGTGGGTGGCCTACTTCGCCGACCACCCGCACGAGCGGGCGCTGCACGCCGCGGCCACGCTGGAAGTCGACACCGAGGCCCGGATCAGCGTGCAGAACGTCATCCACCGCCACTACCTGGAGGTGCTGCGGCCGCTGGTGCGCGACGCCCGGCTGCGCGGCGACCTGCGCGCCGACTCGGACACCGACGCGCTGTTGTCGTTGCTGCTGCTGATCTTCCCGCACCTGGCGCTGGCCCCCTACATGCGCGGACTGGATCCGGTGCTCGGGCTCGACGAGCCCACCCCCGAGCAGCCCGCGCTGGCGGTGCGCCGGCTGGTCGCGGTGCTGGCCGCCGCGTTCTCGCCCGCGCCGGCCCACTTTGCCACCCCACGATCCGAGGAGGTCACATGAACCGAACCCGAAGCGCCTCGATGGTGCAGGGCGGTCTCAACTGGGACAGCTTGCCGCTCAAGCTTTTTGCGGGCGGCAACGCGAAATTCTGGAATCCTGCCGACATCGACTTCTCCCGTGACCGGGCCGACTGGGAACGGCTCACCGACGACGAACGCAGCTACGCCACCCGGCTGTGCGCTGAGTTCATCGCCGGTGAGGAATCGGTGACCCAGGACATCCAGCCGTTCATGGCCGCGATGCGGGCCGAAGGCCGGCTCGGCGACGAGATGTATTTGACCCAGTTCGCCTTCGAGGAGGCCAAGCACGTCCAGGTGTTCCGGATGTGGCTGGACGCCGTCGGTGTCACCGACGATCTGCACCACTTTCTCGACGACGTCCCCAGCTACCGGACGATCTTCTACGAGGAGCTGCCGGACTGCCTGAACGCGCTGACGATCGATCCGTCGCCGGCCGCCCAGGTGCGGGCGTCGGTGACCTACAACCACATGGTCGAAGGCATGCTGGCGCTGACCGGATACTTCGGCTGGCACAAGATCTGCGTGGAACGCGGCATCTTGCCGGGCATGCAGGAACTGGTGCGGCGCATCGGCGACGACGAGCGCCGGCACATGGCGTGGGGCACCTTCACCTGCCGCCGGCACGTCGCCGCCGACGACGCCAACTGGGGCGTCTTCGAAACCCGGATGAACGAACTGATGCCGCTCGGGCTGCGCCTGATCGAAGAGGGCTTCGCGCTCTACGACCCGATGCCCTTCGACCTGTCGGTGGACGAGTTCATGGCCTACGCCAGCGACAAGGGCATGCGGCGCTTCGGCACCATCGCCAGCGCCAGGGGCCGCCCGCTGGCCGAGATCGACCTGGACTACACGCCCGTGCAGCTCGAGGACACCTTCGCCGACGAGGACGCCCGCGCGCTGGCAGCGGTGTGACGGCGAGCAGACGCAAAAGCCCCCAATGTCACGGCGTGTCGGGGGATTTCACGTCTGCTCGGCGGGTCACTCGACCTTCGAGCCGCCGCCGGCGTCGCCGCTCTTCGACGACCCGATCCAGACGGTCTTGGCGTTGCAGAACGCGCGGATGCCCAGGCCGGCGAGCTCGCGGCCGTAGCCGGACCGCTTGACGCCGCCGAACCCCAGCTCCGGGTAGGACACCGTCATGCCGTTGATGAAGACCTGGCCGGCCTCGATGTCGTCGATGAAGCGCTGCTGCTCGGCCGCATCGTTGGTCCAGGCGTTGGACCCCAACCCGAAGGTGGTGGCGTTGGCGATCTCGATGGCCTCGTCGATGTCGGCGGCCCGGTACATCGACGCGACGGGCCCGAACACCTCCTCGGTGTACAGCGCCATGTCCTGGGTGATGTCGGTGACCACGGTCGGCGGGTAGAACCAGCCGGGCCCGTCGAGCGGCTTGCCGCCGCAGCGCAGCGTGGCGCCCGCGGCCACGGCGTCGTCGACCTGCTTGGCGATCTCGTCGCGGCCCGACTCGGTGGCCAGCGGGCCCACGTCGGTGGCCGGGTCGGTGGGGTCGCCGACCTTCAGCGCTTTCATCTGTTCGACGAACTTGTCGACGAACGCGTCGTAGATGTCGGTGTGCACGATGAACCGCTTGGCCGCGATGCAGGATTGGCCGTTGTTCTGCACCCGGGCGGTGACCGCGGTCTTGACGGCCTCGTCCAGATCGGCCGAGGGCATCACGATGAACGGGTCGCTGCCGCCGAGCTCGAGCACGGTGGGCTTGATCTCGTCGCCGGCGATGGCCGCCACCGACTGGCCGGCCGGTTCGCTGCCGGTCAGGGTGGCCGCGGCCACCCGCGGGTCGCGCAGGATGCGCTCGACCGCGCTGGACGGCACCAGCAGGGTCTGGAAGCAGCCCTCGGGGAAGCCGCCGCGGGTGATGACGTCGGCCAGATACAGCGCGCTCTGCGGCACGTTCGACGCGTGCTTGAGGATGCCGACGTTGCCGGCCATCAGCGCCGGCGCGGCGAACCGCACCGCCTGCCACAGCGGAAAGTTCCACGGCATCACGGCCAGTACCACACCGAGCGGCTGGTAGCGGATGTACGCCCGGGCCGCGCCGACCTTGCCGGCGTCGGCCGGCTCGTCGGCCAGCAGCTGCTCGGCGTTCTGCGCGTAGTAGCGAAAACCCTTGGCGCACTTGAGCGCTTCCGCCTTGGCCGACTTGAGGGTCTTGCCCATTTCCAGCGTCATCATGGCGGCCACCTCGTCGGCCTCGGCCTCGAGCAGGTCGGCGGTGGCGTTGGCCCACTGGGCGCGCTGGGCGAACGTGGTGGAGTGGCGGTAGTCGAGGAAGCGTTCGTAGGCGCGGGCGATGGCGGCATCGACTTCTGCATCGCTGGCCGGGGTGAAGGTTTTGACCGTCTCGCCGGTTGCGGGGTTGATGGTGGCGATGGGCACGCTGGCCCTCCTTCGTCTGCGTGCTTGGTGAAACGTCCGACTTCCAGCCTGCCACTATCGTGGCCAACGGGAGGTGTCGGATGAGCAAAGCCGCTGAGCTGATCGTCAAGTGCCTGGAAAACGAGGGGGTCTCCGTCGTGTTCGGGCTGCCCGGCGAGGAGAACATCCGCTTCGTGCAGGCGCTGGCCGCCTCACCGATCCGCTACGTGCTGACCCGGCACGAGCAGGCCGCCTCCTTCATGGCCGAGATGTACGGACGGGTCACCGGCCGGGCGGCGGTGGTGTCGGCCACGCTGGGGCCCGGCGCGATCAACATGCAACTCGGGGTCGCCGATGCCACCACCAACAGCACCCCGCTGGTCGCCATCTCCGCGCAGGTGGGTCACGACCGGGAGTTCAAGGAGTCGCATCAATACGTCGACCTGGTGTCGATGTTCGCCCCGATCACCCGGTGGGCGGCCGGCATCCCGACCGCGCGCGCCATCCCCGAGATGGTGCGCAAGGCCTTCAAACTCGCCGAATCCGAGCGCCCGGCCGCGGTGTATCTGGCGGTGCCCGAACACATCGATGCCGACGAAACCGACTACGACCTGGGGCCGTTGCCGCGCAACGTGGTCCGGCCCGACGCCCCGTCGCCGCGCCAGGTGGAACGCGCCGCGCAGATCCTGCGCAACGCCAAGCGACCGGTGGTGCTGGCCGGGCACGGCGCGGCGCGCGCCGATGCCACCAAGGCGCTGGTGCGCTTCTCCGAGGAGTTCGGCATCCAGGTGGCCAACACCTTCCACGGCAAGGGTGTCATGCCCGACGACCACCCCAACAGCATCGGCACGCTGGGCTTCATGCGGCACGACTACGTCAACTTCGGGTTCGACCACGCCGACGCCGTCATCGCCGTCGGCTACGAATTGCAGGAGTTCGACCCGGTCCGGATCAACCCACAGGCCGACAAGAAGATCATCCACATGCACCGGTTCCCGGCCGAGGTGGACGCGCACTACTCGGTCGACGTGGGCATCATCGGCGACATCAGCGATTCGCTGAACGCGCTGACCGACGCGCTGTCCGGTCACCGTTTCGAGCACGCCGCCGACGTGCCCGGCTCCGGGCTGCTGACCGACGAATTCGCGCGCGGGCAACAGGATTCGCGTTATCCGCTGGCGCCGGCGCGGGTGGTCGCCGACACCCGGGCGGCGCTGGGCCGCAGCGACGTGGTGCTGGTCGACACCGGCGCCACCAAGATGTGGATGGCCCGGCTGTACCCGACCTACGAGCGCAACACCTGCCTGATCTCAAATGGCTTGTCCACCATGAGCTTTGCCCTGCCCGGGGCGCTCGGGGTGAAGCTCGCCCAGCCGCAGTCCAAGGTGCTGGCCGTGGTCGGCGACGGCGCGTTCCTGATGAACTCCCAGGAGATCGAGACCGCCGTGCGCGAACGCATCCCGCTGGTGGTGCTGATCTGGGAGGACGGCGGCTACGGCCTGATCGAATGGAAGATGGACCTCGAACTCGGCGCACACTACTACGTCAAGTTCGCCAACCCCGACGTGGTCACCTACGCAGAAAGCTTCGGCGCCAAGGGATATCGCATCTCTCATGCCGACGAACTGTTGCCGACGCTGCGGGCCGCGCTCGACGACGACGGCGTCTCGCTGATCAGCTGCCCGGTCGACTACTCGGAGAACCTGCGGCTGACCAACCGCCTCGGTGAGCTCGACGAAACGCTGTGAAAAGCCGCCGCGGCAGCGACGGTCATTGACAATGGGCTGATGCTGTTTCGTCAGCTGGAGTACTTCGTCGCGCTCGCCTCCGAGCGTCACTTCGCGCGGGCCGCCCGCGCGTGCTACGTGTCCCAGCCCGCGCTCTCGGAGGCCATCCGCAAGCTCGAGCAGGAACTCAACGTGCCCCTGGTGCGTCGCGGGCAGAAGTTCGAAGGGCTGACGCCCGAGGGCGAGCGGCTGGTGCTGTGGGCGCGGCGCATCCTGGCCGACCACGACGCCCTCAAGCAGGAGGTCGCCGCGCTGCAGACCGGCCTGACCGGCGAGCTGCGTCTCGGCGTCATCCCGGCGGCCTCGAGCATCGTCGCCCTGCTCACCGATCCCTTCTGCGCCGCCCATCCGCTGGTGCGGGTGCAGCTCGAGACCAGCCTGCGGTCGGCCGAGATCGTGCAGCGACTGCGCCGGTTCGAGCTGGACGCCGGGGTCCTCTACCCCGACCGGCAGGATGTCGCCGACCTGCTGGTCACCCCGCTCTACACCGAGCAGCAGGTGCTCATCGCCGGCGCCGAGTTGCTCCCCGACCCGTCGGAGACCATCAGCTGGTCCGACGCGCTGACGCTGCCGATGTGCCTGCTGAACCAGGGCATGCGCGGCCGCCGGCTCATCGACGACGCGCTGGCCGCGCTGGAGCTCACGGTCACGCCGCAGCTCGAGACCGACTCCGTCGCCACGCTGCTGGCGCACGTCGGCACCGGCCGGTGGGCAAGCATCATCCCGCAGACCTGGATCCACTCGCTGCGCCCGCCCGCCGGCGCGCGCATCCTGCGGCTGGAGAACCCGACCGTCACCGCCACGGTCGCGCTGGTCACCAGCGCCACCGAGCCGGGCTCGGTGCTGACCCGCGCGTTGGTGCAGACCGCGCGGGGCGCCGGCATCAATGACGTGTTGCGCAAAGCCGCGCCCGGATACTCCGCGGGCTAGCAGCCACCGGCCGTGATCGGCCGGGCCTATCACCCGGTCGGAACTACGTCTTGGACACCCCCGGCGACCGCGCGCGAGACTGAAAGTGCTTCGGAAGCGACGAATCCACCGGCCGCAGGGCCGATTTCACCTCAGGAGAGACCATGAACCACTGCCGGCGCGTGCCGTGCCGCGATTCGGTGGTCGCCGCGAACACCGAAGACGGCACCACCTCGCCCCACCGCTCGACCCATCGCGGGGCCGCACGATGAAAGACTTCCGGGCGCCGGTCAACGGCGTCGACGGCGATTCCGCTTCCGCGCTGGTTGCGGTGTCCAAATCCCAAGGCGCCCAAACGATCCGGCCGGACTCCGTTTCCCGACTCGTCGGCGCGTTGCTCGACGACCACGCCGCGGTGGTCGGTCGCGTCCGCAGCGTCATTCGGTCCCGGCTTCCGGTCTACCGTTCGGTTGCCGACGAGGCACTCGAGGCCGAGCTCGAGTGGGTCTTGCGGTCCGCCGTCGGCGGGCGCGAGGCGTTGCACGAGCCGCAGATCGCGGGCCTCGCCGCGATCTGCGAGGCGCGGGCGCGCGACGGCGTACCCGTCGACGACATGCTGCGCGCCTGGCGGATCGGCGTCGAGGTGGTGGTGGAGTGCGCGCGTGAGGCGGCGCGACGGTTGGGCGTCGACGATGCGCGGGTGCTGGAACTCGTTCAGTCGGCACTGGCATGGTCCGACATCGCCATGGCGACCTCGGCCAAAGCGCACCGGCGGACCGAACGCGCGCTGGCCCTCGAGGCCGAGGAGAGTGACGCGGAGTTCGTTCGGGGTGCGCTGATGGGTTCGCTCCCGGTCGCCGAGCTGCGCATGCACGCCGAGCTGCGTGGGCTGGACCCCGGCGCCGAGTATGTGGCCGTTCGCGCCCGCCTGGGCGGCGACGGCCCCCATCTCCGGCTGGAGCAGTCGCTGGGTTTTCAGGACCCGGCGCACAGTCGACGCGGTCTGTGCGCCCTGCTCGACGGCGACCTCGCCGGCTTCCTGATCGAGCCGCCCCGCGACGTCGAGGGTGTCGTGGGTTTCGGCCCCCCGAGGCCGCTGACGCGGTTGAGCGAGTCCTACCGGATGGCGGCGCGCGCGCTGGTAACCGCGGAGGCCTGCGGGTTGCGCGGCGCCTACGACATCGCCGCGCTGGGTCTGCGCACGGCCGTCGCGATCGATGCCGACGTCGGCGAGCTGTTGCGGAAGCGCTACCTGGAGCCGCTGTCCGTCGGCGGTTCGAGCCGTGAACTGATTGCTACGGTCCGGACGTACCTGGCGTGCGGGATGCACGTGGAGCGCACGGCGACAAGGTTATTCGTCCATCAGAACACCGTGAGGTATCGGCTGGCGCGGTTCGAGGAGCTGACCGGCGCCAGCCTGCGCGACACCGAGGTGGTCACCGAAGTGTGGTGGGTTCTCGAGCTGGCGGCGATGCGCCTGTAGCGGTCCCGAGGACGGGCCGCGAGCCGATACGGTGGATGCCATGCGCCGCGTGGACTACGTCATCCAATATGTCGAGTCACTGGAGCGGTCGGTGACGTTCTACCGGGACGTGATCGGGCTCGAGGTGCGCATCGAGGGCGACGGCTATGTCGAGTTCGAGATGCCCAACACCAAGTTCTCGCTTTTCGAACGCTCCAAGCTTCCCGAGCTGATCGGTCGCGAGGGCGGCAGCGCGCCGTGCGGCGAGATCGGTTTTCTGGTCGATGACGTGGACGAGGAAGCGACGCGGTTGCGGGGGCTCGGCGTCGAGATCCTCAGCGGACCGGTGGACCGGCCCTGGCGGGAAAGGACGCTGCACATCGCCGATCCGGACGGCAACGTCATCGAATTCGCACAGAAGCTTCGATGACGTCCCGGCCCGGGAACCGACGCGGCTTAGCGTTTGTAGCGGTTCCCAAACGGGTGCCCCGATGTCCGTGACAATCCCGGCGGCCGCTCCGTAGCCGGCGCCCTCGCTTCGAGGGGACACTGTCGTGACGGGAGGAGCCGACGATGCCGGACCTTGCGCGGCGCCTGCGACGGACTTTGTGGCCGATCGCGCAGACCACGGTCGCCGCCGGCCTCGCCTGGTACCTCGCCCACGACGTGCTCGACCACCGGGAGCCCTTCTTCGCGCCGATCGCCGCCGCGGTGTGTTTGTGGATGACCAATCGGGTGCGCGCCGAACTGGCCGTCGAAATGATCATCGGCGTGGCGTTGGGGATCGGGGCGGGCACCGTCGTGCTGGCCGTGTTCGGCGCGGGAACCATCGGCATGGGTGCGGCCGTGATGCTTTCGCTGACCCTGGCGGTGCTGATTGCGCGCAGCTTCAGCACCCAGCGATCGATGTTCGTCAACCAGAGCGTGATCTCGGCCATCCTGATCATGGCGTTCCCGCACACCGGGCTCGGGGTGGAGCGGCTGTACGACGCGCTGATCGGCGGCGGACTGGCGGTGGTGTTCAGCATCCTGCTGTTTCCCAAGAATCCGCTCGCGGTCCTGCACGACGCATCCGGCGAACTATTGACCGCGCTGCACGACATTCTGGCCCAGATCTGTTGTCGCAGAGCCGATTCGGCGTCACCGGATCAGGGTTGGGCGCTGGCCGCCGCCGACCGGCTGCAGCGGTGCTCGGCGAGTCTCATCGAAGCCCGCGGCACCGCAAGGCAATTGGCGCGCGTCTGCCCGCGCCGGTGGCCGTTGCGCGGCGCGGTCGGGGCTGCCGACCGCCAGGCGGTGCACGTCGGGTTGTTCGGCAGCTCGGTGTTGCAGCTGGCGCGGACCCTGACGTCGGTGCGCATCCCCGGCGGCCCGCACGCCGAAGCGTTCCGCGCCGCGGTCGACGACCTGCGCGACGCCGTCTCCGCGCTGGCCACCGGCCACCCGGAAACCGCTGCCGCACATGCCGAGTCCGCGCGCCGTCACAGCGCGGCGCTACCCGCGGGCAGCCCGGCCAGCGTGGCCGTCGTCATCGATGCGTGCATCGACGAACTGCAACAGGCCATCGGCCCACATCGTTCTTGACTTCGCTCGTGATGCCTACTGCGCGTAGGACTTGGCCCCGGTCCCGGCGAACTTGCCGCCCTCGACGATCAGGTATTCCGAGCGGATGGGGCGGCCGGCGAACCAGTCCTCGAGGATCTCGCGGGTCCCGGCGCAGTAGCGGGCCTGCGCCGACAGGCTGGAGCCCGAGATATGCGGCGTCATCGCGTGATTGGGCATGGTGCGCCACGGGTGATCCGGTGGCGGCGGCTGCGGGAACCACACGTCGCCGGCGTAGCCGGCGAGCTGACCGCTCTCCAGCGCCGCCACGATCGCCTTGTGGTCGGTCTCCTCGGCGCGGGCGGTGTTGACGATGTAGGAGCCGCGCCGCATCGACTTCAGCAGCTTCTCGTTGAACATGTGATGGGTCTGGGCGATCAGCGGCGAGTGGATCGACACCACGTCCACCGAGCGGGCCAGCGACTCGACGTCGGGGTGATACGTCACGCCGAGTTGCTTCTCGTACTCCGGCGAGAGCCGGTGCACATCGAAGTAGTGCAGGTTCACCCCAAAGGGTTTCATCCGCTCGAGCACCGCGCGCCCGATCCGGCCGGCGGCGATCACCCCGACGTCCATGCCCTCCACGTCGTAGGACCGCTGCACACAGTCGGCGATATTCCAGCCGCCGTCGCGGATCCACTGGTGCGACGGGACGAAGTTGCGCACCAACGCCAGGATCTGCATCACCGTGTGCTCGGCGACGCTGATGCTGTTGCTCCAGGTTTCCTCGGCGACGGTGACCCCCCGCGCCTGCGCCTCGGCGAGATCCACGTGGTCCGACCCGATGCCGGCGGTCAGCGCCAGCTTGAGGTTGCGCGCCTTGGCGAACCGCTCCTTGGTGATGTAGGCGGGCCAAAAAGGTTGGGAGACCACGATATCGGCGTCGGGCAGTTCCCGCTCGAACTCCGAGTCCGGGCCGTCCTTGTCCGACGTCACGACCAGCTCGTGCCCGCCGTCTTCGAAGAACTTGCGCAACCCCAGGGCACCGGAGACGCAGCCGAGCAGCTCACCGGGCGTGAAGTCGATCTTTGACGGCGTCGGCAGCGACGAGCCGTCGGGGTAGCTGTGGATCACCGGGATGCTGTCGCGGGCGTACTTCGGCGGATACCCGTCAACGGGATCGGGGTACAGCACCATCACACACTTAGCCACTGGCTCCTCCTCCATGGGTTGCGTCTGGCAGGGACCGGACGACTCAACGGCCGGCAGCCACGCGCGGCGCCGTACCGCATATCAGCGTTCGCGCGATGCGGCCGGGTGGCAACGGAGTCGGTTCCAAAGTTTCCCGCCGATTTCCCACACCGCTTTAGCAGACACCACAAGCGTTCCGATCCGTATTTATGGGCCCTGCAAACCTATCGTGCCGCAGCTGCGGGGTTGCGCTGCGGGTCTCGGCGGCGAGCACCAACCGGGGCGCCGCCCCGGGATCCGCTTGTAGCGGCCACCAAAGCCGGACGAGAAATCGACGCGACGGCTTGGAATCGCCTCCGATGACATCCGAGCGTGCCGAGCGCAGAGTCGACTACAGCACGCCCGGCCACGGCAAGGAGCTGATGCGCAGATGCAAGCTGAGGATCAAGTCTCGCCGCGCGAGATGGTGCGCCGTGGGCTGCTGCTCGACGGCCTGGGTCAGCCCGTGGATCTCAATGCCGTGGATTGGCATGTCCGGCAACGCCATCCGGGCGCGGCGCCGTCGGAAGTGCAAGACGAAACCCTGGCGGTCATCCGCTCCCTGGTCAGCGATGGGCTGGTCCGGCTGGGTGCCCAGGTGATGGTGGGCGAACATCTGGGCGGCGTGGCCACCGAGGGTGAACGATTCGTCGCCTGGGACCAGCCGCTGGAGCGATCGATGCACAAGATCTCCCACGTCTACCTCAAGCACTACGACGATCCCGAGCAATGGATGTACGCCGCGTGGATGCAACTCACCGACAAGGGGGAGCAGCTCGCGCGGTCGTTCGAACAGGCAGACCTCGATTCGTATCGAAAGTTCCAGTAGCGGACCGCTCGTCGACGACGGCGGCGGGGCCGCCGAATTTCTTTGACTGCCCACTGATTTCGAGCTAGGGAGGACACTGATGACGGAGAATTTCACGACGACGAATGCGGGCGCCCCGGCGCCCAGCGACGAACTGTCGTTGACGCTGGGTCCCGATGGCCCGGTACTGCTGCAGGATTTCTATCTCATCGAGCAGTTGGCCGCGTTCAACCGCGAGCGGGTCCCCGAGCGCCAGCCGCACGCCAAGGGGACCGGCGCGTTCGGCCGGTTCGAGGTCACCAATGACCTGAGCGCCTACACCAAAGCCGCCGTGTTTCAGCCGGGCACCAAGACCGACGTGTTCGTGCGGCTGTCAGGGAACGCCGGCGAGCGCGGCAGCGCCGACACCGTGCGGGACACGCGCGGGTTTTCGGTGAAGTTCTACACCACCGAGGGCAACTTCGACCTCGTCGGCCTCGACTTCCCGGTCTTCGTCATCCGGGACCCGATCAAGTTCCCGCAGATGGTCCGCTCGGCCAAACGCCGCGCGAACAACGACTGCCGTGACCACAACATGCAGTGGGATTTTTGGACGCTCTCCCCGGAGTCGGCGCACCAGGTGGCCATGATCATGAGCGATCGCGGTATTCCCAAGACGTTTCGTCACATGCACGGCTTCGGCCTGCACACCTTCAGCTTCCTCAACGCCGCCGGCGAGATCTCGTGGGTGAAGTTTCATTTCAAGTCCAACCAGGGCATCGAATGGTTGACCCAGGAAGAGGGCGATCGGCTGGCCGGCACCGACCCGGACTACTGCATCCGGGATCTGTACGAGGCGATCGAGCGCGGGGACCATCCGAGCTGGTCGGTGAAGGTGCAGATCATGCCGTTCGAGGACGCCAAGACGTATCGGTTCAACCCGTTCGACGTGACCAAGGTGTGGCCGCACGCCGACTATCCGCTCATCGATCTGGGCACCATGACGCTGGACCGCAACGTCACCGACCACCACACCGAGGTCGAGCAGGTGACCTTCGCGCCGCATGCGCTGGTGCCCGGGATCGGGCTGAGCCCGGACAAGCTTTTGCTGGGGCGCAGTTTCGCCTACGCCGACGCGCACCGCTACCGGGTCGGGGCCAATCACAACCAAATTCCGGTCAACGCCCCGCGGTGTCCGGTGCGCAGCTATTCCAAGGACGGACAGATGCGCTTCGTCAACTCCACCGACCCGGTGTATGCGCCCAACTCCTACGGCGGGCCGAAGGCCGATCCCGACCGGGCGTCCGTGGTGAAATGGGCCGTCGACGGCGGAATGATGGTGCGCGCGCCCTACACGCTGCGACCAGACGACGACGACTGGGGCCAGGCCGGCGCCCTGGTGCGCGACGTGATGGACGACGCCGAGCGGGAACGACTGGTGCACAACATCGTTCACCATGTCACCGACGGCGTGAAAGAACCCGTGCTGTCTCGCGTCGTCGAATACTGGTACAACATCGACGCCGACGTCGGCAAGAGGGTGGAAGACGGCATCCGAGCCGCCAACCTCGGCCGGTGAGCCGGAAGCCGCCGGACCGCACGATATGGCGGAGAACCATACGACCACGAATGCGGGTGCGCCGGCGCCCAGTGACGAACTGTCCTTGACGGTGGGCCCCGACGGGCCGCTCCTGCTGCAGGATTCCTACCTCGTCGAGCAGATGGCGGCGTTCAATCGGGAACGGGTGCCCGAGCGTCAGCCGCACGCCAAGGGCGCCGGGGCGTACGGGCGCTTCGAGGTGACGGCCGATGCGAGTGAGTACACCAAGGCGGCCTTCCTGCAGCCGGGTGCGGTCACCGAGGTGTTCGCCCGTTTCTCGTCGGGCAACAGCGGCGAGCGTGGCAGTGCCGACACGGCGCGCGACAACCGCGGGTTTTCGGTGAAGTTTTACACCACCGAAGGCAATTTCGACCTCGTCGGCAGCGACGTTCCGGTCTTCGCGATCCGGGATCCGATGAAGTTTCCCAACCTGATTCGCGCCGGGGGTCGCCGCGCGGACAACGACCTGCACGACCACAACATGGTGTGGGATTTCTGGACGAGCTGTCCCGAGACTGCGCATCTGGTGACGCTGGTGATGGGGGACCGGGGCATCCCCAGGACGTTTCGGCATATGAACGGCTTCGGCCTGTACGCGTTCAGTTGGGTCAATTCGGCCGGCGAGATCCATTGGGTGAAGTATCACTTCAAAACCGACCAGGGCATCCAATGGTTGCCCCAGGAAGAGGGTCGGCGGCTGGCCGGCACCGACCCGGACTACTGCATCCGGGATCTGTACGAGGCGATCGAGCGCGGGGAGTATCCGAGCTGGTCGCTGCAGGTGCAGTTGATGCCGTTCGCCGATGCGAAAACATACCGCTTCAACCCCTTTGACGTGACGAAGGTGTGGCCGCACGCCGACTACCCACCCATCGAGGTCGGCACGATGACGTTGGACCGCAACGTCACCGATCACCACGCCGAGGTCGAGCAGGCCGCCTTCGCGCCGAGCAACCTGGTGCCCGGCACCGGGCTGAGCCCCGACAGGCTCTTGTTGGGCCGCAGTTTCGCCTACCCCGATGCGCACCGCGCCCGCATCGGGGTCAACCACGACCAGCTCCCGGTCAACGCCGCCCGGTGTGCGGTGCGCTCGTACGCCAAGGACGGCCGGATGCGGTTTGTCAACACCGCCGACCCGGTGTATGCGCCCAACTCCGCGGGCGGGCCGCAGGCCGATCCCGCACGGGCCGGCGAGGTGCACTGGGCCGCCGACGGGCAGATGCTGCGCGCGGCGTACACGCTGCGCCGCGACGATGACGACTGGGGCCAGGCCGGCACTCTGGTGCGCCAGGTGATGGACGATGCGCAACGGGAACGCCTGGTACACAACATCGTTGGTCACGTCTCGGCGGGGGTGAATGAACCCGTACTGTCCCGTGTCTTCGCGTACTGGCGCCACGTCGACCCCGACATCGGCAGGAAGGTCGAAGAAGGCGTTCGCGCCAATCTCAACAGCTGACCGCATCGCGAGGCCCTGATTCGTTTGCAGCGCAACGAATCACGCGCCGGTGCGCCCGGGGGAGCCGCGTCGGCGGCGCGCTTGTAGCGACCACCAAAGCGCGGCGGGAATTTCGGCCGAATTACGGAGTGAACTACATGGAGTTCAACGCGGCGCCCGAACATGCTGCTAACTGCGGGTCCGGAATCCGTATCCCGGTAGGCAACGAGGGTTTCCACGCGTGCGGTGCGGCCCGCTGAACACCCGAGTTTTCGAGGAGGAAATCATGTCACACGCGCAACCAAATGTGGCCGAAGGGGCTCACTTTGACTTCGTCGTCGTCGGGGGCGGCACCGCGGGTAACGTCGTCGCCGGACGCCTCGCCGAGAACCCGAACTGTCAGCGTCCTGGTCGTCGAGGCCGGTGTCGGCAACCCCTGGGAGCTTGACGGGGTGAACACCCCGGGAACGGCCATGGAGCTGCGCCACAGCCCGTACGACTGGGATTACCTCGCCAAGTTCGTCGACCGTGGCGTCTGGCAGCGCATCGACAAGCAGGAGACCCGGGGCAAGATCCTCGGCGGCAGCTCCGCGGCCAACTACTTCAGCTGGATTCCCGGCTGCAAGCCGACCTACGACCGGTGGGCGGAATACGGTGGCCCGGAATGGACCTGGCAGCCGCTGCTTCCCTACCTGCGCAAGAGCGCCACCTATCACGACGACCACGGGACGTTCTCGCCCGACATGAAGCGGATCGGCGCCGGCGGTCCGCTGCCCATCTCGCACAACAACATCCCCGAGTTGCAGCCCTTCCGCGACGTCGTCGCGCAGGCGTGGAAGTCGCGGGGCCTGCCGGTGACGGAGAACATCTACGACGGTGAGATGAATGGCCTCACCCACGCGGTCAGCACCATCTATCGGGGTGTGCGTTCCGGCAGCTACCTGTTCGTGAAGGACCGGCCCAACATCACGATCCTGCCCGAGGTTCGGTCCAAGCGGCTGATCATCGACTATGCCGACCGCACCTGCAAGGGTGTGACCGTCATCGACGCCTCCGGCACCGAGCGCAGCTTCTACGCCAACCGGGAGGTCATCCTCTCCCAGGGTGTTTTCGAGAGCCCGAAGCTGTTGATGCTCAGCGGTATCGGCCCCGGGCGCGAGCTGGCCAAGCACGGCATCCCCGTGGTCGTCGACTCTCGCCATGTCGGCCAGCACCTGTTCGATCACCCGGGCGTCCCGTTCGTGCTGCGGATCAAGGAGGGCTACGCCATCGACGACTACCTGCGCCCCGGTGCGAAGCACGACTCCGCCGTTGCCGATTACCAGAAGGACCACCAGGGTCCGCTGGGCTCCGGTCTGCTGGAGATGATCGGCTTCCCCCGCGTGGACGAATACCTGGATCGGGATCCGATTTACCGTGAGGCCAAGGCCGCCAACGGCGGGCTCGACCCCTTCTCGCCGGAGGGACAGCCGCACTTCGAGCTCGACTTCGTTCCCGCGTTCGGCAGTGCGTTCCAGTGGCAATACCCCACCCCGCCGGAGGGCGACCACATCACCGTGATGGTCGACCTGGTCCGCCCGGCCTACGACGGCGGCGAGGTGACACTCAACAGCACCGACCCGTTCATGCAGCCCAACATCAACCTGAATTACCTGTCCAACGAGCTCGACATCATCGCCCTGCGCGAGGGCATCAGGCTGGCCTACGACATTCTCACCAAGGGCGACGGCTTCAAGGACCTCGTCATCAGCCAGTACCCGTGGGATATGCCGCTGCACTCCGACGAGCTGATGAGAACGTCCCTCCAGGACCGGGTGCAGACGTCCTACCATCCGTGCGGCACCAACCGGCTGTCCAAGAACATCGACCAAGGCGTGGTGGATCCCAAGCTGAAGGTCCACGGCGTCAACAAACTTCGCGTGGTCGACGCCTCCGTCTTCCCGATCATCCCGGACTGCCGCATCCAGAACACCGTCTACATGGTCGGCGAGAAGGGCGCGGACGCGATCAAGGCCGACCACACGGACCTGTACAAGTAGGGGCCGGGGGCTTCGGCCTGGAGTGTGTACTCATGGCGAGATTCCGGCCGAAATCCCGCCGTGAGTACACACTGAAATCCCTAGCTACACAGTCGAATCCCTGGACGCATTGGTGGTGACGCCGCGGCTGTATCACGGCAAGCGCGCCGCCACGGGTCGGCCTGCTGGATGCTCATGCCTGCCCTAGCCGTGGTCCTGCGGTGTCAGTTTCGACAGCGTCAGCGGCGGCACGTAGCCGCCGATCAGCGTGCGATGCCACCAGGCCCGGTCGCGCCGCAGCTCGGCCGGCGTGGTGAAGCGATACTCGTAGAGCCGTGCCCGCACGTACCGGGGCGGCGCATCGGGGAAGGGGTTGTGCCGCAACAACCGTAACGTCGGGCGATCGTTTTCCAGCAGCCGCTGCAGGAACGGCGTCAGCCACGGCTGGGCGTAGCCGGGCGAGATCGCGGCGAACCACATCAGCCAGTCCAGCCGCAGATGGTAGGGCGCCCACTGGCGAGGCAGCCGGCGCACGCCACCCGGTTTGCCCTTGAATTCGTATTCCCGCCATACGGTCTGGTCGGTGATGTCGTCGTCGGCGGTGCCTTCGATCACCACCTCGCGGCGGACCCGGCCGATGCTGCCGAACGCGCCGTAGGTGTTCACCAGGTGAAAAGAGTTGAACGACATGTTCATTCGCTGGCGCGACGACAGCATGTTGCGTATCGGCCAGTAGCTCATCACCAGCACGGCGGCGGTGACCGCGACCACCACAACGACGAACCACAGCGGTGACGCCGACGGTTCACCGTGCCCCGGCAGCACGCTCTTGGGCAGCAGCAGCGCGACCGACGAATCGTCGATGGCGCTGCACGCCAACAGGATCGTCACCCAATTCAGCCAGGCGAAGTTGCCCGAGGCGACCAGCCACAGCTGGGTGACCACGATGATGGCCGCGGCCACGCCGGCCACCGGCTGCGGCGCGAACAGCCCGAACGGCACGATCAGCTGCGCGAAGTGGTTGCCCGCCACCTCGATCCGGTGCAGGGGCTTGGGCAGGTGGTGGAAGAACCAGCTCAACGGGCCCGGCATCGGCTGCGTCTCGTGGTGGTAGTACAGACAGGTCAGATCGCGCCAGCACGGATCGCCGCGCATCTTGATCAGCCCGGCGCCGAACTCCACCCGGAACAGCAGCAACCGCGCCATCCACAAGGTGAGCAGCGGCGGGGCCACCTCGGCATTGCCCAGGAAGATCATCAGGAAGCCGGTTTCGAGCAGCAGCGACTCCCAGCCGAACGAATACCAGGTCTGCCCGACGTTGACGATCGAGAGGTAGAGCACCCACAGCGTCAGCCACATCAGCATGGCCGCCCACAGCGGCACCGCGTCGGCCGCTCCGGCCACGATGGCCGCCGACAGCGCCGCGCCGAACCAGGAGAGCGCCGCGAACAGTCGATCCGAATAGTGCAGGTGAAAGATGCTCGGCGTGCGCCGCCACGACTGCCCGGCCAAAAACCGCGGGATCGGCAGCATCCCGTGTTCGCCGATGAGCGCGCGGAACTGCGCGGCGGCCGCGACGAACGCCAGCAGGTAAATCACCGCGACGCCGCGCTCGAGCACCAGCCTGCCCACCCAGTAATCGGGTGCGGAAAACCAGCTCATCTCGCTAACTCCTCGGTCGGTGGCGGCTACACCAACCCGCGTATCCAGTCAATCAGCCGATAAACGGGTAGCCAATACTCCGGCCGACTATTCGTGACGGGCTCCGCCGCGCCGGCGGGGCACCGCGACGACCGAGGCGGTAAGCGCCGCAAGCGAAATCAACGCCAGCAGTTGGACATACCCCGCGTGGCCGGCGTACCCGTCGACCGAGCGCCAGGGCTGGCGCGACAACGCCGCCCCGGCCAGGATCAGCCCGCCGGCGCTGCACGCCATCCCGAGCCGCGCCCAGCGCCGGGCGCCCAGCGCATACCGCAGACCCAGCGCGGCGCCCAGCACCGCCACCCCGGCCGCGCCGGCGATCACCGCCCCGGCGGCCAGCGCCGGGACCGCCGCCCACACCCCGGGCCGCCACGGCCGCGCGGGCGGGTCCTGGGTCCCCCGTTTCCGGGTGCGCCAGCACGCCAGCAGCGCCAGCACCGGCAGCAGCGCCAGCCCGACGGCCAGTCCCGCGCGATACAGCGAATTGGAGGCGAAGCTCAGCGTGATGACGCCGGGATCGCCCGCGGGCACCAGCCAGCCCTGCTGCCAGCCGTTGACCGCGATCGGCGTCAGCCGGGCCCCGGTGCCGGTGCGCGCCACCCAGCCGGGATTGATGCTCTCCGGGATGACCAGGATCCGGGAGGTGTTCGACGGGCCGGCCGCCACCTCGCGGCGGTCCGGACCCCAGCCGCGCCACGACGCAACCCGGACCGGCTGGGCGGCCTCGGCGGCGGCCGGGGTGGACAGCTCGGCGCCGTCGACGACGAACTGGGCGCCCGGGCTGATCAACAGCTCCTGCTGGCCCGCGGGCAGCGCGATCGGGTCGCGCTCGCAGGGCACCGCGGCGACGGGCTGGTCATCGAGCAGGGCGCCGACGGTGGTGTGGATCGCGGTGTGCACGAACCGGCCCGCGACGGCGATGACCGGCCCGCGTTCACAGCCGACGCTGACCTCGCGGGCGCGGTTGCGGCCGGCGTCGGCGGGGCCGATCGGGTTGCCGTCGGCGCCCAGCGCCGCGACCTCGGCCAGCCCGGGCGGCTTGAGCTGGTCGAAGCCCAACGCGTTGCGGTCGATGACGTCTTCCCAATCCAGCAGGCTGATGGTCACCGTGTCGGTCACCCGCGGTTTGAGCGGAATCGTCTGCGCCTGACCGGGTTTCACCGCGGTCACCTGCGGGCCGTCGCCCAGGTTGACGGCCACCATGGTGGGGTGGGCGGGCAGCGCCGCCCGGCTGGGAACCAGGCGCACCCCGGCGACCTGAGTGGGCCGGGGCAGGGTGAGCGTCAGGGTGGGCGGCGTCTTGTGCTGCACCACCCGTTGCGGCGCGGTCCAGGCGGTGGCCGGGTCGCCGTCGGTGGCCGCATACGCCGAGCCGAGAACGTCGACGGTATCCGAATCGCCGTGAGCCACAGTCGTATTCGGTTCGGTGATCAGGTCGGCCAGCTTGGGTCCCTGGCGGGGGCGCACCCACACCGTCGGGGTGACCGACGTCGGCGCCGGCACCGTCAGCGTCCGGCTGAAGGTGACCGGCTCTTCCGGGGCCAGCTCCATCGACGGCGCGCAGCGCACACTGTCGGGCGCCCGGGCGCAGCCGGGCCGGCCGGGCAGCTCGGGTCCCAACTCCCACCGCGTGATCGGCGACCCCGGCGGCGGCCCGGGCACCCGCACGGTGTGCCGCAGGTCGACCGGGTGCGCGAAGCCGGACGCGTCGTACTGGGTGACGGTCAAGTCGGTGATGCCGAACTGCACCCCGGGCGATCCGTCGTCGGTGCCGGCGGCGGTGATCCGCAGCCACGGGGTCTCGCCGTAGGGCAGCGCCGCGGCGAGCGGCTTGCCCGGCTGGTCAAACCGCAAAGTGGTGCTGCCCGTTGCGGTTTCGATGAGAATGCGGCGGACCTGGGCGCCGACGGCGGTGGCGCTGGGGGTCAAGGTGAGCGCCGCATTGGTCACCGGGTGGTCGAAATCGATCTGCAT
The DNA here is from genome assembly GCF_025821985.1 of Mycobacterium timonense. Lineage (NCBI taxonomy): Bacteria > Bacillati > Actinomycetota > Actinomycetes > Mycobacteriales > Mycobacteriaceae > Mycobacterium > Mycobacterium timonense. The sequence goes on along the minus strand of NZ_JACKSY010000104.1, from coordinate 527,517 downwards.
CCATTGCCCGACGGCCGATTGCAGCGAGTTGGACACCCACGCCGTCGCCGGGTCCCCGTCGATCGCGGCGGCCGGGGAGGTGGCCGGCGCGACGTCGGGCATCGCGGTGGAATCCGAGGCCGAGCTCGACACCGTGATCCGCCCTCCCGTCCACGCGCCGAGCACCGGATCGGCGCCGGGGACCGGGTAGTCGGGCACCCGGTTGTAGGTGTGCCGCGCGTCGCCGGGGGCCCGGATCGCCGACGAATGTTGGTCCACCCGGCCGTAATCCGTCTCGCGGGCCACCGGGGTGTCGGTGACGGTGACGCCGGCCCCGGCGGGCAGTGGCAGCCCGGCGGCTCGCGCGTCGGCGGTCAGCAGCGCCGGGCCCAGCGGCGGCTGGCCCAGCAGCCGCCGCCTTTCGTCAAGGCGCAGCAGCACTTCCGGCCCGCCGTCGATGCGGGCCATCCGGTCGGTGTCGACGAAGTAGGGGGTGCCCGCGTCGCCGCCGGCGTCGACCCGGTAGACCTCGACGGCCGGATATCGAGGCCGCAATCCGCTGTCGGCGACGAAACCGGCCACGGTGCCCGGCCCCACCGGCGCGCCGAACTGCGCCACCTTGTGCAGGCCCGGCGACCCGTCGACGGCGCGGTGCACCAGGATGGGGCGCGCCGAGCGCGACGTGTCGGGGTCCAGGTCGTTGCGTACCACGACATACGAAATGCCTTGGCGGGCAAGGGTATCGGCCAGGCCCAGCGAGGGGCGGCCGGCGGCGAACAAACGCTGCACCGAATCCAGCGCCCGGATGGTCTGCGGCGGGGTCAACGGGATCGAGTCGCGCACCCCCCACGGGCTGGCGCCCAGCACCTGCAGCGGCTCGTCGTGGCTGGTGCCCCATACCTGGGTGGCGAACGGGGCTCCCGGGGCGACGAGCACCCGCCCGGGGGTGGGGGAGCCGGTGTTGTGCTGGGTCAGCCAGTCGGCCGTCTGCTGCCAATACGGCGGGATCGCGGTGAACGTCCCCGGCGGGGTCAGCCGGCCCGTCCAGGCGAGCGACGTGCTGACCATCAGCGCGGTCAGCACCACCACCGCGGTCGCGACCCGCTTATCGCGCTCCGGGTGCGCAAAGGCGCTGAGCCACAACGACTTCGGCGCGCTGCCCGGCAGCGGTATCCGGCCCAGCAGCTGCGCGACGCCCAGCACGATCGGGATCCTGATCACCGAGCCCAGCTTGTGCACGTTGCGCAGCGGCGCCCCGCCGGCGTCCAGGAACGCCTGCACCGCGTGCGCCGCCGGCGAGCCCAGCCCGCCGCTGTAACCGGCGGCCATCAACACCACCCCGACGAGCAGCATGGTGACCAGCCGCCCGCGCGCCGGCATGGTGGGGCCGGCCAGGCCGGCCAGCCCCGCCGCCGCGACCAGGCAGGTGCCCAGCACCGCCGCCGACCCGGTCACCAGCGGAGCCCCCGCGGTGGCGGTCGGCGCCACGTACGGGGTCCAGCTGTCGGTGCCGCGCAACATCTCCACCAGCGACGACCATTGCGTCGTCACACCCGAGGATTCGATGAAGTCCAGGAACGGCGGGCTGATGGCGCGCAGCATCACCAGGCCCACCACCCACCACAGCGTGGCCAGCACCAGCGCCACCAGCCACCACCCGGTGTAGCGCCACCACAACCGGTTCGGGCGGTGGCACGCCCACCAGATCACCGCGGGCAGGCAGCCGGCCACGGTGGCGATCGCGTTGACCGCACCCATCAGGGCGACGGCCACCCCCGCCTGCGCGGCCAGCGCGCGCACCGACCTCGGGCCGGTGGCCCGCAGCGCCAGGATGGTGGGCAGCAGCACCCACGGCGCCAGCATCATCGGCAGGGTCTCCGACGAGATCGACCCCAGCGTGGTCAGCACCCGCGGCGACAACGCGAACGCGGCGGCGGCGATCACCCGGGAGCCCGGGCTGCCGATCCCCAGCGCCTCGGCGACCCGCAACAGGCCCCAGAAGCCGACCGTCAACAGCAGCGCCCACCACAGCCGCTGGGTGATCCAGCCGGGCACGCCGAGCGCATGGCCGATCAGGAAGAAGGTGCCGTGCGGAAACAGGTATCCGTAGGCCTGGTTCTGCGCCTGCCCGAACGGCAGCTCGCTGTTCCACAGGTTGGTCGCGCGGGCCAGGAAGCGCAGCGGGTTCGCGGTCAGGTCGAGCTTGGTGTCCGGGGAGATCCGTCCGGGCGACTGGGCGAACGTCAACGCCAGCGCGATCGCGCCGACCAGCCACAACCACCGGCGCGAGACCGTCGACGAGGTGGGGGCCGTTTCCGTGGGCGCCGCCCGCGCCGCCCCGACCTCGCCGCTAGCTACGGTTTCCGTACTCCACCCGGTTGAGCACTGACGACTGCGGATCGCCCCCGGGAAGTGGCGGCTTCGTGTCTTGCTGGACCATCAACGTGACGCCGAAGATCGCGGCCGCGCCGAGCAAGAGGCCAACCACAACGCTCGCTGCGGCGGGCGCAACGATCCGGTTCATCGAGGACTCCTGAGGTTTTGCGGGAGGGCGGTCGTGACTTCAACCTAGCGCCAACCTAGCAGAACGGCGGTCGGCCGAATCGCCGGCGCCGGTCACAAGTGCAGGCAGTGCCCGTGGAAGCAGCGGTCGCCGTATTCCACCTGATAGGGCCCGAGCGGGTGCACCGGGGCGTTGGCCGGCGGCGCGGGGTGGCCGGCGTGGCTGGTGGCGGCCAAGGTGATGCCGACGGTGCTCGCCACCCCGATGGACAGCCCCACCGCGGCGCTGGCCACGGCCAACGTGAAACCGGTCATCGCTGGCTCCTCCCCGCACCCGCGTGCTGACCAGGCGCTGGTCAGCCCCCGCTCAGCAACCTACCGCCGATGCCCCCTGCGGACGGATGCGAAACGCCCGTCGTGAAAGCATGGCCCGATGGCATTGTCGCGCCCCCTCGCCGCGCACGCGGCCGTGCTGGCCGCCGTGTCGGCGCTGATGATCGGCTGCGCTCACCGCGCCGCACCCCCGCCCGCGCACTCGTCGACGTCGAACACGCCGGCCGCTGCCCCGGCGCCGCGGGTGTGCGTCGACCCGCCGGCAGCGCCGGCCACCCTGAACCTTCGCGACAAGCTGGCCCAACTGCTGATGGTGGGTGTCAAGAACGCCGACGACGCGCGCAACGTCGTCAACGGCTATCACGTCGGCGGGATCTTCATCGGCAGCTGGACGGACCTGACGATCTTCCGGGGCCCGCTGGGCGACATCGCGGCCAAGGCGGGGCCGTTGCCGCTGGCGGTCAGCGTCGACGAGGAGGGCGGCCGGGTCTCGCGGCTGAAATCCCTGATCGGGACGTCGCCGTCGCCGCGCGAGCTGGCGCAGACGCAGACCGTGCAGCAGGTGCACGACCTGGCCGCCGACCGCGGCAAGAAGATGCGCGACCTGGGCATCACCGTCGATTTCGCGCCCGTCGTCGACGTCAGCGACGAGCCCGACGACGCCGTGATCGGCAACCGTTCGTTCGGCGCGGACCCGGCCAAGGTCACCGAGTACGCCGGTGCGTATGCGCAGGGGCTGCGCGACGCCGGGCTGTTGCCGGTGCTCAAGCACTTCCCCGGCCACGGGCACGGCTCGGGTGACTCCCACACCGGTGGCGTGGTCACGCCGCCGTTGGACGACCTGCAGAACGACGACCTGGTGCCCTACCGGACCCTGGTGACGACGCCGCCGGTCGGGGTGATGGTTGGCCACCTGCAGGTTCCCGGGCTCACCGGCGACGTGCCGGCCAGCCTGAGCCCCGAGGCGGTGCAGTTGCTGCGCAACGGCGTCGGCTACAAGGGGCCGCCGTTCACCGGGCCCGTCTTCAGCGACGATCTGTCCAGCATGGCGGCCATCTCCGACCGGTACGGGGTCTCCGAGGCGGTGCTGCGCAGCCTGCTGGCCGGCGTCGACGTCGCCTTGTGGGTCACCACCGACGAGGTGCCGGCGGTGCTGGACCGGCTGCAGAAGGCGGTCGCCTCGGGCGAATTGCCGGCCCAGCGGGTGGACGAGTCGCTGGTGCGGGTGGCGACCATGAAGGGCCGCGGCCCGGCCTGCGGGCACTAGCGGCTGTGCGGCCGAACCACATTGCCTACCCTTGACTCAGAACGGACCGGCTGGAGAGGTAAGCGATGGCGGGTGGCACCAAGCGGTTACCGCGTGCCATCCGCGAGCAGCAGATGCTCGACGCCGCGGTCCAGATGTTCTCGGTCAACGGCTATCACGAGACCTCGATGGACGCCATCGCCGCCCAGGCGCAGATCTCCAAACCGATGCTGTACCTGTACTACGGCTCCAAGGAGGACCTGTTCGGCGCCTGCCTGAACCGGGAGCTGGGCCGGTTCATCGACGCGGTGCGCGCCGACATCGATTTCCAGCAGAGCCCCAACGACATGCTGCGCAACACCATCGCGTCGTTCATGCGCTACATCGACGCCAACCGGGCGTCCTGGATCGTGATGTACACCCAGGCCACCAGCTCGCAGGCGTTCGCCCACATGGTCCGGGAGGGTCGCGAGCAGATCATCGAACTGGTCGCCGGGCTGATGCGGGCGGGCAGCCGCACCCCGCGGACCGACCGCGAGCACGAGATGATGGCGGTGGCCCTGGTGGGCGCCGGTGAGGCGGTGGCCAATCGGTTGTCCACCGGCGACATCGACGTCGACGAGGCGGCCGCGCTGATGATCGATCTGTTCTGGTACGGGCTCAAGGGTTCACCCGAGGAGCGGGAAGCCGCCGCGGCCCAGCCCGAGGCGGACCGCTCCGGCGCCGGCGGCTAGGGCTACCGTCGTCGAGGTGGCCCGAATGCCCGCACCCCGCTCGGACCGCAACGCCCTCGACTTCTTCTGCGCGGTCATCATCGTCGGTGTGCTCGCCGGAATCGCCGGCGTGGCAACCACATTGGTGCTGCGCGTGGTCCAGCACGCCACCTACCACTACAGTTTCGGCGCGCTGCTGGCCGGGGTGGCCGCCAGCAGCCCGATCCGGCGCGTGCTGGGCCCGATGGTCGGCGCGGCGCTGGCCGGGCTGGGGTGGTGGCTGCTGCGGCGGCGCACCGACGTGCCGCCGCTGGCCGAAACGATCGCGCGCTCCGAGCGCGTCCCGCGGCTCGCCTGGAGCATCGACGCCGTGCTGCAGGTGCTGCTGGTCGGATCCGGGGCATCGCTGGGGCGGGAGGGCGCCCCGCGCCAATTCGCTTCAGCGCTCGGCGATTTCGGTATCGGATGGCTCAGACGCCTGTCGTCGCGCGACCGGGAGATCCTGCTGGCCTGCGCGGCGGGGGCCGGTCTGGGCGCGGTGTATGCGGTGCCGCTGGCCGGTGCGCTGTTCGCGGTCCGGATCCTGCTGCGCACCTGGCGGCTGCGGGCGGTGGGCGCGGCGTTCCTGTCCTCCGGGGTGGCGGTGGCCGTCGGCTCGGCCGTCACCGGCGACCAGCCCAACCTGCGATGGCCGGTCGAAGAGTCCACCTACCTGTTGACCGCGCACGGGCTGTTGCTGGCGCCGGTGGCGCTCGCGGTGGGATTGGCCTTCAACCGGTTGATGGCCGTAGCCCGGCCGGCCCGCCCGATGCGGACCTGGACGCTCATCCCGGCGCTAGCCGGCGCCGGCCTGGTGACGGGCGTCTGCTCGCATTGGTGGCCCGAATTGCCCGGCAACGGCCGCAGCATCCTGACGGTCAGCCTGGCCAGCGGCATGACCTTGGCGTCGGCCCTGGCGATCCTGCTGCTCAAACCCGTTCTGACCGCGTTGTTTTTGCGCGCCGGCGGGGCCGGCGGCCTGTTGACGCCGTCGCTGGCCACCGGGGCGGCCGCCGGGGCGGCGCTGGTGCTGACGATCAATTGGGCGACCGGGAGCCAGCTGCACGTGCCCGCGGTGTCGCTGGCCGGCGTCGCCGGGGTGCTGGCCGTCACCCAGGGCTCACCGATCTGGGCGGCGATCTTCGTCTGGGAGCTGGCCCGGCCACCGCTGTGGCTGTTCCTGCTTTTCCTGCTGACCGCGACCGCCGCGCACGGGCTGAAAGTGCTTGCCCAGGGCCGTACTACGACGCACGCCGGCTGACCTACAGCGCCCGGACGGTTCCGGTCAGGTGCGGGTAGCCCTTGGCGATGTTGCGTAGCGCGATGTCCCAGCCGCCGTCGTGTTCGTCGATGTAGAGACCGGTGGTCGCGGGCAGCACCACCGGCTTGCCGAACCGCACCGAGTAGCGCACCGCATCGGGAATCGCGGCTTCGATGTTGGCCAATACCGCTGCGGCACTGAACATTCCGTGCGCGATCACGGTGGGGAAGCCGAACAGCTTGGCCGCGATCGGGTTGGTGTGGATGGGATTGTGGTCACCCCCGACGACGGCGTAGCGGCGGATCAGCCCCGGGGTGATGCGCAGCACGGTCGGCGGCGGCAGCAGCTTGGGCTGCTTCTGCGGCGGCGGTTTGGGTTGGTCGGACAGGCTGGTGCGCTGCTGGTGCAGGAAGGTGGTCACCTGATGCCACGCGGTGTCGTTCCCCACGCTGACGTCGGTCACCAGATCGACCAGCAGACCCTTGCGGTGCTCGCGCAGGTTCTCCGCGTGCACCCGCACCCCGACGGTGTCGGTGACCGCGATCGGGCGGTACTGCGTGATGTGGTTCTCGGTGTGCACCGAACCCATTGCGGCGAAAGGGAAGTCGAACCCGGTCACCAGCGACATCAGCGCCGGAAAGGTCAGCGCGAACGGGTAGGTCAACGGCACATGGTTGCGGTAGCGCAGCCCGGTGACCGCCGCGTACTCGGCCACGTTGGTGCGGTCGATGGGAAGGTCCTCGACGGTGACCGTGCGGGTGGGCAGCGCGCTGCCGCGGGACACCACCGGCAGCGCCCCGGCGGCCGCGCGCAGCATGTTCTTCAAGCCGCTCGGCTGGTTCATCATGCCCCCAGCATCGCCTGGCCGCAGACCCGGATGACGTTGCCGGTCACCGCGTTCGACGCCGGGCTGGCGAAGTAGGCGATGGTTTCGGCGACGTCCACCGGCTGCCCGCCCTGCAGCAGCGAGTTCATTCGGCGCCCCACCTCGCGGGTGGCCAGCGGGATGGCGGCCGTCATCTGGGTCTCGATGAATCCCGGCGCGACGGCGTTGATGGTGATGCCCTTGTCGTAGAGCTCCGGCGCCAGCGCCTGGGTGAGGCCGATCATGCCTGCCTTGGTGGTGGCGTAGTTGGTCTGGCCGCGGTTGCCCGCGATGCCGGCCATCGACGACAGGCCGACGATGCGGCCGCCTTCGCCGATGCTGCCGTTGCCCACCAGCCCTTCTGTAAGGCGAAGTGGGGCAAGCAGATTCACGGCCAACACGGCGTCCCAGCGCGCGTCGTCCATGTTGGCCAGCAGCTTGTCGCGGGTGATCCCGGCGTTGTTGACCAGGATGTCGGCGTGACCGCCGTGGTGCTCGCGCAGGTGCTCGGTGATCTTGTCGACGGCGTCGGGGGCGGTGACGTCGAGCCACAGCGCGGTGCCCCCGACCCGGCTGGCCGTCTCGGCCAGCGTCTCGGCGGCCGATTCCACGTCGATCGCGACCACGCGGGCGCCGTCGCGGGCGAACACCTCGGCGATCGTGGCGCCGATTCCGCGGGCCGCACCGGTCACGATGGCGACCTTGCCGTCCAGCGGCCGTTCCCAGTCCGCCGGGGGCGTGGAGTCGGCCTCGCCGACGTAGAAGACCTGGCCGTCGACGTAGGCGGACTTGGCCGACAGGATGAACCGCATGGTCGACTCCAGGCCCGTCGCGGCGGGTTTGGCGGCCGGCGACAGGTACACCAGCGCCACCGTCGAGCCGTTGCGCAGCTCCTTGCCCAATGACCGGGTGAAGCCCTCCAGGGCACGCTGGGCGATCCGCTCGTGCGTGCCGCCGGCGGCGTCGGGCGTGGTGCCGACCACCACCACGCGGGCGCAGTGACCCAGGTTGCGCAGCAGTGGGGTGAAGAACTCGTACAGCCCCTTCAGGCCCTCCGGGGTGGTGATCCCGGTGGCGTCGAAGACCAGCCCGCCGAACCGGTCGGCCCAGCGCCCGCCCAGGTTGTTGCCGACCAGGTCGTAGTCCTTGGCCAGCGCCGCCCGCAGCGGCTCGACCACGCGGCCCTCGCCGCCGATCAGCAGCGACCCGGCCAGCGGCGGGTCACCGGGCCGGTAGCGGCGCAGCGTCTCGGGTTGCGGGACGCCGAGCTGCTTGGCGAGAAACGATCCAGGACCGGAATTGACAATCTGCGAGAACAGATCGGACGAGACCTTCGGAGCCACCGGAGCTACCTTCCGTGTTGTTTCTGCGTCGGGGTATGCCTATAGGACAACCGTATCGAGGACGAACTTACTTCAGAGTAAGAACAGTGGGTAGTATGGCCCGAGACGGGCGACCCGCAAACCGACCAACCGCAGACACACGGAGAACACAAGTGGCCCCTGCAAGTTCCGAGGCAAGCAAACCGGCTGCTCAGCGCAGTGCGCAGCGGCGGCCAGTGGCCGTCCTGGGTGGCAACCGGATTCCGTTCGCCCGCTCCGACGGCGCCTATGCCGAGGCGTCCAACCAGGACATGCTCACCGCCGCGCTGGAGGGGTTGGTGGACCGCTTCGGGCTGGCCGGTGAGCGGCTGGGCGTGGTGGTCGGCGGCGCGGTGCTCAAGCACAGCCGGGACTTCAACCTGACCCGCGAATGCGTGCTGGGTTCACAGCTGTCGTCCTACACGCCGGCGTTCGACCTGCAGCAGGCCTGCGGCACCGGGTTGCAGGCCGCGATCGCGGCCGCCGAGGGCATCGCCGCCGGCCGCTACGACGTGGCCGCCGCCGGCGGGGTGGACACCACCTCGGACGCGCCGATCGGCCTGGGCGACAACCTGCGCCGCACGCTGCTGAAGTTGCGCCGGGCCAAGTCGAACGTGCAGCGACTCAAGCTGGTGGGCACGCTGCCGGCGACCCTGGGCGTCGAGATCCCGGTCAACAGCGAGCCGCGCACCGGCCTGTCCATGGGCGAGCACCAGGCGATCACCGCCAAGCAGATGGGCATCACCCGGGTCGCCCAGGACGAGCTGGCCGCCGCCAGCCACCGCAACATGGCGGCCGCCTACGACCGCGGCTTCTTCGACGACCTGGTCACCCCGTTCCTGGGCCTGTACCGCGACGACAACCTGCGGCCCGACTCGTCGCCGGAGAAGCTGGCCAAGCTGCGGCCGGTGTTCGGGGTGAAGGCCGGCGACGCGACGATGACGGCGGGTAACTCGACCCCGCTGACCGACGGCGCCTCGGTGGCGCTGCTGGGCACCGAGGAGTGGGCGGCCGCGCACTCGCTGACCCCGCTGGCCTACCTGGTGGATGCCGAGACGGCCGCGGTCGACTACGTCAACGGGCGCGACGGCCTGCTGATGGCCCCCACCTACGCGGTGCCGCGGCTGCTCGCCCGCAACGGCCTGAGCCTGCAGGACTTCGACTTCTACGAGATCCACGAGGCGTTCGCCTCGGTGGTGCTGGCCCATCTGCAGGCCTGGGAATCCGAGGACTACTGCAAGGAACGGCTCGGCCTGGACGCCGCGCTGGGCTCCATCGACCGCTCCAAGCTCAACGTCAACGGGTCCTCGCTGGCCGCCGGTCACCCGTTCGCGGCCACCGGCGGGCGGATCCTGGCGCAGGCCGCCAAGCAGGTCGCGCAGCGTAAGGCCGAGCTCAAGGGCGCCGACAAACCGGTGCGCGCCCTGATCTCGATCTGCGCGGCCGGCGGCCAGGGCGTGGCCGCGATCCTCGAGGCCTGACGGGCCGGGCCCATGAGTTGGGTCACATCGGGTTAGCAAGGGTTAGTAACCGGAGGCCGCGGGTATCCGTGACCCCGGATAGCCCCGTGTTGTGGTCTGACCCCCCGACCCCGACGGCAATACGGGGCATCCCTGACACGACCGCCTGTCAGTTTGCGCGACGGGCGTCCGAGAAGGGCCGCCGCTGGAGTGAGGGGATCCAGCGGCGGCCTTTTTCTGCGCCCCATCGTGCGCCCATCCGGCGCCGCGCAATCAAAAACCCCGCTGCCATCGGGAAGCGGGGTTTTTGATTGCGCTTGTCAGCGGCCTCGGAAGGGCTTTAGAAGGCCGCCTCGTCGAGCTCCATGATGTCGTTGTCCAGCGTCTCGATGACCTCGCGGGTGCTGGTCAGCATCGGCAGGAAGTTCTTCGCGAAGAACGACGCCACCGCGATCTTGCCCTCGTAGAAGGACCGGTCCTCGCCGCTGGCGCCGGCGTCCAGCGCCGCCACGGCCACCGCCGCCTGACGCTGCAGCAACCAGCCGATGATCAGGTCACCGACGCTCATCAGGAACCGCACCGAACCCAGGCCCACCTTGTACAGGCTGGTCACGTCCTCCTGGGCGGCCATCAGGTAGCCGGTCAGGGCGGTCGCCATGCCCTGCACGTCCGCCAGCGCCTTGGCCAGCAGTTCGCGCTCGGACTTGAGCCGGCCGTTGCCGGACTCGCTGTCGACGAACTTCTGGATCTGCTCGGACACGTGGGCCAGCGCCACACCCTTGTCGCGGACGATCTTGCGGAAGAAGAAGTCCTGCGCCTGGATGGCCGTGGTGCCCTCGTAGAGCGAGTCGATCTTGGAGTCGCGGATGTACTGCTCAATCGGGTAGTCCTGCAGGAAGCCGGAGCCACCGAAGGTCTGCAGGCTCTCGGTGAGCTTGGCGTAGGCCTGCTCGGAGCCGACGCCCTTGACCACCGGCAGCATCAGGTCGTTGACCTTGACCGCCAGTTCGGCGTCCACCCCGTAGAGCGCCTCGGCGACCGCCGCGTCCTGGTAGGTCGAGGTGAACAGGTACAGCGCGCGCAGACCCTCGGCGTAGGCCTTCTGGGTCATCAGCGACCGCCGCACGTCCGGGTGGTGCGTGATGGTCACCCGCGGTGCGGTCTTGTCGGTCATCTGGGTCATGTCGGCGCCCTGGACGCGAGACTTGGCGTACTCCAACGCGTTCAGGTAACCGGTCGACAGGGTCGCGATGGCCTTGGTGCCCACCATCATGCGGGCCTGCTCGATGACCTCGAACATCTGCGCGATGCCGTTGTGCACCTCGCCGACCAGCCAGCCCTTGGCCGGGACGTCGTGCTGGCCGAAGCTCAGCTCGCAGGTCGCCGACACCTTCAGGCCCATCTTGTGCTCGACATTGGTGACGAAGACGCCGTTGCGCTCGCCGAGCTCACCGGTCTCGAAGTCGAACAGGAACTTGGGCACGAAGAACAGCGACAGGCCCTTGGTGCCGGGGCCGGCGCCCTCGGGGCGGGCCAGCACCAGGTGGAAGATGTTCTCGAACAGGTCGTCGGAGTCGGCCGAGGTGATGAATCGCTTCACACCGTCGATGTGCCAGGAGCCGTCGTCCTGCTTGACCGCCTTGGTGCGCCCGGCGCCGACGTCGGAACCCGCGTCCGGCTCGGTGAGCACCATGGTCGAACCCCAGCCGCGCTCGGCGGCCATCACGGCCCACTTCTTCTGCTCGTCGGTGCCCAGGTGGTAGAGGATGTTGGCGAAGCCCGCGCCGCCGGCGTACATCCAGACCGCCGGGTTGGCGCCCAGGATGTGCTCGTGCAGCGCCCACAGCAGCGCCTTGGGCATGGCGACGCCGCCGAGGGCCTCGTCGATGCCTACCTTGTCCCACCCGGCCTCGATGACGGCGTGGACGGACTTCTTGAACGATTCCGGCAGCGTCACCGAGTGCGTCTTCGGGTCGAACACCGGCGGGTTGCGGTCGCCCTCGACGAAGGAGTCGGCGATGGGCCCCTCGGCCAGCCGGCTGATTTCGTTCAACATCTCGCGGGCCGTGTCGGCGTCCAGATCGCTGAACTCGCCTTGCCCTAAAGCCTTGTCAACGCCCAGCACTTCGAACAGGTTGAATTCCTGGTCGCGGACGTTGCTCTTGTAGTGGCTCACTACGGTCCTCCTCGTTGAGAATGCCACTTGTGGTTGGGTACTAGGTCTAAGTTACCCACCAGTAACAACTTCAAAATATCGTTCGCGTCAGCGGGATGCAAGCCAATGTGAGCTAGATTTCATTGCCTAATTAACCAACCGGTTGGGCAGACGGGTGCCCACGCCATGCGCAACCCATCTACCTGCGGTGACGGTGGGGAGGTGAGCAACGACATGTGCCCTGTGCCGGGCGTCACCGCGGTGCCCGAGGTGGACCTGCGGGCCGATCCCGACGTGTTGCGGGACGGCCTGCGCGACGCCGCGCACCGGGTCGGCTTCTTCTATCTGACCGGCCACGGGGTACCGGCGGACCTGGTGGACCGGGTGCTCGACGCCGCGCGCCGGTTCTTCCGGCTGCCCCAGGCGGACAAGGACGCCGTCGCGATGGTGCGCAGCCCCCATTTCCGCGGCTACACCCGGCTAGGCGGGGAGCGGACCCGCGGTGCGGTCGATTGGCGCGAACAGATCGACATCGGCCCGGAACGCCCGCCGATCGGCCGGCTGGACAAGTCGGACTACCGGTGGCTGCAGGGCCCCAACCAGTGGCCCGCGGCGCTGCCGGAGCTGCCCGGGCTCATCGAGGAGTGGGACGCCGCGCTGTCCGGGGTGGCCCGCACCCTGCTGCGGCATTGGGCGGCCGCGCTGGGCAGCCCGGACGACGTGTTCGACGCGGCGTTCGCCGACGCGCCGGCCACCCTGATCAAGATCATCCGCTACCCGGGGCGCGCGGCCGGCCCGCAGGGGGTGGGCGCGCATCGCGACGCCGGTGTGCTCACGCTGCTGCTGGCCGAGCCGGGCAGCCGGGGCTTGCAGGTGCGCCGTGGCGGGCCGGGCGGCGACGGCTGGATCGACGTGCCGCCGCGGCAGGGTGCGTTCATCGTCAACATCGGCGAGCTGCTGGAGGCGGCGACGCGGGGCTACCTGCGCGCCACCGAGCACCGGGTGAATCTGGCGGGGTCGACGGCAGAGCGGATCTCGGTGCCCTACTTCTTCAATCCGCGCCTCGACGCCCGGATACCCGTGCTGTCGCTGCCGCCTGAACTCCGGGCGCACGCCGGCGAGCGCTGGACCCCGTCGGAGGATCCGGCCGACCCCATCTTCTCCGTCTACGGCCGCAACGCCTGGAAGAGCCGGCTGCGCTCGCACCCCGATGTCGCCTCGGCGCATGGCTTTTCGGCGCACCACGGCGCAGCGGACTGATCCCGCGTAGCGCCAGGGTGGCCGCGACGGCGCCATCCGCGCCGGGTAGGGTCACATCCGAAAATCCCGTGTCCGGCCTAGGGGCGAATGAAGTCCGGTGAATTCGAACAACAAGCTGACAGCGTCGTCACTTCGTGAGGCCTTCGGTCATTTCCCGTCCGGTGTGGTGGCGATCGCCGCCGAGGTGAACGGAACCTTGGAGGGTCTGGCGGCCAGCACCTTCGTCCCGGTCTCGCTGGATCCGCCGCTGGTGTCGTTCTGCGTGCAGAACACCTCGACCACCTGGCCCAAGCTCAAGGACCGGCCCATGCTGGGGATCAGCGTGCTCGGCGAGGAGCACGACGAGGCCGCCCGCACGCTGGCCGCCAAGACCGGCGACCGGTTCGCCGGGCTGGAGACCGTCTCGCGGCCCACCGGCGCGGTGTTCATCAAGGGCACCGCCCTGTGGCTGGAAAGCGCGGTTGAACAGCTGATCCCGGCCGGGGATCACACCATCGTGGTGTTGCGGGTCAACGAGGTGACCGTGGACGCCAACGTGGCGCCCATCGTGTTTCATCGCAGCGGGTTCCGCCGCCTCGGCGCCTGATCTTTTCTGATTTTCCTGCCCGCCCCTTGGTCAGGGGCGGTGGCTGAGTTCTTCGCGAAAACCCTGGATGCGGTTCTCGAGTTCGGCGGCGTCGCCGTGCCGCCCCTCCTTGCGCGCCAGCTGGGCGCGCACCGACAACTGCCGAATCGCGGTACGAATGTTGTTGATGCTGGCGGTCTCTCGCATCGGCTCCATGAGATGCCTTTCCGGTCGTGGGTACACGGCCGCCCGCGGGCGGCCCGACAGGATGCCAGGGGGTTACCCGGGGACCGCGACGGCCTAACCCGGCCGCGCGGCCGGCATGCTCAGCGACGGAACAGCTTGTTACCGAGCCACACCACCGGGTCGTATTTGCGGTCGGCGACCCGCTCTTTCATCGGGATCAGCGCGTTGTCGGTGATCTTGATGTTCTCCGGGCAGACCTCGGTGCAGCACTTGGTGATATTGCAGTAGCCCAGGCCGTGCTCGTCCTGGGCGTCGTTGCGCCGGTCGCGGGTGTCCAGCGGGTGCATCTCCAGCTCGGCGATGCGCATCAGGAAGCGCGGGCCGGCGAACGCCTTCTTGTTCTCGTCGTGGTCGCGAATCACGTGGCAGACGTTCTGGCACAGGAAGCACTCGATGCACTTGCGGAACTCCTGCGAGCGCTGCACGTCCTCCTGGGCCATCCGGTACTCGCCGGGCTGCAGGTCCTTGGGCGGCGCGAAAGACGGGATCTCGCGGGCCTTTTCGTAGTTGAACGAGACGTCGGTGACCAGGTCGCGGATCACCGGGAAGGTGCGCAGCGGCGTGACGGTGACCACCTCGTCCTCGGCGAAGGTGGACATCCGGGTCATGCACAGCAACCGCGGATAGCCGTTGATCTCCGCCGAGCAGGAGCCGCACTTGCCGGCCTTGCAGTTCCACCGGACCGCCAGGTCGGGCGTCTGGGTCTGCTGCAGGCGATGGATGATGTCGAGGACGACCTCGCCCTCGTTGACCTCGACCGTGAAGTCCTGCAACGCACCGTTGGCGTCGTCACCGCGCCACACCCGCATCTTCGCGTTGTAGGTCATTTGCTCTCCGTCCCGGGGTCCGTCCTGGGGCCCCGTCCTGGGTGCCCGGCGAGTTCCTCGTCGGTGTAGTACTTCTCCAGCTCGGCGATGTCGAACAGTTCCAGCAGGTCGGGCCGCATCGGCGTCTGGTCTTTCTTGCGGATGCTGATGTCGGGAATCACCTCGTCGCCCCCGGCCGCCTCGCACACCAGCAGCACCTTGCGCCAGGCCGAGTCCATCGACGGGTGGTCGTCGCGGGTGTGCCCGCCGCGGCTTTCGGTGCGCTCCAGCGCGGCCTTGGCGACACATTCGCTGACCAGCAGCATGTTGCGCAGGTCGAGGGCCAGGTTCCAGCCCGGGTTGTACCGGCGTTGCCCGTCCACGTGCAGGTTCTTGAACCGCTCCCGCAGTTTGCCCAGCCGCGCCAGGGCCTCGGAGATCTCGTCGGCGTTGCGGATGATGCCGACCAGGTCGTTCATCGACTGCTGCAGTTCCAGCTGCAGGGTGTAGGGGTTCTCGGCGGTGCCGCCGGCCGGCGCCTCGAACGGGGCCAGCGCCCGCTTGGCGGCCGCCTCGACGGCGTCGGGGCTGATGGTCGGGCGGCTGCTCAGCGCGCGCACGTAGTCGGCGGCGCCCAGCCCGGCCCGACGGCCGAACACCAGCAGGTCCGACAGCGAGTTGCCGCCCAGCCGGTTGGAGCCGTGCATGCCGCCGGAGCACTCGCCGGCCGCGAACAGGCCGGGGACGGTGGCCGCCCCGGTGTCGGCGTCCACCTCGACGCCGCCCATCACGTAGTGGCAGGTCGGTCCGACCTCCATCGGCTCCTTGGTGATGTCGACCCCGGCCAGCTCCTTGAACTGGTGGTACATCGACGGCAGCCGGCGGTTGATCTCCGCCGGTGTCAGCCGCGACGCGATGTCGAGGAAGACGCCGCCGTGCGGGCTGCCGCGGCCGGCCTTGACCTCGGAGTTGATGGCGCGCGCGACCTCGTCGCGCGGCAGCAGGTCGGGAGTGCGGCGGGCCGAGTCGTTGTCCTTGAGCCACTGGTCGGCTTCTTGCTCGGTCTCGGCGTACTGGCCCTTGAACACCGGGGGGATGTAGTCGAACATGAACCGCTTGCCCTCGGAGTTCTTCAGCACCCCGCCGTCACCGCGGACGCCCTCGGTGACCAGGATCCCCTTCACACTCGGCGGCCACACCATGCCGGTCGGGTGGAACTGGACGAACTCCATGTTGATCAGCGATGCGCCCGCCCGCAGCGCCAGGGCGTGCCCGTCGCCGGTGTACTCCCAGGAGTTCGAGGTGACCTTGAACGACTTGCCGATGCCGCCGGTGGCCAGCACCACCGCGGGCGCCTCGAACAGCACGAACTGGCCGCTCTCGCGCCAATAGCCGAACGCGCCGGCGATCGCGTCGCCGTCCTTGAGCAGCTCGGTGATCGTGCACTCGGCGAACACCTTGATGCGCGCCTCGTAGTCGCCGAGTTCGGCGTAATCCTCCTGCTGCAGCGAGACGATCTTCTGCTGCATGGTGCGGATCAGCTCCAGGCCGGTGCGGTCACCGACGTGCGCCAGCCGCGGGTAGGTGTGCCCACCGAAGTTGCGCTGGCTGATCTTGCCGTCCTTGAGCCGATCGAACAGCGCGCCATAGGTTTCCAGCTCCCAGACGCGGTCCGGGGCCTCCTTGGCGTGCAGCTCGGCCATGCGCCAGTTGTTGAGGAACTTGCCCCCGCGCATGGTGTCGCCGAAGTGGGTCTTCCAGTTGTCCTTCGGGTTGGTGTTGCCCATCGAGGCCGCGCAGCCGCCCTCGGCCATCACGGTGTGCGCCTTGCCGAACAACGACTTGCACACCACCGCGACGCGCAGGCCGCGTTCCCGCGCCTCGATGACCGCGCGCAATCCCGCGCCGCCGGCGCCGATGACGACTACGTCGTAGGCATGCCGTTCGACCTCAACCATGAAACCTCGCTAGCTAATTCTGATTCTTCGTCAAATGGCTTGTCAGCCAACAAATCTCAGGTCGGGGATGGTGCCGCTGGCCACCAGGGCGATGTAGAAATCGGTGAGCATCAGGGTGCCCAGCGTGATCCAGGCGTACAGCTTGTGCCGGGTGTTGATGTGGCTGACCTGGGTCCAGATCCAGTACCGCACAGGGTGCTTGGAGAAATGCTTGAGCCGGCCACCGGTCACGTGCCGGCAGGAGTGGCAGGACAGCGTGTAGACCCACAGCATGATGACGTTGCCGAGCAGGATCAGATTGCCCAGCCCGAAGCCGAATCCGCCCGGACCGGTGTCGGAGTGGAACGCCACGATCGCGTCGTAGCTGTTGATTACCGAGATGATGAAGGCGATGTAGAAGAAGTACCGGTGAGTGTTCTGGATGATCAGCGGGAACCTGGTCTCGCCGGTGTAGTGGACGCGGGGCTCGGCCACCGCGCAGGCCGTCGGCGACTGCCACACGGTGCGGTAGTAGGCGCCGCGGTAGTAGTAACAGGTCAGCCGGAACAGCAGCAGGAACGGCAGCGACACCGCCGCGTACGGCAACCACCACACGTCCGGCAGGAACTGCGGCCAGATGTCGCCGGCCTCACCGCAGCCCTTGCTGACGCACGGCGAGTAGAACGGCGTCAGGTAGTGGTACTTGCCGACGAAGAAGTAGTTCTGCTGGAAGGCCCGCGCCGTCGCATAGATGAGGAACGCGGCGAAGCCCAGGTCGATCCGCAGCGGCGACATCCACCACCGGTCGGTGCGCAGGGTGCGTTGCTCGATGCGGGCGCGTGTGGGTGAAAAGACACCGGACGCAGGACGGTTCGCCGTGGGTGCGCTCATCTGGTTGTTCCTCTTCGAACGGGCTGTCTGTCGAAGGGTACACAGATGCGAGCCCCCCTTCTGCGGGGGGCTGGCTGGGGGCGCTCGGGTTGTTCAGGACCTGTGGTGGCCGCCGACGCCCTCGTCGTCGACGTCGCGCCAGAATTCGCTGTCGTACTGGGTGTCGGGGATGACGACCTTCTCCCCGGACTGCTGCACGGTAGCGCGGGCCAGGTCCAATTCGGATACGTCGGTGTCGAGCAGGTCGACGTCGGACAGGATGCGGTCGGCGTCGATGACGATGCGGCGCATCGCCGGGCTGTCGCCGTAGCGCGCCCGCAGGGAGCTCACACACCGCCGCAGGCCGCCGATGAGGTCGTGCAGTTCGGCGAATTCGGTCGTGCCCGTGGTGCCCGGCGTGCTAGTCAACGGATCTCCTCGAGGAGTGTTTCGGATCACAGTACGTCCCCGATAGTAGCCACGACACGCGCCGGGCGTCAGGCGTTCATCGGCCCCGCGACCGGCACGCCGCGTCGCGGGCCGCCGGATGCTGCCTGCCGGGCGCAGCAACAGACGCGCGAGCAGACGCAAAAGCCCGCGAAAGGCCTTGCTTTCGGGGGCTTTTGCGTCTGCTCGCGCGGAGTACGGCGCGGATTACTTGGTGATCGCGATGCGCTTGGCCTGGTTTCCGGCGTACGCACCGGTGACCCGGACCGTCAGCACCCCGGCGTCGTAGGACGCCGTGATGTCGTCGTCGGTGACGTGGCCGGGCAGCTGGAACGACCGGTGGAACGAGCCGTAGCGGATCTCCCGCAGCGTGCGGCCGTCCTTCTCCTCCGCGTGCTCGTCGCGGTGCTCGCCGCGGATCACCAGGCGGCCACGGTCCAGCTCGACCTGGACGTCCTGGTCGACGTCAACGCCGGGCAGCTCGACACGTACGATCGCGTCGTCGCCGTCCTTGACGATCTCGGCGGCGGGCTTGAAAGCGCTGGTCGCGGGCTTGTTCCAGTCCGCTGCGGCGGCGGGGCCGAAGAAGTCGCGCAGCCACCGGTCGGTGTCCCAGGCCGGTCGTGTCCACAATGCGAGGTTGCTCATGGTGCTTCCCTTCCACTTCCTTGAGCTTCGTTGTGAGATTCCTGTGACCGGCGCCTCGTCGGCCGGCTACTCCTACAAACATGAGTCGACCACGCTTAAGTTCCAGCTGGCCGTTCGCCGGCAGCGAACGATCAATCACAGCCGTTCCTGTGAGTTGTGAGATCCTCGTCATAGGACCGTCACATTGGGCGAAAAAGACGTAATTTCTCGCCGTTACCCTCAAAGCCATGTCTGCAGACGGGATTTCGCGCGACGGCTGTGCGCCGCGTCACATCATCGTAGTCGGACATGGCATGGTCGGACACCGGTTCGTGGAGGCGCTGCGCGCCCGCGACACCGAGGGCCGTTGGCGCATCACGGTTTTCGCCGAGGAGGCTGACGCCGCCTACGACCGGGTGGGGCTGACTTCGTACACCGAGAGCTGGGACCGCGCGCTGCTGGCGTTGCCCGGCAACGACTACCAGGGTGACCCGCAGGTCCGGCTGGTGCTCAACCAGCGGGTCACCGAAATAGACCGCGCGACAAAGTCAGTGGTGACCGCCGACGGTCAGCGGCACCACTACGACACCCTGGTCCTGGCCACCGGTTCCTACGCGTTTGTGCCGCCGGTGCCCGGCCACGAGCTGCCTGCCTGCCACGTCTACCGCACCCTCGACGACCTCGACGCCATCCGCGCCGACGCCCAGCGTGCGGCGCAGACCGCCCATGCTCGCGCCGGCGTGGTCATCGGCGGCGGCCTGCTCGGGCTGGAGGCCGCTAATGCGCTGCGCCAGTTCGGCTTAGCGACCCATGTGGTCGAGATGATGCCGCGGTTGATGGCCCAGCAGATCGACGAGGCCGGCGGCGCTCTGCTGGCCCGGATGATCGGCGACCTGGGCATCTCGGTGCACGTCGGCACCGGCACCGAGGCGATCGAACCGGTCGAGGGCCCCGACGGGTCCACGACGGTGCGGGTGTGCCTGAGCGACGGCCAGGTGATCGACGCCGGCCTGGTCATCTTCGCGGCCGGCATCCGGCCGCGCGACGAGCTGGCGGTCGCCGCCGGCCTCGCCCGCGCCGAGCGCGGCGGGGTGCTCACCGACTTGTCCTGCCGGACAAGCGATCCCGACATCTACGCGATCGGCGAGGTGGCCGCGATCGACGGCCGGTGCTACGGCCTGGTGGGGCCCGGCTACACCTCCGCCGAAGTGGTGGCCGACCGGCTGCTGGACGGCAGCGCGGAGTTCGGCGAGGCGGACCTGTCCACCAAGCTCAAACTGCTGGGCGTCGACGTGGCCAGCTTCGGCGACGCGATGGGGACGACCGAGAACTGCCTCGAGGTCGCGATCAACGACGCGGTCAACCGCACCTACGCCAAACTGGTGCTCTCCGATGACGCCAAGACCCTGCTCGGCGGTGTGCTGGTCGGCGACGCCTCGTCCTACGGGGTGCTGCGGCCCATGGTCGGCAGCGAGCTGCCGGGCGACCCGCTGGCGCTGATCGCGCCGGCGTCCTCCGGCGGCGGAACGGCGTTGGGCGTTGGGGCGCTTCCCGATTCGGCGCAGATCTGCTCCTGCAACAACGTCACCAAGGGCGACCTGAAATGCGCGATCGCCGACGGCTGCGCCGACGTCGCCGCGCTCAAGTCGTGCACCTCGGCCGGCACCTCGTGCGGGTCGTGCGTGCCGCTGCTCAAGCAGCTGCTGGAAGCCGAGGGGGTGGAGCAGTCCAAGGCGCTGTGCGAGCACTTCAGCCAGTCGCGGGCCGAGCTGTTCGAGATCATCTCGGCCACCGAGATCCGCACCTTTTCCGGCCTGCTGGAGCGCTTCGGCCGCGGAAAGGGTTGCGACATCTGCAAACCCGTGGTCGCCTCGATCCTGGCGTCCACCGGGTCGGAGCACATCCTGGAGGGTGAGCAGGCCTCGCTGCAGGATTCCAACGACCACTTCCTGGCCAACATCCAAAAGAACGGCAGCTACTCGGTGGTGCCCCGGGTGCCCGGCGGCGACATCAAGCCCGAACACCTGATCCTGATCGGCCAGATCGCCCAGGACTTCGGCCTTTACACCAAGATCACCGGCGGCCAGCGGATCGACATGTTCGGCGCCCGGGTGGACCAGCTGCCGGCGATCTGGAAGCGGCTGGTCGACGGCGGCATGGAGTCCGGCCACGCCTACGGCAAGGCGCTGCGCACCGTGAAGAGCTGCGTGGGCACCGACTGGTGCCGGTACGGGCAGCAGGACTCGGTGCAGCTGGCCATCGACCTGGAGCTGCGCTACCGCGGGTTGCGGGCGCCGCACAAGATCAAGATGGGCGTCTCGGGCTGCGCGCGCGAGTGCGCGGAGGCGCGGTCCAAGGACGTCGGCGTCATCGCCACCGAGAAGGGCTGGAACCTCTACGTCGGCGGCAACGGCGGTATGACGCCCAAGCACGCGCAGCTGCTCGCCAGCGACCTGGACACCGAGACGCTGGTCCGCTACATCGACCGGTTCGTCATGTACTACATCCGCACGGCCGACCGGCTGCAGCGCACCGCGCCGTGGGTCGAGTCGCTGGACGGCGGTCTGGACCACGTCCGCGAGGTGGTGTGCGAGGACTCGCTGGGGCTGGCCGAGGAATTCGAGGCCGCAATGGAGCGGCATGTGCGCAACTACAAGTGCGAATGGAAGGGCGTGTTGGACGATCCGGACAAGCTGTCGCGGTTCGTGTCGTTCGTCAACGCCCCCGACGCCGTCGATTCGACGGTGGCGTTCACCGAGCATGCCGGCCGCAAAATCCCTGTGTCCATTGGCATGCCGAAGATCCGTCAGGGGTAGTTCCGGAGGAACTGGGAGATAACATGACACTTCTCAACGACATTCAGGTGTGGACGAGCGCATGCTCCTACGACCACCTCATCCCGGGCCGCGGTGTCGGGGTGCTGCTCGACGACGGTTCCCAGGCGGCGCTGTTCCGGCTCGACGACGGCACGGTGCGCGCGGTGGGCAACGTCGACCCGTTCTCCGGGGCGGCCGTGCTGTCCCGCGGCATCGTGGGCGACCGCAACGGCTGCCCGACGGTGCAGTCGCCCATCCTCAAGCAGGCGTTCTCCCTCGAAGACGGTACCTGCCTGGACGATCCGAGCGTTTCGGTGCCGGTGTACCCGGTGCGCATCACCGCCGACGGC
Organism: Mycobacterium timonense; assembly: GCF_025821985.1. NCBI lineage: Bacteria > Bacillati > Actinomycetota > Actinomycetes > Mycobacteriales > Mycobacteriaceae > Mycobacterium > Mycobacterium timonense. Next base: position 505,679 of record NZ_JACKSY010000104.1, on the reverse strand, counting down.
TACGTTCAGGTGGGCCGCGACTACCAGCCGCGGGCGGCCTGAGCGGTCACCGGGTGATGTCGCCGACCAGGTAGCGCTGCATGGTCGGCCCGATCGCGTCGACGATGGCGTCCACCGACATCGAATGCAGCGGCTCCGAGCGGATGCCGTAGCGCATGATGCCCAGGCCCACCAGCTGGGAGGCGCACAACGAGGCCCGGACGGCCACCTTGTCGGCGCCCAGGATTCTCAGCAGCGGGCCGAAGACCGGGCCGATGAACATGCCCTGCACGATTTCGGCGGTCTTTGCCATCCCGGTGGACGCGATGGCGCTGGCCGCGAACGGCCCGCCGCCGGCGGCGTCCCAGGTGGTGATCAGCATCCGCAACGTGCGCCGGCCTACCTGGTTGACGCCCCCGGTGACGATCCGGTCGATGAATTCCGGTGTGCCGAAGGGCAACCGCAGCATCTTGGCCACGGGGTCGAGAAGCCCGTGCGACGGCTCTTCGCGGCGGGGCATGGTGTCAGGATCGCCGGTCGTGGGGCAAAGATCAAGGAACCGGCCGCGTGGCGGGCGCGTGGGCGCGCTGGTGCGGACCCGTTCGGCGGGACGCGTGCCGGGCGGTGGCGGCGAGCACCGGCGGCAGGGCGCGGCGGAATCGGTTCGCGATCAGCCGCGCCAGCCCCGGATGTGTGCTCAGCGGCGCGCTGACCAGATCGGCGCCGCAGCCGTGCAGCCGCTGTTGGAACAGCCCGTCGGCCAGCAGGTAGGAGGCGACGACCACGCGCCCGCCGTTGCGGCGGGCATGCGGCCGGGCCCGGGCGACCGCCTCGCCCAGCGGCGGGTCCCCGGTGGCGGCGAACCCGAGGGTGACGCGTGATCCGGTCAGCGCCGACAACCACGTCGCCGCGGTGTGCAGGTCGGCCCGCGCCTTGTCATCGGAGGTGCCCGCCGCCGCCAGCACCACCGAATCGTTTGTGCGCCAACCACATTCGAGCAGTTGATCGCCGACGATCCGGGCGATCTGGCCGCTGGGACCCAACGCCGGGGTGACCGTCACGTTCGGGTGTCCGCTGAGCGCGACGTGGGCTGGCAGATCGGCGCGGACGTGATAACCGCGCGACAGGAAGGCCGGCACCACGATGGCGGGCCGGCCGGCCGCCCGGGCCGCGGCCAGTACCTCGCTGGGGGTCGGCCCCACCACGTCCACGAACGCCACCTCGACCCGGCCGCCGACGAGCGTACTCACTTGCGCCGCAAGGCCTTCGATCATCGCCACACCACCCGGCCGGCGGGTGCCGTGCGCCACCAGGATCAGTGCCATGCCGATCCGTCCGGGGTGTCGATCGCCAGCCGGTAGCCGCGCTTGACCACCGTCGCGATGATGTTCTTGTCGCCCAGCGCCGTTCGCAGCCGCAGCACGGCCGTGTCGACGGCGTGCGGGTCGTTGCTGTTGCCGGGAAGCACCCGCAGCAAGTCGTTGCGCGCGACCACGTCACCGGGGCGCGCCGCCAGCGCGCGCAGCGTCGCCATGGCCGACCCGGACAGCGACTTGACCGCGCCGTCGACCAGCACACAGGTGCCGCGGATCTCGATCTGGTGCCCGGCCGCCCGCAACGTGCACGAGCGCAGCGGCGGCAACTCCTGGGCGATGTGACGGGCCAACGCCCCCAACCGCATCCGCTCCGGCGACGACGTCGGCACACCCGCGCGGATCAACGGCTGCGCGGTCACCGGCCCCACGCACATGGCGTGCACGTCGCTGCGAAGTGCTTGCAGCAGTTGGTCTTCGATGCCCAGCTCGCGGCTGCGCTCCAGCAGCGCCGCGCCGGCGGGCGCCGAGGTGAAGGTGACCGCGTCGAACTGCCGCCGCGCCACAGAGGCGACGAGTTGGTCGAATTCTCCGCCGGCCGGTGTCGGCTTCCAGCGGTAGACGTGGATGGGCATCACCTGCGCGCCGGCCGAGCGAAGCCCATTGATGAACTCCGGGAAGGGATCCCAGCCGTCGGCCGCGCCGTGCAGCTGCACCGCGATCCGCTTGCCGGCCACACCGGAGTCGAGCAGGTAGCGCAACACCTCGCGCGACGATTCGGATTTCGGCGACCACTCCTCGTGCAGCCCGGCGGCGCGCAACGCGCCCGTCGCCTTGGGCCCGCGGGCCACGATCCGGGCCTGCGACAGCGCCGACAGCAGTTGGGGGGCCAGCCCCCAGCCGTCGGCCGCGGCGACCCAGCCGCGGAAGCCGATCCCGGTGTGCGCCACCAAGATATCGGGCGGTTGGGCGATCACCGCCTCGGTGTGGCGGTGCAGCTCCTGGTCCTCGGGCAGCGCGATGATGTTGATGGCGGCGGCGCTGGTGACTTCCGCGCCGTTGCGGCGCAGCAACGCGCACAGCTCCTCGGCCCGGTTCGCCGAGGTGACGGCGATCCGGTAGCCGGTGAGCGGCGCGGAGTCCGGCGGGGCCAGTTGCGGGGCCATATGAAGTGTGTATGCCTAGGACGTTTCCGTTGCGTTACCGAGCAATTGCTGTGGCATTGCCCCTGTTGCGAGTCCGCTCACAGCCGCGCGGCCTGGGTTTCCGGCAGCGAGACTCCGGGCGCAGTGACCGGCCGCCGCACGTACACCAGCCAGGTCATGATGGCGGCGACGACGTAGGACGCCATGAACGTCCAGTACGCCGACGTCTCGGTTCCGGTGCTCAGGTAGGACTGGCGCAGCGCCAGGTTGATCGCCACCCCGCCGAACGCCCCGACCGCCGAGCAGATGCCGATCAGCGACCCCGCCATGGCGCGCGCCCATTGGCGGCGCTCGTCCTCGCTGGTGTCCCGGCCGCGGCTGCGGGCCTCGTAGACCGACGGGATCAGCTTGAACACCGAGCCGTTGCCCATGCCGGACAGGACGAACAGCACCATGAAGCCGACGACGTAGCCGATCATGCTGACCGAATGCGCGCCCGCGTGCTGGTCGTCGACGGTGCTGACGATCACCAGCAGGCCGGCGGCCAGGGTCATCGCGGCCAGCACGCCCAGCGTGACGCGGCTGCCGCCGACACGGTCGGCCAGCCGGCCGCCGTAGATCCGCGCCACCGAGCCCAGCAGCGGGCCGATGAAGGCCAGCTGGGCGGCGTGCAGCGCGGCATGCTTGGCGCTTTCCCCGTTCTCCAGGAAGTTGACCTGCATCACCTGCCCGAAGGCGAACGAGAAGCCGATCCAGGAGCCGAAGGTGGCGATGTAGAGCAGCGAGATCACATGGGTGTCGCGTTCGAACAGGATCGAGCGCATGGTGCTCAGCTGGGTGCCGTGGTTGATGTCGTCCATGAACATCGCGGCGGCGATGGCCACCGCGGCCAGGAACACCAGATACACCGCGCACACCCAGTACGGGGCCTGGTGTCCGGCGGTGGCCAGCACCAGCAGGCCGACCAGCTGGATCACCGCCACCCCCAGGTTGGCGACGCCGGCGTTGACGGCCATGGCCGCGCCCTTGAGCCGCTGCGGATAGAACGCGTTGACGTTGGCCAGAGACGCCGCATAGTTGCCGCCGCCCAGCCCGGTCAGGGCGGCGCACAGCACGAAAAGCCACAGCGGCAGACCGGGATTGGCCAGCAAGACGATGGTGCCGACCGTGGGGATCAGCAATACGACCGCCGAGAAAGTCGTCCATTTGCGGCCGCCGAAGGCCGCGATGCCCAGGGTGTAGGGGATCCGGGCGCAGCCACCGACCAGGGTGGCCACCGCGCCCAGCAGCAGCTTGTCGCCGGCGGAGAAGCCGTACACGGCCGCGGGCATGAACAGCGCCATCACCGGCCACAGGGTCCAGATCGAAAACGCCACGTGGTCACCGGCGATGGTGCACAGCAGGTTGCGACGGGCGATCCTTTTGTTGCCGGCCTCCCAGGCCGCTGCGTCTTCCGGATTCCAGTCCGTGATGCGGTGGTCGCGGCCCATCCGATCGTCACCTTTCCTCGAAGAAGACGCGCCGTTGTCGTCCGCTCGCCGTCGAAACTCGTTGGGCGCGTTCGGGTATGGCGCCCATCGGACGGCGTCGTCGAGCCAGGTGGCACCGCGCTCACCCGGGGTATCGGGAAAGCTGTTGCCGAGCCTGGCTTTCGACGCCTGTGTGGGCACCCCGAATGAAGAGGCGTGCCCCGCCGTGTTTTCCGATGCTCACACTTTGGACGCGAGCGGGTCAACCGGAACAGGCCGATATCCGCTGTCAGTTGATTACCAGTTGTCTGGTAAATCCCTGAAGGGTCGATCGGCGCGGGTCAGCGGCGAATGCACAGCGGCGCCAAGTGATTTCGTCCAGAGACGGCGGCCGGTGTGAGCTGGGCAATAGTTCGTGCGCGAGCGGCGTCAGGCGAACGGCCAATTGGCGGCGCCGGCGTGGGCGCCGGCCAGCGCCCGGGGCCGCGCCCAGTGCAGCCGCACGTATTGGCCGGGCCGCACTTGGGCGATTTTGTCGACGTCCTCGTCGGTGACCACGCCGACCACCGGGTAGCCGCCGGTGACCGGATGGTCGGGCCCCAGGATCACCGGTAAACCGTTGGGCGGCACCTGGATTGCGCCGCGGGTGGTGCCCTCGCTGGGCAGCTGCCGGTCCGGGTAGCGGTGTTGCAGGGGGCGACCCTCCAGTCGCATGCCGACGCGGTCGCTGCGGTCGGAGGCCATCCAGATCGTGTGCACCAGTGCGTCGGGATTGACCAACCAGTCGTCGCGCGGCCCCGGCACCACCTGCAGTTCCATCAGATGCCCGGTGATGGCCGCCACCGGCGCCTGGTCCAGTTCGGGATAGTCCTGCGTGTGTTCCCCGATCGGCAGCCGGTCTCCGGCCCGCAGCGGCGCCGGGCCGATGGCCGACATCACGTCGTAGCTGCGCGAACCCAGCACCGGGTCCACGCAGATGCCGCCGCGGACCGCGAGGTAGCTGCGCAGCCCGGCGCGGGGCGTGCCCAACGCGATCACCTGGCCGTCGCGCACATGCTGAATGCTGTTGCTGCCGAACTCGATTCCGTCGACCGTGGGATCCGCGTCGGCCCCGGTCACCGCGATGTCGACGTCGCCGCCGCGGACCCGGGCCGCGAAACCGCCGAAGGTCACCTCCACGGTGGCGCGGTCGTCGGGGTTGGCCACCAGCCGGTTGGCCAGCTTGTGCGCGCGCCGGTCGGCGGCTCCGGACCGGCTGACGCCGAGGTGGGCCAGGCCCGGCCGGCCCAGGTCTTCGACGACGGCCAGCGGCCCAGTGCGCAGTATCTCCAGGAATGGCACAGCTGTCTCCTTAGCGAGGCTAGACGGCCCGGAACTGAACCCACATGCCCTGCGTCAGCAGGGCCGGGTTGGGTCGCTGCAGATCCCACAGCACCGCGTCGGTGTGCCCGATCAGCTGCCAGCCACCGGGCGACCGGCGGGGATAGATCGCGCTGAATTCACCGGCCAGCGCCACCGAGCCGGCCGGCACGGCGGTGCGCGGCTCGGCGCGCCGCGGCACCCGCAGCCGCGGGTCGCCGTCCACCAGGTAGGCGAAACCCGGTGCGAATCCACTGAATCCGACCTGCCACGGGGTGCCGGTGTGGGCGTCGATCAGCTGCGGGATGGTCAGTCCGGTGTGTTCGGCGACCTCGGCCAAATCCGGGCCGTCGTAGACGACGTCGATGACCACGTCGGCGTGGCGCTCGGCGGGCGGGGTGGACGCGGCGGTGACGTTCATCTTGCGCAGCCGCTGCCGGAGGAGGCCTTGCCGGCCGGGGTCGTCGAGCTTGACCAGCACCGTGCGGGCCGCAGGCACGATGTCGACCACGCCGGGCAGCGCCGCGGCGCGCAGCGCCTGCGCCCACGCCAATACCTCTGCGGTACTGCCGCATTGCACCATCAGCGCTCGATCGCCGTAGTCCAGCACGGCGTTGCCGACCAGGGCTGTCGGCAGGTGGTGGGCCAGGTCGCCGCTAAGATCCGTCACGCTCATTACTCGACGGTAACCCCGGGATCGCGGCCCGTGCGAGGGGTGGCCGACGGATTTTCGAGCACTGCCAGAGCTGCCTTAGCAAACGCTCAAACAGCCGCGACTAGCCCAGGATCTTGGTCAGCTGCGGGGGCAGCTGGTCGGCGATCACCGGGTAGCTCAGCGGGGACGCGAAGGCGATCGCACCCGCCTGGTCCTTGGTGGTGAAGATGTGCCGGTTCTGTGCGGTGGTCAGCGACCCGGCCACCTCGGGGTCGCCCAGCAGCGCCTTTTGGTCGTCGGGGTTCTGGGTCGTCCAGATCACCACGTCGGCGGATTCCAGCACCGATTTGATGTGGTCACGCGGGATGACGGCGCGCTGATCGGTGCCGAACGGTTTGATGCTGTCGGCGATGACCAGCCCCATCTGGTTGAGGAAGTCGGTGCGCCAGCCGGCCATGGTGGCCACCACGGTGCCCTGCCACAGCGCCCCGTGCATCAGCAGCGCCTTCTTGCCGGTCCATTGCGGGTTCTTCTTGCCGATATCGGTGAACTTCTGGTCGACGCCGGCGACCAACGACTTCATCTTCTCGGCCGCGAACACCGCCTGGCCGACGGCGGCGGCCTGCTCCTTCCACGGTTCGAAGAAGGCGTCCCCGTCCGATTGCGCCACGGTCGGGGCGATCGCGGACAGCTTCTGGTAGGTTTCGGCGTCCAGCCCCGCGTTGATGGCCACGATCAGATCCGGTTTGAGACCGGCGATCTGGTCGACCGGGATGCCGTTGTCCAGGTTCAGCACGGTGGGCTGGGCCCCGCCGAGTTTGTCTGCGGCCCAAGGCCACACCGCGAACGGCTGGTCACCGAACCAGTTGGTCACCGCGATCGGCACCACGCCCACGGCGAGCAGGTCGTCCTGCTCGGTGTAGCCGGCGCTGACGACGCGCTTGGGCGGTTCCTTGACGACGGTCTGGCCGAACAGGTGGGTGAGGGTCACCGATCCCGGCCCGGCGCCCCCCGGGGGCGGCTGGTGTGCCGAGCACCCCGCCGACAGCCCGGCCGCACCGGCCGTCGCGGCCACGCCGGCTGCCCCTGCGAGCTGCAAGAATCCCCGTCGATTCCATCCCTGTCGCATCGCGTGAGAGTATCGCGTTCCGCCCCCACACACCCATCGCCGCGCTGGTGAGGCCGCTCAGTCCAGCGGCATCCCGGCGTCCATGAAATCCAGTGCCCGGTAGATGGTCTCGGGCGTGGTGGGGGCGCTGTCAAAGGCCGCCATCATGGCGCCGGTCAACGCCCCGGCGAACACCCGGACCTCGAAATCGTCTGCGGCCCGGCCGATCCGATGCGCGATCGCCTCGGCGGCGACGGTCACGGTGCGGTAGTACTCGTCGTACATGGCTGCCTTGAGCTCGGGGATGGAGAACATCAGCCGCTGCCGGGTGCTCTCGAACTCCAGCTGGTCGTCGGGCAGCTGGGACAGCACCGTCGCATAGGCCCGGCGGAACGCCTGCGGCAGCGACAGCTCGCGCGGCTGCGCCTTGAGGGCGTCCAGGATCAGCGGGTCCAGGTCGTCGGCCAGCAGCAGCGACTCCTTGGACCCGAAGTAGCGGAAGAAGGTGCTCGGCGACACGTCGGCGGCCTCGGCGATCTGTTCGACGGTGGTCGCGGCGTAGCCGTTCTGCTCGATGAGGCGAAACGCCTCGCGCCTGATGGCCTGGCGGGTCTTGATCTTCTTGCGCTCCCGCAGGCCCGGGGGAGCCTCACTGGCCGGCATGGGCCGATTCTCCCGCATCGGCGCCGGCCCGCGCCCGCAGCACGGCCACGCGTTGCGAAGTTCTGACAAAGCCTTGCGGGCCGTTGCGATTTCTGCGTAGCGCTGGCGTAACTGTGCACACCACGACCGGTAACACCGCCTCTTTAGCGTCGAGTGGTCACTGCCCGCGCCCGGCGAGAGACGGGCGCCCGACGAGACCCGCGCCCGGCGAGAGGCGGGCGCCCTGATGAGACCCGCGCCCGGCGAAACGGGCGCCCTGATGAGACAGGGGAGACCCACCGGATGACCACGACCATCACCCCGGTACCGCAGCCCGCGGCGGCGCCCGAGCGGCACAAGGGGCGGCACTGGATCGACGACTGGCGGCCCGAAGACCCCGAATTCTGGGAGACTACGGGCAAGGCGATCGCCCGCCGCAACCTGATCTTCTCGATTTTCGCCGAGCACGTCGGGTTCAGCGTGTGGATGCTGTGGAGCATCGTGGTGGTGCACATGACGGCCGGACCGCACGGGCACCCGTCGGCGTCCGGGTGGGCGCTGACCGCCAGCCAGGCGCTGTGCCTGGTGGCCGTGCCCAGCGGGGTCGGCGCCTTTCTGCGGCTGCCCTACACGTTCGCCGTCCCGGTGTTCGGCGGCCGCAACTGGACGACCATCTCGGCGGCCTTGCTGCTGATCCCGTGCCTGCTGCTGGCGTGGGCGGTGAGCCATCCCGGCATCCCGTTCGGGGTGCTGGTGGCGATCGCCGCGACCGCCGGGTTCGGCGGCGGCAACTTCGCCTCGTCGATGGCCAACATCTCCTTCTTCTACTCGGAGAAGGACAAGGGCTGGGCGCTGGGGCTCAACGCGGCCGGCGGCAACATCGGCGTGGCGGTGGTGCAGAAGGTCATCCCGCCCGTCGTGATCGCGGGCGGCGGCGTGGCGCTGTCCCGGGCCGGGCTGTTCTACGTGCCGCTGGCGGTCGTGGCTGCGGTGTGCGCGTTCCTGTTCATGAACAACCTGACCGAGATCAAGGCCGACGTGAAGCCGGTTTGGCAGTCGCTGCGCCACGCCGACACCTGGATCATGTCGCTGCTCTACATCGGCACCTTCGGATCCTTCATCGGCTACTCGGCCGCCTTCCCGACCCTGCTCAAAACGGTGTTCGGGCGCGGCGACATCGCGCTGGCGTGGGCGTTTCTGGGCGCCGCCATCGGGTCGGTGATCCGGCCGCTGGGCGGCAAGCTGGCCGACCGGGTCGGCGGGGCGCGGATCACCGCGGCCAGCTTCGTGATGCTGGCCGTCGGCGCGGCGGCCGCGCTGTGGTCGGTGAAGGCGGTGAACCTGCCGGCCTTCTTCGCCAGCTTCATGTTCCTGTTCGTCGCGACCGGCATCGGCAACGGTTCGACCTACCGGATGATCTCGCGGATCTTCAAGATCAAGGGCGAGCTGGCCGGGGGCGATCCCGACACCATGGTGACGATGCGCCGCCAGGCCGCCGGCGCGCTGGGCGTCATCTCGGCGGTGGGCGCCTTCGGCGGGTTCATCGTGCCGCTGGCCTACGCCTGGTCGAAGTCGCAGTTCGGCAGCATCGAACCCGCGCTGCGCTTCTATGTGGTGTTCTTCCTGGGCTTGCTGGCCGTCACCTGGTACTGCTACCTGCGCAAGCACAACGCGATCACCCGGGTCGGCATCTAGCCCCGGGACGGTTTCTGCCGGCCGCCGTATCCCTGCCAGGGGGAGTAGTCGGCGATCAGCTCCTCCTGCGGTGGCCGCTGGTCCTCGGGGACGTGCTGCAGGTTGATCCGGATCCGGTACCAGATCGAGCTGGGCCCGCGCATCCCGTCGACCAGGACGTCGGCCGGCTGCAGCCGGGCGGCGGCCTCCGGATGGCGGTCGCGCCAGACGTCCAGCGCCGCCATCGCTTCGTCCCTCGTCTTGGTGCGGGCGACCTCGATCAGCGGCATCGAGGACCGGCGCCGGCCGCCGGATCGTGTCCCGGCGCCCTTCGGCGCCCGCTCCGGCGGACCCAGCTCCTCGGCCAGCACCAGCAGCCGGTCGAGGTCGCCGACGGCGTCGTCCATGCCCGCCCACGGGTCGCCGATCTCGGCCAACCGGGCGGGCACGGTGTCGATGGTGAACGCCTCGGGCCGGCAGCCGGCCACCTCGTCCCAGCGCAACGGCGTCGACACCCGGCCGTCCGGGGTTGCCCGCACCGAGTAGGCCGACGCGACGGTGCGGTCCTTGGCGTTCTGGTTGAAGTCGACGAACACCCCCTCGCGCTCCTCCTTCCACCAGCGGCTGGTCGCCGCCTCGGGCGCGCGCCGCTCCACCTCGCGGGCCACGGTCTGCGCGGCCAGCCGCACCTGGCGGAACTCCCAGCGCCGGGCGATGCGGGCATAGATGTGGAAGCCGCGCGACCCGGACGTCTTCGGCCACGGGGTCAGGCCGTAGTCCTCGAGCACCTCGCGGGCGACCAGCGCGACGTCCACGATCCGCCGCCAGGACACCCCGGGCATCGGATCCAGGTCGACGCGCAGCTCGTCGGGGTGGTCGAGGTCGTCGGCCAGCACCGGATGCGGGTTCAGGTCGACACAGCCCAGGTTGATCACCCAGGCCAGCCCGGCGGCGTCGTGGATGACCGCTTCGGCGGCGGAAGTGCCTCGCGCATAACGTAATTCGGCGACGTCGACCCAGTCCGGCCGGTTTGCCGGGGCGCGTTTCTGGAACACCGCCTCTTGCGTGATGCCCTTGACGAAGCGCTTCAGGATCATCGGGCGCCCGGCCACACCGCGCAGTGCGCCGTCGGCCACGGACAGGTAATAGCGGACCAGGTCGAGTTTGGTGTACGGGCCGGCAGCAGAACCGGTGGTTTCGCCGCCGCCGGCGCGGGGGAACACCACCTTGTCCGGATGGGTGATGGTGACCCGCCGCCCGGCCACCTCCAGCGAAACCGGACGGGTCATGTGGTTCATGCTAATTCGCCAGAATTTCTGGCCGTACTGAGACGGACGTCACATATGGTGGATTCCATGCCTAACCTCCTTGGCCTGCCCGGTCAGGCCACCAAAGCGGTAGCCAAAGTTCAGCAGTATGTCGAACGTGGCTCCGCTGAACTGCACTACCTGCGCCGGATCATCGAGTCGGGCGCATTCCGGCTGGAGCCGCCGCAGAACTACGCCGCGATGGCCGCCGACATCTACAAGTGGGGCGAGTTCGGCATGCTGCCGTCGCTCAACGCCCGCCGGACCCCCGACCGGGCGGCGGTGATCGACGAGGAGGGCGAACTCAGCTACGCCGAGCTGGACCGGGCCGCGCACGCGGTCGCCAACGGTCTGATCGCCAAGGGCGTCAAGGCCGGCGACGGCGTGGCCATCCTGGCCCGCAACCACCGCTGGTTCCTGATCGCCAATTACGGTGCGGCCCGGGTGGGTGCCCGCATCATCCTGCTCAACAGCGAGTTCTCCGGCCCGCAGATCAAAGAGGTCTCGGAGCGCGAGGGCGCCAAGGTCATCATCTACGACGACGAGTACACCAAGGCGGTCAGCAAAGCCGAACCGCCGCTGGGCAAGCTGCGCGCGCTGGGCAGCAATCCCGACGCGGACGAGCCGTCCGGCAGCACCGACGAGACGCTGGCCGAGCTGATCGAGCGCAGCAGCTCCGAGCCCGCCCCCAAGGCGGACAGGCACGCCTCGATCATCATCTTGACCAGCGGCACCACCGGCACGCCCAAGGGCGCCAACCGCAGCACGCCGCCGACGCTGGCGCCGGTCGGCGGCATCCTGTCGCACGTGCCGTTCAAGGCCGGCGAGGTGACGTCGCTGCCGTCGCCGATGTTCCACGCCCTGGGGTACCTGCACGCGACCATCGCGATGTTTTTGGGTTCGACGCTGGTGCTGCGGCGCAAGTTCAAGCCGCCGCTGGTGCTGCAGGACATCGAAAAGTACCGGCCGACCGCCATGGTGGTGGTGCCGGTGATGCTGTCGCGGATCCTGGACACCCTGGAGAAGATGGACAAGAAGCCGGACCTGTCCAGCCTGCGGATCGTGTTCGTCTCGGGCTCGCAGCTGGGGGCCGAGCTGGCCGCCCGGGCGCTCAAGGACATCGGACCGGTCATCTACAACATGTACGGCTCGACCGAGATCGCGTTCGCCACCATCGCCGGGCCCAAGGACCTGGAACGCAACGCGGCGACGGTCGGTCCGGTCGTCAAGGGCGTGAAGGTCAAGATCTTCGACGACAACGGCAAGGAACTGCCCCAGGGCGAGGTGGGCCGGATCTTCGTCGGAAACACCTTCCCGTTCGCGGGCTACACCGGGGGCGGCAACAAGCAGATCATCGACGGCCTGTTGTCCTCCGGTGACGTGGGCTACTTCGACGAGCACGGCCTGCTCTACGTGAGCGGCCGCGACGACGAGATGATCGTCTCCGGCGGCGAGAACGTGTTCCCCGCCGAGGTCGAGGACCTGATCAGCGGGCATCCCGACGTGGTGGAGGCCACCGCGATCGGCGTCGAGGACAAGGAGTGGGGCCACCGGTTGCGCGCCTTCGTGGTGAAGAAGGAGGGCGCCGACCTGGACGAGGACACCATCAAGCACTACGTTCGCGACCACCTGGCCCGCTACAAGGTGCCCCGCGAGGTCATCTTCCTCGACGAGTTGCCGCGCAACCCGACCGGCAAGATCCTCAAACGCGAGCTGCGCGAGATGGAGGTCTAGCGGCGCTCTTTGATGGCCCGGGTGATCTGGGCGGTCAGCTTGGGGTCGACCAGCAGCTGGTCGATCAGCGCGGTGAGCACCTCCTGCCCGGTCACCCGGGCGACCCCCAGCCGGTCGGCGGCTTCGCGCTGCCAGATGTCGAGGGCCCGGTGGGTGGCCGCCGGCAGGTCCACGGTCCGGCGGGTGCGCTGGGTGCGGCCCGCCTGGTTGGCCGGCGGGCCGCTGGGCACCCGCGGGCCGCCGGGCTGGCGGATGCTGGTGAGGCGCTCGGTGGGCGCGGCGTCTCCGGAGGGGCCGGCGGCTGGGGTGGGAGCGCGAAACGCGCCGCCGCTGGGTCCGCTGTGGCTGGGGTTGAAGTTCACTGCGGTGTCTTCCTCCGTGAGTGCCAATCAGTAAATCAGCGCTCGTTGCCTGTGTGTCAATACTGATTCTGTCACCGACGCCAGCCTAAGTCGCGTTGCCGGGCCGGGCATGTGGCGGGCCGGTGCCGCGCCGACGGCCGGCTGCGGCGGATCCGCCGAACCCGCTCGTCAAGCAAATTGCTGACGATAGCTGTGTGTAGGGGTAAACGCCGTTTTGGGTGGCGGTGGAGGGGCTCGGGGATGGCAACTTCGACAGCATTTCTTCCGCACATACGGCAATGGCATTAAACGTATATCAGTAGATACTCGATGCCGGGCCAGTACTTCAGTAGATACCTATCTACCTGTGTGTATGTGGGCCACTTGCACCACGCGGAGTCAGTAATCGCGGATAAGCGCATCGGCGCAAAATGCGTATAGGAACGCCGCAAAAGAGATGGTAATTCGGCACTCTTGTTATCCAATTCACAGCAAAAACAAGCCAATCCATCTTGTTTGCCGAGAAATGCGCGAGTAGCGTTCTGGCCATCAACCTCCGATAAATCCAAATCGTTGGAAGGACGCCCTCGATGATCTGCTCAGCATCGTCACACGGTGTCGTCGCGGGTGTCGCGGCGGCTGGGGCCGTGGTCGGCGCGCTGCTGTTCGGCGGCGCCCCGGCGGCTCAGGCCGCCCCCGCGCCGGCGCCTTCCACAAGTTTCGCCAGTGCCGGGCCGCGCAGCGGACCGGGCCCCATTCCCGACGGTCCCGGTGGCCGCGGATGGGGAGGCCATGATGGTCGGGGACATGGCCCGTGGGGCCACGGTGGCTGGGGCCACGGTGGTTGGAACCGGGGCTTCTGGGCGCCCGGACACTGGTGGAACTGGTGGTGGTGACCACCATCTCCGCGCGGTGAACCGGTCATCGCCGACACGCCAACCCTCGGGATGACCGGACCGCGTAGTGGGGGGAACCATGCCGGCCTGGCATCAGCCAGGTCGGCATGGCCCTATTTCCAGACCTATTGTCCAGACCGTTTGCGGCGCAACGGTTTACGGGTCGCGGGGCAACCCCAGCAGCCGTTCGGCGATGATGTTCAGCTGCACCTCCGACGTACCGCCGTAGATGGTGGTCGCGCGGCTGGCCAGCAGGTACTCGCCCCACTTGCCGGGTAGCTGATCGGTGTCGCCGATCGCCGCGTCGGTGCCGAACGAGGACACCGCGAATTCGGCATAGCCCTGGCCGGTGCGCATCGACAGCAGTTTGGAGATCGCCGCCGAGGGCATCGCGTCGCCACCGGCCAGCGTCAGCAGCGTGGAGCGCAGGTTCAGCACCTTGGCCGCATGGCCCTCGGCGATCAGCTGACCCGCACGGTGCCGCGCAACCTGATCGAACTGCCCGTCGCGCACGAACTCGACGAACTGCGCCAGCGTGGCCAGAAAATTCGCCTCGCTGCTGCCGATCGAGACCCGCTCGGCGGTCAGCGTGTTGCGGCTGACCTCCCAGCCGCGGTTCACCTCACCCAGCACGCACTCGTCGGGCACGAACACGTCGTCGATGTAGACGGTGTTGAACATCGCGTTACCGGTCAGCTCGCGCAGCGGCTTGACGTCGACGCCGTCGCTGCTCATGTCCAACAGGAAGTAGGTGATGCCATTGTGTTTCGGGGCGTTGGGGTCGGTTCTGGCCAGCAGCGCACCCCACTGCGCGAACTGCGCGGCGGTGGTCCAGATCTTCTGGCCGGTGATCCGCCAGCCGCCGTCGGTCCGGGTGGCCTTGGTGGACAGGCCGGCCAGGTCCGATCCCGCACCCGGCTCGGAAAACAGCTGGCACCAGATCATTTCGCCGCGCAACGTCGGCGGCAGGAAGCGTTGCTTCTGTTCGTCGGTCCCGTACGCCACGATCGACGGGATGATCCAGGTGGCGATGCCGGTCTGCGGCCGTTTGACCCGCCCGGCGGCGAACTCCTGGGCGATGATGATCTGCTCCACCGGGCCCGCACCCCGGCCCCACGGCTTGGGCAGGTACGGCAGCACCCAGCCGCCCTCGGCGAGGGCGACCTTGCGCTGCTCGCGGTCCATCGCCTTGAACGCCGCCACCTCGGCCCGGATCTCGGCCCGCAGCTTCTCGGTGTCGGGGTCAAGGTCGATGTCGACCGCGCGCATCCCGGTGCTGGTCGCGGTGTCCACCACCTGCTGCGGGTAGTCCGAGCTGCGGCCGAACGAGGCGGCCAGCATCAGCGCCCGACGGTAATAGACGTTGGTGTCGTGCTCCCAGGTGAAGCCGATCCCGCCGTGCACCTGGATGCAATCCTGCGCGCATCGTTGGGCGGCGGCCGGGGCCAGCGTGGCCGCCACCGCGGCGGCGAACTCGACGTGCGAACCCGCTGTGTCCCAATCCTTTTCGCGGGCCTCATCGAGCGCCCGGGCCGCGTCCCACACCGCCGCGGTGGCCCGCTCGGTGTCGGCGATCATCTCGGCGCACTTGTGCTTGATGGCCTGGAACTGGCCGATCGGCCGGCCGAACTGCTCGCGGATCTTGGCGTATTGCGACGCCGTGTCGGTCGCCCAGCGCGCGACGCCGATGGCCTCGGCGGACAGCAGCGTGGTCATCAGGGCGTGCGCGGTCGCCATGCTCAGCTTCGCCAACACCACGTCGTCGCCGACCTCGACGGCGTTGGCCCGCACGTCGGCGATGGGCCGCAGCGGGTCGATGCTTTTCACCGGTTCGATCTCGAGCTGCTCGGCGCGCAGCATCACCCACGCCTCGCCGCTGTCGATCGCCACCGGCAGCACCAGCAGCGAGGCCTGCGCCGCGGCCGGCACCGTGCGCAGCTCGCCGCGGATCACCAACACATCACCCTGACGGGTCGCGGTCAGCGCACAGCAATTCAGGCCGTAGGCCGCGATCTGGGCGCCGGATGCCAGCTCGGCGAGCACCTTGGCGTCCGGGTCGTGCGCGGAGATCAGCGCACTGGCGATGGCCGACGGCACGAACGGGCCCGGTACCGCGCCGTAGCCGAATTCGGCCAGCACGATGGCCAACTCGAGGATGCCGAAGCCCTGCCCGCCCACCGACTCCGACAAATGGACGCCGTGCAGGCCCTGCTCGGCCGCCGCCTGCCAGTACGGCGGCGGGTTCTCCAGCGGCGTCTCCATCGCCCGGTGCAGCGTCTCGGACGGCGCGATGCGCGCCACCAGCGATCGCACTGAATCGGCCAGTTCTTGATGCTCGGGATTTATTGCGATCGGCATTGGTCGCCTTCCGTTGCTGCAGGACGCCGTTTCGGCCAAGTACCTTCCAAGCTAACAACCAGTGGGTTGGTCGACGACATGGGCCAGCGGCTAGCGCCACCGCTTGAAGATCCACCGCGCGATGAGATCGGCCTGCTCGCTGCGCGCCCCGGGCGTGGTGAAGTAGTGGTCGGTGTCGATCGAGGCCCGCGTCTTGTCGGTGCTGGCCAGCGCGTCGAAGATGCGTTGCGCGTCAGAGGGAAACACCCCCGTGTCGGCCTCGGCGTTGATCACCAGCGCGGGGCAGCCGATGCGGGCCAGGTGCGGTTCGGCCCGGGTTTGCGCCACCCGCAGGCTCCACATGCTCAACCAGTTCCGCAGCGTGCACGCCGCGGCGATGCCGTGCGCGGAACGGTTCGCCTTGGCCGGGACACCCGCGTAGCACGTGTTGGGCTGGCGCTTGGTGGGCTCGATGGTCGGATCCACCATGCGGGGGTCGGCCCAGGTGCGCATCACCGAAAACGGGCGGTCCGAAAACCCCGCGGCGCGAATGCGTTTCAGCTCCTTTTCGGCCCAGTCGGTGATGGCGTGGTTGCGCGCGGTCTGTGCGGCCCGGTAGCGGGCGAGGAACTCCGGCGCATACGGCGGGCCGTTGCGCTCGTTGAACAGGTCGAGGTCGGCGTCGGTGGCGACGGGGTCGTTCTCGTCGACGACGGCGGCGTCCATCCAGGCGGTGAGCACCTCCGGGCGCCCCGGGTGCGCGGCGGTGGCCACATAGCCGTCGGCCGGCGGCAATTCGGTCAGCCCCGCCGCCGGACGCATCCCGTCCAGCGGGGTCACGTTCGGGTCGACGGCCTGCGACTGGTAGGCGGCCATCAGCGATCCGCCTCCCGAATTGCCCAGCAGCACAACGGTATCCACTCCCTGGACGTCGCGCAGCCAGCGCACACCGACGCCGATGTCGACCAGCGCGTGGTCGAGCAGGAAGCTGCTCTCGAAGCCGCGGAACCGGGTGTTCCAGCCGAGAAAACCGATGCCGCGGGTGGCCATGTAGTCCGCCAGATAGTGCTCGGAGAAGTCGATCTGGTAGTGCGTGGCGATCATCGCCACCTTCGGTTTGCGTCCCACGCCCCGGTGGTAGAGCCCCTGGCAGGGATGCCCGCCGGCGCCCGCGCGGCCGGCGGTGCGCGAGGGCAGCCCGACGAATTCCCGGATCACCCCGGCGCCGGTACGGCGACTCGATTCGCGACTCAACTCTGCGGCTCCTCCTCACGCCCGTAGATGGCCCGGTAATAGATGTTGGCCAGGGTTCGGATGCAGGCCTGGTCGTCGGGTTCCCCGGAGCGCGCGGAACCGAGCTGGATGTAGCAGAACTGGTTGAACATCGCCACGATCGCCTCGGCGATCAGCTGCGGGTCGTCGTCGCGGCAGTAGCCCCGGGCTTGTGCGCGCCGCACCGATTCGGCGATGAAAGAGATTGGTATCGCGCAGATTTCGGCCCAGTACCGAGCGAAGTCGTCGTTGACCATGGCCAGTTGTGACACGCTGATCACCTCGGCCAGCCGGTTGCGGTAGGTGTGCCAGTGGGCGGCGGCCGCGGTGTAGGCGCGGTCCCGATCGGACAGGCCGTGCCGGGTCGCCGACCGCGCCCGCTGATTAGCCTCGTCGCGGAAGCGCAGCGCCCACTGGCGCACCATCGCCTCCTTGGAGTCGTAGTAGTTGTAGAAGGACGCCGCCGAGCGGCCCGCCTCCGCGGCGATGTCGGCGATGGTGGTGGCCAGCACACCCTTGCGGGCGATGACGGTGCGGGCGGCCATGTCGATGGCGGCCCGGGTGCGCCTGCCCCGATGCGTGGGCAGCGCCGCGGGCCGGCCGGGCCGGTCAGCCGGGGATGCCGCGGTCGACACCTGCGCACCTCCCTGGGCCAAAACTGAATCTGATGTTAGATTCAGATTCGGGTCTTGGCCAGGATCGTCACCCGGGGACCGAGGGAGAAACCCGATGATCAAGCCGCACAACACCAACACCGAATTCGAACTCGGCGGGATCAACCACGTCGCCCTGGTGTGTTCGGACATGGCGAAAACCGTGGACTTCTACAGCAACGTGCTGGGCATGCCGCTGGTCAAATCGCTCGATCTGCCCGGCGGCGCTGGCCAGCACTTCTTCTTCGACGCCGGCAACGGCGACTGCGTGGCCTTCTTCTGGTTCGCCGACGCGCCCGACCGCGTCCCCGGCATCTCGTCGCCGGGCGCCATCCCCGGCATCGGCGATATCACCAGCGCGGTGAGCACCATGAACCACCTGGCCTTCCACGTGCCCGCCGAGAAGTTCGACGCCTACCGCCAACGGCTCAAGGACAAGGGCGTGCGGGTCGGCCCGGTGCTCAACCACGACGAAAGCCCGATGCAGGTCTCCGCGACCGTGCACCCCGGCGTCTACGTGCGCTCCTTCTACTTCCAGGACCCCGACGGCATCACCCTCGAGTTCGCTTGCTGGGTGAAGGAATTCGACAGCGGCGACGCTCGAGCGGTGCCCAAGACCGCGGCGGACCGCCGGCCCCGGGTGGGCGCCGGGCGCTGACGCCGCCGAGCCGGAGGATGGTGTCATGACCGACGGCATATTGACCGACGAACAGATCGCGGCGCTCACGCCCGAGCAACGGCGCGAACTCGTCTCCCGGCTGAAGCGGCCCCTGGGCGAAGTGATCGACCCGGAATATCTGGCCCGGATGCGGCGCATCCGGCTGAGCCTGATGATCGGCGGCTCCATGGCGATGATCCCGTGGCTCGGCTACCTGTCGGTGACGCTGCCGGAGAACTACGTCGCCCACAACTGGCCGATCACCTGGATCGGCTTCGACGTGCTGCTGGTCGGTTTCATGCTGGCCACCGCGGTGCTCGGCTACCTGCGCCGCCAGCTGCTCGGGCTCGCCGCGTTCACCACCGGCGTCCTGCTGATCTGTGACGCGTGGTTCGACCTGATGACCGCCGGGCCCAAGGACGTCTGGCTGTCGGTGATCACCGCGCTGCTGATCGAGGTGCCGTTGGCCGTCTTCATGATCCTGAGCGCGCTGCGCATCACCCGGCTCACCATGATGCGGCTGTGGCTGCTGCGCCCCGGCATGCGACTGTGGGACCTGCCGCTGTTCCCCTGACGTTCCGGCCGCCCAACGGTCAATCGTATCCCGAGTTACCGACCCGCACAGCGGACTTGGCGAGGACACCGCGCACGCGGGCGCCTGGCATCAGGATGGGGGACCTTTCGGGCAGGAGAGGTTACTGCACCGCCGGTGATTTCGCTGGGGAATGCGAGTCTTCACAAAACCGCCGAAATCTTCGCCTCCGTCAGCTAGCGTCACAGCAGCGACACAGGGGGCGCAAGCGACGGGGTGGTTCAGTCCGCCTCAGGGGTCGAGACCGTTGCCGATTTCCAGCGCGAAATCAAACCGATGATGTGCGAAAAGCCAAGCGCTCAATGCACTTTCGCAACCCCCGGCCGCACCGGAAGCGTCGGCTCACACAGAACCAGGATTCGAGGAAATGGTCGCACTCGGCAACATCAACGAATGGCAACCGCCGCACGGCCCGGTCACGATGTGGATGGCCGCGCCGGCCGCGCTCGAAGCCGCGCGCGCCGCGCGGCGAAGTGACCTGCCGCCGAGTTACCAACAGAACCAACACCTCTGGGCCGCCTACCACGGCAAGGTGCTGGACCGCCAGCTACCGCGGCTGATGGTCGTGGCGTGGGACATCCCCGGCGCCTGCGACATTGGCGCGATGACGGCGACCATCAACGCGCACCTGCACCGGCACGACACCTACCACAGTTGGTTCGAGCACGACAACGGCGTCTTCGTGCGCCGGGTCATCGACCGTCCCGAGGACATCGACTACGTTGCGGTGCCGCTCGGGCAGATGAACGCCGACCAGGTGCGCACGCACGTGCTGACAAGCACTCCGCAGACCCTGGAATGGGGTTGCTTCACCTACGGAATCATCCAGCACGCAGAGTATTTCACCTTCTACGCCAGCGTCGACCACCTGCACATCGACGGTCTTTCGGCCGCCCTCATCTTCCTCGACATCCACCTGACCTATCAGGAGCTGGCCCATACCGGCCGGCTGCCCGCGGCGCTGCCGGAGATCCGCAGCTACCGCGACTACGCGGTGCGCCAGCGCGAGAAGGCCGCGGCGCTGACCTTGTCGTCGCCGGAGATCAAGGACTGGATCGAGTTCGCGCGCGACACCGACGGCGACTGGCCGAGTTTTCCGCTGCCCCTGGGCGACACGTGGGCCAGCAGCAAGGGCGACCTGCTGACCGTCGAGCTGATGGACGCCGCGGACACGGCGTCGTTCGACGCCGCCTGCGTGGCGGCCGGCGCCCGGTTCATCGGGGGAGTGCTGGCCTGCACGGCGCTGGCCGAACACGAATTGACCGGCAAGACGACATATCACGGATTCACCGCCCGGGACACCCGCACACCCGGCGTCGACACCATGACCCTGGGCTGGTTCGCCAGCCTGATCCCGGTCACGGTGCCGACCGCGGGCGAAACGTTCGCCCAGGCGGCCAGGACGGCGCAGAAGTCGTTCGATGACGCCCAACGCCTGGCCGACGTGCCGGTGGAGCGGGTGCTGGAGCTGGCCACGCCGGACGAACTGGGTATCAAACTGCCCACCCAGCTGCCGATGATGTTGTCGTTCCTCGACTTCCGCAAGATTCCCCTCAACGGCCTGTGGGCCGAGACCAAGTTCGGCACCTACGGCGACAGCCTTTCGCACGGCGGGGTGAACATGTGGATCAACCGCCAGGCCGCGAACACCACGGTGACAATGTCGTTCCCGGACAACGCGATCGCCCGCGACTCGGTGCTGCGCTACCTCGCCACGCTGATCCGCGTGTTCACCCGCGTCGCCAGGCCCGCCGCGGACGAGCCCGTCGTGGTTGTGCGCCAACCCGATTCGCACGAACCGGGCACCGTGGCGCCCACCGCGGACGACACCGAAGCGGCGTAATCATGAGCAACGTGCTGGATTTGGCCGACCAGACCCTGTTTCTCGGTGAGCGGGCGACGGGAGCCACCAGCCTGCTGCAATGCGTGTGGGTGTACGACCGCGCGATCGACCTGGCCGGGCTGAGGCGGTTCCACCGGCACTTGGGTGCCGGACGGCTGGCGCGGCGGATCGAGTGCTCCCCGTTGCCGTTCGGTCGTCATCGCTGGGTGTCGACCGGCGCGCAGGGCGCCCTCGAGGTGGTCGCGGTGCCGCGGCCGCGGGATGCCGTCGACGCCTGGCTAACCGAGCAGGCCGGCAGGCGGCCGGACGCCGAGCACGGGCCCGGGTGGCACCTGGCGGTGTTGCCGCTGACCGACGGCGGCGCGGTGGTGAGCCTGGTCACCACGCACTGCCTGACCGACGGCGTCGGGTTGTGCGAGGCGCTGGCCGACGCGGCGCGCGGGCGCGCGGACACGGTCCGCTGGCCCGCGGCGGCGGGCCGGCCACGCTGGTCCGCGCTGGCCGAGGACGCACGCCAAACCGCCCGCGACACAGGCGATGTCGGCCGTGCGGTGCGTGCGGCGGCACGGATGCTGCGCCAGGGCCGCGGCGGCGCGGCGCCGGCGCGTGGACGCGCGACCGGGCGGCGCGGCACCCAAGACCGCGTCACCGTTCCCGCGCAGACGATCTTCGTCGACGCCGACGAGTGGGACGCCCGCGCCCGGGCCCTGGGCGGCACCAGCAACGCGCTGCTCGCCGGACTGGCCGCCCGCCTCGCCCAGCGGGTGGGACGGGTCGCCCGCGACGGTTCGGTCACCGTCGGCATGCCGGTCAACGAACGCGTTGCCGGCGACACCCGCGCCAACGCCGTCGCCAACGTCGACGTGCTGCTGGGACCCGCGGCGATCGGCACCGACCTGCGCGCGATCCGGGCCGCGGTCAAGCACGCCCTGGTCCGCCACCATGACCTGCCCGACGAGCGGTGGGCGTTGCTGCCGCTGGTTCCGCTGATCCCCAAGCGGGTGTTCCGGCGGCTGCTCGGCGTGGTCACCGGCGGCGCCACCACGGTGGTGTCGTCCAACCTCGGTGCGCTCGACCCGGCCGCCAACCGGCCAGACGGCACGGACGCCGACTATTTCGCGATGAGGTCGGTGTACCCGGGCGTGACCGACGCGACCATGCAGCGCACCAACGGAGCGCTGGCGCTGCTGTCGGGACGAGTGCACGACCGGGTCTTCGTCTCGGTCCTGGGCTACGAGCTGGGCCGGCAGAATTCGAACGAGGCGTTGCGGCAAGCCCTTTCGGGGGCGCTGAACGATTTTTCGCTGACCGGCGCGACGGGCTGGAATCCGGTCCACGCGGTGGCAACCCGCTAGGACTGCGCGGGCGTTTCGGTGCGCCGGTACAGGGCCGGCTCGGCCAGCTCGTCGAGCAGCGCGGCGAGCTGGTCGACGAGCTGATCGGGCTCGAGACGCACCTCGCCGGCCAGCCAGGCGCTGATGGTCTGTGCCACGCCGCCGACCACGAAGTGGGCGGCCGCCTTGATCCGGTCGTTGGCCGGCATCCGTAGCGCGTCGCCCACGTGCTGGCCGGACAGCATCGCGAACAGCGCGCTGGACTCGGCGCGCTTGCGCACCACCACCGGATCGGCCAGCTGGGTGCTGAACAGCAGCCGGCCCACCCGGGCGTCCTCGGTGATGGTCCGCACGATGTTGGCCATGCCCGCGCGGGTCTGCTCGTGGGCCGGCACCGCCGTCACCGCGGCCTGCGTGGTCGCGGCCAGCTCGGCGACCACCCAGTCGAACACGCACGCCACGAATTGGTCCTTGTCGGTGAAGCTTTCGTAGAAGTAGCGCGCCGCCAGGCCGGCGCGGCGGCACACGCCGCGGACGGTGACCGCCGCAATGTTCTGCTGCTCGGCCCCCAGCAGGTCCAGCCCCGCGCCCAGCAGCCGGTTGCGCCGGGTGGCCAGCCGTTCGGCCGCCTCGACCCCGCGGTACGGCCGCGCGCCGGACGTCTGGCTCATGCACACCATCTTGACACCAACGCCGGGCCACGACAATATCAGGAAACAAGCGTTCGCAGATTAGCGGACCAGTGCTGCGGGAGGACCTGACGATGGCGATTCACGAGCCGGTGCACCAGCCGACGGCCCATGTCGAGCCGACGGGCCATGTCGAGCCGACGAGCCACGTCGAGCGCCGCGTCACCGACCCGCCCCGGCCCCGGCGGCGCAAGCCGCTGCGGACGCTGGGCATCGACGAGGGGCTGATGGGCGTGGCGCTGCTGGCCGGCCCGGCGAACGTGATCATGCAGCTGGCCAATCCCGGTGTCGGCTACGGCGTGATGGAAAGCCGCGTGGAAAGCGGCCGGGTCGACCTGCATCCGATCAAGCGGGCCCGCACCACCTTCACCTACCTGGCCGTGGCGACCTCCGGCAGCGAGGCGCAGAAGGATGCCTTCCGCCGGGCGGTGAACCGGGCGCACGCGCAGGTGTACTCGACGCCGGAAAGCCCGGTGTCCTACAACGCCTTCGACCCCAACCTGCAGCTGTGGGTGGGCGCCTGCCTGTACAAGGGCGGGCTGGACATCTACCGGATGTTCATCGGCGAACTCGACGGCGACGACGCCGACCGCCACTACCGCGAGGGCATGACGCTGGCCACCACGCTGCAGGTGCCGCCGGCGATGTGGCCGCCGGACCGCGCGGCGTTCGACCGCTACTGGGAGGAGTCGCTGGCCAAGGTGCACATCGACGACGCCGTGCGCGAGTATCTGTATCCCATTGCGGCCAACCGCATTCGGGGAGTGTGGCTGCCCGGCCCGGTGCGGCGTCTCACCGAGGGCTTCGCGTTGTTCATCACGACCGGCTTCCTGCCGCAGCGGTTCCGCGACGAGATGCGGCTGCCCTGGGACGCGACCAAGCAGCGGCGCTTCGACCGGCTGATCGCGGTGTTGGCGACGGTGAACCGCTACCTACCGCGGTTCATCCGGCAATTCCCGTTCAACGTCCTGCTCTACGACCTGGACCGCCGGATCCGCAAGGGGCGTCCGCTCGTGTAGCGCGGGCGGCCGGCCGCCACGGCCGGGTTGATAACGATAATCATTTTCATTAAAGTCTGCTCAGTCTGGTCCGCCTTCCAGCCTGAGGAGACCCATGACGGCGCCGATCTTCATGGCCTCGCCGCCCGAACTGCATTCCGCGCTGCTCAGCAGCGGCCCTGGACCCGCGTCGTTGCTGGCCGCCGCCGGCGCATGGTCGCAGTTGAGTGCCGAATATGCTTCTGCGGCAGAGCAATTGAGCACGCTGCTGACCGGCGTCGCCGCGGGCGCCTGGCAGGGCGTCAGCGGCGAATCGTACGTCGGCGCGCACGCCCCCTACCTGGCATGGCTGACCAAGGCCAGCGCCGACAGCGCGGCGGTGGCCGCCCAGCACGAGGTGGCCGCGACCGCCTACACCACCGCGCTGGCCACGATGCCGACGCTGCCGGAGCTGGCCGCCAACCACGCCGTGCACGCGACCCTGGTGGCCACCAACTTCTTCGGTGTCAACACGGTGCCGATCGCGGTCAACGAGGCCGACTATGCGCGAATGTGGACGCAGGCGGCGACCACCATGTCCACCTATCACGCGGTGTCCACCGCCGCAGTCGCGTCCACACCGCAAGCCGAACCGGCACCGCAGATCGTGAAATCTGATGCCTCGCAAGACGATTCGGGCAACGAAGATCACGACCCCAAGATCGACAATCCGTTCAACGACTTCATCGCGAACATCCTGAGGAACCTGGGGATCGACTGGGACCCGGCCAAGGGAACCGTCAACGGGCTGGACTACGACGCCTACACGAATGCCGGGGAACCCATCTTCTGGGTGGTGCGCGCCCTGGAACTGCTGGAGGATTTCGAGCAGTTCGGTTATTACCTGGTGCACAATCCCGCCTTGGCGTTCCAGTACCTGGTGCAACTCATGCTGTTCGACTGGCCGACGCACATCCTGGAGATCTTCATGAGCCAGCCGGAGTTGCTGGCCCCCGCGCTGTTGCTGGCGGCCGCGCCGTTCGCCGCCGTCGGCGGATTCGCCGGGCTGGCCGGGCTGGCGGCCCTCCCGCAGCCGGTGGCCGTCCCCGCGGCCGTCGCGGCCCCGCCGGCCCCGCCCGGCCTGCCGCCCGCCATCGCCATCGCACCCACCCCCGTCGCAGCGGCTGCCCCGGTGGCGACGGCCCCGGCGCCCGCGCCCGCCGCCACGGCGACCACGGTGGCAGGCGCGCCGCCCGCGGCACCGGCACCCGTCGCGCCCGCGGCGGGATTCTTCCCGCCCTACGTCATCGGCCCGCCGGGCATGGGAACCGGCTCGGGGATGAGCGCCAGCGCCAGCTCCAGCGCCAAACGCAAAGCGCCGGAACCCGACAGCGCCGCCGCCGCGGCGGCCGCGGCGGCGCGTGCGGCCGCCCGGTCGCGCCGGCGCCGCCGCGCCACCCGGCACGGGCACGGCGAGGAGTTCATGGACATGAACGTCGACGTCGACCCGGACTGGGGCGGGCCGGCCGGCCCCGAGTCCTCGGCGTCCGATCGGGGCGCGGGCGCGCTGGGCTTCGCCGGCACCGCGCGCAAGGACGCGGCCGGCGCGGCCGCCGGGTTGACCACCCTGCCGGGGGCCGAGCTCGGCGGTCCGACGATGCCGATGATGCCGGGCAGCTGGGAACCGGGCGACGACGCGGGAGCCGAACACGACAGCTAGTCGGTTCGTTGCGACGGGCGCGCAGCGATAATGGCCCGGTGGCGACGCTGAAGGCCGTCCGCGGCTGGCGAATCGGGTCGATGGAGGTGCTGGTCGGCATCCTGCTGGCCTGCGCCCTGGCCGCGACCACCCTGCGGACCGTGGTCGGCAACAGCGCGGCGTTGTCCACGGTCGGCACCGTGTTCTGCGGGGTTTTCGTCCAGGCGATCCCGTTTTTGGTGCTCGGGGTGGTGGTCAGCGGGCTGATCGCGGTGTTCGTCTCGCCCGAGCGATTGGCGCGCTGGCTGCCGCGTCGGCCGGCGACGGCGGTCCTGGCGGCCGGTGCGGGCGGGATGGCGTTGCCCGGTTGCGAGTGCGGGTCGGTGCCGCTGGCGCGGCGGCTGTTCGGCGAGGGCGGGGCGACGGGGGCGGCCGCGTTGACGTTCATGCTGGCGGCGCCGGCGATCAACCCGGTCGTCCTGGCGTCCACCGCGGTGGCGTTTCCGGGCTTGCCCGGCATGGTGTTCGCGCGGCTGGGCGCGTCGCTGCTGACCGCCGTCGTCATGGGTTGGGTGTGGTCACGCTGGGGCCGTCCGGAATGGATCACGCGCGCACTGCCGGCATCCCGGGCGCCGGCCGAATCGCGATTGGAGGTCTTCACCGAGGCGGCCCGTCACGACTTCCTGCAAGCCGCATCGTATTTGGTCCTCGGTGCCGCCGCCGCCGCACTGCTGCACGTGGCCGTGCCGCCGTGGGTGTTCACGCATCTGGCCGGTGACCTGGCGCTCGGCGTCGCGCTGATGGCCGCCCTGGCGGTGGTGCTGGCGCTGTGCTCGGAAGCGGATGCGTTCGTGGCGGCCAGTCTGACGATGGTGCCGCTGTTGCCCCGGCTGGTGTTCCTCGTCGTCGGGCCCGCCGTCGACGTCAAGCTGTTCGCCATGCAGGCGGGCATGTTCGGCCGGGCATTCGCGGCCCGTTTTGCGCCGTGCACTCTTCTCGTAGCAACCGTGAGTGCTTGCGGCATCGGCTTTTTCGTGCTGGGCGCGCGCTGATGAGCCGCGAGACCGAAAACACCGTGTTGCTGTTGGTGGGCATCAGCATGGTCATCATCACCGCCTCCGGCGTGTTCACCCGGTATGTCAAACCCGGACTGTGGCCGTGGCTGGTGACCTCGGCCGTGGTGTTGATCGGGTTGGCGCTGGCGGCCATCGTGGGCGACATCCGCCGCGGTGGCCCGCGCACCGTCGACGCGCCCGGCGGGGCGGGCCACGAGCACTCCCACCGCAGCGGCCTCGTCTGGCTGCTGGTGCTTCCCGTGCTGGTGCTGATGTTCGTGGCGCCGCCGGCGCTGCGTCCTTCCGCGGCGGCCCCGTCGGTGATGGCGGTGTCCAATGATGTTCTGAGACAAAAGTTTCCGCCGTTGCCGACGGGATCGTCCCCGGAAGTGTCGCTGCCGGAGGTGTTGATGCGCGAGGCGCAGGACACCACCGGATCGCTGACGAACCGGACGATCACCGTGACCGGCTTCGTCCTCAACGAGGCTCACGGCGTCGACCTGGGACGCGTCGTGATCGTCTGCTGTGCGGCCGACGCGCAGCTGGCCCGTATCCATCTGCGCGGCCCGGCCGCCGCGGCCGCCGCCGGCCTGCCGGACAACACCTGGATCCGGGTCGAAGGTCAGGTCATTCCGGCGCCGCGGCAACCGAAATCGGCGGTGATTCCGACGCTGCAGACCACCGCGGTCACCCGGATCGATGCGCCGCGCAACCCCTACGCCTACCCGCGCTGACCCGCCTTCGCTCAGCGCTCTTCGCGGAAGTCGACGTGGCGGCGGACGACCGGATCGTATTTGCGCAGCACCAGCCGGTCGGGGTCATTGCGCCGGTTCTTGCGGGTGATGTAGGTGTATCCGGTCCCGGCCGTCGAACGCAGTTTGACCAAGGGTCGAATCTCGTTGCGGGGCATCAGATTTGCTGCCCGTGCCGGCGCAGCCGCGCCACCACCGCCTCGATGCCGTCGCGGTCGATGACCTTGATGCCCTTGGCGCTGACCCGCAGCCGAATCCGGCGCCCCTCCGAGGGCAGGTAATAGGTCTTCAGTTGAATGTTGGGCGACCAGCGCCGAGGCGTCCGGCGATGCGAATGCGACACCGCATGACCGAAGCTTGGCCGCCGGCCCGTCACCTGGCAGTCGGCAGACACGAAACCCCTCCCCCGCTTATTGAAAATCATTTTCGACAAGGCCCGCCACGAACGGTACCGTATGGGTGGCTTAGATGAAAACGATTACCAATAAGGAGGCCGATGCGGACGCCCGTCTTCCTGGTTGCCGGCCAACGCGGCACGGATCCGGTCGTGGGTGCGCTGCTGCGCACCCCGGGAACGCTGGTCGTCGAGCATCGGTTCGACGGCCACGTGGTGCGCCGAACCACGGCGGTGCTCACCGATGGCGTCTTGACCAGCACCGAGTGCGGGCTGGAACTCGCGCACGGCTGCGTGTCGTGCACTATCCGCAACGATCTACTGGTCCTGCTGCGTCAACTGCACCGTCGCGACGACGTCGACCGGATCGTGGTGCACCTGGCCCCGTGGCTGGAACCGGAACCGATCTGCCTGGCCATCAACCACGTCCGGGTCCGGGTGGCGCCGGGTGGCGTCGACGGCCCTGCGGCCCTTGATGTTTCGATCGCCGCCGTGGTGACCTGTGTCGACTCCTCGACGTGGCTGAGCCAGGCACTGGGCGAGGACGAACTGGACGACGGCCGCACCCACGCCCAGGTGGTGATCGGTCAGGCCGAATTCGCCGACGTGGTGGTGCTCGACCATCCCAATCCGTTCCTGGCCGCCGTGCTGCGCCGGCTGGCCCCGCGCGCCCGCGTCCGAGTGGGCGCTGACGGCATCGATGACGCACTGAACAACCTGTACCGCGACGCGCGCCGCGGCCGCGTCGACGACCCGCACGGCCCGCTGCTGGCGGGGCAGCCGCCGCTGGATGCGCGCGGGCCGATTCGCTTGGTGGAGTTCAACTCTCGAAGGCCCTTCCATCCCGGGCGGCTGCATGCCTGCCTGGATCTGCTGCTCGACGGCGTCATCAGAACCCGCGGGCGGCTCTGGCTGGCCAGTCGGGCCGACCGCGCGATGTGGCTGGAATCGGCCGGTGCCGGCCTGCGGGTCAGCTCGGCGGGCAAGTGGCTGGCCGCCATGACCGGCCCCGAGCGCGACGGCATCGATGCCCAGCGCCGTGTGCTGGCCGCGCTGGGCTGGGACGACCGGCACGGCGATCGGCACACCGCGATGGCAATCCTGGTGTGCGGCGCGGATCCCGCCGAGATTCTCGACGCGCTGCAGGCGGCGCTGCTCACCGACGAGGAGCTGGAGCGCCCCGGCGAGTGGGAGGGGTACGACGACCCGTTCGGCGATTGGCATGAGGAGCCGTGCGTGGGCCTTGAAGCCGCCGACAACGCGGCGCAGGGGGCGCGGCAGGACCCGGACCCGTCATGAGCCCCGCCGGCGCAGGTGGGATGGAGCAGTTCCGCCGACGCGACGGTCGCCGATAGCTGCGAAACCCTAGTACCGTTGCGCGCCACCGCAAATGCGGTGTCGGCCGGGCGGCGTAGGGTGGATCGCGTGCGAAGCGAAGGCGATACCTGGGACATCACCACCAGCGTGGGCTCGACCGCGTTGTTCGTGGCCACGGCGCGGGCGTTGGAGGCGCAAAAGCCCGACCCGCTCGCGGTGGATCCGTACGCGGAGATCTTCTGCCGCGCCGTCGGCGGTTCGGCCGCCGACGTGCTGGACGGCAAGGATCCCGACCATCAGCTCAAGACCGACGACTTCGGCGTGCACTTCGTCAACTTCCAGGGGGCGCGCACCAAGTACTTCGACGAATATTTCCGCCGGGCGGCCGACTCGGGGGTGCGACAGGTCGTCATCCTGGCCGCGGGACTGGACTCGCGGGCCTACCGCCTGGACTGGCCGGCCGCGACCACCATCTTCGAACTGGACCAGCCGCAGGTGCTCGACTTCAAGCGCGAGGTGCTGGCCGGCGTCGACGCCCACCCGCGCGCCGAGCGCCGCGAGATCGCCGTCGATCTGCGCGAGGACTGGCCGCAGGCCTTGCGGGACAGCGGATTCGACCCGGACAAGCCGTCGGCGTGGATCGCCGAGGGACTGCTGATCTATCTGCCGGCCAGCGCCCAGGAGCAGCTGTTCACCGGCATCGACGCGCTGGCCGGCCACGGCAGCCACGTCGCCGTCGAGGAGGGCGCCCCGATGACGCCCGAGGACTTCGAGGCCGCGGTGGCCGCCGAACGCGCCGCCAACGAGCAGGGCGAGCAGCGAATGTTCTTTCAGCTCGTCTACAACGAACAGTGCGCGCCGGCCGCCGAGTGGTTCGGCAGCCGCGGCTGGACCGCGGTGCCCACCCCGCTGGCCGACTACCTGCGCCAGGTCGGCCGTCCGGTGCCCGGCCCGGACACCGAGGCCGGGCCGATGATCGCGCGCAACACCCTGGTGAGCGCCGTGCGGGCCTGACCCGTCGAGCGACAAACCGGCCGCGAACCCCGATCGCGGCCGGTTTTTCATGAGTCATCCATGAATCGGCGCCGCGCCGGAACTTCCCGCGGCCCCGGTGCGACTACTACCGGGCTAACCCGTGCGCCGCCGAACAGCCCCGGCGGTTCCTGACCCAGCCCGACGAGGAGTCTTCGGCCATGACCGCGCCGGTGTGGATGGCGTTCGCCCCGGAGGTCCATTCCACGCTGCTCAGCAGCGGGCCGGGGCCGGCCGGCCTGCTGAGCGCGGCCGCGTCCTGGACGTCGTTGAGCGAAACCTATGCGTCGGCCGCCGCGGAACTCAGCGCGACGCTGGCGGCGGCGCAATCCGATGCGTGGCAGGGGCCCAGCGCCGAGCGGTACGTCGCCGCGCACGCGCCCTATCTGGCGTGGCTGGAGCGGGCCAGCGCGAACAGCGCGGCCGTGGCCGCCCAGCAGGAGACCGCGGCCGCCGCCTACACCGCCGCGCTGGCCGCGATGCCGACCCTGCCGGAGCTGGCCGGCAACCACGCCACGCACGCCGCGCTGGTGGCGACCAACTTCTTCGGCGTCAACACCATCCCGATCGCGGTCAACGAGGCCGACTACGCACGGATGTGGGTCCAGGCCGCCACCACCATGTCCACCTATCAAGCGGTCGCCGGCACGGCGGTGGCCGCCGCGCCGCAGACCGACCCGGCGCCGCCGATCGTCAACTCCACCAGCTCGGACGGTTCGGACAGCGACGACAGCGGCGACGACGGCGGCATCGTCGACAACGACGGCGGCAACCCCTACCAGCTGAGCTGGTGGGTCAACCGGTTCCTGGAGATCTTCCAAACCATCGGGCGGGATCTCGAGGAGTTCCCCGAAAACCCGTCGGCGGCGCTGACCCAGCTGCTGCGGGACATCTGGCTGCTGATCGTCGACGAGATCGGCCACGCCATCGAGGCCTTCCAGGCCTTCGCGCCCCAGATCGCGGCATTCAGCCTCGCCCTGCCGGCCGGGGCCGCGGCGGGACTCGCCGGCCTGAGCGGGCTCGCCGCGATTCAGAAGGCCGCACCCCTGCCCGCGCTGCCGGCCGCGCCGCCGCCGCAGCCGTCGAGCATGCCGGCCGTGGTGGCCGGTCCCGCGATGGGCGCCGCGGCCGTCGCCGCCCCGGCACCCGCATCGGCCGGCGCACCGGCCCCGGCGTCGGCGACGGTGACCGCGTCCGGGGCCGCACCGCCGCCGCCCACCGGCATCGGCGGCACCGCCTACCCGTACCTGATCGGCGGCCCCACTATCGGGAGCGGCACCGGCATGGGCAGCGGCGCACAGCGCAAGGCGTCCGAGCCCGACCCCGCCGCGGCCGCCGCGCCGGCCGGCGCATCGGCGTCCGAGCGGGCGCGGGCGCGACGGCGACGCCGGGCCGCCATGAAGGACCGCTATCGCGGCTACGAGTTCATGGACGTGGAGCCCGACGCCGGACCCCAGCCCGAGCCCGACTCGGTGACGGCATCGGATCGGGGCGCCGGCCCGCTGGGCTTTGCCGGCACCGCGCCGACGGCCCCCGCGCAGGCGACCGGGCTGGCCACGCTGCCCGGCGACGAGTTCGGCACCGGACCGTCGATGCCCATGATGCCGGGCAACTGGGCCGGCGAGTAGCGGCGGAACTTTACCGCCGCGGCGCCCGACTACTGGCTGCGTGACCGTGCCCGGCTACCCATCCGCCACCCGTCCGCGGCAGGCACGCCGGAATTGATAATGAAAATGATTTTCAGTAAGGTGAGGTCTTGCTGTGAGGCTGCCGAGGGTGCGGCTGTGAGTATGCCGAAAATGCGGCAAATCCCTAGGCGAAACGTCCTCATCAGCGGTAGAAGAAGGGCAGCGGAGTGGTGAGCCGACCAGGCTCGAACGCCTCGACAGTTAGCTTATGCAATGCTAACTTCAGGCGGTTAGGTTAGGGGAGGCTACATACATGAGAAGGCGCGGCCGTGGAACGCGGTGACACCGGCATGCTCACAGCTCAGCCGGTCAATTCCCGGGTCGACGCACGCGTCGACGGCGACGTGGTCAGCCGGTTCGCCACCTGCTGCCGCGCGCTGGGCATCGTCGTCTACCAACGGCAGCGCCCGGCCGACCTGGCCGCCGCCCGCTCCGGCTTCGCCGCGCTGACCCGCATCGCCCACGACCAGTGCGACGCGTGGACCGGGCTGGCGGCCGCCGGCGACGTGTCGCTGCGCGTGCTGGAGGCGGTCGCCCGCACCGCTGCCACCGCGGGCGTGCTGCAGCGCCAGGTGGACCTGGCGCCCGGCGCGCTGGGCTTCCGCTACGACACCGGGTTGTATCTGCAGTTCCGCGCCACCACGACCGACGACTTCCAGCTCGCCTACGCGGCGGCGCTGGCAACCGCCGGGCGCTTCGCCGACGCCGACCGGATCGTCGCCGCGCTGACCGCCGCCCGACCCGGCTGGCGGGAAGCCCGCTGGGTGTCGGTCGTGATCAACTACCGGGCCGAGCGCTGGTCGGACGTCGTCAAGCTGCTCACCCCGATCGTCAACGACACCGACCTCGACGACGCCTACGCGCACGCCGCCAAGATCGCCCTGGGCACCGCGCTGGCCCGCCTCGGCATGTTCGCCCCGGCGCTGTCCTACCTGGAGGAGCCCGACGGTCCGGTCGCCGTGGCGGCCGTCGACGGCGCCCTGGCCAAGGCGCTGGTGCTGCGCGCGCACGTGGACGAGGAATCGGCCAGCGAGGTGCTGCAGGACCTCTACGCCGCGCACCCGGAGAACGAACAGGTCGAACAGGCGTTGTCGGACACCAGTTTCGGCATCGTCACCACCACCGCGGCCCGCATCGAGGCCCGCACCGACCCGTGGGACCCCGCCACCGAGCCCAGCGCAGAGGACTTCGTCGACCCGGCCGCGCACGAGCGCAAGGCGGTGCTGCTGGCCGAGGCCGAACGCCAGCTCGCCGAATTCATCGGACTCGACGAGGTCAAGAACCAGGTGTCCCGGCTGAAAAGCTCGGTCGCCATGGAACTGGTCCGCAAGCAGCGCGGGCTCGCGGTCGCGCAGCGGGCCCACCACCTGGTGTTCGCCGGGCCGCCCGGAACCGGTAAGACCACCATCGCCCGCGTGGTGGCCAAGATCTATTGCGGCCTGGGGCTTTTGAAGCGGGAGAACATCCGCGAGGTGCACCGCGCCGACCTGATCGGCCAGCACATCGGCGAGACCGAGGCCAAGACCAACGCCATCATCGACAGCGCGCTGGACGGGGTGCTGTTCCTCGACGAGGCCTACGCGCTGGTCGCCACCGGCGCAAAGAACGACTTCGGGCTGGTCGCCATCGACACCCTGCTGGCCAGGATGGAGAACGACCGCGACCGCCTGGTGGTCATCATCGCCGGATACCGGGCCGACCTGGACAAGTTCCTGGACACCAACGAGGGCTTGCGTTCCCGGTTCACCCGCAACATCGACTTCCCGTCCTACGCGCCGTCGGAGCTGGTCGAGATCGCCACCAAGATGGCCGAACAACGCGACAGCGTCTTCGAACAGGCCGCGCTGGACCACATGGAGGAGTTGTTCACCAAGCTGGCCCGCGAATCGACCCCGGACGCCAACGGGATCTCGCGCCGCAACCTGGACATCGCCGGTAACGGCCGATTCGTCCGGAACATCGTCGAGCGCGCCGAAGAGGAACGGGAGTTCCGGCTCGACCATTCCGAGCACGCCGGAACCGGCGAATTCACTGACGAGGAGCTGATGACGATCACCGACGACGACGTCGCACGGTCGGTTGAGCCGCTGCTGCGCGGCCTTGGCCTGTCGGTGCCGGCATGACCGCCAACAACGAGCCCGACGACCGGCGTTCGTTCTCCTCGCGCACCCCGGTCAACGACAACCCCGACCAGGTGCAGTACCGGCGCGGCTTCGTCACCCGGCACCAGGTCAGCGGCTGGCGATTCGTGATGCGCCGCATCGCCTCCGGTATCGCGCTGCACGACACCCGGATGCTGGTCGACCCGCTGCGCACCCAGTCGCGCGCCGTCGCGATGGGCGCGGTCCTGCTGGTCACCGGGCTGGCCGGCTGCTTCGTGTTCTCGCTGATCCGGCCCAACGGCACCGCCGGGACCAACGCCGTGCTGGCCGACCGGTCGACGGCCGCGCTGTACGTCCGGGTCGGCGACGACCTGCACCCGGTGCTCAACCTGACCTCCGCCCGGCTGATCGTGGGCAAGCCGGTCAACCCCACCACCGTGAAAAGCGCTGAGCTGGATCGGTTTCCGCGCGGCAACCTGCTCGGCATCCCCGGCGCCCCGGAGCGGATGGTGCAAAACCCGTCCACCGACGCGAACTGGACGGTGTGCGACTCGGTCAGCGAGCCCGCCCCGGGCGGGCACGGCGCGCACAGCACCGGTGTCACCGTGATCGCGGGCCGGCCGGACAGCAGCGGCGCCCGCGCCGCCGCGCTGCCGTCGCAGCAGGCGATCCTGGCCGAGCGGGACGGCGGCACCTGGCTGCTGTGGAACGGCCGGCGCTCGCAGATCAACCTGGCCGACCACGCCGTCACCAACGCGCTCGGCTTGACCGAGAACAACTCCGAGCTGCCCGCGCCCCGGCCCATCGCGCTGGGTCTGTTCAACGCGATACCCGAGGCGCCGTCGTTGTCCGCGCCGGGCATCCCGAACGCCGGCGCCCCGGCGCCGTTCGCGGTGCCGGCACCGATCGGGGCCGTGGTGGTCTCCTACACCCTGGATCAAAGCTCCTCGGGGGCGCCGCGCTACTACGCGGTGCTGCCCGACGGCCTGCAGCAGATCTCACCGGTGCTGGCGGCGATCCTGCGCAACACCAATTCCTATGGGCTGGACCAACCGCCGCGGCTGGGCGCCGACGCGGTGGCCAAGCTGCCGGTGTCGCGGATGCTGGACACCGCGCGCTACCCGGACCAACACGTCAGCCTGGTGGACACCGCCAAATCGCCTGTCACATGCGCATATTGGAGCAAGCCCGCCGGTGCGGCCACCAGCTCGCTGAACCTGTTGTCCGGCTCGGCGCTGCCGATCGCCGAATCGATCCGCCCCGTCGACCTGGTGGGCGGCGGCTCCCCGCAGAACGGGCCGGTGGCCACCCGGGTCGCGTTGCCGCCGGGCACCGGCTACTTCACCCAGACCGCCGGCGGCGGCGCGGGCTCGCCGGGCGCCGGATCGCTGTTCTGGGTGTCGGACACCGGGGTCCGCTACGGCGTCGACAACGAGGCCGAGCGCTCGGCCGCCGGGCACGGCAAAACGGTTGAGGCCCTTGGCCTTAGCGGCTCGCCGCTGCCCATCCCGTGGTCGGTGCTGTCGTTGTTCGCCAAGGGTCCGACGTTGTCGCGCGCCGACGCGCTGCTGGCACACGACGGGCTGCCGCCCGACCAGGCGCCCGGCCGCGTGGCTGCCGCCGCACCGCAAGCCGAGGGAGCCCCCCGATGAGCCGACTGATCTTCGAAGCGCGCCGCCGGCTGGCGCCGCCGGTCGCCCGCAAGGGCACCATCGTCATCGAGCCGCCGCCCGAGCTGCCCCGGGTGATCCCGCCGTCGTTCCTGCGCCGGGCGATGCCCTACGTGCTGGTGATCCTGATCGTCGGCATGATCGTCGCGCTGTTCGCCACCGGGATGCGGCTGATCTCGCCGCAGACGCTGTTCTTCCCGTTCGTGCTGTTGCTGGCCGCGACCGCGATGTACCGCGGCAATGACAACAAGACGCGCACCGAGGAGGTCGACGCCGAACGCGCCGATTACCTGCGTTACCTGTCGGTGGTCCGGGACAACATCCGCACCCAGGCCGCCGCCCAGCGCGCCGCCGCGCAGTGGTCGCATCCCGAGCCCAGCGCACTGGCCACGGTGCCCGGATCGCGCCGCCAGTGGGAGCGCGACCCGCACGACCCGGACTTCCTGGTGCTGCGCGCCGGCCGCCACCACGTGCCGCTGGCCACCACGCTGCGAGTCAACGACATCGCCGACGAGATCGATCTGGAACCGGTGTCGCACAGCGCATTACGCAGCCTGCTCGACACCCATCGCACGGTGCGCGACGTGCCGACCGGAATCGATCTGGCCAAGGTCTCCCGGATCACGGTGCTGGGTTCGCAAGACGAGGCGCGCGCCGCGATGCGGGCCTGGATCGCTCAGGCGGTCACCTGGCACGACCCGACGGTGCTCGGGATCGCCCTGGTGACACCCGATCTGGAAGGCCCGGACTGGTCCTGGCTGAAGTGGTTGCCGCACATCGACATTCCCGGTGAGCTCGACGGGGTGGGGCCGGCCCGTTTCATGGCCGGCAACGTCGACGAACTGGTCGCGAAGCTCGGCCCGGCGCTGCTGGACCGGCCGGCCTTCACCGGCGAGGCGGCCGACGCGCTGCGGCACCTGCTGATCGTCGTCGACGACCCGGACTACGACCTGAGCGCCTCGGCGCTGGCGGTCGGCCGGGCCGGTGTCACCGTGGTGCACCGCAGCGCGACAGCGCCGCACCGCGAACAGTATTCGGATCCGGAGAAGCCGATCCTGCGCGTCGCGCAGGGCGCCATCCAACGCTGGCAGACCGGCGGCTGGCAGCCCTACATCGACCACGCCGACCAGCTGGGCACCGACGAGGCCGCCCACCTGGCGCGCCAGCTGTCGCGCTGGGACTCCAACCCGACGCACACCGGGCTGCGCTCGGCGGCCACCCGCGGCGCCACCTTCACCACCCTGCTGGGCATCCCGGATGCCTCCCAGCTGGATGTGCCCACGCTGTGGGCGCCGCGCCGCCGCGAGGACGAGTTGCGCGTCCCGATCGGCGTCACCGCCACCGGTGAGCCGCTGATCTTCGACCTCAAGGACGAAGCCGAGGGCGGCATGGGCCCGCACGGGCTGATGATCGGCATGACCGGTTCGGGCAAGTCGCAGACCCTGATGTCGATCCTGTTGTCGCTGTTGACAACTCACTCGGCCGACCGGCTGATCGTCATCTATGCCGACTTCAAGGGCGAGGCCGGCGCGGACAGCTTCCGCAACTTCCCGCAGGTGGTCGCCGTCATCTCCAACATGGCCGAGAAGAAGTCGCTGGCCGACCGGTTCGCCGACACGCTGCGCGGCGAGGTGGCCCGGCGGGAGAACCTGCTGCGCGAAGCCGGCCGCCGGGTGCAGGGCAGCGCGTTCAACTCGGTGGTCGAGTACGAGGCCGCCATCGCTGCGGGACACGACCTGCCGCCGATCCCCACGCTGTTCGTGGTGGCCGACGAATTCACCCTGATGCTGGCCGACCACCCCGAGTACGCGGAGCTGTTCGACTACGTCGCCCGCAAGGGCCGCTCGTTCCGCATCCATATCCTGTTCGCGTCGCAGACCCTGGACGTCGGCAAGATCAAGGACATCGACAAGAACACCTCCTACCGCATCGGGCTGAAGGTGGCCAGCCCCAGCGTGTCCCGGCAGATCATCGGCGTGGAGGACGCCTACCACATCGAATCCGGCAAGGAGCACAAGGGCGTGGGCTTCTTGGTGCCCGCCCCCGGCGCCACCCCGATCAAGTTCCGCAGCACCTACGTCGACGGCATCTACGAGCCGCCGCAGAAGGCCAAATCCTTTGTGGTGCCGTCTATCCCAGAGCCCAAGCTGTTCACCGCCGGGCGGGTCGAACCCGATCAGGACACCGTGATCAGTGCGCCCGAGGAAGACGAACTGACCGGGCCGCCGCGCAAGCTGATCGCCACCATCGGCGAGCAGCTGGCCCGCTACGGTCCGCGCGCACCGCAGCTGTGGCTCCCGCCGCTGGACGAGCCGATCCCGTTGAGCGCCATGCTGGCCCGCGCCGGCGTGCCGCCGCGGCAGTGGCAGTGGCCGCTCGGCGAGATCGACAAGCCCTTCGACATGCGCCGCGACCCGCTGATCTTCGACGCCGCGTCCGCGGCCGGCAACATGGTCATCCACGGTGGCCCCAAGTCGGGGAAGTCGACCGCGCTGCAGACCTTCATCCTGTCCGCGGCCAGCCTGCACTCGCCGCGCGAGGTCACCTTCTACTGCCTGGACTACGGCGGCGGGAAACTGCGTGCGCTCGAAGATCTGGCGCACGTTGGCAGCGTGGCCTCGGCGCTGGAACCCGAACGCATCCGGCGCACCTTCGGCGAGCTCGAGCAGCTGCTGTTGTCGCGGCAGCGCCGCGAGGCGTTCCGGGACTCCCGCGGTGGGGTGCCCGACGACGGGTTCGGCGAGGTGTTCCTGGTCATCGACAACCTGTACGCGTTCGGCCGCGACAACACCGACCAGTTCAACACGCGAAACCCGTTGCTGGCCAAGGTCAGTGAGCTGGTCAACATCGGCCTGGCGTACGGCATCCACGTCGTGATCACCACCCCGAGCTGGCTGGAGGTGCCGCTGGCCATGCGGGACGGCCTCGGGCTGCGGCTGGAACTGAAGTTGCACGACCCGCGGGACAGCAATGTCCGAGTGGTCGGCGCGCTGCGCCGCCCCGCCGAGGCGGTGCCGCACGACCAGCCCGGTCGCGGATTGACCATGGCCGCAGAGCATTTCCTGTTCGCCGCCCCGGAGCTCGACCAGATCGCCGCGATCAACGACCGCTACCCGGGCATGGCGGCGCCGCCGGTGCGGCTGCTGCCCACCAACCTGGCCCCGCACGCCGTCGGGGCGCTGTACCGCGGGCCGGAGCAGGTGGTGATCGGGCAGCGCGAGGAGGACCTGGCGCCGGTGGTGCTCAACTTCGCCGACAACCCGCTGCTGATGGTGTTCGGCGACAGCAAGACGGGCAAGACCACGTTGCTGCGCCACCTCATTCGCACCGTGCGCGAACACTCCTCGCCCGACCAGGTGGCCTTCACCGTGCTGGACCGGCGGCTGCACCTGGTCGACGAACCGCTGTTCGCCGACAACGAATACACCGCCAACATCGACCGCATCATCCCGGCGATGCTGGGGCTGGCCAACCTGATCGAATCGCGCCGGCCACCGGCCGGCATGTCGCCGCAGGAGCTGTCCCGCTGGACGTACGCGGGCCACACCCACTACCTGATCATCGACGACGTCGACCAGATCCCGGACTCACCGGCGATGAGCGGGCCCTACGTCGGGCAGCGCCCGTGGACCCCGCTGATCGGATTGCTGTCGCAGGCCGCCGATCTGGGGTTGCGGGTGATCGTCACCGCGCGCGCCACCGGCTCGGGGCACGCGCTGATGACCAACCCGCTGCTGCGCCGGTTCAACGACCTGCAGGCGACCACGCTGATGCTGGCGGGCAACCCGCAAGACAGCGGCAAGATCCGCGGCCAGCGATTCGGCCGGTTGCCCGCCGGACGGGCAATCCTGTTGGGCGACAGCGACGCTCCGACATACGTGCAGTTGGTCAACCCCCTGGCCGGGGAATCCGTCATGGCAAGTGAAGCGCAACGGGAGGAGTAGAGATGACACTGCGAGTGGTCCCCGAAGGCCTGGCCGCCACCAGTGCGGCGGTGGAGGCGCTGACGGCGCGGCTGGCGGCCGCGCACGCGGCGGCGGCGCCGGCGATCACGGCGGTGGTGCCGCCGGCGGCCGACCCGGTATCCCTGCAAACCGCACTGGGTTTCAGCGCCCAGGGCCAGGAGCACTCGGCCGTGGCGGCCCAGGGCGTGGAGGAGCTGGGCCGGGCCGGGGTCGGTGTCGGCGAGGCCGGCGCGAGCTATCTCGCCGGCGACACGGCGGCCGCTGCGACGTTCGGGATCGCGGGCGCCTGACACATGACCTCCCCGTTCGGACCGATCTGGATGGCTTCGCCGCCCGAGGTGCATTCGGCGTTGCTCAGCGCCGGTCCGGGCCCGGGGCCGCTGCTGGCGGCCGCCGGTGCCTGGGCCTCGCTGAGCGCCCAATACGCCACGGCGGCAGCCGAACTCAGCGCACTGCTGGGCGAGGCGCAGGCCGGGTCCTGGGAAGGGGAGAGTGCCGCGCAGTACGCGGCGGCCCACCTGCCGTATCTGGCGTGGCTGCAGCAGGCCAGCGCCGACAGCGCGGGGGCCGCGGCGCAGCAGGAGGTGGCCGCGACGGCCTACACGACCGCGCTGGCGGCCATGCCGACGCTGGCCGAACTGGCCGCCAACCACACCATCCACGGGGTGCTGCTGGCGACGAATTTCTTTGGCATCAACACCATTCCGATCGCCGTGAACGAAGCCGACTACGCCCGGATGTGGGTGCAGGCGGCCACCACGATGGGCACCTACCAGGCCGTCGCCGGCTCGGCGCTGGCCGCGGCGCCGCGCACCGCCCCGGCGCCGTCCATCGTCAAACCCGGCGGGGAAGCCAACAACCTCGCGGCCAACGCGGCCCAGAACAGCTCCGGGGATTGGTGGCAGAACTTCATCCAGCAGCTGTCCCAGTTCTTCCAGAACATCCAGAAGATGCTGCAGGACTTCTGGGCGAATCTGCCGGCGTTCCTGGCGGCCAACGGACCCCTGCTGTTCTTCGTCGCCTACCAGGTGTTCTTCAACGCGGTGGGCTGGCCGACCTGGGGTGCGATCCTGACCGCGCCGTTCCTGCTGCCGCTGCTGCTGGGCATCGGCCTGAGCTCGCTGCTGGCCGCGCCCGCCGAGATCGCGCCCGTCGCCGCCCCCGCCGCGATCACCCCGGTGCTGGCGTCGAACAAGCCGCCCACGTTGCCGGCGGCGGTGGCGCTGGCCCCGAGCGTCGCCACCCCCGCCGGGGCCCCGGCCAGCACGGTCGCCGCCGGCTCCGGCGCGCCGGCCGCCCCCGCGCCGGCCGCCGCGGCGGGAAACTTCGCCTATCTGGTCGCCTTCGGCGGCGACCCGGACACCGGAGTGGGCCCCACCCTGAGCGGGCGCGGCGGGGCCAAGGCCCCGGCGGCGACCATCCCCGCGGCCGGTGCGGCCGCGCCGGCCCGCGCCGAGGCGCGAGCGCGACGCCGGCGGCGGGCCGCACTGCACGACTACAGCGACGAATTCCTGGACATGGACTCCGGTTTCGGTGTCCCCCCGGATTACGGCGCCGAGGAGGAGCTGGCCGCGGCGGTGGCCTCCGGGCAGGGCGCCGGGACGCTCGGGTTCGCCGGAACCCAGCAGCGGCGCAAGGCCTTTCAAGCGGCCGGACTGACCAAGCTGGCCGACGACGACTTCGGCGGCAGCCCACGGATGCCCATGGTGCCCGGCACCTGGGAGCAGGACACACAGAACGGAGCTCATCCGACCGAGCCGGGGAAAGGGGGGTAAGGCAGTCAGCCAGATGCAGGTGAATCACCGAAACCCCAACGGACGCAACAGAAAGGAAGCACCATGAGCATGTTGGACGCTCACATTCCGCAGTTGGTAGCCGCACAATCGGCGTTCAGCGCCAAGGCGGCGCTGATGCGCAGCACGATCAGCCAGGCCGAGCAGGAAGCGGTCTCGGCCCAGGCGTTCCACCAGGGCGAGTCCTCGGCGGCATTCCAGGCCGCGCACGCCCGCTTCGTGGAAGTCGCCGCCCGGGTCAACACCCTGCTGGACATCGCCCAGGCCAACCTCGGCGACGCCGCCGGCACCTACGTGGCCGCCGACGCCGCGGCCGCGTCCGGCTACACCGCGTTCTGACCCAGCCGTTTTCGAGACGCCGACAGCGAAAGGACTTGTGATGTCACAGATCATGTACAACTACCCGGCGATGCTGAGCCACGCCGCCGACATGTCGGGCTATGCCGGCACGATGCAGGGCCTGGGCGCCGACATCGCCAGCGAGCAGGCCACCCTGTCCAACGCCTGGCAGGGTGACACCGGGATGACCTACCAGGTGTGGCAGGCGCAGTGGAACGAGGCGATGGAGAGCCTGGTGCGCGCCTACCAGTCGATGGCCAGCACCCACGAGGCCAACACCATGTCCATGTTGGCCCGCGACCAGGCCGAAGCCGCCAAATGGGGCGGCTAGTTCGTGGCTGAACTGACCTGATGGACCCAGCACCCAACGCCGTCGAGCTGACGGTCGATCACGCCTGGTTCATCGCGGAAACCACTGGGGCAGGAAGCTTTCCCTGGGTGTTGGCGATCACCTGCCCGTACCGCGATGCGGCGGAACGCAACGCGTTCCTCGACCGTCAGCGCGCGGAGCTGAGCGAGATGGGCCTGGTGTCCGACGCCGGGCTGATCAACCCCGCGGTCGCCGAGTGGATCAAGGTGGTGTGCTTCCCGCAGCGCTGGCTGGACCTGCGCTACGTCGGCCCCGCCAAGGACACCGGTGAAGGCGGCGGCAGCGAGCTGCTGCGCGGCATCGTCGCGCAGCGCGACGGCGCGGGCGGCCGGTCGATCACGGTGGTCGCGTTGCGCAGCGCGCAGCTGATCACGTTCACCGCCATGGACATCGACGATCCACGCGCGCTGGTCCCGGTGCTCACCGTGGGCCTCGCGCAGCGAGCACCGGCCTCCTTCGACGAGTTCAGCATGCCCACCCGGGTCGGCGCCCGGGCCGACGAGCGGCTGCGTGCGGGTGCTCCGCTTTCCGAAGTCCTTGACTACCTTGGTATTCCGCAGTCGGCGCGTCCGGTGGTGGAGTCGGTGTTCAACGGCCCGCGCAGCTACGTCGAGATCGTCGCCGGCTGCCACCGCGACGGCCGGCACTCCACCACCGAGGTGGGGATGAGCATCGTCGACGCCCGCGAGGGGCGGGTGCTGGTCAGCCCGTCCCGCGCGTTCGACGGCGAATGGGTGTCGACGTTCAGCCCGGGCACCCCGTTCGCGATCGCCGTCGCGATCGAACACCTGACCGCGCTGCTGCCGGACGACGGATGGTTCGCCGGCCACCGGCTGGCCCGAGATTTTTCTGTCCAACACTGAAGAGAAATAGAGAAGAGAGCACGATGTTCCAGGAACGGCCGCAACATTCTGCGAGGGTCCGGTGACGTCCGGAACCGTCATGCCGATCGTCCGGGTGGCAATACTGGCGGACAGCAGGCTGACGGAGATGGCCCTGCCCGCCGAGCTGCCGCTACGCGAGATCCTGCCCGCCGTACAGCGTTTGGTGGTTCCGGCCGCCGCCAACGGCGACTCGGAGGACGGCGCCCCGTCGCGGGGCGCCGCAGAGGTCGGCGGGGCGGTGCAACTGAGCCTGGCGCCCATCGGCGGGGCGCCGTTCAGCCTGGACGCCAGCCTGGACACGGTCGGCGTCGTCGACGGTGACCTGCTGGCCCTGCAACCGGTGCCGGCCGGCCCGGCCGCGCCCGGCATCGTGGAGGACATCGCTGACGCGGCCATGATCTTCTCCACCTCGCGGCTACGGCCTTGGGGCACAACGCATATCCAGCGTTTCGCGCTGGCCGCGGTGATCGCGGTGGCCCTACTGGCGACCGGACTGTCGGTCAGCTACCGGGTCGCCACCGGGGCGCTGGCCGGGCTGGTCGCGGTCAGCGCGGTGGCGGCACTGACCGCGATAGTCGGCCTGCTGGCCACCGCCCGCTCGCCGCGCACCGGGATGGCGCTCTCGATCGCGGCGCTGGTGCCCATCGGCGCGGCGCTGGCGCTGGCGGTGCCGGGCCGGTTCGGTCCCGCGCAGGTGATGCTGGCCGCGGCGGGTGTCACCGCCTGGTCGCTGATCGCCCTGATGGCGCCCAGCGCCGAGCGGGAACGCCTCGCCGGCTTCTTCACCGCGACGGCGGTGCTGGGCGCCGCGGTGCTGCTGGCCGCGGGCGCCGAATTGCTTTGGCACATCACGCCCGTCGCGCTCGGCTGCGGCCTGATCGTGGCCGCGCTTCTGGTCACCGTGGAAGCCGCGCCGCTGTCCGCGCTGTGGGCCCGCTTCCCGCTGCCGGTCATTCCGGCGCCGGGCGACCCCACGCCGTCGGCGCCCCCGTTGCCGGTGCTCGAGGACCTGCCGCGGCGGGTGCGGATCGGCGACGCCCACCAGAGCGGGTTCATCGCCGCCGCGGTGCTGCTCAGCGTGCTG
This sequence comes from Mycobacterium timonense, assembly GCF_025821985.1. Taxonomy (NCBI): domain Bacteria; kingdom Bacillati; phylum Actinomycetota; class Actinomycetes; order Mycobacteriales; family Mycobacteriaceae; genus Mycobacterium; species Mycobacterium timonense. The sequence goes on along the minus strand of NZ_JACKSY010000104.1, from coordinate 461,558 downwards.
GGCTCGGTGGCGATCGCGCTGCGGCCCGAAACACTCAGTGCCGCAGGCTGGTACGTGGTGGGGGCGACGGCGGCGACGTCGGTGCTGCGCGCCCGGGTGTGGGACTCGGCCGCGTGCAAGGCGTGGCTGCTCGCCCAGCCGTACCTGGCCGCCGGTGTGCTGCTGGTGCTCTACACCGCGACCGGCCGGTATGCGGGCGCCCTCGGCGCGGTGCTGGTGCTGCTGGCGCTGGTGGCGGTGTGGATCGTGGTGGCCCTGAACCCGGGTATCGCCGCGCCGGAAAGCTATTCGCTGCCGGTGCGCCGGTTGGTCGGCTTCGTCGCGACCGGGCTCGATGCGTCGCTGATCCCGGTCATGGCGTTCGTGGTCGGCCTGTTCGGCTGGGTGCTCGATCGATGATTCGGCCGGCATCGGCCTGCCTCGCGGCGGTGTTGGCGTTGTTGCCCGCCACCGCGACGTGGGCGAGTCCGCCGGCCCTCGCGATCAGCCCGCCGACGGTCGATCCGGGGGTCCCGCCACCGAGCGGGGCGCCCGGCCCGGGGCAGCCGATGGAGCAGCGCGCACCTTGTACCACCTCCGGGGTGATCCCGGGCAGCGAGCCGGCCGCCGTCACACCCAGCCAGTCGGCGCTGAATCTTCCTGCGGCATGGCGGTTTTCCCGCGGTGACGGTCAGCTGGTCGCGGTGCTGGACACCGGGGTGCGGCCCGGCCCGCGGCTACCCAACGTCGAACCGGGCGGCGATTTCGTCGAGACCACCGACGGCCTGACCGACTGCGACGGGCACGGGACGCTGCTGGCCGGCCTCGTCGCGGGCCAGCCGTCGCCCGACGACGGGTTCGCCGGCGTCGCCCCCGCGGCGCGCGTGGTGTCGATCAGGACCACCTCGGCCAAGTTCTCGCCGCGCACCCCGGGCGGCGATCCGCTGCTGGCGCGGGCGGCCGCGGAGGTCGGCACGCTCGCCCGCGCGATCGTGCACGCGGCCGACCTGGGCGCCCGGGTGATCGACGTCGGCTCGGCCACCTGCCTGCCGGTGGACCGCCCCGTCGACCAGGCCGCCCTGGGCGCCGCCGTGCGCTATGCGGCCGTGGACAAGGACGCGGTGATCGTCGCCGCCGCCGGCGACAGCGGGCCGACCGGATCGTTCGCCGGCGGAACGTCGTGTGAGTCCAATCCGCTCACCGACCTGAGCCGCCCGAACGATCCACGCAATTGGGCCGGCGTCACCTCGCTGTCCATCCCGTCGTGGTGGCAGCCCTACGTGCTGTCGGTGGCCTCGCTGACCCCGGACGGTCAACCGTCGAAGTTCACCGTGGCCGGCCCGTGGGTGGGGGTTGCGGCGCCCGGCGAACGCATCGTGTCGATCGGCAACGGCGACGGCGCCGGCCTGACCAACGGCCTGCCCGACGAACACCAGCAGCTGGCCGCCCTCAACGGCACCGGCTACGCGGCCGGTTACGTCGCGGGCGTCGCCGCGCTGGTGCGCAGCAAGTATCCCGACCTGTCCGCCACCGCGGTGGTGCATCGGATCACCGCAACCGCGCACAACGGCGCCCGCGACCCGTCCAACGTGGTGGGCGCGGGCAGCGTGGACCCGGTGGCGGCGCTGACCTGGCAACTGCCCGCCGGCGATCAGCCGGGCCCGGCGGCCAAGCCGATCGCCGTGCCGCCCGCGCCGGCGCCCCCCGACACCACACCCCGCACCGTGGCGGTGGCCGGCACCGCCGCCCTGGCCGTGCTGGTCGCGGTGGCCGGCGCGGTCACCGCCCTCGCGGCACGCCGACGAAAGGACCCCAGCCCGTGAGCAAGCATCGGATACCGACGCCCGGAAGCGGGCGAATCACGTTGGCGCTGTTGGCCGTTGTGCCCGCGGCGATGGCCTACCCGTGGCACTCGCCGCGCGACTACTGGCTGCTGGGCATCGCGGCCGCGGTGCTGATCGTGCTGTTCGGTTGGTGGGGCGGGCTGTACTTCACCACCCTGCTGCGCCGCCGGCTGGCGATGATCGGGCGGCACAATGCGGTGCGCCCGCAGCGTCCCGACCCGGCCACCACCGTCCTGATCCGCGTCGGTGCGCCCGCCGACGGCTCCGACGCGCTGCCGCTGCCGCTGATCGCCGGCTACCTGGACCGCTACGGCATCCGTGCGGACAAGGTCCGAATCACCAGCCGCGACAACGCCTCCGACGAGTCCCGGCGCCAAACCTGGATCGGGCTCACCGTGTCGGCGCCGGACAACCTCGCCGCACTGCAGGCGCGCTCGCCGCGCATCCCGTTGGCCGAGACCGCGCAGGTCGCCGCCCGCCGGCTGGCCGACCACCTGCGGGAGACCGGCTGGGAGGCCGGTGTTGTCCCGCCCGACGACGTCCCCCGCCTGTTGACGTCCAACCCGCGCGAGAGATGGCGCGGGGTGCAGCGCGGCCCGTCGGATTACCTTGCCGCATACCAGATCCCGGTGGACGAGTCGCTGCCGGAGACGTTGGAGGCGATCCGCTCGTACCCGGCGCGCGAAAGCTGCGTCGCGCTGGAGATCGCCGGGGACAAGGCGGCGCCGACGATCGCCGTGGCATGCGCTTTCCAGACCGACACCGCCCCGGACCGCGGGGCGCCGCTGGCCGGGCTGATCCCGCAACGGGGCAATCATCTGCCCGCGCTGACCGCCCTGGACCTGTTGTCGACCGGGCGGCTGGACGGGCACACCGCGGCGCCCGCGGACCTGCTCGACCGGCTGCACTGGCCCACCCAGGGTGCGCCGGCCGGTGACGCCGACACCGTCGCCGCCGCTAGAACATGACCTGCTGCAGGAACGCGGTCATCCGGCGCAGGTAGTCCAGCTGGCTGATGTGCAGCACGTGGCTGCCCGGAAACCAGTGCAGCGCACAATGATCCCAGTGCTGCCATAGCTTGACGGCGTGCTCGGGCGGGGCCATCCGGTCACCGAGGCCGGTGATGATCATCCGCCGGTCTTTGGCCAGCACCGGCCGGTAGGTGAGCGGGCAGTGGTAGGCCAACCCGGCGGCCAACTGCGCGCGGCTGATGTCGGACGATCGCAGGCCCAGCCCGACCAGCTTGTTGGCCGGGAACCATTCGTCGAACAGCGTCGCCGGGGTGACGACGGGACAGTTGGGGATGACGGCCTCGAGCCGATCGTCCACCGAGGCCACCAGCGCCGAGGTGTAGCCGCCCAGCGAGATGCCGGTGAGCGCGATGCGCTCGACACCGGTGTGGCGCAGATAGTCGATGAGCGAACGAAAGTCGTGCACGGCCTGGGCCATCGCCTCGGCGAAGCCGCTGAGTCCACCGGCGAAATAGCCGAAACCGCTGAAGGGCGAGAACCTTTCGGCCCGCTTGCCGTGAAAAGGCAAGGTGTACATCAACACGTCGTAGCCGGCCCGGTAGTACCAGGGCAACGAAAAGAACCGTCCGTTGGCCAGATACGACGACCCCAGGAAACCGTGGATGACGCACAGCGTGGGCCGCGGCCCGTCGTCGTGGCGCCAATGCTGCGCGCGCACTACGTTGTTGCGGCCCCACCCGCGCCAGCGCGCCCGCATGGCCGGGTTGACCGCGGTGAAGCTGCTGTCGAACGCGAGGTTGTCCACCGTGCCGCGGGCCACCCATTCGGCCAACGGGCTGGCCCGTCGGGAGGTGACCCGGGGCGGTTCGGTGGGCGGCGGAAAGGACCGGTCGGGGTCGGCCGCCGCGCCCAGCTCGGCGTAGAACTCGAGATTGGCGCGTTCGGTGGCGGCGTCGGCGTGCCGTAGCGCGTTGGCGACCACGAACGGCGCCACCGTGGTGGACAGCAGCGAGGCCACCCAGGTGCGCAGGGCCAGATCGCCCAGGGCCGAGGCCTCGACTACCATTCGCTGACGAGGCGACAACGCCGAAGTGGGGGGTAATCCGCCGGCGCCGGGCGGTACATCGGCGCCGGGAACGTCTGGAACGGGGATGGGCGGGTCGAACGGATCCAAGTCGGGCGCCACGAACGCCGATGCTAGCCCGGCCGTCGCGCGCTTCCTACAGCGTTCGGCCCGTTTCGCTTCGCCGTGATGTCATCTCGGGCCCACGCAGGGGCGGTGTCGAGGCGCACCATTGGGGTACTACGGTGTGCATCGGCCGGCTAGCGACGGCGCGTTGATCAGGAGGACCGACATGTGGGATCCGGACGTCTACCTGGCCTTTGCCGACCATCGGGCCCGTCCCTTCTACGATCTGCTGTCGCGGGTGGGCGCCGAGCGGGCGCGCCGCGTCGTCGATCTCGGGTGCGGGCCGGGCCACCTGACCAAGTACCTGGGCCGGCGCTGGCCGGACGCGGTCATCGAGGCGATGGACAGCTCCCCGGAGATGGTCGCCGCGGCCAAGGAGCGCGGCATCGACGCCGTCACAGGCGATCTGCGCAACTGGAAACCCAAGCCCGACACCGACGTGGTGGTCAGCAACGCCGCCCTGCACTGGGTGCCCGAACACTCCGACCTGCTGCTGCGCTGGGCCGGGCAGCTGGCGCCCGGGTCGTGGATCGGGGTGCAGATGCCGGGCAACTTCGAGTCCCCGTCCTACGCCGCGGTGCGCGCCCTGGCCCGCCGGGAGCCGTACGCGAAGTTGTTGCGCGACATACCTTTTCGGGTGGGCGCGGTGGTTCAGCCGCCGACCCACTACGCCAACATGCTGCTGGATGCGGGCTGCAAGGTCGACGTCTGGGAGACCACCTATCTGCACCAGCTGACCGGTGAGCATCCGGTGCTGGAGTGGATCACCGGCACCGCGCTGGTCCCGGTGCGCGAGCGGCTCGACGACGACGCCTGGGAGCAGTTCCGCGAGGAGCTGATCCCGCTGCTGCGCGACGCCTACCCGCCGCGCGCCGACGGGACGACGATCTTCCCGTTCCGGCGGGTCTTCATCGTCGCCGAGGTCGGCTCCGGCCGCCCGGCCGCCTAGCTCCCGCGCGCCGCCCCGCGCCGGCCCCGCGCGCCGCCCCGCGCCGGCCCCGCGCGCCGAGCACCGCGCCGGCCCCGCGCGCCGAGCGTGTGGGGCAGGTACGAAAAACGAACGGGACACGTGCGTAGGCCCCACACTGGGCGCGGCGCCCGGGCGGCGACTTCGCGTCACGATGACCGCAACTACCGCTGCGCGGGGTTGCCCTCCTCCTCGATGCCCCGGTCGGCGGCGATGGCCGAGCGGGCGGTCGGCCGGGCGCCGTGGTGAATCTGCAGATACGTTTCGGTGTAGCGCGCCGCGATGCGGGTGCCGGCGAACTCCGAGGGAATCACGTCCCCGGTGCGCTGACGCCAATCATGCAGCAGCACAGCAAGATTGGCGGCGACCTCGTCGGCGTCGGCGTCATCTCCGGCGAGCAGGTTGGTGATTTCGGTGGGGTCTGCGCGCAGATCGTAGAGTTCACGCTCGGGCCGCGGCGCGGTGACCAACGGCGCCACCGCCATCCCGGACGGGCTCTCCTCGATGTCCCAGGGCAGTTCCAGCAGCGGCCGCGACGCGTAGTTCTCGATGTAGCTGTAATCCTTGGTGCGAATCGCGCGAATCGGATCGAACGAGTCGTGGTAGGTCTTCATCGTGTACACGTGCTCGCGCACCGGCGCGGCATCCGGATCCGGCCGCAGCAGCGCGGACGCGTGCGACACGCCGTCGACATCGGGCGGCACGCTGATTCCCAACAGCCCCAACAGGGTTGGCACCAGATCGACCGCGCTGAACAACTCGTCGTACACCCGGGGCGGCAGTCCCCGGCCGGTGGGCGGCCGGACGATCATGCCGATGCCGGTGCCGGCGTCGTACAGCGTGGATTTCGCCCGCGGGAACGCCGGCCCGTGATCGGTGAAGAACACCACCCAGGTGCTGGCGTCCAAACCGGTGTCGGCCAGCGTGTCCAGCAGCCGGCCCACCGCGGCGTCGGCCGTGCTGATGGCCCCGTAGAAGGCGGCCAGGTCGCCGCGCACCTCCGGGGTGTCCGGGAGGTAGTCGGGCGGTTGCACCTCGGCGCTGTCCGCCGGCGGGTACCGGTCCTCCGGATATGGCCGGTGCGTCTCGAAGAAGCCGGCGGTCAGCAGAAACGGTTGCCCCACAACACCTTCAGCGCTCTGCCGCAGCCACTCGTCGGCCCGCTGCGCCACGTAGTCACAATAGGAATTCGACACGTCGAACTCGTCGAACCCCAACCGCTTCGGATAGGAGGTCTCGTGTTGCATGCCGAAAAGCGCCGAGTACCAACCCGCTTCGGACAGTATCTGGGGCAGGGTGCGAATCCCGCTGCGGTATTCCCAGCCGTGATGGGCCAGCCCGATCAGTCCGTTGGTCTGCGGATAGCGGCCGGTGAACAGCGATCCCCGCGACGGCGAGCACAGCGGCGCGGTGGCGTGCGCCCGGGTGAACAGGATGCCCTCGGCGGCAAGGCGGTCCAGGCGCGGGCTGGACACGTCCCGGTGGCCGTAGGCGCCCAGGTAGCGCCCCAGGTCGTGCCAGTGCACGATCAGCACGTTGTCCTTGCGGCCCGCGTCGTTGCGGTCGCCAGCGTCGCCCGGCGTCAATTGCGTCACCTCTCACATTGCCTTGCGACCGGCGACGATACCGCAACATGCCGCGACGACTCCCGCCGCGCCGACCGGTCAGGGCAGCTGCGGTTGCGCCCACCGGTTTTCGCAGACGAACTCCGCCAGCGGCCGCGGCGTGGCCCAGCCGTCCAGCTCCAGCGCCGGGCGATCGGGGAATTCGGGCACCGGTCCCAGGCACAGGATGGCCACCGGTTCGGCGCCGTCCGGCAACCCGAGCAGCTCCGCCAGCGGCCGCGGCTCGAACAGCGACACCCAGCCCATGCCCAGGCCTTCGGCCCGGGCCGCCAGCCACAGATTCTGGATGGCGCACGACACCGACGCCAGGTCCATCTGCGGCAACGTCCGCCGGCCGAAGACGTGCTTGTCGCGGTCGTCGCCCAGGGCCACCACGAGAAGCTCGGCGCACTCCAGGATGCCCTCCACCTTGAGCGCCAGGAACTCCTGCGCCCGCTCGCCCAGGGCGGCGGCGGTGCGCGGCCGTTCCTGCTCGACGAGGGCGTGAATGCGCCGGCGCAGCGCAGCGTCGGTGATCCGGATGAAGCGCCACGGCTGCATCAGCCCCACGCTGGGCGCGGCGTGCGCGGCGGCCAGCAGCCGCGCCAGCACCTGCTCGTCCACCACCGCGCCCGCAACGAAGCGGCGCATGTCGCGCCGTTCGGCGATGACGCGATAGACCGCCCGTCGCTCCTGCGGACTGAAAGCCGGACCGGTCACGCAGCCATCGTAGGAAATCCGGGCTAGCGTGGATCGTGTCTTGAAGGGAGTGGCCCGTGAAGCCTTCCGACGTCCTCGAGCAACTGGCCGCCGACCGCGGCGCCGACCGCGGCTACGGCGAGCCCTACCAGACCCCGGACGGCACCACCGTCATCGTGGTCGGCAAACCGCCGGGGGTCTTCACCATCCGTGACGGCCAGGCCCGCTGGACGCCGGCCGTGGACACCGGCCGGGTGGCGCTGATCGGGGTGATCACCGGCCTGCTGGCGGCGGTGATCGGCAGCCTGGCGGTGCTGCGCCAGCCGCCCTGGCCGCGGATTACGATCAGGGACTATAGGTAACGCCGACCGCGCGGAACACGTACTCCGGCGGCATGTCGAAGGCCAGCGAGTGGCGCGGCAGGCCGCTGAGCACATCGGCGGGAATGGCGACCTTGTAGTGCAGTGACAACTCGCCGCTGAATTTCTCGTCGACCCGCGAGACGTCGACGTCCACCTGCAATCCCGTCGAGGAAATCTCCACCTGGGCCGCCCCGGTCTGCGGCGCGTCCCAGGCGACGTTGACGGTCGGGCCGGCCAGCCGGGGCAGCATGGACAGCGTCGCCAGCACCCGCTCGGAGGTGAACACCAGCGACCCCGTGTAGCTGGCGACGCTGTGCGGCAGCCGCACGCCCGGGATGGTGCCGCTGAATCGCCGGGTCACCGCGACGTAATCGGCAAGGTAGATAAGGCCTTCCGCCTCGACCTGGGCATGCAGGTCGTCGGGCAGCTTGCCGATGCCGAACAACCTACGGACAAACACGGCCATGCTGCCCAGTATGACGGCGCGCGTGCCGTCGCGCGGCCGTGCTGGTATCGATGGGGCAATGATGCGACCGAGGCCCGCGCCCGCCGCGGCGATCGCCCTGCTGGCCACGGCGGTGTACGCGGTGATGTGGATCGGCTACCGGCACGGCTGGGGCTGGCTGGCGCGGATGGACTGGTCGTTGCTGAACGGCACGCGTGACCTCGCGGTCAAACACCCGGGCTGGCTGCGCGCGGCCGAGGTGGTGTCGGTGGTGCTGGGCCCGGGCACGCTGGCGGTGCTGGGCATCGCGGTAACGCTGTGCGCGGTGGTGCTGCGCCGGCTGCGGGCCGCGCTGGTGCTGGCGCTGGCCTGCGCGCCGTGCAACGAGCTGGTCACCGCCGGGGCCAAGGCGCTGGTCGACCGGCCGCGGCCGCCGACCGCGCTGGTCGGCGCGGCCTCGACGTCGTTTCCGTCCGGACACGCGCTCGAGGCGACGGCCGGTCTGTTGGCCATGACGTTGTTCGCGCTGCCGATGCTGAACCGGGTGCTGCGCGGCCTCCTCGTCGCCGCGGTCGCGGTGGCGCTGCCGGCGGTCGGGCTGTCCCGGGTGATGCTGAACGTGCACTACCCGTCCGATGTGCTGGCCGGCTGGTCGCTGGGCTATCTGTATTTCCTGTTGTGTCTCTTGGTGTTTCGGCCTTCGGCTCCGGACCGCTCGGGCTAAAGCCGTGCGGCGGCGGGCTTTTGGTCACGGCGCGGTGACCTAACCGGGTCTAAAGCTTTACTTGACCCTCGGGACGGGCCGGTCCGACGATGGAGTGCATGCACCGACTGCTCACGTCACTGTGCGCTGCGGCGTGCGTGATCGTCGCCTCGGTGGTGCTCTCGCCGATCAGTGCCGCGGCCGGCGCTCCCTGGTTCGCCAACGCGGTTGGCAATGCGACACAAGTGGTTTCGGTGGTCAGCACCGGCGGCTCGAACGCCACCATGGAGATCTTCCAGCGCACCGGCACCGGCTGGCAGTCGCTGCGCTCCGGCGTGCCCACCCACGTCGGCTCGGCCGGGATGGCGCCGCAGGCCAAGAGCGGCGTTCCGGCCACCCCGATGGGGGTCTACAGCCTGGACTCCGCCTTCGGCACCGCGCCCAACCCCGGCACCGGGCTGCCCTACACCCAGATCGTCGGGCCCAACTACTGGTGGAGCGGCGACGACCACAGCCCCACCTTCAACTCCATGCAGGTGTGCCCGAAAGCCCAGTGCCCGTTCAACACCGCCGAGAGCGAGAACCTGCAGATCCCGCAGTACAAGCACGCGGTGGTGATGGGCGTCAACAAGAACAAGACCCCCGGCGGCGGCGCCGCGTTCTTCTTTCACACCACCGACGGCAAACCCACCGAGGGTTGCGTGGCGGTCGACGACGCTCAGCTGGTGTCGATCATGAAATGGTTGCGGCCCGGCGCGGTCATCGCGATCACCAAGTGACGCTCAGTCCGCCCCGGCGATGGCCCGGCCCGGCTTGAGCGTGAAGTTCAGCCCCTCCAACGACATGGTGGCGTCATAGGTGCGGTCGTAGCCGGTGCCGCTGATCTTCCACCCCCGCTCGGTGCGCCGGTAGGTGTCGCGGTAGAAGGCCGCGCCGATCAGCATGAAATTGAGCTCGGCGACCATCACCCGGTCCTGCAGATACCAACTGCCCGTGGCGGTGTCGCCGTCTACGACGATGTCGGGATGAGTGACCCGGTGTTCGGTGATGACGTTCGCGGGCAGCGAGGTTCGCATGTACTCGACCAGCTCGGCGCGGTTGGTGAAGTGCAGTTCGTTGCCGATCGAGGGGCCGTAGTCGGCCGTGATGTCCTCGGCGAGGGTGTCGGCGAAATCGTCCCAGTGCTTGGTGTCCAGCGCGCGCAGATAGCGGTATTTGACTTGCTTGATGGCTTCGATGTCGGCCAGGTCGTCGAGGGTCATCGGATCATTGCAGCACACGGGTGACCATGTCGATCAGGGCACGCCGTTCCAGGCTCCAATCGACGGTCGTCCCGATCACCATCTGCGCCAGCACAACCCCGCGCAGCGTCGCCCAAATCACCTCGGCCACACCGGCATTCGCCGGATCCGTGGTGATCAGCCGGCCGAGCTGGCCGATCGCGGCGTTCATGTCCAGCAGGTGGCGGCGCGACGAGTCTCCCAGCGCGCCCCGGGTGGCGTGCAGGATCTCGAACGCCGCCATCGACGTGGGGCTGCTGTAGCAGCTCCACGCGGTGTCGATGACGACCTCGACGCGCTGCCGCAGCGGCAACTCGCTGACGTCGGCCGACGACAGGCTTTCCACCAGCCGGGCCACCCCGTCGTCCACCACGGCCATCAGCAGGCCGTTGCGGTCGCCGAAGTGGTACTGGATGACGCCCCAGGTCACTCCCGCCCGCTCGGCCACGTGCTTGGCGGTGGCGGCGGCGAACCCCTCCTCGATGATGCAGCGGACCGTCTCGTCGATGATCCTGGCCCGCGTGTCGTCGCCGCGCTTGCGCGGCGCGGTCGTCCGCCTGGTGGGCCCCGCGGGGCGACCGGGCTGCTGGCCTGCGGCAATGGACATTGTTGACTTTATAACATAGCCGAGTCTATTTTTGGGCCGTGGCCCAATCTCCGTATGCCCGCCTGTCCCGGTCCGAGCTGGCCGTCCTGGTCCCCGAACTGCTGCTGATCGGCCAGATGATGGACCGCTCCGGCATGGCCTGGTGCATCAGCTCCTTCGGCCGCGACGAGATGGTGCAGATCGCCATCGAGGAGTGGGCCGGCGCCAGCCCGATCTACACCCGGCGCATGCAGCGGGCGCTGGGCTACGAGGGCGACGACGTCATCACGATCTTCAAGGGGCTGCAGCTCGACATCGGCGCGCCGCCGCAATTCATGGATTTCCGCTACACCGTGCACGACCGCTGGCACGGCGAGTTTCAGCTCGACCATTGCGGGGCGCTGCTCGACGTCGAACCGATGGGCCCGGACTACGTGTTCGGGATGTGCCACACCATCGAGGACCCGACCTTCGACGCCACCGCGGTGGCCACCAATCCGCGCGCCCAGGTGCGGCCCATCCACCGCCCGCCCCGCGAACCCGCGGACCGGCATCCGCACTGCGCGTGGACCGTGATCATCGACGAGTCCTATCCGGAGGCCCAGCCTATCCCGGCGCTGCACATCGTGCGCCAAACCCGCGCTGCCGGTTGGGAACTCGACCCGATCGATGCGTCGGACGAGGGCATGGCCGACTATTCCGGGCCGCTGCTGTCCGACCTTGACTTCGGCGCGTTCTCGCACTCGGCGCTGGTGCGCATCGCCGACGAGGTCTGTTTGCAAATGCACTTGCTGTACCTGTCTTTCTCCATCGCGGTGCGAAAGCGCGCTGCCGACGATGCCGAGGCGGTGTCCGTGTGCACCCGCGGCCTGACTGGCGTCGCCGGGCTGGCCGCCGAGCGAATACAGCGCGCCGTCGGATCCGGTGGCGGGATCGACGCGGTGCTGCGAGTGCTCGAATTGCATCCGCTGCTCAACCCCGCCGGCTACGTCGTCTCCGAAATCGCCGGCAACCGGCTGCTCGTGCACCGGTCACCGGCGCACGACGACGCCGCCTGGATATCCCTGTGCTCGCCGGGTTCGGTGCAACCGCTGCAGGCGATCGCCACCGCGGTGAATCCGCGGATCGGCATGCGGGTCAGCGGCACCGACACCGACTGGACCGCCGAATTCGTCGAAACCGACACCGACGCCGACGAGCTGCCGGAGGTTTCGGTGACCAAGGTCAGCGGCGGTTCCACCTTCCAATTCGAGCCCAGACGATCGCTGCCGCTCACCGTGGTCTGAGTCCAACGGGAGTTTGTCAAGGGGTCCGCGGTACCACTTCGGTGACACAACCGCATCGACCATATACCGATGACGTTGCAACCCATCGGCTTTGGGCGTGTCCACGGATATGGTTGACGCTGGCCACCGACCCCTATAGACGAAGGTTTTCGCTCTATGTACGACCCGCTCGGGTTGTCGATCGGGACCACCAACCTGGTCGCTGCGCGTAATGGAAGCCCACCGGTTAGTCGCCGCTGTGTGCTGACCCTTTACCCGCACTGCGCACCGAAAATCGGTGCGCCCGAAGAGAATCCGCTTCTGGCCGAGCCTGGCGTGCCGATGAAGGGCTTTGTGGAGCGCATCGGCGATTCGGTCGCGCTGGTGTCGCCGGACGGTTCCGCGCACGATCCGGAGCTGTTGACGGTGGAGGCGCTGGACGCGATGGTGCTCGCCGCCGGTGCGGATGCGGCGTCTTCGGAGATTTCCATCGCGGTCCCGGCGCACTGGAAACCCGGTACCGTGCAGGCGCTGCGCGACGCGCTGCGCACCCACCTGGGCTTCGTCCGCAGCGGCATGGCGCCGCGGCTGGTCAGCGACGCCATCGCCGCGCTGACTGCGGTGAAGTCCGAACTGGGTCTGCCCGACGAGGGCGTGGTCGGGCTGCTCGACTTCGGCGGCAGCGGCACCTCGGCCACCCTGGTGAACGTCGCCGGCGACTTCGAACTCGTCAGCGCCACAATGCGATACACCGCGCTGTCCGGCGACGAGATCGACCAGGAGCTGCAGCTGCGGGCGTTCGAGGAGCTCGGGCACGGCAGCGGCCTCGACCCGGCCAGCACCGCCGGGGTGGGACAGCTCGCGGCGCTGCGGGAGCAGTGCCGCGCCGCCAAGGAACGGCTTTCCACCGACGTCGTCACCGAGATCACCGCCGAACTCGGCGGGCGCAGTTGCAGCCTGACGTTGACGCAGGACGATCTCGAAGAGCTGATGCAGGACCGGCTGACCGGCTTCATCTATGCCTTCGACGACCTGCTGGTGCGCTACCGCAAGAGCTGGTCGGACCTGGCGGCGGTGGTGACCGTCGGTGGCGGTGCACGCATTCCGCTTGTCACGGAACGACTTTCGATGCACGGCCGGACACCGATCCTGACACCGTCGCAGCCGGCGTTCGCGGCCGCGGCCGGTGCGCTGCTGCTGGCCTCGCGCGGCGGCGAACTGGACATGCGCACGCGCACCTCGATCGGCCTGCTGGCGGCGGCCGACGCCGCCGGCGACGTCGTCGACCTGGGCGCCGGCGATGTGCTGGTGATCGACGACGAGGCGCTGACCGACCGCGAATTAGCTTGGTCGCAAACCGAATACCCCGGTGACCTGCGGATGCGGTTCGGCGGCGAAACTTATGACGAGGACGGCCCGGCCGGCTGGTCGATGCGGCTCAACGTCATCGACCCGCCCAAACCGCGGCGGCCCTGGCGGCGACTTCGCTTCTCCCAGTTGATCATCGGGATGTCCGCCGCGGTCGCCATGACCGCGATCGGCGGGGTGGCCTACACGCTGACCGGGATCGAAAACCGCCAGGCCCCGCCGGCGCCGTCCGTCGCCCCGCTGCCGCCGGTCAGCCGGGTGGTGCCGCCGTCGGCCGTCGCGCCGCCCACCGCGGTGCCCCCGCCGCCACCGCCCAGCGCGCAACCGGTCCCCAGCCCGGCGCCGCCACCGCCGCAGCCGCCCCCGCCGCCACCGTCGCCACCGCCGGCGCCGCCGCCTCCGGTCGTGGTGACCACGGCACCGCCGGCGCCGACCTACACGCCGCGGCACACCGCGCCGCCGACGACCACGGCCCCGCCGGCGCTCACCACCACGGCGCCGACGCCGAGTCCGACGCCCACCACCACACCGCCGCCACCGACGACGACGCAGGAGCCGACCACCACCAGCACCACCACCACGGTGCCGATGACCACCGAGTGGATCCACGTTCCGCTGCTGCCGGTTCCGATCCCGGTGCCGGTGCCGCAGAAGCAGGCTCCCGCGACGCCGCAGTATCCGTCGAACGAGTATCCGCAGTACCCGCAATATCCGGGCAACGAATATCCGCAATACCCGGGGAACTCCCAAAACCCCTACTACGGCCCGGGGTATTAGCGTCCATCCTGCTCAGGCAGTCCATCTGCGCGCCGAGTCGCGCGCGGGTAGCGTGGTGTCACCAAGTTCATGCGGGGTTTACCCGCCATGCCCTCGCCCGGCCCGGTCTGGGTCGCGCGGGGCAGTGCAAGACCTTGGAGGCGTTACGTGGACATCGTGCTTGGGGTGTCGATGGCTCCCGGGACGGTCCGCCTGGTAGCGATCGAAGGACAGAATGCCGACGGCGTGACCGTCGAACAGGAAGAGTTCGCGGTCGGAGCCGCTGGGAATTCGGCGAATTCGGCGGCCGACCAGGTGATCGACGCGATCATCGGCACCCGCGAGGGAGTTTTCGAGGGCGGCCACCGGCTGACCTCGACGGGGGTTACCTGGACCGACCCCACCGGGGCCGCGGCGTTGCGGGATGCGATCGCCTCCCACGAGCTGGGCAACGTGATGTTGGTCTCGCCGCTGCTGGCCGCGGCCGCGCTGGCGCAGACGGTCGGGTATGCGCTCGGCTACGGGCACATCGGGATGCTGTTCGTCGAGCCGCGCAGCGCGACGCTGGCGGTCGTCGACGTGAGCGACGGTTCGATCGTCGATCTGCACCGCCACCAGATCCCGCACGGCCCCGGCGCGCCGGTGGCGGCCGAGCTGGCGGCGATGGTCGCCGGCCTGGATGCGCGCGACACCCGCGCCGACGGCGTGTTCGTGGTCGGCTGCGGAACCGACATCGTCGCGGTGAAACCGGCGCTGGAGGCGGCCAGCCCCGTTCCGGTCACCGGCCCCGAGGAGCCGGACATGGCGCTGGCCCGCGGCGCGGCCCTGGCCTCGGCGAACGCGCCGCTGTTCGCGTCGTCGACGGCGGCGCTGGCCTACGCGCTGGACCCGGGCACCGGGGAGATGGATCCACCCGCGTTCAACCCCACCTATCTGGATGTGTGGGGCGACACCGGTGCGGGCACCGGCGTGCGCGCCTACAGCGCCGTCCCCGACGAGGAGGAGCCGGCCCCGCGCCGGCCGTGGTCGATGCTGCTGGCCGGCGGCGCGCTGGCCGGCATCGCCGCGGTGATCGGCGGCGTGGTGCTGGTGACGCTGACCTCGGACGGTCACAGCACGAACACCCGGCACAACCAGGGCGTCAGCGTCGCCACCCCGGGGATCCAGCTGCCGGCGCCGCCGCCGAGCAACCCGCCGGCGGCGCAGCCGCCCGCGCCGAGCACGCCCGCCCCCGCCCCGACCCCCACCGAGGTGGCCGCCCCGGCGCCGGAGCCCGTCCAGCAGGCGGCGCCGCAGACCCCGGTCACCACCGCGCCCCCGGCGCCGGTCTACCGCGCCCCGGCCCGGCCCACACCGCAGTACCAGCCGCGGCCCGTCGAGCAGCCGGCGCCGCCGCCGGCCGCCGCGCCCGCCCCGGCCGCCCCACCTCCGGCGCCCGCGCCGCCGCCGGCCGCCCCGCCGGTGCCCCACCAGCCACCGGTGACGATGTACCTGCACTTCCCGTTCGTCACGGTGCCGATCCCGATCACCCCGCCGGCGCCGCCGCCCGGCCCATAGCACCTGGCACACCCGGCCGGCCGGGCGCACACTGGCAGGTACGGCACGAGCGGCAAGGAGGTCGCGTGGGCGAGCAGGGTGGGTTCGGATTCGACCCCGACGAGTTCGATCGGATGATCCGTGAGGGCAGCGAAGGGCTGCGCGAGGTGTTCGAGCGGGTCAGCAAGTTCGTCGCCGCTCCGGGCGCCCGGACCGGCTGGTCCTCCCTTTTCGAGGACCTGTCGCGGCGGGGTCGCCCCGCGCCGGAGACCGCCGGGGAAGCCGGCGACGGGGTGTGGGCCATCTACACCGTGGACGCCGGCGGCGGCGCGCACGTCGAACAGGTCTTCGCCACCGAGCTCGACGCGCTGCGGGCCAACAAGGACAACGTCGACCCCAAACGCAAGGTGCGCTTCCTGCCGTACGGCATCGCGGTCAGCGTCCTCGACGACGATCCCGAACAGCCCGGCTGACCGTCAGCCCCGGCCGACCACGTTCGAGCCACCCGAGTTGCTGATGCTCGGTGTGCCCGAGTGGTAGGTGACCTTGTTGTTGAAGCCCGAGGCGCCGATGCGCTCG
The DNA here is from genome assembly GCF_025821985.1 of Mycobacterium timonense. NCBI lineage: Bacteria > Bacillati > Actinomycetota > Actinomycetes > Mycobacteriales > Mycobacteriaceae > Mycobacterium > Mycobacterium timonense. Next base: position 445,425 of record NZ_JACKSY010000104.1, on the reverse strand, counting down.
ACCGCCTCGACGGTGACCGTGTTCTGCACGCCCGACACCGACAGGCTGGTGCAATGCCCGGTGATCACCACGGTGTTGGACACGCCGCTGACGCTGACCGGGTTGTCGTCACAGGCCAGCGTGCGGTTCTCGTTGATCCCGGCGACGCTGAGCTCGGTGCCCGGCGGCGCGGCCGGTGACGTCGGCGTCCGGCGGGACGTCGAGGGGGCCGGCGTCGTCGAGATGCCCGGCGGCGGGCCGAACGTCCTGGAGATGGTGGGCGGCGAGTTGATGATCGACTTCACCCCCGAAAGCTGGTGTGCCGCAAAGGCTGCGATGCCGCCGGCCAGGGCCAGCACGCCGACGGCGATGAGGGTGCCCACCACCCACCACACCCGGTTGCCCGACGGGCGTTGCCCGGGCGGGCCGGGGACGGGCCCGCCGTAGGACCAGGGCGCCGGCGCAGGAGGGTAGCCCGGGCCGGTGGGCGGCGCGCTGCCCTGCTCGGAGGCCCGCGCCGAGTCGGCGAGCGGACGCTCGAGTTCCCGGATCCGCTCCTCCGGGTCGTCGTTTGCTGCCATGGATTGAATATGCCATTCCCTTCTGCGGTTTCGGCCCGTTCGGTAGTTTTTAGGACCGTGCCCGATTTGCCGAACCGCCAGATCCTGCTGCGTCGCCGCCCCTCCGGACTGGTCCGGCCGGACGACACCGAACTGGTCACCACCCCCGCGCCGGAACCCGCCGAGGGGGAGGCGCTGCTGCGGACCACCTACGTCGGCATCGACGCCGCGGCGCGCACCTGGCTCGACGACCAGCCCAGCTACCTGCCGCCGGTGCAGTTGGGTGAGGTCATTCGCGCTGCCGGGATCGGCGAGGTGGTGGCCTCGCGCTGTGACGCGTTCGCCGTCGGCGACGTGGTCACCACGCTGACCGGATTCCAGGAGTACGCGATCATCCGCGACGACCTGTTCAGCACGCCGATCCCCGGCGAGGACGACCAGCTGGCGATCATGTCGGTGTACGGACCGACCGGCGCCACCGCCTATTTCGGGATGACCGACATCGGCCGCCCGCAGCCCGGCGAGACGGTGGTGGTGTCGGCGGCCGCGGGCGCCACCGGGTCGATCGCCGGGCAGATCGCCAAGATCGCCGGCGCCCGGGTGGTGGGCATCGCCGGGGGACCGGAGAAATGCCGTGCGGTGGTGGCGGACTTCGGGTTCGACGCGTGCATCGACTACAAGAACGACGACGTCGCGGCGGCGCTCAAACAGCACTGCCCGCGCCGCGTCGACGTCTACTTCGACAACGTGGGCGGGCCCATCCTGGACGCCGTGCTGGGTCGGCTGGCCCCCCGCGCCCGGGTGGTGCTGTGCGGCGTCATCTCCAGCTACCTGACCGGGGACCATCCCGGCCCGGCCAACTACGTGAACCTGCTGTCCAAGACCGCGCTGATGCAGGGGTTCAACGCGCTCGACCAGTGGGGCCGCTTCGACGAGGCGTTCGCCGCGCTGCGGAAGTGGGAGGCCGAGGGCCGACTTCACCACCGGCAGACCATCTTTGAGGGCATCGAATCCTGCGTCGACGCCCTCAACGGGCTGTTCACCGGCGTCAACATCGGCAAGACGCTGGTCAAGCTCAGCGAACCCGGCGCCGGCTGACCGGGCGCGGGATGCGGCCCAACCCCGGCGCGTGGTTTCATAACACCGTTTGCGAGAGTTGCTTGGGGAGATCGCGCCGCGCATGACGGGCCGGCATCGAACGATTGGTGGTTACTAGATGGATCGTCGCAGCATGATGTTGATGTCGGGAATCGGCATGCTGGGAGCTGCGATGCGCCTGCCCGGCGCCTGGGCCACCCCGCCGGCGCCCGAAGCGCCGCCGTCCGCCGGGGGCGGGCCCTACATCTTCGCCGACGAGTTCGACGGTCCCGCCGGCTCGCCGCCCGACCCGGGCAAGTGGACCATCCAGACCTGGCAGGACGACGTGTTCCCGCCGGTGGCCGGGATCTACCGCGACGACCGCCGAAACGTGTTCCAGGACGGCAATTCCAACCTGGTGTTGTGCGCCACCCAGGAGATGGGCACCTACTACAGCGGCAAGCTGCGCGGCAACTTCCGCAGCATGATCAACCAGACCTGGGAGGCGCGGATCAAGCTGGACTGCCTGTTCCCCGGGCTGTGGCCGTCGTTCTGGGGAGTCAACGAGGACCCGCTGCCCGACGGCGAGGTGGACATCTTCGAGTGGTACGGCAACGGCCAGTGGCCCCCGGGCACCACCGTGCACGCCGCCTCCAACGGCAAGACGTGGGAAGGCAAATCGATTCCCGGTCTGGTCGACGGCAACTGGCACACCTGGCGAATGCATTGGGGCGAAGAGGGATTCGAGTTCTCCCGGGACGGGGCCGAGTACTTCAAGGTGCCCAACAAGCCCATCCACGTCGCCGGCGGCGCGCCCGACGACTTCCGCTGGCCGTTCAACAACCCCGGCTACTGGATGACGCCGATGTTCACCCTCGCCGTCGGCGGGGTGGGTGCCGGTGACCCCGCGGCGGGCGTGTTCCCGTCGTCGATGCTGATCGACTACATCCGCATCTGGTAGCGCTCACCTCGTGGCCTCAAACACCTGAACCAGGTTGAACTGCCAGCGCTCGACCAGCCGGAAGCCCAGGTCGTGCGGCACCGCGAAGGCGGGCGTCGCCCCGTAGACCGGGCCCGGCGGCAGCGCCGGGCCCTGCTGGTGCGCCGGCTCGGAGGGGTCGGCCTGGGTGATGATCCACAGCACGGCGCAGTGGCTCAACGGCCCGGCCACCACCTCGGGGATCAGGTTGGTGTCGAAGACGTCGTTGCGGTCGACGGCCCGCTGCCACAGCGTGAGATCGATCAGCTTGCGATACGCGTCCGGGCGCGCCGCCAACAGCGGGCGCATCGGGGCGGGCATGAACGTCACCGTGTCGTTGACCAGCAGGCAATCGCCGGGTGCGGCCTTCGCGGTGATCAGATCGGCGACCTGGCTGTAGTCCATCCCATACTTGGCATACGGATTGCGCTGTGCTCGAACATAATTCGGCACCGCAGCGATAGCGAAAACACCGACCACGGCGGTGGTCACCCAGGGCTTGGCGGCTATCGCGGCGCTGCAGACGCTCAGGATCAGCGCCATCGCCGGCGCGGTGAAGCACAGGTAGCGGGGCGTGTAGATCGGATGCACCAGCGCCGAGTAGGCCACGATCGCCGCGGTCGGTATCCCGACCCAGCACGTCGCCAGCACCAGCAGTTGCCGCTCCGAGGGCCCCAGCGGCGCGGACCGGCTGAGCCACAACGCGATTGCCGCGCAGATCAGCAGCGCCGACAGCACGGCGAACGGCGGGCTGCGTTCGAAATACTGCTGCATCACCACGTCTTCGATGGTGCGGTGCCCGATCGGCGCCACCCAGCTGATCTGGTGCGCCTGCCCGGCCACCGTCAGCAGGAACGGCAGCAGCACCCCCACCGCCACCACCGAGCTGATGCCGAAGCGCCACAACACCGTTCGGGTGCGACAGCAGACGCCGACGAAGACGGCGTACGCCGCGAGCAGCAGCGCGATGTACGCGTCGAGCAGCACCGAGCACACCAGGGCGAGGCCGAAACACAGCCACGGCCAACGGGATTGGCGGCGGGCGGCGAAAACCAGCAGCACGCTCAGCCACACCGCGGCCATCATCGACAGGGCATACGGCCGGGCCTCGACGCCGGCCCAGGTGGTGCGCGGCAACACCGCGCAGAAAACACCGGAGGTCACCGCGACCGTGCGCGACGAGAACTGCCTGCCCAACACGACGACGCCGGCCGCGGCGGCCCCCACCGCCAGCCCACTGGGGGCGCGCGACCAGAACTCGGTGGGCGGGACGAGCCGGAACCAGCCGTGCATGAGCAGGTAGTACAGGCCGTGCACGGCGTCGACATTGCCCAGCATGTGCCACATCTGGGTCAGCGACCGGCTGTAGGAGGCCGAGATGGTCGCGGCCTCGTCGTACCAGAAGGACGGCCGCGCGGCCCCGGCCAGGCTCACCGCGGCGGCCAGCGCCGCGACGATCCACGGGTCCAGCGCGGCCGGTACCGCCGGACGGGTCGGGCTGGACACACCGCCATGTTGCCAGACGCCCGTCGGGCCACCCGGCGTACCCGGACACCTCAGGATTCGAACGTATGATCGATCGATGGATCCGCTCGCGTCGATCGGATACAACGGCCAACCGGTGCGCAGCCCGTTTCGGGTGGTGCGCCCGCCGATCGCCGTGCTGGTCGATCTGACCGTGTTGTTCCCGCGCCAGCCGCACCGCTCGGGGCGGTATCAGCCCAACGGTCTGCAACTGCACAAGGTGGTGGAGGGGCGCCTGAGTTGCTGGGCGCTGTGCGAGCAGGGCGACTGGTGGGGCCTGGTCACCTATCCGGTGGCCTACGGCGCCAAATGCCGGACCGTGACGCACTGGGTACCGGCCTGGACGCTGCGCCGCAAGTGCTGACCGGCGCGGCCATGCGCCGGCGTCGCGCCGATGCGATGATGGCTGCCCGTGGAACCAAGTTGGGCATCGGTGCTGAGCAAGCTGGTCGCGCTGGCGGCGGTCATCGCGCTCTCGCCGATCACGGTCATTCCCGCGGTGCTGGTGTTGCACGCGCCCCGCCCGCGCCCGGCCAGCCTCGCCTTCCTCGGCGGCTGGGTGCTGGGCCTGATCGGGCTCACCGCCGCGTTCGTCGGTGGTTCGGAGCTGCTCAGCGGCTTGCACGCGACCCCGCCGAAATGGGCGTCGTGGGTGCGGCTGGTCTTCGGGGTCGCGCTCCTCGCGTTGGCCGCCTACCACTGGTTCACCCGGCACCGGCAGCGCAGCATGCCGCGCTGGATGCGCTCGTTCGCCACGCTGTCGCCGGTGCGGGCCGGGGTGGTGGGGGCGGTGCTGGTGCCGCTGCGGCCCGAGGTGCTCATCCTGTGTGCGGCAGCCGGTTTGGCCGTCGGCAACAGCATCCTGAGCGCGGGCGCCCAGCTGGTCGCCGCCGCGATCTTCGTCGTGCTGGCCGCGTCGACGGTGGCCGCCCCGATCCTGGCCTACGTCGGCGCCGGGGACCGCTTCGACGATGCGCTGGAGCGCCTCAAAGCGTGGATGGAAGCCAACCACGACGCGATGCTGGCCGTCATCCTGCTGCTGATCGGGTTGATCGTGCTCTACAACGGGATTCGCGCGCTGGCCTGACCCGGCTGACCCGGCGCGTTTAGGCGTCACATCGGCGTCGCGGTGGCAGGATTGCCGCTCATGGCAGGAAGCTGGGGCACCGTGCTGACCGGGCTGGTGCCGCTGGGGCTGGTCATCTCCTTGTCGCCGCTCACCGTCATCCCGGCGGTGCTGGTGCTGCAGGCACCGCGGCCGCGGCCGAGCAGCCTGGCGTTCCTGGGCGGCTGGCTGCTGAGCCTGGCCGCGCTGACCGCGCTCGCCGTCGCGGCCTCGCACCTGCTCGGCGGCCTGGACAGGTCGCCGCCGCGGTGGTCGTCGTGGCTGCGGGTGGTGTTGGGGGCGGGGCTGATCGGCTACGGCATTTTCCGGTGGCAGACCCGGCACCGGCACAGCGAGTCGCCGGCCTGGATGCGGTCATTCGCCAGCATCACCCCGGCCCGCGCCGGCATCACCGGGGCGGTGCTCGCGGTGGTGCGCCCGGATGTGGCGCTCATCTGCGTCCCGGCCGGATTGGCCATCGGCAGCAGCGGACTCGGCCCGATCGGCGACTGGATGGCCGCGCTGTTCTTCGTCGCGGTCGCGGCGTCCAGCGTCGCGATCCCGATACTGGCCTATCTGGCGGCCGGCAGCCGCCTCGACGACGCGCTGGCCCGGCTCAGGGACTGGATGGACCGCAACAACGCCGCCCTGCTCGCGGCGGTCCTGGTGGTGATCGGCGCGATGGTGCTTTACCACGGGATCGACGCCCTGTAGCCCCCGTCGCACAATCCCGCGTCTTCCTCGAATCGGTTGACCACCCGAAAAACCAACTCGCGGAACAACTCCCGGCCGTAGCCGGTGAGCATGCCGAAATAACCGCGGGCCGCCCACTGCGCGGCGTGCCGTTCCTCGTGGTGCAACAAGCGGTCCAGGTCGAGGTGGGCGGCGCGCGGGACGCCGTGCGCGTCCCGGCCCCAGGCGCGTCCGGAGCGGATGATCCGGTGCAGCTGGTCGACCGGGTCGGCCAGCCGGCCCAGGTTGACCATGAAGATGTCGCCCCAGGTGGTACCGCCCCGCGCGCTGAACAGCCGTTGAATCCCGTTGCCGCCCAATCCCATCAGCATGCCGTTGGGGGTGGTGACCAGGCGAGCTCCGTTGCGGTGCACGAACCGGACGTCGCGGCGGTAGCTCCAGTCGTTGGCGTGCTGGCGGGCGATGATGCGCACCGCCTCCGCGGCGCTGTAGGGGGTGGGCGGAAAGTCGGTGGGCGCCTTGCCAATCCCGTAATCGGTGCCGGCATTGAGGATGTAGGTCATCAGCACCGCCTCCCGGGCGTGCTCGCCGGGGGTGTCCGGGCGCAGCAGGAAATACGATTTGCCGAGCGGGTCCCGGAACTCGGTCAGGGTCTCGAGCACCGCGAAGCGCGCCGGGGTGATGCCGTGGCGCCGGACGATCTCGTCGACCACCCGCGCGGCCACGCCTCGGCGATCGGCGTTCTGCCGCCACCGCGCGCAATAGCCCTGTGCGTCCATGTCTTTGGCTGTTCCCGCCCAGCCTAGGCGCTCTCGGTCAGGCCGCGGGGGTCCGTGCCCGGGTCGATGCCCGCGACCAGGCTCACGACCCGTCGGCCCCGATCAGCGCCCGCAACGTCGCGCGCGCGCCGCGCCGGTGCAGCGAGTCCAGGGCCCACCGGTAGGCCTCGCGGAAGCGCGGTGCGTCGATCAGGTCGCCGAACACCGCACGGTTGGCCAGAAACGCGTCCGGATTCTCGCGCTGCGAGCGGGCGAGCGGCACCAGGGTGTCGGCGAGCCGGTCCACCACCTCGATCGGGCGGCCCTGTTCGTCCACGCCCTCGGCGTAGCGAGCCCAGCTCGCGACGATCGCCGCGGACAGCTGCACCGGGCCGCCGGAGCGCAGGTTGTCGTGCACCACCGGCAAGAGCCACTTCGGGATGTGGTCGGAGGAGTCCGCGCACAGCCGGGCCACCTGGTCGCCCACATAGGCGTTGGCGAAGCGGGGGATGAGGCCGTCGCGGAAGTCTTCCAGGCCGGGCATCCGCGGCAGCGTCGGCATCGCCTCCGAATCCATGTAGCGGGCAAGGAATTCCGCGATCACCGGATCCTGGGCGGCCTCGTGCACCTCGCGGTATCCGGCCAGGTAGGCGAAATAGCACAGGCCCTGATGGCCGGCGTTGAGCAGCCGCAGCTTGATCGCCTCGTAGGGTGCCACGTCGTCGACCAGCCGCACGCCGGCCTTGTCCAGCGGGGGCCGCCCGTCGGCGAAGTCGTCCTCGAGCACCCACATGGCGAACGGCTCGGCCACCACCGGCTCGGCGTCCTGCACGCCGAACTCGGCGGCCAACCGGTCGACGAGGTCCGGTGTGGGCGTCGGGGTGATCCGGTCGACCATCGAGTTGGGGAAGGTGGTGTTCTCCCGCATCCATTGCGCGAGTTCGGGATTGACCTGCTCGGCGTGGGCGGTGAAGGCGCGCCGGGCCACGTCTCCGTTTTTGATGATGTTGTCGCAGGAGACGATCGTCGGAGAGGGCAGGCCACGCTCCCGTCGCCGATTCAGCGCCTCGGCCACCAACTCGAACGCCGCGCTGAGCGGCGGCTGGTAGCCGCCCTCGGTGATGGTGAGCGAGATGATCCGGGTGGCGGGATCGGCCAGCAGATCGACGACGGAACCGGGATCCTCAGGCGCGTAACGGAAGTCGACGATGGATCCGATGACGCGCGGCTCCTGGGTGCCGTCGGGATGTTCCAGGATCAGCGTGTAGAGGTAGTCCTGGCTGCGCAGCGCGTCGCGCATGCGCCGGTCGTCGGGCAGCACGCCGATACCGCAGATGCCCCAGTCCCGGGCGAGGCCGTCGTTCAGCAAGCGGTCCAGGTACATGGCCTGGTGGGCACGATGAAAACCCCCGACGCCGAAATGCGCTATGCCGATGCCGATTTGGCTACGGTCATAGGTCGGGACGGGGATTTTGAGACCGGTCAGGTTATGTGCGTTCAGCTTCACTCGACTGTCACCCTAGCCTGGACCGGACGCCTGGGTAGCGACCGGGCCGGTGCTAGGCGTTGGGGCACAGATCGCGCAACGCGAAGATCACCACGTCCGCGGCCTGCCGGCCGTTGATGCCGCCGGTGCCCTGGTCGGCGTCGGAGCGCTGCAGCGCGAGCCCCTCCAGCTGCTGGGGAGATGCCCCCCAGGACAGCTGTTGGCACAAATCCGCGCCCATTTGCAGGAGCGCGTCGTCGCCGCCGTTGACGGCATGGATCCCGGCGTTGTGCAGGTCGTTGAGGAAGGCGGCCTGGTCCGCCCGGGCCGGGCCGGCCGTCACGGTCGCCGTCAGCATCCCCGCCAGCACCAGTGGGCCCGCCGTCAGCGCCGCGCCCGTTACCCGGCCAACCAGCCTGCGTGCCGCCATCCAACCTTCTCCTTCGTCTGTGCCCGATGCGGATGATGCACTTTGACACAGAAGTGCGAAAAACCGCTGCGCAAACACATCCGGAGGATGAACAGTCGGCGAAGAGGAGTGGGCGGTCGCGGCACGCGGCGACCGTCCACTCGGGCCTACCTAGCGGGGCTGGGCGGTGCTAGCTGGGGCACAGATCGCGCATGGCGTAACCGACGAGGTCGTCGGCCTGCTGGGGGGTGAGCCCGCCGGGCCCCTGCCGGTCGTCGGAACGCTGCAGCGCCAGACCCTCGAGCTGCGCGGGCGGGGCGCCCCACGATATTTGCTGGCAGATGTTCAGGCCCGCCTGCAGCAGCGCCGCGTCGCCGCCGGTCACGGCATGGATGCCGTCCCGGTGCATGTCGTTGAGGAAGCCGGCCGCGTCGGCCTGTGCCGGGCCGGCCCAGACGACCGCGGCGAGAAGCGGGCCACCGAGCAGCGCTGAGCCGATCAAACCGCCAGCTAGACGACCTGGTGCCATAATCCCTTCCCCTCTTCCTGTCAACCGTTCCGATCACGGTGTTCACTTCTATGTAACCTCGAAACCGGCCATTGTTCACCAAAAATTTCCTGTGAATGGCCTGCGGAAAAATAGATTCCCTGCGATTCGAAGTCGCCCGGCCGGGGTGCGCCGGCGCCGGGTGGCTCCGTGACACCGTTGTGACGTCACCATTTGGAAACGGCGCGGTGCGGCGCGGCTCGTGTCGCGCGCCGGCTACCGACAATTAGCCCGGTCGTGAAAAGGCCGGGTACGGCGAAGCGGGTCTGCTGCACCAAAACATTGCCGAACTAGCAGAGCGTGGATGAAGGGAAGTTGACGCTGATGGCGATCGTCGATCGGTTCAACATGAAAGTGGTTGCGAGCGCTGGGTTGTGCGGAGCGGCCATAGCGTTGAGCCCCGATGCGGCGGCCGCCCCGCTGATAACGGGCGGCCACGCGTGCATTCAGGGGCAGTCGGGCGAAGTGGCGCCCGCCGCCGGTGGGCCGGTCGCCGGCGGTGCGCCCGCGGCCGGTGGTGCGGTGGCCGCGGGTGCGACGGACATGTGCGCGGCCCCCCTCACCGACATGTCCGGCGTGCCGATGGCCGTGCCCGGGCCGGTGCCGCTCGGCGCTCCGGTGCCGGTGCCGCTGGGCGCTCCGTTGCCGCTGGGTGCCCCCGTGCCACTCGCGCCCCCGGTGCCGGTGGTGCCGGCCGGCGCGCCGCTGATCGCGCTCGGCGGGCCGGCCGCGGCCGGCGCCCCGGTGGAGGCGGCCGCTCCCATCATCGACATGTCGGGTGTGAAGGACGCGCCGACCGGCCCGGCGCCCACCGGCGGTCCGGTGCCCGGTCAGCCGGTGCGGCCCGGCCCCTCGGGTGCCAGCTGACGCTTCGTTCGCTTATAGCGGGCCCGCCGGTTTGCATGCCGGTGGGCCCGCTTTCGTTGTGGGAGTGGCTATTTCCTGTTCCAGGTGCCGGGACGCCGCCTGGGTGACGCGGTGTACCCCGCGAATTACTTTGTGCTGCGGTTGGTTACGCCCGGCCGTCGTTAGTTTTGGACGATCACCGGGTCGCCGACGTTGACGTGGTCGTAGTACCACTCGGCGTCGTCGGGACTCAGGCTGATGCACCCGTGGCTGACGTTTTCCAGCCCCAGTGAGCGGACCGCCCACGGCGCGGAATGCACGAACAGGCCGCGGTTGGTGATGCGGACGGCGTAGTTGACGGTCAGCAGGTATCCGTCGGGATCGTCGACGGGAATGCCGACGCTGCTCGAATCCATCGTCACCGCACGCTCTTTCGACAGGACGGTGTACGAGCCCACCGGCGTCGGGAATTCCGGCCTGCCCATCGAGGCCGGCATCACCCCCTGCTCACCGAAGTGGGGCCGGTGGTGCGGCGCCGGCAGCGAGGTCGGCGGGCCGGCTTCGACGCCGTCGATGCTCACGGTGAAGGTGTGTTCGGAGATGCTGGCCACCCCGATGACCGCGGGACCCGTCTTGATCTCGGTGGCAACCCCGCCGACGGTCAGCGCAATCGTGCTGTGCGCGGGCCAGTACCGGTCCGGAACCCATTGCACGACACGGTTGTCGAGCCATTCGAACTTGCCGCTCATCGCGGGTGTCGATTTGACGTCAATGGTCTGTTCGGCCGCGTGTCGCTTGGCCGGATCGGTGATGGGCACGCGGAACGTCACGACCACGGGGTGCGCCACGCCGACCATCTCGCCGCTGCTGGGCAGCACCGACGCGATCGCGAACGCGTGCGACTGGCTCGCCGCGGCCAGGCTGACGCCGGCCGGCGTCACCACCACACACGCAGCGACGCCGACCGTCGCAAGAACACACCGAACACCCGTCCGCATGGCCCCAATTCCTTTTAACTGACATAGTTGCAATAGGGATCGTAAATGGGCGATGACCTGCGGAAGCGCAAGGGCGCGTTGATATTTGGCCACGCATCGGTCACGTTTCGGTGTCAGCGGTTTAGCGCGTCAAACGCCAGGGGTTGGAGAGTGAATTTTCAGCTGCCACTCCTCGCCGCGAACGCAAGAATCTTCGCAGCCGAGAAGGCGGCAAGTGGTGGTGCCGGCATTGATGTGGTGCAGGCGGCCAGGCTTTCACAGGAAAGCGATCTGGACAAGCTTGAAAGGTACTTGCTCAATCCCGACCACGTAACTGGGGGACCGAAGGCGAAGTGGTTCGAACGAAACGGGTGTCACCCAGTACGGCATAAAATACAACCGAGTGATCTCGATCGCCGGAGCGAAGGGAAGGGTCATAGATGTGACGTTCCCCTGGATACGCGGAAACGACGGTGTGGTGCGCTTGGTGACGGCGATCCCTACGAGCAAATGAGAGAACGTAAAGCGTTGAGACCTCGAGAGTATGACGTGATCAGGCTGCTGCTGCCGCTGCCGGAGCACAACCTGCCTGCCGGTTCACGCGGGACTATCGTCATGGATTACACGAAGGATTCGGATAGCACTCTCCCGTCCGCGTACGAGGTGGAGTTTTCAGATGCCGACGGCGTAACCCAGGCGCTGGTCACGCTTTCCGGAGATGACCTGGAAGTCGTCTGGCGGCCGGATCCAGATGCGTAGCGACTGTAGTTGCGGCCCGATTCAGGGCCACATGGCCGTATTGTGTTGGGCCACACCGTCATAGTTGCGGTGCGCCCTCTCCACATTGGTGCGCAATTCGGTGAGCGCTTCTCGCATTTGTTTGTCGGCTGCTACCCATCTTTGGTGGTACTCGCGCTCGGCGTCTGCGCCGCGACCCAGCCAGGAACCGTGGAGTTCGGCGATGCATTGGTCGACGGCCGCGGCAATTTGTTCCGCGCTGGCAGTGAATTTCGCCAGTCGGTCGGCAAATGCGACAGTGCCTCAAGATCGACCGTGTAACGGCGGCTCATGATTCCGGATCCGTTGGGGACAGGGCGGCGAAGGCTCTCGCGGCAATCGTCTCGTGGTCGAGCATGAGGTCCAGTGAGCGGAGCAACAGCTGGGAGTGTTCCGATAGCAGCGTTGCGACGGCCTTTGCGCCTTGGTGCCACTCATCCCATGCGGGCCGGAAATCAGATGCGGCGGCGCCTTGCCACGTCGATGACAGATTGCGCCAGTCGTCGGCGATGCTGTCGAGTTCGCTGCTGAAGCCGTCGGCTTGGTTTGTCAGGATGTGTGCGGCCGACGCCATCGCCTCCAACTGCATCGTCAGATGGCCAGCCACCGCAGCCTTCTTTCACCGCTTTTTGACACCTAAGCCAAGGTTGCGACGCCGTACAACTCACCCTGATTGGTGACGCGCCGGTGACGCGGAAACCCGTGCGCGGGTTGTGATGCAGGCCGGCGTCGCCGTTGGCGATGCCGAGAACTTGGGCCGTTGCCCGGAGCATGGGGTCGTGGAGCCGATGACGGGAATCGAACCCGCGTTCTCAGCTTGGGAAGCTGATGTTCTGCCATTGAACTACATCGGCGCGGTCGCGTCAGAAGGCTAGCATCCGGCGCCGCGGACGCTCACCTGCCTGGGCCGTCGCGGCCGGCCGCCAATCGCCCGTCGCATTACGCCTTAAACCACGCATGCACAATATCCGCCGGTCGGCGAAATGCCCGTGTTTATTATTTCGTGATTGCGCCGTAATGTGCTGGGCGTGGGTCGACACGCATTAGCCAGCAACCGACGCAAACCGTCGGCGACCCTGGCTGCGGTGCTCGCGCCCGCCGCCGTCTTCTTCGCGGTCTCGGCCGATGTTCATCCATTCGCGGAGCGCGAGACAGCCAAACCCGTTATCAACGAGCCCGCTCCGTGTTGCGCGGAAATCGTGACCTTGGCATCGACGCGGCTCAGTAAAGGATTCGGCGACGGCCAGCCCGTCGCTGCCTCGCGCTATCACACCCGCTCCCGCTTCCTGCCCGCCGGCGTCGCGCCGGAACGGGGCCTGCAGGTGCGCACCATCCTGACCGCCCGCAGCATCAGCGCCGAGTTCCCCCAGATCCACGAGATCGGGGGAGTGCGACCGGATCCGCTGCCCTGGCACCCCCTCGGCATGGCGATCGACGTGATGATTCCCGACCCGGAAAGCGCCCAGGGCATCGCGCTGGGGAACGCGATCGTGGCCTACGTGCTGCAGAACGCCGACCGGTTCGGAATCCAGGACGCGATCTGGCGCGGCGTCTACTACACCCCCAACGGCGCCCAAACGAGCCGGCTCGGCCACTACGACCACGTCCACGTCACGACCATCGGCGGCGGATACCCCACCGGCGACGAGGTCTATCTCCGCTGAACGGGCTGCGCAGCAGTTAGGCTCGCTTGGTGCTGCTCTCCGATCGCGACCTCAGGGCCGAAATCACCGCCGGGCGGTTGGGCATCGAGCCGTTCGATGACGCGCTGGTGCAGCCGTCCAGCATCGACGTCCGCCTTGACTGCATGTTCCGGGTTTTCAACAACACTCGCTACACCCACATCGACCCGGCCAAGCAGCAGGACGAGCTCACCTCGCTGGTCGAACCGCAAGACGGTGAGCCGTTCGTGCTGCACCCCGGCGAGTTCGTGCTCGGCTCGACGCTCGAGCTCATCACCCTGCCCGACGACCTCGCCGGACGTTTGGAGGGCAAATCGTCCCTGGGCCGCCTGGGGCTGCTGACGCACTCGACCGCCGGCTTCATCGATCCCGGATTCAGCGGCCACATCACGCTCGAGCTGTCCAACGTCGCCAACCTGCCGATCACGCTGTGGCCGGGCATGAAGATCGGCCAGCTGTGCATTCTGCGGTTGACCAGTCCGGCCGAACACCCGTACGGCAGCACTCGCGTAGGTTCGAAGTACCAGGGCCAGCGAGGACCGACACCGTCGCGCTCGTACCAGAACTTCATAACGTCTACATAGGTTCTGCGGGGCTCTCACGCCACCGTTCTGCGCGATACTTAGTTAGCCGTGGTTTTTTCCTCCGCCTGGCCGTGGCGATCGCGCAACACCTTTGGAGGGGTTTGTCTTGAATATCGTGCTCGGGGTGTCGATGGCACCGTCTTCGATCCAAATGGTCGTTCTGGAAGGCGAATACGCCGATGGCGCGACGGTGGAAGAGGACGCGATCGATGTCACCGGCGCCGATGACGCGGCCACCGCGAGCGCCCCGGATCGGGTGATCTCGGCCATTCTGGGCACCCGGGAGGGCGCCGCCGACGCCGGCCTGCAGCTCTCCTCCATCGGGGTGACGTGGACCGATCAACTCGAAGCCGCGGCCCTGCGCGACGCGTTGGCGGCTCGCCGGATCGACAATGTCATGCTGGTCTCGGCGTTTCTGGCGGCTGCGGCGCTGGCGCAAAACGTCGGCGGCGCAATGGGTTACGAGCGCACCGCGGTGCTGCTGGTGGAACCCGATACCGCGACCTTGGCGGTCGTCGAGACCTCCGACGGCTCCATCCCCGATGTCTACAAGCAGCAGATTCGCGCCGAGTCCTACGGCGACGCGGCCGGGCAGCTCAGCGCGATGGTCGCCGGGCTGGAGAAGCTGGAGTCCCTGCCGGGCGGTCTGTTGTTGGTCGGCTCGGGCGTCGACGTCGCTCCGCTCAAGCAGGTGCTGCAGACCACGACGTTCCTCGACGTGAGTGTGGCCGAGGAGCCGGAGACCGCGCTGGCCCGCGGGGCCGCCCTGGCCGCGGCGAACGCGCCGCTGTTCGCGTCGTCGACGGCGGCGCTGGCCTACGCACAAGACCCCGGCACCGGCGCTGTCGACCAGTACTCGCTGCCCGACTACCTCTATGTCCCCGTCGATCCCGAGCCCGGCGACGACGAACTCGCCTACAGCGCGGTGGGGGACGAGGACGCCGAGTCGCCGACCGTCGTCATCGAGAAGCTGTTCCTTCCCGAGGACAGTGAGCCGCGTCGACGGCCGGTCCTGCTGGTGGGCAGCGGGCTGGCGGTGGTCGGCATCAGCGCGGTGCTGGCGCTGGAGATCGCGCTGGCGATCGGCATCCGCACCACCGGAACCGTGGCGTTGCAACCTACCCCGAATCAACATCTGATCGTTCCCACCGAGCAGGCGCCGGCACCGCCGCCGGTGCAGGCGTCGGCACCGCAGCCCAAGATCAGCGTGCCCGAGCCGGTGGCGGCGCCCAAGCCGTTGAGCCCGCCGGTCGCCGCGCCGTTGCCGGCCGCCCCGCCGCCGGCTGCGCCGCCGCTTCCGGAGGCGCCGCCGATCCCCGCGGCCCCGCCGGTGGTGCCGGTCCCAGTGGTGGTCCCGCCGGTCCCGGTTCCGGTGCCGGTGCGCATCCCGGTGCCCGATCCGGTCAGCCCGCCGCAGCTGCTGGCGCCGCCGCGGCTGTCGGTTCCACAACCGGTGCAACCGCCGGTGCGCGTCCCGCAGCCGCCGTCGCCTCCGCAGGTCGGCGGCACTGTTCCGCAGTCACCGCCGCAGCACCAGACCCCGCCCGGCGAAGGCACGCCGCCCAAGCCGGACAGCCCCGGCAACTACGGCGGCGGTCACGCGCCCACCCCCGGCGCCGGCGGTTCGGGTGGCTCGGGCGGCGGTCACGTTCCCACGCCCGGTGCCGGTGGTTCGGGTGGCTCGGGCGGCGGGCACGTTCCCACGCCCGGTGCCGGTGGCCCGGGCGGCACCGGTGGATCGGGTGGCGGGCACGTTCCGACGCCCGGGGCCGGTACCCCGGGTGGCTCCGGTGGCGGTCACCTTCCCCTCCCGGGCGCGGGCAGCACTCCGGGCGGCTCGGGTGGCGGTCACCTTCCCACTCCAGGTGCCGGTGCGCCCGGCGGCGGCTTGGGCGGGTTCGGCGGTGGCCACGCCCCGGCGCCCGGCGGCGGCTTGGGCGGCTTCGGCGGTGGCCACGCCCCGGCGCCCGGCGGCGGTTTGGGTGGCTTGGGCGGTGGTCACAGCGGCGGCGGCCTGGGCGGTGGCGGTGGCCTGGGTGGCTTCGGCGGTGGTCACAGCGGCGGCGGCCTGGGCGGACTCGGCGGCGGGCACAAATAGCCCCGCGCCGACCACTCCGTCGACCCGCGCCACGACGCCGGTCGAGCTCACACGAGTAGGGTTGCGGTATTGAGGCTGGCGAAAAGACGCCGCCTCGTCCGCCAGAATTTCATCAACCCAGCAAACGGCTTGGGTTGTGAGCCGGGCTCAGCTACGGCAAGGAAATTCGTGGCGCACGCGCAATAGGGATGTTGCCCGGAGGGCGTGTCGGGCAGCGCAGCAAATGGGGCAGGGGGCTAGAAGCAGTGGCGGGCATCGTGCTTGGCGTCGCGATGACGCCGACCAAGGTGCGCATGGTTCTGGTCGAAGGCGAAAGCGCCGACGGCGTCACTGTCGACGAGGACGACTTCGACGTCGACACCCGACGAACCGCCCTCCCCGGCACCGCCCCCGACCAGGTCATTTCGGCGATCCTGGGCACCCGGGAGGGTGCCGCCGACAGCGGCTACCAGCTGCTGTCGACCGGCGTTACCTGGACCGATCACGTCGAGGCGGCCATGCTGCGCGACGCCTTGATCGCGTACAAGGTGGAAAACGTCATGCTGGTCTCGGCCTTCATGGCCGCCGCAGCACTGACCCAGGCCGTCGGCGACGCCACCAACTACGCGCGGACCGCGATGCTGTTCGTCGAGCCCTACAGCGCGACGATGGCGGTGGTCGACACCGCCGACGGTTCGGTCTCGGAGGTCCGCCGTCGGCCCCTGCCGGAGGACGAGGACCAGGCGGTGGCCGAACTCGTCGACATGGCCGCCAGCGCCGAGTCCCTGCCAACCCGTCCGGAGGGCCTGGTCCTGGTCGGCTCCGGCGTCGACGTCCCGCTGATCAAGCCGGCGCTGGAGGCTGCGACGTCGCTGGAGCTGTCGGTGCCGGACGAGCCGGAGATGGCCCTGGCCAGGGGCGCCGCACTGGCGTCGGCGAACGCGCCGCTGTTCGCGTCGTCCACCGCGGCGCTGGCTTACGCGCTGGATCCCGGCACCGGAGAGGTCGACCCGCTCGCCCTGGCCGGGCAGTCCCCCGGCCTGCTGCCCGGCTATCAGCCCGAGTACCACAGCCGCATTGCGGCGCAGGCCGCCGACGCCGGCGAGGGCAAGGCCAACGTCGCCTACAGCGCGGTTCCCGACGATGATGCCGAGGCCAAGACACTGATCGACCTCGACGAACGCGCCCGGCGGCGCAAGTCGCTGCTGCTGGTCAGCAGCACCCTGGCGGTGATTTTCATCGCCGCCGTGGTGGCGCTGGAGATCGCCCTGGCGATCAGCATCCGGCCCACCGTCGCGTTGCGGCCCAGCCCCAACGAGAACATCATCGCCCCCGCTCCGGCGCCGCCCCCGCCCGCGCCGCCGGTCCAGGCGCAGCCGAAGATCACGCCGCCGCGGCCGCTGGCCGCGCCGCACCCGATCGCACCACCGCCCCCGGCCCCGCCGCCCATCGCCGTCCCCGTTCCCGTCCTTCCGCCGCCGGTGTTCGTTCCGCCGCCGCGCGTGCCGCTCGCCCGCCCACCCGCGCCCGGTCACGGCCCCTTCGGCGGCCACGGCCCGTTCGGTGGGGGCCACGGTCCCTTCGGCGGGCACGGTCCGTTCGGCGGCCACGGTCCCTTCGGCGGGGGTCACGGCCCGTTCGGCGGGCATGGTCCCTTCGGCGGGGGTCACGGCCCGTTCGGCGGGCATGGTCCCTTCGGTGGCGGCCACGGGTTCGGTGGCGGCCACGGCCACCGGTAGCGCGGATTCCGGCTCGCCTGCGTGTCTGACCCGGCGCGCTAGGGTGGCGGACTAGGGTATGGCCGCGGCCAGAACTCTCAGCAAGTCCCGGCTGACCCTCAAATCGCGAGCCCCGACGCGGCTACGCAGCCACCCGGCACAGCAACCGACTTTCGGACGATTTGGAGGAGCGGTGGACGTCGTACTCGGCGTGTCGATGGCGCCTGAGACAGTCCGCATGGTGCTCGTCGAAGGAGAATCGGCCGGCGGGCTGACCGTCGATCAGGACGGCTTCGACGTCACCGCCGACGCAACCCCCGCGGCCGCCGCCCACCACGTCGTCGCGGCGATCCTGGAAACCCGGGACAGCGCGACCCAGGGCGGTTACCGGCTCAAATCGAGCGGGGTGAGCTGGACCGACCCGGTTAAGGCGGCCGCACTCCGCGACGCGTTGGCGGCCCGCAAGATCGAGAACGTGATGCTGGTTTCGGCGGTCATGGCCGCCGCGGCCCTGGCCCAGGCCATGGGCAGCGCCACCAACTGGGCCCGCACCGCACTCCTGCTCGTCGAGCCGACCAGCGCGACCCTGGCCGTCGTCGACACCCGCAACGGAACGGTCACCGACGTGCACCGCCACCCGCTGCCGGGCCATGACGACGCCGCGCTGGCAAAGCTCACCGCGATGGTGTCGGGTGCCGAATCGATGCGATCGCGACCCGATGGGCTCTTTTTGGTCGGGTCGGATGTGGACATCCCGGCGATCAAGCCCACCCTCGAGGCCGCGACGTCGTTATCGGTGACGACGCCCGAGGAACCGGAGATGGCCCTGGCTCGGGGTGCCTCGCTGGCCGCGGCCAACGCGCGGTTGGGCGCGCCGCGGACGGTCGAGATGGCGTCGACGCACCTCTCGTCGACCGCGACCGCGCCGCCGGCGGCCGAACTCGCCTACAGCGCCGACACGCACGACGATCCGGCGTCCGAGCCCACCCGCGAAGGGCGCAGTCCCAAGTCGGTGGCCACGATCGCCGCGGTGGCGGTGATCTTCGTCGGCGGCATCGTCGCCCTGGCGTGGGCGCTGGCGTTCATCCGGCCGCACGCCGACAAGCGCCCCGAGGTGGGCACCCAGGTCGTCGCCCCCGACAACCCGCCGCCGCCCAGCGCCGCCCCACCGCCGCCACCGGCAGCGCCCGTACCGGCGGCGCCCCCGCCCCAGGCTCCGGTGTCTCCGGCCCCCTCGCCGCACTCCGGCGACCACGAGCACTGGGACGACTGGCTGCATCGCCACCTGGGCCCGGGAGTCCCGGTCCCCTAGACCGGCCCCGCGGACTGGTGCCGGCCCCCTCCGGCCCACCCCCCGGCCATCGATGGCGCGTAAAATCGGGGCATTAGGGGAATATCGGGTGGGGACTCAGCGATGTCTTGCGCCATCATGTCGTGCGACGAGCACGCCCTCACCGCGAAGGACTAGCAACCGACTATTGGAGGAGCTTTGGACACCGTACTGGGCGTGTCGATGGCGCCGACGGCAGTCCGAATGGTGCTGGTCGAAGGCGAGAACGGCGATGGCGCCACCGTCGACGAAGACAACTTCGACGTCGCCACAAGCGAGGATGCAGCAACTGTCACCGCCTCCGACCAGGTGCTTTCGGCGATACTGGGAACTCGGCAGGGGGCGGCCGAGGGCGGCTACCAGCTCGCCTCGACCGGCGTGACGTTCACCGACCCGGTCGAGGCCGCCGCGCTGCGCGACAAGCTGGCCGCCCACAAGGTCGAAAATGTGATGCTGGTCTCGGCCTTCCTGGCCGCGGCCGCGCTGGCCCAAGCGGTCGGCCACCGGACCAACTACGCGCACACCGCGCTTCTGTACATCGAGCCCGACACCGCGACGCTGGCGGTCGTCGACAGCGCGGACGGCTCCATCGCCGACGTGCGGCGCCAGCCCCTCCCCGAAGACGACGAGGCGGCGGTGGCCGAGCTGGCCTCGATGGTCTCCAACGCCGAGAACCTGGAGACCCGCCCCGACGCCGTGTTCGTCGTCGGCTCGGGCATCGACATCCCGCTGATCAAGCCGGCCCTGGAGGCGGCGACCACGCTTCCGCTGACCGCGCCCGAGGAGCCGGACACCGCGCTGGCCCGCGGCGCGGCCCTGGCCTCGGCGCACGCTCCGCTGTTCGCGTCGTCCACCGCGGCGCTGGCCTACGCGCAGGACCCGGGCACCGGTGCCATCAATCCGCTCGCGGTGGCGCCCGGCTACTTCGAGACCCCCGCCGACGCCGGCGCCGACGGCCTGGCCTACAGCGCGGTCCCCGACGACCCGGACGAGTTCTTCACCGGCACCCAGGCCGCGGCCACCGAGCTGGTCGACGCCGACTACGCGGACCGCAGCTCGTTCAAGCTGGTGGGCAGCGCGGTGGCGGCGATCTTCGTCATCGGTGTGGTGGCCCTGGTGGTCTCGCTGGCGATCGCCATCCGGCCGACGGCCAACGTGCGGCCCAGCCCGAACCAGAACGTCGTCGTCGCACCCACCCGACCCGCGCCGGCGGCTCCGGCCCCGGCGCCCGCCCCCGAGGCGCCCGCGCCCGCACCCGCTGCCGCGCCTCAGGCCCCTGCACCCGCGCCGGAGGCCCCGGCACCGGCCCCGGCGGCCCCGGCCCCGGCCCCGGTTCAGGTGGCGCCCGTGCCCGTCCCGGAGGCACCCGCGCCGGCTCCGGCGGCCCCGCCACCCCCGCCGCCGGCGGTCGCCCCCATCCCGGTGCCGATCCCGTTGCCGATCCCCGGCCTGGGTGGTCCCGGATTCGGCGGACCGCCCGGCCACGGCGGCGGTGACGGCGGCGGGCACGGCGGCGGTGGCTTCCCCGGCTTCCCGGGCGGCGGCGGCCACGGCGGTGGCGGCTTCCCCGGCTTCGGCGGCGGGCACGGCGGCTTCGGCCACCACTAGTACCGGGCCCACCGCTAGTACCGGGCCCACCGCTAGTACCGGGCAGTGTCGGCGCCATCGGCCAGCTGTCATCCGCCGTTTGCCTGACGCTTAGCCCAGCGATGCAATCAGCTCATCGGGGCCACCTACACCGGTTGTATGCGATGCACCGTGTTCGGCACGGGTTACCTGGGCGCCACCCACGCGGTGGGAATGGCGGAGCTGGGACACGACGTGCTCGGGGTCGACATCGACCCGGGCAAGGTGGCCAAGCTCGCCGGGGGTGACATCCCCTTCTACGAGCCCGGCCTGCGAAAGCTGTTGAACGAGAACCTCGCCGCGGGCCGGCTGCGCTTCACCACCGACTACGACATGGCGGCCGGCTTCGCCGACGTGCACTTCCTGGGTGTGGGCACCCCGCAGAAGAAGGGCGAATACGGCGCCGATCTGCGCCACGTGTACGCGGTCATCGACGAATTGGTGCCCCGGTTGACGACGTCGGCGGTGCTGGTCGGCAAATCGACCGTCCCGGTGGGCACCGCGGCCGAGCTGAACCAGCGGGCGGCGGCGCTGGCGCCGCGCGGCGTCAACGTCGAAATCGCTTGGAACCCTGAGTTTCTGCGCGAGGGCTACGCCGTGCAGGACACCCTGCGGCCGGACCGGATTGTGCTGGGCATCAAACAGGATTCACCGCGCGCCGAGGCCGCCGTCCGAGAGCTGTACGGGCCGCTGTTGGACGCCGGGGTGCCGTTCCTGGTGACGGATCTGCAGACCGCGGAGTTGGTCAAGGTATCCGCCAATGCCTTTCTGGCGACCAAGATTTCGTTCATCAACGCGATCTCCGAGGTGTGCGAGGCCGCCGGCGCCGACGTCAGCCTGCTGGCCGATGCGCTGGGCTACGACCCGCGGATCGGGCGCCAATTCCTCAACGCCGGTTTGGGTTTCGGCGGGGGCTGCCTGCCCAAGGACATCCGGGCGTTCATGGCGCGCGCCGGCGAGCTGGGCGCCGATCAGGCGCTGACGTTCCTGCGCGAGGTGGACAGCATCAACATGCGCCGCCGCACCCGGATGGTGGAACTGGCCAGCGCGGCCTGCGGCGGCTCGCTGCTGGGAGCCAACGTCGCGGTGCTCGGCGCGGCGTTCAAGCCCGAATCCGACGACGTGCGCGACTCGCCGGCGCTCAATGTCGCCGGCCAGCTGCAGCTCAACGGCGCCGCGGTCAACGTGTACGACCCGAAGGCCCTGGACAACGCGCAGCGGCTGTTCCCCACGCTGAACTACGCCGTCTCGGTCGAGGAGGCCTGCGAGCGCGCGGACGCGGTGCTGGTGCTCACCGAGTGGCGCCAGTTCGTCGAGATGGACCCCGACGACCTGGCCGACCGGGTGCGGGCCCGCGTCGTCGTCGACGGCCGCAACTGCCTGGACGTCACCCGTTGGCAGCGGGCCGGCTGGCGGGTCTACCGCCTGGGCGCGCCGCGACCCTGAGCGCGCCGGCCGAGCGTCACGCCAGCGCGACGCCGGCCCGCGAGCGCCACGCTGGCGTGACGCTCGGCGACGAACGGGAGCGTAGCCTGACCGGCGTGGACTATGCCGGAGCGTTCCTCGACGAAAACCGCGCGTTCGCGGAGCTTTTCCGGGATGCCGACGAGTCGATGCCGGTGCCCACCTGCCCGGACTGGACCCTGCGGCAACTGTTCCGCCACGTCGGCCGGGGCGACCGCTGGGCGGCGCAGATTGTGCGCGACAGGCTCGACAGCTACCTCGACCCGCGGATGGTCGAGGGCGGCAAGCCGCCGCCCGATCCCGCCGACGCGATCTCCTGGCTGCACGGCGGGGCGCAGCGGCTGGTCGACGCCGTCGAGCTGACCGGCGTCCAAACGCCGGTCTGGACGTTCCTCGGGCCGCGCCCGGCCAATTGGTGGATCCGGCGCCGGCTGCACGAGACGGCCGTACATCGCGCCGACGCGGCCATCGCCCTGGGCCGCGAGTTCACGCTGCGGCCCGAGCTGGCGGCCGATGCGATCACCGAATGGCTGGAGCGGGTCGCGGTTCAGGCGGGCGGCCAGGGCGCGCCGCTGCCGCTCGACAACGCCGACACCCTGCATCTGCACGCCACCGATCCCGGCCTCGGCGATGCCGGCGAGTGGACCGTCGCGGTCGAGCAGGGCCGCATCGCCTGGTCGCACGAGCACGGCAAGGGCAGCGTCGCGCTGCGCGGTGGCGCAACCGATCTGCTGCTGGCGATCCTGCGCCGCCGCCCACTGGCCGACACCGGCGCCGAACTGTTCGGCGACGACGCCGTGTGGCAGCGCTGGTTGGACCGTACGCCTCTCTAGCCGCGCGACCACACGGTAACTTGCACACCATGACCACATCGGAGATCGCCACCGTTCTGGCCTGGCACGACGCGCTCAACGCGTCGGACCTGGACACCCTGATCGCCCTGTCCAGCGACGACATCGAGATCGGCGACGCGCACGGGGCTGCACAAGGCCATGAGGCGCTGCGCAACTGGGCCGGCGCCCGTCGGGGAACCGCGGAACTCGGCCGGATGTACGTGCACGATGGTGTCGTGGTCGTCGAACAGAAGGTCACCAGCCCCGACGACCCGGGCGCCGTCACCACGGCCGCCTCGGCGTTCCGCGTCGTGCACGACCGGGTCACGTCGGTGTTCCGGCACGACAGCCTGGCCTCGGCGCTGGCGGCCACCGAACTGACCGAGGACGACGCCGTCGACTAGGGCCGATCAAGGCAGTAGGAGCCACCCATGCGCGGAATCATCTTGGCCGGCGGGTCGGGCACCCGCCTGCATCCGATCACCACCGGCATCAGCAAGCAGTTGCTGCCGGTCTACGACAAGCCGATGGTCTACTACCCGCTGTCCACCCTGATGATGGCCGGCATCCGCGACATCCTGGTGATCACCACCCCGCACGACGCGGCCGGATTCGTCCGGCTGCTGGGCGACGGCTCGCAATTCGGCATCAACATCACCTACGTGACGCAGGAGCGGCCCGACGGCCTGGCCCAGGCGTTCGTCCTGGGCGCCGACCACATCGGCAACGACTCGGTGGCATTGGTTTTGGGAGACAACATCTTCTACGGCCCCGGGCTGGGCACCAGCCTGAGGCGCTTCCAAACCATAACCGGCGGAGCGGTTTTCGCGTACTGGGTGGCCAACCCGTCGGCGTACGGGGTGGTGGAGTTCAGCGACGACGGCATGGCGCTGTCGCTGGAGGAGAAACCCAAGACGCCGAAATCCAATTACGCGGTGCCGGGTTTGTATTTCTACGACAACGACGTGATCGAAATCGCCAAGGGTCTGAAGAAATCCGAGCGCGGCGAGTACGAGATCACCGAGGTCAACCAGATCTATCTCAGCCGCGGCCGGCTCTCGGTCGAGGTGATGGCCCGCGGCACGGCCTGGCTGGACACCGGCACTTTCGATTCGCTGCTGGACGCCAGCGACTTCGTGCGCACGCTGGAGCGCCGCCAGGGACTCAAAGTCAGTGTGCCCGAAGAGGTGGCGTGGCAGCAGGGCTGGATCACCGATGAGCAGCTGTCCGAGCGCGCCCAGAGCCTGCTCAAGTCGGGCTACGGCGGCTATCTGCTGGACCTGTTGGAGCGCAGCCGTTTTCACTAGACCGATGGCGGCGGCCCGCCGCGCCCGGCTTCGCCGCGCTTGCGACCGCCGCTAGACCGATGGCGGCGGCCCGCCGCGCCCGGCTTCGCCGCGCTTGCGACCGCCGCTGGGTCTGGCCAGCACCGCGGCGATCGCCGTGGTCAACGGCACCGACAGGGCCAGCGCCATGCCGCCGACCGCCGAGCGGGCGATCTCGATGGCCACGCTCTCGCCGGTCAGCACGTCGGTCAGCGAGCGGTTGGCGACGCTGAACAGCAGCAGCAGCGGCAGCGAACTGCCGGCATAGGCCAGCACCAGCGTGTAGACGGTGCTGGCGATGTGATCGCGGCCCACCCGCAGGGCGCCGGTGAAGATCGCCCGCCGCGAGCCGCCCAGGCGGGCCAGCTCGAACACCGTCGACGACTGGGTCACCGTCACGTCGTTGAGCACACCCAGCGAGCCGATGATGAAACCGGCCAGCAGCAGCCCGCCGATGGACACGCTACCGAGGTACGCGCTGACCGTGCTGTTCTGTTCATCCGAGAGCCCGGTGAGATGCGCCAATTGTATTGCCGCCCAAGATAATCCGGCGGCCAGCAGCAACGACGACAGGGTGCCCAGCAGCGCGGCGCTGGTGCGCAGGCTGACGCCGTGAGCCAGGTAGATGACCGCGTAGAGGATCGCCGCCGCCGCCACCAGCGCCACCGGGACCGCGGGCGCGCCGTCGCGCAGCGCCGGCAGCAGGAACGTCACCAGCACCACGAAGGCGACCAGGATGCCCACCAGCGCCAGCAGTCCGCGCCAGCGCGCCACCGCGACGATCACCACCGCGAACGCGACCGCCAAACCGACCAGCGCCCAACCCCGTTCGAAGTCGTAGAAGGCGTAGCTGGTAGCGCCCTGGTCGTCGACCTGCCTGACGATCCGGATGCGGTCGCCCACCGCGAATTTCGGTTGGCCGGGCCCCGGGGAGGACTCCAGCAGCGTGGCGGCGCCGGCGTTGGGCCCGGAATCGATCGCCACCTGGGTCAGCACGCAGCGCCCGGCACCCGGCAGCGCCGGCTGCGGCGGGCCGGTGAGCACCTGACTGACCGACGGGCTGCCGCAGTCGCCCAACCCGCTGGACAGCACGTGCCCGGCCTGCGTGCTCACCGCGCCGCCGGCCGCGTTCTGCAGCGGCATCGGGATGTCGACGTGCTGCCGGCTGGGCCACAGCACGATCGCGCCGACGGCGACCGCCACGCCGATCGCGATCAGCAGCCCGACGACGATGCGGGCGGGCAACCGATCGATGGGAGCCGGGCCCGACGGCAGGCCGTGGGAGTGGGAGTGCGTCACGCGCTCCACCGTAGAGGCGCCCGGCTGGGTGCTTACTGTCGATAGCCGACCAGGAAGTTGCCCAGCCGCTCGATCGCGGCGGCCAGGTCCCGCGCCCACGGCAGCGTCACGATGCGCAGGTGATCCGGCGCCGGCCAGTTGAAGCCGGTGCCCTGGGTGACCAGGATCTTCTCCTGCAGCAGCAGGTCGAGCACCAGCTGCTCGTCGTCGGTGATGTCGTAGACCTCGGGGTCCAGCCGGGGAAACGCGTACAGGGCGCCGGCGGGTTTGACGCAGGACACCCCGGGGATCTCGTTGAGCTTGCTCCACGCCACGTCGCGCTGCTCGAGCAGCCGCCCGCCCGGCAGCACCAGGTCCTCGATGCTCTGGTGGCCGCCCAGGGCCACCTGGATCGCATGCTGCGCCGGGACGTTCGGGCACAGCCGCATGTTGGCCAGCAGGTTGATGCCCTCGATGAAGCTGCCGGCGTGGTCCTTGGGTCCGGTGATCGCCAGCCAGCCGGCGCGGTAGCCGGCCACCCGGTACGCCTTCGACAGGCCGTTGAAGGTCAGGCACAGCATGTCCGGCGCCAGCGACGCCACGTTGATGTGCTTGGCGGCGTCGTAGAGGATCTTGTCGTAGATCTCGTCGGCCAGCAGCAGCAGCTCGTGCTTGCGCGCCAGATCGACCATCTGGCTCAGGATTTCGCCGCTGTACACCGCGCCGGTCGGGTTGTTCGGGTTGATCACCACCAGCGCCTTGGTGCGCTCGGTGATCTTGGATTCCAGATCGGCGATGTCGGGCTGCCAGCCCTGCGTCTCGTCGCACAGGTAGTGCACGGGGGTGCCGCCGGCCAGCGAGGTCGACGCCGTCCACAGCGGGTAGTCCGGCGACGGGATCAGCACCTCGTCGCCGTTGTCGAGCAGTGCCTGCAGCGTCATCGTGATCAGTTCGGACACGCCGTTGCCCAGGTAGACATCGTCGACGTCGAAGCGGGGGAACCCGTCGACCAACTCGTAGCGGGTGACCACCGCCCGGCGTGCGGGCAGGATGCCCTGCGAGTCGGAGTAGCCCTGGGCGTACGGCAGGGCCTGGATCATGTCGCGCATGATGACGTCGGGCGCCTCGAAGCCGAACGGCGCCGGGTTGCCGATGTTGAGCTTGAGGATGCGGTGTCCCTCGGCCTCCAGCCGCGCCGCGTGCTGATGTACCGGGCCGCGGATCTCGTACAGGACGTCCTGGAGCTTGGACGACTGGGCGAAAGTACGCTGCTGGCGATGGTGCGCGGACGAGTGCACAGGCAGCTGGTGGGTTGTCACACCACCAATGGTGCCATCACTGTCCACTGAAATTTGCTGTCAAGCCTGAAATTGCCAGCTCAGCGCTTGCCCGGTGGACGCGCCCCGCGGGCGATGCCCAGTCCCTTGACCGGTGGCTGCGACGGTTTCGACGACCCGCCCTCGCCGTTGCTCGGCTTTGCCGGCTCGGGCTTGGACTCGGCTTCAGCCTTGGGAGCTTCAGGCTTGGGTGCCTCGGCCTTGGCGGCTTCAGCCTCGGCCTTGGGTGCCTCGGCCTTGGGTGCCGCCTTCTTCGCACCGGGCCGCTTGGCGCCCGCGGCGATGCCCAGCCCCTTCACCGGTGCGGCCGGCGCCGCCGGAGCCTCCGTCTTGGCCTCACCGGCTGCCTCGGTCTTGGCTTCGGTCTTGGGCGCTTCGGTCTTGGGCGCTTCGGTCTTGGGTGCCTGGGCGGCCGGGGCGGACTTCTTGGCGCCGGGCCGCTTGGCGCCCGCGGCGATGCCCAGCCCCTTGGCGGGCGCCGCCGGGGCCTCCGTCTTGGCCTCCGCCGGAGCCTCGGTCTTGGCCTCGGCGGCCGGCGCGGACTTCTTGGCGCCGGGCCGCTTCGCGCCGCCGGCGATGCCCAACCCCTTGACCGGCGCGGCCGGCGCGGCCGGTGCGGCCTCCGCCTTGGGTGCCGCCTCGGCGGGCTCCTTCGTCGTCTCCTTGGCCGGCGCCTCGACGGTGGCCGTGGCCTTGGGCGCCTGGGCCGCCCGCTTCTCGGCTTCCTTGGCGGCCGTGCCCTTTTCGGGCAGCGTCGCCTTGTCGTACTCGAGCGAGCCCAGCAGGATCTGGGCGACGTCGAGCACCTCGACGCCGGAGCGGCCGGCCTCCTCCTGCCGGTCGTTGACGCCGTCGGTGACCATCACCCGGCAGAACGGGCACGCGGTCGCCACGGTCGCGGCGCCGGTGGCCAGGGCCTCGTCGACGCGCTCGTGGTTGATCCGCTTGCCGATGTGCTCTTCCATCCACATCCGGGCGCCGCCGGCGCCGCAGCAGAAGCTGCGCTCGGCGTGCCGCGGCATCTCGGTCAGGTTCGCGCCCGCGGCGCCGATCAGCTCACGCGGCGCCTCGTAGACCTTGTTGTGCCGGCCCAGGTAGCAGGGGTCGTGGTAGGTGATGTCCTGGGACACCGGGGTCACCGGCACCAGCTTGTTGTCCCGGATCAGCCGGTTCAGCAGCTGGGTGTGGTGCAACACCGTGTAGTTGGCGCCCAGCTGGCGGTATTCGCGGCCCAGCGTGTTGAAGCAGTGCGGGCAGGTCACCACGATCTTGCGGTCGACCGTCTCCACACCCTCGAACACCCCGTCCAGGGTTTCGACGGCCTGGGCGGCCAACTGCTGGAACAGGAACTCGTTGCCCGAGCGGCGGGCCGAGTCGCCGTTGCAGGTTTCGCCGGCGCCGAGCACCAGGTACTTCACCCCGGCGACGGCCAGCAGCTCGGCGACGGCCTTGGTGGTCTTCTTGGCCTTGTCGTCGTAGGCGCCGGCGCAGCCCACCCAGAACAGGTATTCGTAGCCGTCGAAGCTGTCGACGTCCTCGCCGTAGACCGGCACGTCGAAGTCGACCTCGTCGATCCAGTTGGTGCGGTCGCTGGCGTTCTGGCCCCACGGGTTGGCCTTGGTCTCCAGGTTCTTGAACAGCACCGACAGTTCCGAGGGGAACTCCGACTCCATCATCACCTGGTAGCGGCGCATGTCGACGATGTGGTCGACGTGCTCGATGTCCACCGGGCACTGCTCGACGCAGGCGCCGCAGGTCACGCACGACCACAGCACGTCGGGGTCGATGACACCGCCCTGCTCCTCGGTGCCGACCAGCGGGCGGGTGGCCTGCTCCGGGCCCGAGCCCATCACCCGGCCGAAGCCCGACTCGGGCACGTGGTG
Source organism: Mycobacterium timonense (assembly GCF_025821985.1). NCBI lineage: Bacteria > Bacillati > Actinomycetota > Actinomycetes > Mycobacteriales > Mycobacteriaceae > Mycobacterium > Mycobacterium timonense. The sequence continues at coordinate 416,571 of NZ_JACKSY010000104.1, read as the reverse complement.
CGCCTCGGCGTGCTTCTCACCGGACAGCTCCTCGCCGACCCCGCCCTCGGGCGTGCTCTCCAGCGGGGACTGCTTGTCGCCCAGGATGTAGGGCGCCTTGGCCATCCAGTGGTCCCGCAGGTCCATGATGACCAGCTTGGGCGAGAGCGGCTTGCCGGTGTTCCAGGCCGGGCACTGCGATTGGCAGCGGCCGCACTCGGTACACGTGGCGAAGTCCAGCATCGCCTTCCAGCTGAAGTCCTCGACCTTGCCGCGGCCGAAAACAGCGTCGTCCGGCGGGTTTTCGAAGTCGATGGGCTTGCCGTCGTATTCGATCGGCAGCAGCGGGCCCAGCCCGTTGGGCAGCCGCTTGAAGATGACGTTGATCGGCGCCGTGAAGATGTGCATGTGCTTGGAGTGCAGCACGATGATCAGGAACGCCAGCATCACCGCGATGTGCGCCAGCAGGGCCGCGGTCTCGATGTACTCGTTGGCGGGCTGGCCCAGCGGCCGCAGGATGGCGCCGAACAGCTGGGACAAGAACGCGCCCTTGCCGTAGGGCAGCGTGCCGTTGTTCACCGCCGAACCGCGCACCAGGACATAGGTCCAGATGACGTTGAAGATCATGAACAGCACCAGCCAGGCGCCGCCGGTGTGCGAGCCGTAGAACCGTGACGAGCGGCCGATCTCACGCGGGCTGCGCATCGACCGGATGACGGCGAAGGTGGCGATGCCCAGGAACACGGCGGTGGCGAAGAAGTCCTGCAAAAAGCCCAGCGCGTCCCAGCGCCCGATGATCGGGATGTGGAAGTTGTCCTGGAACAGCAGGCCGTAGGCCTCGATGTAGACCGTCAACAGGATGAAAAAGCCCCACATGGTGAAGAAGTGGGCCAGGCCGGGGATCGACCACTTGAGCAGGCGGCGCTGCCCGAAGACCTCGGAGACCTCCGCCCAGACCCGCTTGCCGGGGTCGTCGGTGTGCCCCGGGGCCGGCTTGCCGGACGTGATCAGCTTGAACAGCCACAGCACCCGGCGTGCGGCGAGCGCGGCCACGATCAGCGTCATGCCCATGCCCACGACCAGTCTGATGAGCATCTGCGTTGTCACAGAAGGTCTCCCCAATGCATAGAAAATTCGGCCTGTGCTTTATTTGCCTGCTTAAGCCCCGCTCATAGTTACATCTTCGTGGCTTTCGGCGCGAGAAAGGCTGCCCTAACTTGGCCGTGGTCGGCGCCCCTGGCCTGCTGCGTTGGTACCCGCCCGCGGCCATGTGACGTTTGTCGGAGTGATCGACGCCACCGGCTTTTCGCCGAATGACCTTTACCGGGCGGTGTTAACGGCCGAAAGGTGGTTGAAAGATCGGTGGAATCGGGCGCACCCGGGTGGTCGTCGGCGCCGCGCTGGTGGTGCTCGGCTGCGCCGTCGTGGTGGGCGCGGCGCTGGTCGTGGTCGTGCTGCTCGGCGGGGGCGTCGTGGTTGTCGTGGTGGTCGACGGCTCCGGCGGCGCTGTCGTGGTGGTGGCCGGGGGTGGCGGCGCCTCGCTGGACGGCGGTGGCGGGGCCGGCACGACGGTGACGGTGGTGCTGTCGTTCGGCCCGGTGATGGTCACGGTTTGCGGCGGGGCGGGCGTGCTGGGCGGCGACGTGGGCCGGTCCTGGGTGGACTTGGTGAGCAGCAGGTTGATTGCCAACACCAGGGCGATCAGCACCGCCGCGCCGGCCCCGGCCACGCTCAACACCAGCGCGGTGCGCTTGTACCAGGGCAGCCCGCCCGCCGCGACATCGTCGAATCGTCTTGCCTCACTGGCGTATTCGCCGGTGGCGTCGCGGCCGGTGTAGGGCACCGGCTCGTCGGAGGTGTCGGCGTCCTGCGACCACGCCAGTGCGTCGTCCACGTCGGTGGCCTGGGCGGCCCAGGCGGCCTGGGTCATGTCGAGCCCGCCGGCGCCGACCATCTCGGTGGGTGTCTCCACCGCGGCGGCGGCCGCGGCCGTCGGAGCGGCCCCCGACGCGTATTGCGCACCCAGCGTCGCCGCGCCCAGCGCGGCGCTCAATCCCGGCTGCGCGGTGCTGTGCACCGGCACCCCGAACCGTCCCGACAACCGCGCGGTGAGCAGCGGGATGCTCGCCCCGCCGCCGACGATCGCCACCCCACGCAGAGTGGAGTTACCAATCCCGTTGCGCCGCAACGCTTCCTGGCACCAATCCAGGAACCGGTCCAGCGGTGTCGAGATCAGTTGCTCAAACTCGGCGCGGGTCAGCTGGGCGCCCTGTCCGGGCGCCCCGGCCACCGTGACCGCCACGGCCGTCGACAGCTGCTCCTTGGCCCGACGGCAGGCGCCGAGCAGCCGGCTCTGCGACCCGATCCGCCCGGACCCGCCCCGCATGGCGGTGCTGACGTCGGAGGCCAGCAGGTGGTCGAGGACGAGCTGGTCGATCGCGTCGCCGGAGAAGTCGGTGTACCGCAGCGACGGGCCGACCGGCGCGAAGCCGGCCCGGCCGTCCATCAGGGTGACGGTGGTGCCGCCGGCGCCGAAGTCACACAGCGCAATCACGCCGTCGGACGGGAATCCCGGCGTGCCGCGCAGCATCGCGAGCGCGGCCGTGGCGTCGGAAACCAGCATCGGCGCCACCCCCTCCCGCGCGAGGTCGGACTGGGCGAAGAACTCCTCACGCAGCGCGGCGAACTGGTCGTCGGACCAGTAGGCGGGCACCGCGATGGTGATCGGCGCCCCGTAGCCGACCGCGCGGGCCATCGCCTCGACCGCCTCGACCGTCAGCGCCGCGCCCAGGTACTTGGTGCCGTCGGCCGCCACCAGCGGGGCCCGGTCGCCGACCCGCTCGACGAACCCCCGCAACACCAGCCCGGGTTCGGTCAGGTTCGGGTTCTCGTCGGGCAGGCCGACTTCGGTGGGCCGCTGCTCGAACAGCGTCAGCACCGAGCTGCGGATCACCGGGACGCTGCCGGCGCGGGCCGCCACCAGGTTGGCCACTCCGATCGACAGTCCGAGCGGCTCGCTCATGTCCCGCACCCCTGTGTCAGTCGTCGGTTGGATTGCAGCGAGTGTAGGGCGCCGCCCCGCGGCCTAACGCAGACCCGGCGGCACCGTGATGACGGTCGGCACCTGCGGAATGGTGATCACCGGCGGCAGCTGCGGCAGCCGGTGGTGATGCGACGGCTGCTGGGTCTGGCCCCCGCCGGGCTGCTGGCTGGGCTGCTGCGCCGGCGGCTGTTCGGCGCTGCTGCCGGGCGAGGTCGAGCTCGGCGTGGTGGTTGTCGTCGTCGTGGTCGTGGTGGTCGTGGTGGCCGTGGTGGTCGTGCTGGTGGTCGATTTGGGCACATGGCTGACGCCCTGTTGGCCGCCGATGAGCTCGATGACGCCGAAGACGATCAGGCCGATCAGGACGACGACGGAGACCACCCAGGCGATCAGCATCGCGGGCCGGCGATACCAGGGGGTGGGCTCGGCCTCCTGGTCGAACGGGTCGACGTTGCCGGGTTGCTCGAACCCCTCGGGCCGGTCCGGCGGGAAGCCGGGCGGCGGCAGCTCGCCGGTGGGCGGCTGCTGGCTCATGCCGAAGTCGGCATGCTGCGTGGGCTGGTTGTGGAACTCGTCGCGTGGGCCGTTGGATGCCACGGCACCGATGGTACTGACCGCACCTGCCAATCCGCTGATGCCGATCGGTAACCGGGGCGTCGGGACGCGCACCGCACACCGTCGATCCTGACCCGTCTATCGGGTCGGCTCACGCCTGCGACTGTGGCGCCCGACACACCAGTCCGGCGGTTCGTGCGTCGAATCTCGTTCTGGTACAATATGACTGGCTTCGTCGCCTGATGACTTCACCAAGTCTGCGACGGGCACGCGTTCCGCGTCAATGCGCAGCGAGCCGACCGGAACCGCTGGTCATGCGAGCACCTTGACCGCGCCCGCGACCACTACACAACCGCCTCCCGGTAGCGCCACCGGTGATGACATCGGGCTGTCGAGACCGTCGGAAAGCAACGCCGAGCAACCATCCGAGCACACGCCCAAGGAGACGATGACGATGCCCGGGCCGACCCGGCAAACGCCTACGCTCCGCGATGACCACCAGCTCTGCTAGTGCGCGACGACGACTCGGCAAACCGGTGGTCAGGGGTCCGCGAGGCTCCGACCGCGCCGAGTCGGCAACTGACGGGTGCCGTGGTGATCATCGCGCTGGTCGCCGCGATCTCGGGCATGCTCTACGGCTACGACACCGGCGTCATCTCCTGGGCCCTGCTGCAGCTCACGCAGGACTTCAACATCACCGAGGGCTGGCAGCAGGTGATCGCCGCCAGCATCCTGCTCGGCGCCGTCGCCGGGGCGCTGACGTGCAGCTGGCTCTCCGACCTGCGCGGCCGGCGTGGCACGCTGTTGATGCTGGCGGTGGTGTTCATCGTCGGCGCGTTGTGGTGCGCCGACGCCGCAGATTCCGTGATGCTGTCGCTGGGCCGGCTGGTGCTGGGGTTCGCGGTCGGGGGCGCGACGCAGACGGCGCCGATGTATGTCGCCGAGCTGGCGCCGCCGGCCTACCGGGGACGGTTGGTGCTGTGCTTCCAGATCGCCATCGGGGTGGGCATCCTCACCGCCACCCTGGTCGGGGCCGGCGGCTCGATCTCCTGGCGGGGGCCGATCGGCCTCGCCTGCGTGCCCGCGGCGATCATGCTGTGGCTGCTGCTGCGCCTCCCGGAAAGTCCGCGCTGGCTGGTCAAAAAGGACAACCGAGACGCCGCCCGCGCCGTGCTGGAACACGTCCGGCCCGAGGGCTACGACGTGGCCGCCGAGCTGGATGAGGCCACCGAACTCGCCCGCGTCGAACGCACGGCCGCCACCCGCGGGTGGCGCGGGCTGCGCGACGCCTGGGTCCGCCCGGCCCTGGTCCTCGGTTGCGGTATCGCGGTGTTCACCCAGCTCAGCGGCATCGAGATGATCATCTACTACTCGCCGACCATCCTGACCGACGACGGCGTGTACCGGTCCGTGGCGCTGCAGGTGTCGGTGTGTCTGGGCGCGGCGTACCTGATCGCCCAGCTGGTCGGGTTGGCCATCATCGACCGGGTCGGCCGGCGCCGGCTCACCCTCATCATGGTGCCGGGCGCGGCGATCAGCCTGTTCGCGCTGGGCCTGCTGTTCATCACCAGCGACAGCGGTCGCGACGTGATCCCCTACATCATGATCTGCCTGATCGCCTTCATGTTGTTCAACGGCGGCGGCCTGCAGTTGATGGGCTGGCTGACCGGCTCGGAGACCTATCCGCTGGCGGTGCGACCGGCGGCCACCGCCCTGCAGTCGGCCACCCTGTGGGGGACCAACCTGGTGATCACCTTGACGATGCTGTCGCTCATCAAGGCGATCGGGGTCGGCCCCTCGATGTGGCTCTACGCGTTGTTCAACGTGGCGGCCTGGATCTTCGTGTTCTTCCGCATGCCCGACCTCACGGGCAAAACCCTTGAGGAGATCGAATACCAGCTGTCCGAGGGGAAATTCCGGCCGTCGGACTTCGGCCGCTGACGAATCCCGTTGCGCGGCAACCCGATCCGCGGCTCAGAACGTGTTGACCTTCTCGATGCTGACGAACCTATCTGGACGTTTGGTGAACCAAGGTGTGTTGAGAACGTTGGCTCTGATGGTTGCGATGAATTGCCGCTAACTCTGCTGCGGACGGTCTGCGGACGATTGCTGATACTGAACCGCCAAGGTGCGGATCCCCTCGCGAGGAATCTCGTTGAATTGGGTGGCTTGAAAGCGAAGCCGGGTCTGCTCAGCACCCAGGGCGATCGCAGCATGGAACCTCGAAACCGAGGCAGGACATCACGATGCCGCGCTCGGGGCTGGCCATCCCGGAGAGGGCGGCAGCGTGGGAAAGTCGGTGCGGGGATATTCGCCGCCACGCTGGAGGTCGGGGTGTTGGGAAGCTTTGGCGAGGCAGGTGTTTCTGTCTTCGATGGCATTTGGCCATTCGTCCCCGACTCCAGACTGGGCGAAGTAGCCGCCTTGATGGCTGGTGATCCGCCAGCCGTTGAAGACGTCGACGGACGGTGAGCGGGCCGGTCCCCGCTGGGGGGATTGTGGTCCTGGCTTAGCGGGGGTTTCCATCGTGATCCGCAGGGGGTCGATGCCCGAATATGGCGGTGGCTTACCGATATTGGGTTCGTAACCGTGGCGGGCTGGTTGGGCTGAGCCAAACGTGTATTCGCAGGCCACCACCGTCACGTCGCGGCCGGCCGTCGTGACAGACAGGATGTGCACCTGGACGGTGCCGATCCATTGTTGTTGGGGGGCGTTGGTTTTGGGCCACAGAGATTGGGTGCCGATGGGGTGGTTGATGGACTGGTTGGGATCGACAGACTGCTGGAAGCCGGGATACAAGTACCGGTTGTCACCCATGATGGAGGCGAGCAGGTAGGACTCGGTGTAGGCGCGCACCGGCACAGCGGGTCCCGCGGTGACGTCAATGCCGGGCTCAGCGGTCCAAACGAATGTGAAGTCGTTGAGGGCCGCGGGCCAACCGGCAGGAGGGGTAGCCGGCGTCGAAGACGCCTCAGAACGGTGGGCGCCGGAGCTGCATCCAGCTATCGAGATCACGACGAATACCACGCAGGCGGCAACACCGCCGAACTTGCGTAACACATTTGTCACTTCGGGCGTCCCTGGTCCGCGTGCGGGACGCCGACGACATTGTCGTAGCGGGTGGCCATCCACTCATCGGGAGACATTTTTTCCTCGGGCGGCAATGCGATTGCGTGCGATAGCGCAGGGCCAATCACGCCGTCGTACTGACTAGCAGTAAGCCCGGGGAATTTCGCCCTTGCTTCGTCGAGTGTTGCGAGTCGCCCGTGAGGGTGTTGATCGTCGTACACGACGTACCCGTCCGGAAGCGGGACGTTGTGCCCGGCCGCGAGCATCGCATTGGCCATTCCTTGGTCTGCGAAGCCGATGTCCATCGGTTGTATGGGGTTCTCGCCTGGTGCGCTGGGAGCCGGCCCGAGGATGCTGTTTTCCAGCCCGTGTCCGAGCACGTTGAGTGCGGGGTTGGCCACGGTACCGACACCTGGCGGTAACCCGGCCACGGTGCCTAGACCGGTGAGCCCGGCCTCGTATGCCTGTTTCTTCAACTCGTATTCGGATAACTGTTGGTGATATCCGTTTACTTCATTCGCGTGATATGCGTTGTGAGTTCCGACGTCGACCAGGCCCTTCAGAGTCGCGGCGTCGTAAAGCTGGGTGTCGTAACCGGAATGAGTCGGCTCATTGCCGAAGGCGGCTTCGTGAGCCACGGCATGTGCATAGGCTTGACCGTTGAAGTATTGGCCCGCGGCTTGGTCGCTATTGAGGACTGAGAAGACGCCTTTGGCGACCGGCAGCGCGCCAGATCGAGTGTCGCCCTCGTTGTCAAGGGAGTCGCCGAATCCTGGCAGTCCGCCGGTCGTACCGGCGATGTTGTCGACGTAAGGCCCCAAACCGTGGGCCATGCCCTGAACGAGATTGGGGTTGACCTGTCCGAGCGTGTGATTGCCGGGAAGGTTCAATAGGTCCTGCTGGTGGTGCCCGATGTAGGTGCTGTAGGCGTGTGCGGTTTGAGCGGCGATGCTTGCTTCGGCTCCTTGGGTCGCATCACCAGTCCAAGAAAACAGCGAGCTCACCGCCTGGCCGTGGTCTTGCCAGGAATGGTGTGTGAGGTTCTGCAGGAAGCGGTCATGGTCGCCGGTGGTCATGGCGTCGTGCACCACTTGGTGATCAGGTGATGCCGCCGATAAGACATTGGAAACCGTGGGGTCGATGCCGGGGTTGAGGTCGCCAGGACCGCCTTCACCGGCACGCCAAAACGGGCTATTCATGAGCGTCGATGCCTGCTTGACCATCCCACGGTCCAAGTCGGTGTTGGCCTGGAAGGTGTGGTTGCCGTCTTTGACGATGTCAGCGAGCTGGTTCAGGTGGCGAAGGTCCGGTCGCGGTGAATTCAGCAGCTGCTGAACACTTGTGGGCAACTGGTTGGCCCCACCTTTGACCATGTCGGTTCCCTGCTTCGCGCCAATGCTCAGCGGGGTCTGAGGGAACATGAGATTCGGGTTGCTCATCAGCTGCAACGAATTGCCGATCACGCCTTTCTCGTCGCCCAAACGCTGTTCGGCGGTCTTGAGCGCATCCATAGACATGCCATGTTCTTGCGCCTGTAGTTGGCTCAACACCGAAGCCTGCTCGGCGGTTAATGGCACCTTCCCGGCCAGCTGGTCGGGGGTGATCGAGTTCAGGACGCCGTTGACGCGGGAAGCGGCCCCCTTGTCACCCGCCAGGGCATCGGTGACGTCTTGCCTTGCCTGGTCGGGTGTTTCGGCTTCATGGCCGTCGGCACCGAAGGTCGATGTGGGGTCGTATCCGTCGTTGGCCAAGTTGGTCTGCGCTTTGCGAAGGGAACTCGAATAGCTGTCGCGGGTGGCATGCAGCTGGCCGAGCGCATCCTTGGTGTCATTAACCGCAGCCGTTCGGAGAGCTTTGATAATCGCATGCAGCTCTTGCTGGCTCGCCGCGTCGGGGTGGTCCCGCAGATCCTGCTCGGCCAAGTCGATCATGTGGTCGAGCTGCTCCAGCTGACCTTCCAAGGTGGCGATCTCGGCAGCACCGCTTTTTTGCGCCTCGGACAATGCAGCGGCGATGTTTTCCAAGTCGGCGCCGATCTTGGGCAACTGTTCAGACTGCGCGCCAAGGGATTTGACGGTCCGCTGCACTTCCGCTGAGCTATTGATCGGGTTGGGGCCGCCGTCCTGATGGTTCCAGGCGGCATTGAAACGTTGCTGCGCCTGCGCGAATGCATGGTCGGACTCGGCGGTGTGACGCCCCGCGCCGTGGAAAGCTTCTGCCAAACGCTCAATCTGGGCCGGGCGGCCGGCCTGCAAGGTCCGGTTGACCTCCCACGGATCACCGCCAGCCCCGGCAACCAGCTCGGCGATGGTGAGATGCTTTAGCTGCATCGCATCCCCATACCAGTTCGCGGTGACTGGTCAACCACTCCCGTTGCACATCGGTCAGGGCAGTAAGCCCCGGAGCGCCGCCAACCCCTCCCGACAGCATCGCCATCCCTTCCGCGCACGGGAAAAGGCTACCGCCGCGAGCTTGTTGACCAATTCACTTTCGGACTGTGGGCGGCGCGGTGCTCAAGCCATCTGCTGCGGACGCACTGCGGACGTCATCTGCGAAGTAAGCCCACTACCTCGGCTTTCAGGCCCCTAGAACGTGTTGACCTTCTCGATGCTGACGAACATGCCGTGCTTGGTCTGGTCGTTGGTGAACCGGGTGCCGTCGGCGTTGGCGACGATCGTCCAGCCCTGCGCGCTGTAGGTGCGGTAGTCGAGCTTGACGGTCGGGATGGCGCCCAGGTTGCCCAGCACCCACTGCACCTTGCCGCCGGCGTTGATGCTGACGCCGTTGGCGTGTTCACCGTCCTGCAGCGGGGAGTTGGTGAACGGCGCCTCGCAGCCGACGGTGTCCTTGTTGATCTGGCAGCGGGTCGACCCGGATTTGGTCTCGATGAAGACGTAGCCGTTCTGGTCCGGCGGCAGCGGGATGGCGCCGGCGGGAGCCGAGGGACTCGGGGGCGGCAGCGCCGTCGGCGCGGGGGCGGCGGTGGCCGACGGCGGGGTGGAGCGGGGCGTGGGGAAGGACGGTTCGGTGGGTCCGGCCCCCGGGGAGGCCACCGGCCGGCCGCCGATCACCGTGCTGCAGCCGGACACCAGCCCGCCGCCGCCCGGCAGGACCACCAGCAGCAGTGCACCACCGGCCAGGCTCCGCCGGGCATTCTCCGATAACCGCACCTGCCGCTCCCCAGACAATTCAGATCGCGGGACTCAGGTTACGCATACCGCGGCGGTGGTCGCTGCGGCGCGGCGGGCATCGATGCGGCGCCGATGGTGAAGTTTTATCGCGGCGTGATCGACGCGTCGACGCCGTCACACCACGCCGTAGCCGAGACGTTTCGCCGCACCGGCGACCCGGCCGGCCAGATCCGGATGGGCGAGGGGTAGCGACAATCTCGGCCTGGCCGGCATCGCGGATGCGGCCGGCGGGAACAGCGCCAGGCATGGGTCGCCGGCGAATCGGCTGTTGTAGCGCAGGCCGTCGAGATGGGGGAATGCGGCTGTGATGTGCCGCGCCCATTGCTGAGTCACGGTGTGCCGGGCCGTCGAAATGGCGAACGTGCCGCCGACGCGGGTGGCCCACGCCCCTCGGCTGTCAGCGGCGAGGTCGAGGACCCGCAGCGGGCGGGTGAAGGACAAGCCGGTCAGATAGGGGCGGCCGCGTTCGCGGTCAATGGTCCGGTCGACTTGGTATGCCTCGCCGAGTGCGGCGCACGGACTTGACGCTCCGTACCAAACGCCATGCCGGGCATGCTCCCCCCTGGGGAGAGGGTGCGGGTCGAACCGCAGCACCGGCCCGAAGGTGCGCAATGCATTCCACGCCAAGACGTGCTCGCCCGCCGTGCGATGGACACGCCACCAGATCTCATCGACGCCGATCGCGCGCATCTCGTCGTCGCCGATGCCGAGCGAGCGCAATATGTGCGGTGCCGGAGGTTCCGGCAGCATGGGGTCGACGGTCAAGTCGCGGTCCAATCGGCGATCTCGATCAGTTCGAGTACCGGCCCGACGGATTCACCGTGTAACAGCCAGTCCCGCACCGACTTCGGCTGACCGTCGATTCGTAAATCGGGTTGCGTCGTCATGAGAAAGCCGGCCACCGCGGTGGGATGCAGGTCCCTAGCGAGCAGAGCCGGCAGCACCGCGTCCAGGCCGCGGACCTGTTTGAGCGTGAGGGGCTCGTCGCGGCCGCGGTCGACGATCTCGAACTGGATCGCGGGGTACACCCAGGTGCCGCCGTCGTCGATAGCCCATAGCGTGTGGGCGAGGCGGCGCTGCCTCACGCGGGAGTCGTTGACGCCGAGCCCTTTGCTGACGTCGGCGGCGCTGTAGGCCGTGCCGTACAGCCTGGCCATATGGGCGGTGACGTCGGCTGCGATCTCCGCGTAGGCTCCGGGATCTTCGGTGAAACCGGCGTCATCGAGCAGCCGGGCCTCGTCGGTGGTCAGCGTGGCCGCCCACGGCCGGTGCGCGGGGAGCGTTTTAAGCGCCGCGATCAGGTCGGAGCGGCGCAAGTTGAACCGATCGAGCAAGAGTTGGTCGAGTTCATCGGTAGACATCGGCAAGCCTTCGCGCGCGCTAACGGAAATTAACAGAATTCTATCACCGTTAGATGGATTCTGGCTCGAACGATAGCCCCCGGGAACAAGATGCGGCCGCGCGCCGTTACCATTCTCGACAAGTTGAGCGAACCGGACTGAATGCTGGGTTGACAGCCCACTGTTCTCACGGGCAGGCTTGAGCGGGGTTCACTCAGCATAGTGACACCACAGCAGGCTCTACATAACCAGGAGGAATCACTATGGCTCGTGCGGTCGGTATCGACCTCGGGACCACCAACTCCGTCGTCGCAGTCCTCGAGGGCGGTGACCCCGTCGTCGTCGCCAACTCCGAAGGCTCGCGGACCACCCCGTCCATCGTCGCGTTCGCCCGCAACGGCGAGGTGCTCGTCGGCCAGCCCGCCAAGAACCAGGCGGTGACCAACGTCGACCGCACCATCCGTTCGGTCAAGCGGCACATGGGCACCGACTGGTCCATCGAGATCGACGGCAAGAAATACACCGCTCAGGAGATCAGCGCCCGCGTGCTGATGAAGCTCAAGCGCGACGCCGAGGCCTATCTGGGTGAGGACATCACCGACGCGGTCATCACCGTACCGGCGTACTTCAACGACGCCCAGCGTCAGGCGACCAAGGAAGCCGGCCAGATCGCCGGCCTCAACGTGCTGCGCATCGTCAACGAGCCGACCGCGGCCGCGCTGGCCTACGGCCTGGACAAGGGCGAGAAGGAGCAGACCATCCTGGTCTTCGACCTCGGCGGCGGCACGTTCGACGTCTCGCTGCTCGAGATCGGCGAGGGTGTGGTCGAGGTCCGCGCCACCAGCGGTGACAACCACCTCGGTGGCGACGACTGGGACGACCGGATCGTCAACTGGCTGGTCGACAAGTTCAAGGGCACCAGCGGCATCGACCTGACCAAGGACAAGATGGCCATGCAGCGGCTACGTGAGGCCGCCGAGAAGGCCAAGATCGAGCTGTCCAGCTCGCAGAGCACCTCGATCAACCTGCCCTACATCACCGTCGACGCGGACAAGAACCCGCTGTTCCTCGACGAGCAGCTGACCCGCGCCGAATTCCAGCGCATCACCCAGGATCTGCTGGACCGCACCCGTCAGCCGTTCAAGTCGGTGATCGCCGACGCCGGCATCTCGGTGTCCGACATCGACCACGTGGTGCTGGTGGGTGGTTCCACCCGGATGCCCGCGGTGACCGACCTGGTCAAGGAACTCACCGGCGGCAAGGAGCCCAACAAGGGCGTCAACCCCGACGAGGTTGTCGCGGTGGGTGCCGCCCTGCAGGCCGGTGTGCTTAAGGGCGAGGTGAAAGACGTTCTGCTGCTTGACGTTACGCCGCTGAGCCTGGGTATCGAGACCAAGGGTGGCGTGATGACCAAGCTGATCGAACGCAACACCACCATCCCGACCAAGCGGTCCGAGACGTTCACCACGGCCGACGACAACCAGCCGTCGGTGCAGATCCAGGTGTACCAGGGTGAGCGCGAAATCGCCGCGCACAACAAGCTGCTCGGCTCCTTCGAGCTGACCGGAATCCCGCCGGCGCCCCGCGGCGTGCCGCAGATCGAGGTCACCTTCGACATCGACGCCAACGGCATCGTGCACGTCACCGCCAAGGACAAGGGCACCGGTAAGGAGAACACGATCAAGATCCAGGAGGGCTCCGGCCTGTCCAAGGAGGAGATCGACCGGATGATCAAGGACGCCGAGGCGCACGCCGAGGAGGACCGCAAGCGGCGCGAGGAAGCCGACGTCCGCAACCAAGCGGAATCGCTTGTCTACCAGACGGAGAAGTTCGTCAAGGACCAGCGCGAGGCCGAGGGTGGCTCGAAGGTTCCCGAGGAGACGTTGTCCAAGGTCGACGCCGCGATCGCCGACGCCAAGACGGCCCTGGGCGGCACCGACATCACCGCGATCAAGTCGGCGATGGAGAAGCTCGGCCAGGAGTCGCAAGCGCTGGGACAGGCAATCTACGAGGCCACCCAGGCCGAGTCCGCCCAGGCCGGCGGGCCGGACGGTGCCGCGGCCGGCGGCGGGTCCGGATCCGCCGACGACGTTGTGGACGCGGAGGTGGTCGACGATGACCGGGAGTCCAAGTGACACAAGGAAATCAAAAGACGGAAGGCAACCCGCCGGAACAGGTGACGGTTACCGACAAGCGGCGAATCGATCCCGAGACCGGTGAGGTCCGGCACGTCCCTCCCGGCGACACGCCGGGAGGGACGGCGCCGCAAGCCGCGACCGCCGAGTCGGGCGGCGCCGCGGCCGACAAGGTCGCCGAGCTCACCGCCGACCTGCAACGCGTGCAGGCCGACTTCGCCAACTACCGCAAGCGGGCGCTGCGCGACCAGCAGGCCGCGGCGGACCGGGCCAAGGCCGCCGTGGTGAACCAATTGCTGGGCGTGCTCGACGATTTGGAGCGGGCACGCAAGCACGGCGACCTGGAGTCGGGGCCGCTGAAGTCGGTGGCCGACAAGCTGGAAAGCGCGCTGACCGGCCTGGGCCTGACCGCATTCGGTGAGGAGGGCGAAGAGTTCGACCCGGTGCTGCACGAAGCCGTGCAGCACGAGGGCGACGGCTCCAAACCCGTCATCGGCACCGTCATGCGGCAGGGCTACAAGCTCGGCGATCAGGTGCTGCGCCACGCCTTGGTCGGCGTCGTGGACACGGTCACCGAGGAAGGCGACGGGGAAGCCGCGGCCACCGACGAGCCCACCGCCGCGGCCGCCGAAACCCGTCCGCCCGAATCGGACGATAACGCCGGCGCATCCGGTGACTAGATCACACAATCAGCACATTGGAAGACAGACCAACAGAAAGTGGTGAGGGGGTGACGCGGCATGGCCCAGCGTGAATGGGTCGAAAAAGACTTCTACAAGGAGCTGGGCGTCTCCTCTGACGCCAGTCCCGAAGAGATCAAACGCGCCTACCGCAAGCTGGCGCGCGATCTACACCCGGATGCCAATCCCGACAATCCCGCTGCCGGCGAACGATTCAAGGCGGTCTCCGAGGCGCACAACGTGTTGTCGGACCCGGCCAAGCGCAAGGAATACGACGAAACCCGAAGGCTTTTCGCCGGAGGCGGTTTCGGCGGGCGCCGGTTCGACACCGGTGGGTTCGGCGGCTTCAACGTCGGCGGGGACGGGGCGGAGTTCAACCTCAACGATTTGTTCGACGCCGCCGGCCGCAGCGGCGGCACCAACATCGGCGACCTGTTCGGCGGCCTGTTCGGGCGCGCTTCGGGCGGCCGGCCCAGCCGGCCGCGCCGCGGCAACGACCTCGAGACCGAGACCCAGCTGGATTTCGTCGAGGCCGCCAAGGGCGTGGCGATGCCGCTGCGGCTGACCAGCCCGGCGCCGTGCACCAACTGCCACGGCAGTGGCGCACGCCCGGGCACCAGCCCCAAGGTGTGCCCCACCTGTAACGGCTCCGGCGTAATCAGCCGCAACCAGGGCGCTTTCGGCTTCTCCGAGCCCTGCACCGATTGCCGGGGCAGCGGCTCGATCATCGAGCACCCCTGCGACGAGTGCAAGGGCACCGGGGTCACCACCCGCACCCGCACCATCAACGTGCGGATCCCGCCCGGCGTCGAGGACGGGCAGCGCATCCGGTTGCCCGGTCAGGGCGAGGCCGGGCTGCGCGGCGCGCCGTCGGGCGACCTGTACGTGACGGTACATGTGCGGCCGCACAAGGTGTTCGGCCGCGACGGCGACGACCTGACCGTGACCGTTCCCGTCAGTTTCACCGAATTGGCTTTGGGCTCAACCATATCGGTGCCCACACTGGACGGCAAGGTCGGGGTTCGGGTGCCCAAGGGCACCGCCGACGGCCGCATCCTGCGGGTGCGCGGACGCGGGGTGCCCAAGCGCAGCGGCGGCCACGGCGACCTGCTGGTGACGGTAAAGGTCGCGGTGCCACCGAATTTGGACGGCGCCGCTCAGGAGGCGCTGGAGGCCTACGCGGCCGCCGAGCGCGCCAGCGGCTTCGACCCACGGGCGGGATGGGCAGGTAACCGCT
Source organism: Mycobacterium timonense (assembly GCF_025821985.1). NCBI lineage: Bacteria > Bacillati > Actinomycetota > Actinomycetes > Mycobacteriales > Mycobacteriaceae > Mycobacterium > Mycobacterium timonense. The sequence continues at coordinate 401,345 of NZ_JACKSY010000104.1, read as the reverse complement.
GATGGCCAAGAACCGGAAAGGACACGAGTCCCGGACGTTCCTGATCTCGGTGGCCGCCGAGCTGGCCGGCATGCACGCCCAGACGCTGCGCACCTACGACCGGCTCGGCCTGGTCAGCCCGCAGCGCACGTCCGGTGGGGGACGGCGGTATTCGGAGCACGACGTGGACCTGCTGCGCGAGGTGCAGCGGCTCTCCCAGGACGAGGGCGTCAACCTGGCCGGCATCAAGCGGATCATCGAGCTGACCAATCAGGTCGAGGCGCTGCAGGCGCGGGTCAAGGAGCTGACCGAGGAGTTGGCGCAGGTGCGCGCCGGCCAGCGGCGCGACCTGGCGGTGCTGCCCAAGAGCACCGCGCTGGTGGTGTGGCAGCCGCGCAAGGGCGGGACCCGCACCTGATCAGACCCGCATCGCCACGCGGCTGAATTCACTCCGCCGATTTGCCGAGCCTGCGTTATAGTCGGCCGGTGACCAGCGGAGAACCGCTGAGCGGGCGGGGCAGCAAATTAGCCACAGCGGGCGCCGTGCCGTGACGGCTCCGGTGCTCGACCTTGACGACCGGGTGACCGACCGGCAGCGGGAGCTCGCCCGGCTCCGGGCCGCGGTCGACGCGGCGGCGCGCGGCGGCGGGGAATGCGTCCTGATCAGCGGGGTGCCGGGCGTCGGCAAGTCGGCACTGATGAAGGCCTTCGGCGTCGAGGTGGCCGGGCGTGGCTGTGTCTTCGCCTACGGCAGGTGCCGGGACGGCGCGCCGGCGCCGTACGCCGCGGTGCGCGACGCGCTCGGATCGCTGGTCCGCACCATGGCGGCGACGGCCCCGGCCGAACGTGACCGCTGGCGCGCGGATCTGGCCGGCGGGGTGTCGCCGATCGCCGGCGTGCTCGGGGAACTGGTCCCCGACCTGCCGCGGGTGCTGGGCGAGACCGCGTCCCACCCGGAACTCGACGCCACGGATTCCCGCCGGCAGCTGCACCGCGCCGCCACCCGGCTGCTGTCCGCCACCGCGTCCTACCGGACCGTGGTGCTGGCGATCGACGACCTGCAGTGGGCCGATCGGGATACCCTGCTGCTGCTCGCCGAGTTGTTGACGGTGTCGCTGCGCGACGTGCTGGTCGTCGGCGCGCACCGCGCGGGCGGGTTCGACCCCGCCGCGGCGGGGATCGCAGCGGAGAACCTCACCACGATCGAGCTCGAACCGCTGGCCCGCGACGACGTCGAGGAGCTGCTCGCCACCGTGTGCGGCCAAAGCGGGGAGCTGCCCGAGGTGGCCGCCGAGTTCCACCACCGCACCGGGGGCAACCCGCTGCAGGTCCGTCAGCTGCTGTACCGGGCGCAGCGCGAAGGCGCGCTGCTCCCGGTCGGCTCCGGCGGGCCCCCGCGCTGGGACCTGCGGGTGCTCACCTCGATCGAGGTTTCGGCCACCGCCGCCGAGTTCCTCGGCCGCTACCTCGACCAGCTCCGCCCCGCCGACCGGGAGGTGTTGAGCGCGCTGTCGTGCATCGGCGGCGAATTCGACCTCGACGACGCCGCGGCAGCGGCCGCGCGGACGCCCGACGTCGTGGCCCACGCGCTGTGGGCCTGCCTCGAGCTGCGCCTGCTCGAAGCCCTCGACATGACCGGCCAGCGGATCAGCAACGCCATCAGCCGCGACGCCCGCTACCGGTTCAGCCACGACCGGGTGGCCGAGGCGGCGCGCGCGGGACTGTCGCCCGACGAGATGCGCGCCGTGCACCTGCGCATCGGCCGGCGGCTGATCACCCTCGGGGACGATCGCCTGTTCGAGGCCGCCCGCCACGTCGGCGTCGGCGGCCTCGCCGTGGCCGACGAGGCCGAACGCACCCGGTTCGTCGAGGTGCTGCGGCGGGCCGCGCACCAGGCCCGGGCGCAGGCCTCCTTTCCCCTGGCGCTCGGATACTGCCGCGACGCGCTGGACCTGCTCGGCGAGCAACGCTGGGCCGGGCAGTTCGTGCTGACCCGGGAGCTTGCGCTCGACGCCGCCGATGCCGCGCTGCGGGTCGGTGACGTGCCGGTGCTCAACGCCCTGCTCGACGAGGCCGAGGAGTTCCTGCGCGAGCCCCCGGACCGCGCGCGACTGGCCTACCTGCGGATGAAGGGCAGGGTGGCCGAAAACCGTCTGCAGGAGGCGCTCGAGATCGGGCTTGCGGCCCTCGACGAGCTCGGCGAACGGGTGGCGACCCAGGCGGGCAAGCCACGCATGGGCAACGCGATCGTGCGGATGCGGCTCACGATGGCCCGCTGGAGCACCGAACGGCTGCTGCAGCTGCCGCACTGCACCGACCAGCGGGTCATCGCACTGCACCCGATCCTCGCCGAACTGTGCAACATGGCGGTCCTGGTGCGGCCCAACCTGTTACCCCTGCTGGTGCGCAAGCAACTGGAGCTCACGTTGGCCCACGGCCACACGTCGTCCTCGCCGCTGGTCATCACCGGCTACGGGATCGTCCTGGTGTTGCTCGGCGACCACGCGGGCAGCCAGCGCTTCGGCGAGGTCGGCATGCTGCTGGCCCAGCGACCGGAACTCCGCGAGGCCCGCCCGCAGACGGTGTTCATGTACCTCGACTACATCCACCACTGGCGCCACCCGATCCGCGACGGCCTGGGCGAGCTGCGCGACGCCGTCGAGGAGGCGCTCGACCGGGGCGACCAGGAAAACGCCGGATTCCTGACCGCGGTCCTGCTCTCCCAGTCGTTCTGGGTCGGCCGGCCGCTCCCGGAGATCGACGCGCTCGCCAGCTCCCTCATCCCGCACATCCGTTCCCAGCCGGTGCCCAGCGCGCTGTGCCAGGCCGTGCAACAGCTTTGCCTGAACCTGATGGGGCGCAGCGCCGACCCCTTCCTGCTGGCCGGCGAGAGCGGCTACGACGAGCGGCAGGTGTTACCGGCGTCCCGGCAGCAGGGCGACGAGGTGGCCCTGGGCGCGGCCGCCGCCATGAAGCAGGGCCTGCACTTCTGGTGCGGCGACCACGCCGGCGCGGCCGAGGCCACCACGGAGGCGATCGAGCATCTCGGCGGTTTGGCCGGCGTCGCGGCCTCACAACTCGTCCACCTGATCGGCGCGCTCAGCATGATCCATTGTGCGCCAAGGGATTCCGCAACCATCCGGTTCGTCCGCCAGGCGCTGGCGTCGCACCGCAAATGGGCAGCCGGCGCACCGGAGAACTACGCGGCGCCCTACGCGCTGATCCAGGGCGCGTGGGCGCGGGCGCGCGGGCAGCACGGCAAGGCCGAACGTCACCTGCACCAGGCGATCGAGCTCGCCGAGGAGCACCGGCTGCCGGCGATCAGTGCGCGCGCCCACGAGGAGGCCGCCGCCCTCTATGCCGAGACCGGGCGGCAGACCCTGCGCGAACACATGCTGCGCTCGGCCTACCAGCGCTGGCTGAATCTGGGTTTCGCGGTGCGCGCCGATTGGCTGGCCCGGGAACACCCGTGGCTGCTGCGCCGCGATCTTCGGACGGGCTCGGCCGGCATCGACCCGCTCGGCGCCCACCAGCTGGTGCACGCGCTGTCGGGGGCGCGCACCCCGGACGCCTTGGCCAACATCATCCTGGGCTCGGTCGCCGACACCACCGGCGCGGGCCGCGTCCTGTTCATCACCGGCGAGGCGGACAACCAGTCGGTGCGGGCCATCCACGATCACGGAGAGGTCTTGATCGTCGAAGGGCCGTGGACGGAGGTTCCCTACCGCCGCGACATCGTGCGCCGAGTGATCGACGGCGGCGCGCCGGTGATCGTCGCCGCCGACCGTGCGGCGGCGACCAACTCCGTCCTTGCCGCTCCAATCACGTTGCACGACAGGATACTTGGCGTGGTCTATGCCGAGCAGGGCGAACCGGGCAGGAATTTCGGCGCCGATCACGAGGAGGCGATTGCCTTCCTGTGCGCCCAGGCCGCCGCGCCGCTGTGGAGCTTCCAGCTCGAGGCGCGACTGCGCGCCGCCGACGAGTACCGGCAGTCCCTCATCGACGTGCAATCCAGATTCGTGCCCAACGAATTGCTGCGCATCCTCGACATCGACGACCTTCGCCGCGTCCGCAACGGACACCGGGTGGAACGCGAGATGACCGTGCTCATCAGCGACATTCGCAGCTATACAGCCATGATCGAGGACATGAACGTCGCCGAGGCGGGCAACCTGGCGATGGGCTTTTTGCGGGCGGTCGAACTCCCGATCATCAGCTACCACGGCATGATTCAAGACGTGCGCGGCGACGAGATCGTCGCCGTCTTCGAGTCCGAGGCCGACGCGGTGCGGGCGGGACTGGGCATGCTGCGCTCCCTGCACGAGCACAACCAGGAGCGCAGGGCGCTGGGCTCCGAGGAGCTGCGGGCGGGCATCGGCATCAACACCGGCGCGGTGGCGGTCGGGCTCGTCGGCGGGGTGAACCGCATGGTGCTCACCATCATTGGCGACGCGGTCAATCTCGCCGCGCGCATCGAGAGCACCAACAAGCGCTACCGCTCCGCCTTGCTCATCTCCGATCGCACCTATCAGCGGATCGCCGGCTCCGAGGAGTTCGACGTCCGAAGGATGGAGCGGGTGATGGTGGTCAACCGGCGCCGGCCGGTGACGATTTACGAGGTCTACAACGGGGATTCGGGTCCGCTGCGCGCCGCGAAGCGGGCCGCGCAACCCGCGTTCGACGAAGCGTTCGCACTCTTCGACGCGGGCGACGTCGACGCGGCGCGTGCCGCCTTCCAGCGCTGCCGCGACATGCTGCCCGACGACCCGATCGCGCCGCTGCACCTGGCGCACTGCGATGCGGTGGCCCGCGGAGAGATGCTGCCGGGCCAGGAGATCGCGCTGCAGAACAAGTAGCGCGCTACTCCATTTCCGGGGTAGTGCGGCAAAGCCCTACGCGTTTGCTGGGCTGTCTGCCATGATTTGGGCGACAGGCAGGAGGGCCGCACCCATGTACCTGAACGCTGAGCGGTTGGCCCTCGCCAACCAAACGGTCAAAGAGACGTTCGAGCAGTGCAGCGTGGCCTGGCAGGCCATCCCGCACTGGGACACCGGCGACCCCAGCCAGACGACGGTGCCCAACGACAACGTCAACCCGCCGAACAACTTCCTGCCGCTCACCTCGCTGCCCAAGCCGTTCGAGGTGACGCTGGCCGCGGCCATCGCCCCGACGCCCGACGAACTGCTGGCCACCATCGTCTACTACACCGCCAAGCTGGCCGCCGATTTCGACGCCGCGGTGATCCCCGGGCTCCTGACGGCGACGACGCCGTCGCAGCTGGTGCCCGGGATCAGCCCCGCCCAGCTGTTGACCGCGCTCATCGAGGCCCGGGCGAAGGTCGAGAAGGGCGGATACCGGGCCCCGTCATGTCTGATCACCGACACCATCGGCGTGGAGACACTGGCCGCGAGCACCATCGCCAACGGGTATGCCGGCACCGACGTGCTGTTGCCCCCGGCCAACATCAACTCGCTGCAACGCGTCGACACGCTGGCCACCGATCCACAGGTCCGGGGATGGTTGCTCGGACGGCGTCAGCGCATCGCACCGGGTGGCGCGGCGGAGGCCTCGCCGGGCGAGGAGGCGGTGGACCTTGCCGTCAGCGTCCCGCCCGGTCTGGAGGTCGTCGGCGACACGACCAACAACACGATCAAACTCGACGTCCGCCTCAGCTACGCCCTCAGGATCAAGGACGAAGGCGGGCTCGTCGTCTTCCGCGCGTGATGACGTCGACCCTGCCTGACGCGCGGCCCGCCGTCGCCGCGCTGAACCCGCTCGAGGACTACCTCGCCGCGTGCAAACAAGCCTGCGACCGGGAGATCGTCCGGCTGTACGGTTCGGGTGAGCGCGGGTCGAACGGGCTGTACCAGCTCATCCTCGACTACCCGCTGCGCGGCGGGAAGGCGCTCCGGCCGGCGCTGAGCATCGCCACCTGCCTCGGGCTCGGCGGCCACCTCGAGGCGATACTGCCGACCGCCGCAACGCTCGAGCTTTACCACAACGCGTTTCTCATCCACGACGACATCGAGGACGAATCATGGTGGCGGCGAGGCAAACCCACGCTGCACATCGACCACGGCGTGCCGGTCGCGGTCAACGTCGGCGACGCCATGCTCTCGCTTTCGTTGCAACCCCTGCTCGACAACGTCGAGCGGGTCGGGCTCGGGCCCGCGCTGCGCATCCTGCGTGCCGTGGCCACGATGACCCGCAAGACCGTCGACGGCCAGGCGCTCGAGCTGGACTGGGTGCACTCCAACACCTGGCGGCTCGATGACGCCGACTACCTCGAGATGGTGGAACTCAAGACCAGCTGGTACTCCTTCATCACACCGTTGCAGGCCGGCGCCGTCGCGGCCGGGTCAACACCCGACCGGATGGCCCCGTTGGAGTCGCTCGGGCGGCATCTCGGGGCGGCCTTCCAGATCACCGACGACCTGCTCAACCTGCGCGCCGACCCGCAGGAGTACGGCAAGGAGATCGGCGGCGACCTGTGGGAGGGCAAGCGCACCCTGATGCTGCTGCACACCCTGCGGCATGCCGAACCCGGCGACCAGCAGCGCGCGGTGCAGATCCTGTCCCGGCGCCGCCCGAGCCCCGACGCCGAGTTCGACCTGACCGAGCTGCTGGACCGGCTCACCGCCGGCGGGCAACTGTCCGTCTCGGGCCGCACCGAGATCGAAGCCCGGCTGCGGCGGCACCACCACTCGGAAGTCAAGAGCCTCAACGACATTCGCTGGCTCTACGAATTGATGCACCGGGTGGGCTCGCTCAACCACGCCCGCGACGTCGCCGTCCGGCAGGCCCGCCAGGCCGCCGCCGTGCTCGCCGGCCTGGACTGGTTTCCCCGCAGCCGGCACCGCGACATGCTGGCCGCCCTGGTCGATTACGTGCACGGGCGGGCGCGATGAACCCCGAGGCACTGATCGGCATGCTGGCCGAACTCGAGCGGATCCGCGAACTCACCCTCGACCTCGTCGAGCGGCAGGCCCCCGGGTTGAACCCCGCCCCGCCGGCCGACGCCGACGGTGCGGAGCGCGCCGTGTTCGACCTGCTGCTCGGCGCGCGCCGTGCGGTCCTGGGTAACCCGGCGGCCGCCCGCCGGGTGCACGACCTGCTCGTCGCCGAGGGCCGCCGGTACGCGAACACGCCCCGCGGGGCGCGGCTACGCGACGGGTTGGTCGCCTCCGAAGCGGTGGAGAACCTGCGGCGGGTCTGGGAGATGGTGAGCCTCAACGTTCTCGGCGGTCCCGCCGCGCCGCACGCCGGCCCGGACGCCTGGGCGGACCTGCTGGCGGACGCGTTCATCGGGCACGGGCTCGACGACGCTGTGCTGGCTCGGCTGCGGCCCGAGGGGTACGCATGACGCTCACCGATCCCCGCGACGCGCTCGCCGACCAGAGCGACTTCATCGGCTATCTGGTCGGCCTCGCAGGGCTGGCCGACGTGGTGCACACCCTGGCCGGCGACGGCGCCCGCGCAGCCGCGGATCCCCGCGCCCCCGACGACTTCGTGCACCTGCTGCTCGGCGTGGCGAGCGTCGGTGCGGGGATCGCGCGGCTGGCCGATTGTGCTGTGGCACAGTCTTTTCCAGTCGCTGGGGTGGCATCGACCGCGCGGTGGTTGCGATGAGCGCGGTCCTGGCCCGCAGCGACTTCCTGCGCGCCCCGGTGTTGGCCACCGCCCGGCCTGCGGGTTTCAAGGAGTGGCATCACTTCGTGGTGCACGGCCGGGGCGTGCGACTGTTGATCAACTTCAGCTTCAACAATGAAGCCTTCGGCGCGGACGGGGCGCGGCTCACCCCGCGGGTGATCGTGATCGCGCGCGACGAGCGCTGGACCGGGGCGGTGGCGCGGTTCGACGAGCGAGCTGTGCACGTCTCGGCCGACCTGGGTGAACTGTCCGTCGGTGGCAACCGGATGACCATCGTACCCGACGGCTACCGGGTGGCAATCGACTTGCCGGACAAGGACATTCACGGCGAATTGCACTTCACCTCGACCAGCCGGCCGTTCGTGGTGCGCAACGAGCCGGCGGGCGAGGGACGGGTCAGCTGGCTCTTCGTCCCCAGGCTGCGCGCCGACGGCTGGCTGCGGATCGGCGGCGCCGACCACCGGGTGCGCGACGACCTCGCCTACCACGACCACAACTGGGGCCGGTTCCGGTGGGGCGACGACTTCGGCTGGACGTGGGGCACCATCTTGCCCGCCGGGCCGGACGACCCGTGGTCGATGGTGTTCGCCCAGATCACCGACCGGAGCCGGCTGCGCTGTGTGTCCCGGTCGCTGTACGTGTGGCATCGCGACGAGCCGGCGGCGATATTCCGGCACGCGGCGGTGCGGGCACGCACCGAGGGCCCGCTCGACCGGCCGGCCGACTGCACCCTGCCCCCGCCGATGCGGCTGCTGCTGGACGGCGAGGTGCCCGGTGTGCCGGAACGGATCGAGATCACCGCGACACGGGCCGCCGATACCGTGCGCGCCGAATTCCGTTCGCGCTCCTATGTTCGCCTGGCGCAACCGAGCGAAACGCGCCTCGACCGATCGACCGTGCTGTGCGAGACGGACGGCACCGTGGCGGCGAGCGGCACGGTGCGGGGCGAGAAATTCGACTTCGCCGGCACGGGTGTATTCGAGTTCCTCCATGGCTGAACGGGTTTCGTCGCTGCTGCGGCGTTCGGTCGAGCACCTGCACGACGAGGTGCCGGCAAGCTACCGCGTGCTGGTCGCCGAGCTCGGCGAGATGGTGGTCGGGCTCGACGTGGACGGCGAGGCGTTCACCCTGTGCGGCGGTGATCGGCTGGACGTGTCGGACGGGGCGCCGCGCGAGGCCGCCGTGCGCATCGTCACCTCGCGGAACACCATCCTGGCGCTGCTCGACGCGGAGGTCGGGCTCGGCGAGGCGGTGCAGGCCGGCGCCGTGAGTGTGCGGGGTTCGCTCGACGACGTCCAGCGCGCGCACGACGCGCTGCGGGCCTACGTGCACGCGGCCGTCCGGGCCTCCACCCAGCCCGCGCTGCTGTCCGAACTGCGGGCGGGCGCATGAGCGAGCACATCCGGACCCCGGCGTCGCAGGCACGACGTCCCACCGTCGCGGTGCTCGGCGCCGGCATCGCCGGGCTCACCGCCGCCCACGAACTCGCCGAGCGCGGCTTCGCCGTGACGGTGTACGAGGCGCAGCAGGACGAACGCAACGGGTTGGGATCCGAGCCGACCGGAACATACCCGCCCGTCAAGCTGGGAGGCCTTGCCGCGTCGCAATATTCGACCGTGGGCACCCACGACGGGAGCCACGCCGAACTGCGTCCCTTCCCGGGCCGGCCCAGCCGGCCCACCGACCCGGGGCGCGCCGTCGCCGGCGAACACGGCTTCCGCTTCTTCCCGGCCTACTACCTGCACATCTGGGACCTGTTCCAGCGCATCCCGGTCTACGAGCTCAGGAACCCGGGCGGCTGGGCGCCGACCGCGCGCACCGTCTACGACAACGTCCGGCGGGTGATCACCCAGGGCGTCACCATCGACGGCAAGCCGTCGCTGGTCTTCCCGCGCGAACTGCCGCGCAGCGGCGCCGAATTCCTCGGCATCCTCGGCCAACTCGCGACGGTGGGTCTCACCTTCGGCGACGTCGCGACCTTTCAGGGCAGGATGCTGCGCTACCTGGTCACCAGTCCGCTGCGCCGGGCACGCGAGTTGCAGAACATGTCGGCCTACGACTTCTTCGTCGGCCACGACCGCCGCACCGGGTTGAACCAGTACTCCTACACGCCGCGTTGCGACGCGCTGTTGCGGCAGATGCCAAAGGTTTTGGTGGCCTTCGACTCCCGTTGGGGTGACGCGCGCACCAACATCAGCACCTATCTGCAGCTGTACCTGAACATGGACCGCCGCGACGACAAGGCCGACGGCGTGCTCAACGGTCCCACCACCGAGTCGTGGTTCGACCACTGGTACCGCCACCTCGTCGCGCTCGGCGTCCGCTTCGTCCGCGCCGCGGCGACCCGCCTCGACCCGGTGCCCGTCGACCCGAGCCGGCCACCGCATCTGCGGCCCCGGGTGCAGATCACGCTGACCGACGGAACGCGGGTGACACCGGATTACATCGTGGTCGCCGTCGACGCCCCGGGCGCCGAATTCCTCACCGCCCCAATGCGCGCCGCGGGCACCGGCGGCACCGTGGCCGGGCTGGACGGCTTCGCCACCTCCGTCCCGCCGCCCGACGGCCCGCTGCAGCCGCAATCGACGCGGCCCCGGTAACGCCGCGATCCCTACGCGATGGACGAGTTGGGGCGGGTGCCCTGGGATCGTTTCCAAACGCTGTGCGGCATCCAGTACTACTTCGACACCGAGTTCCAGTTGCTGCGCGGACACCTGCTCTACGCCGGCACCGAATGGGCGCTGTCGTCGATCAACCAGACCGGAATGTGGGAGAGGCCACCGATTCTCGATCGGGACGGCCACGTCTCGGTGCTCTCGGTCGACATCGGCGATTTCAACGCCGCGTCCTCGCACCTGGTCGACGAGTCCGGCCGCGGCAAGGCGGCCCGCGACTGCACGCCCGACGAGATCGCCACGGAAGTATGGCGCCAGATCGTTGCCGCGCTCACCAGCAGCACCGGGCCGGCGGGGGAGGAGTTCATGCCCCGGCCCGTGTGGTACGCGCTCGACCGCGGCCTGATCATGGAATCCGGGCCCGGTCAGGGCCGGGGCCGGGCGGTGCGCAACGCGACACCGTATCTGGTTCCCATCGTGGGGGATTGGGACAACCGGCCGAGCAGCGACCCGTGGAACCCGCACGGCACGTCGTGGAGCAGCGTGCCGCCCGAGGACTGGTGGCTCGAGGATATGTGGCGGCGCAACGTCTGGCAGGCTCGCCACGGCGGCTATCAGGTGCACAACAATGCGGTGGTCTTCGCCGGCACGTGGAACAAGACGTTCACCCGGTTGACGTCGATGGAGGCGGCGTGCGAGTCGGGGCGCCACGCCGTCAACGCCATTCTCGACCACTACATCTGGGTCCAATCCGGCGGCCTGGACCGCCGCGAGAAGACCACGCTCTCATGGGAGTTCCCCTTCGGCTTCCTCGACCAGGGCCTGTCGAGCCCGATCCGGATGCCCACCCCGGCCGGCGACTACTGCTATGTGTTCGACATCGAAAACCGCGAGCCGGCCGACACCCGGGCGCTGCGCATCCTCGACTCCAAATTCTGCGAATGGTCGCTGCCGCACCCGCTGGACGTCGGCGCCCCCACGTCCTTCATCCCACCACCCGCGGGAGGTCAGGAAATGTTCAGTCCCACAACGGATTACAACCAGCAGTTGCTCGCCTACCTGCAGGCGTGGCGCGAGCTGCTGGAGCGGTGGACGGCCATGAGCGCCGCCACGCCGTCCCCAGCCGCGCCGTTCACGCCGCCGTTCATGCCGCCCGCGGCTGCGCCGGCGCCGATGCCACCGGCACCCGCGGACTATTCCCAGCAGCTGTTCGGCTACCTGCAGGCCTGGCGGCAGTACCTCGAACAGATGGCGGGCGCATCCTCCGGATCGGCGCAGCAGCCGACCGCGCCACCGACAATGCCACCGACAATGCCACCGCCGACGCCGCCCACCGCGCCGCCGCCCTCCATGCCATCGACCGGCGGTCAAGCCTTCGGCGCCGCCCCGCCGGGTCAGCCCGGCACGTCGGGCGACCCCACGCCGGGCGGCAGCACGCCGGTCAGCGCGACCGCCAAGGGATCGACCCTGACCTGGCCGCCCCCGCTGCTGGGTTTGGAACCCAGCAGCTACGTCGGCACCCAGGACCCGCCGGTCAGCCGCTTCCTGCCGCCGAATCTGGTCAACCGCGTAGAGGACCGCCGGGAGGTGCTGCTGCGGCCCAATGACGAGTACGGGTATCTGCACGACCTCTTCAGCCTGAACCCCGGCCTGGCACGCGCCATCTCGTCGACCGGGCCGGCCCCGGTCGCGTCGGGTTCGTCGTTCCTGGGCGCCATGAACCGGGTCGGGCCCGACGTGTCGGCACGGGTCACGCCGCGCTCGCTGTTCTCCAGTCGCGCCGCGCGCGCCCCATCGGCCGGGGCGATCACACCCGGATCGAGAACCGGGTAGCCGCCGGCCGGCCGGGGTGTGCGCGGCGGTAGCCGCCGCGGCGCAGGGCGTCGGTCGGCGCGGTCATCGGCTCGAAGCAGATGACGGCCTCCTCGCCGGGTTTGGCCGGCGGCGCGAAGATCTGCGCGGCGGGATATCCGTGCTCGAAACATACCTCGAGCCGGCGCCCGCCGCCGGACACCGCGAACACCGCGCCCTCGTCGACCCGGTCGTAGGCGTCGTCGAACGTCTTGTCCCGCAGCGGTTCTCGCCGTTCCGGCTGTAGTTCGGACTCCCCGGTGGGCAGTCCGTGGTCGTCCAACCCCAGATGCCGCAGCGGCGGGGTCTCGATGACCCACTCGGCGCGCGGCACGCCGGGCAGCTGCAGGTAGGGGTGAAAGCCGAAGCACACCGGCACCGCGGTGTCACCGGTCGCGGTGACCGTGGTGGTCAGCGTCAGCGTGCGCCCGGCCAGGCGCACCGCCACCTGCAGCAGATGCGGAAACGGGAAGCCGGCCAACAACTCCGGATCGGCGCCGAAATCGAGCTGGGCGGTCAGCTCGTTCGCCGTCTGCGCCGTCACCCGCCAGCCGGGATAGCCGGCCAGCACGCCGTGCAGCGGCAACCCGTTGGGGTCGGCGCGCACGCCGTTGCGTCCGGGCGTCAGGGTCACCGTCGCGCCCTCGGCGGCATAAGTGTTGCCGCCCAACCGGTTCGCCCACGGATACAGAATCGGGATGCCCATCGTCTTGCCGTCGGCGACGTAGGCGTCCAGGCCACGGCGCTGGCCCAGCAGCTCCACCTCGCCGTCGCGCAGCGACGTGCCGATCATGCCCGCCCGCGGAACGAAGCGGGCGACGACCGACGACACGGGATCGCGCAGCGCGACGACATCCATGGCTAGCTCACCTCGACAAAGGGTCGTGCTGAATACTTTGGGCCGCAGCGCCTTTGGCGATCAGCGCGGCCTTGGTGGCGGCGACCATCCTGGGCCCGCCGCAGATCAGGATCTGCCGGTCGCCCCAGCCCCCGTACTTGGTCACCACCTCGGGCAGCCGTCCGGTCTGGTGCACGTGCAGCCCCCGCGGCGGTGTGACGTCGGGATAGTCGGCGGCCCACGGCGGGTCGGCCCGGTACTCCGACACCGGCGACACCGACAGCCACGGATTGTGGGATGCGATCTGCCACAAGGTCGGCAGGTCGTAGAGCTCGCAGCGGTAGCGCGCACCGAAGAACAGGTGCACCCGCGGGTTCACCGCAAACCGGGACAGGTCCATGATCAGCGCCCGCAGCGGCGCCAGGCCGGTGCTGCCGGCGACCATCAACACGTCGCCGCCGTCGCGGTCGACCCGCAGGCCGCCGTGCGGACTGGACAGCCGCCAGCGGTCGCCGGGCCGGGATTCGTTGACGATCGCGGTGCTGACCAGGCCGCCGGGGACCAGGCGGACGTGAAACTCGATCCCGCAGCCCGGGTCGGCCGGAATGGCCGGGCTCAGATACCGCCAGCGGCGCGGGCATTGCGGCACCTGGACGTTGACGTACTGGCCGGGGTGATAGGGCATCGGCTGATCGAGCCGCAGCCGGACCACCGCCAGATCCCGGGACACCCGCAGGTGCCCGATGACGGTGCCGTCCCACCAGGCCGGCCCCTCGTCGGCGTCCGCGGCCCCGCTCATCACCCCGGTGATCAGGTTGAGCGACGTGCGGGCCGCGTCCTCGACGGCGTCGGTCCAGGCCGCGTCCAGATGCGAGCGCAGCGTGGCCAGCAGCGCGCGACCGAGCGTTTGGTAATGCCGGGGCAGCACACCGTATTTGCGATGATCCCGCCCGAGTTGGGCCAGAAACGCCACCGGCTCCTGCGCCCGCCGCGCCACCAGCTCGCCGTACACCCAGTGCAGCGCGTGGCCGAAAGCCACGCGCTGGGCGCCCATTTCGGGCGGGAACAGATCGCGCACCGAGGGGTCGAGGGCGAACCAATGCGTATAGAAGCGGTGCACCAGATCACCGGAATCGCCCGGGCGGCCCGCATCGCAGGGCGCGAAGGCGTCGCGCAGCACCCGCAGCGCGTCGGCGTCCTCGAGGCTCACGGGGCCCGATTCTAGGCTCGCGGGCCGCCGGCTCAGCCCTGTCGAACGACGTTGCCGGAGCCGGCGTTGACGACCTTGGGTGAACCCCAGTGGTACACAACGACATTGCCGGCGCCCGCGGCGCTCACGGCGTCGCTGCTGTCGACCGCGATGCGGTTGCCGTTGCCCGAGACGCTGACGCTGGTGCAGTGCCCGGTCAGGGTGACCGTGTTGTCTTTTCCGCTCACCGAGAGGTAGCCGGCATGGCAGGGCAGCGACTTCGTGGTGCCGGCGCCGCTGACCTGCAACGTCCCGGCTTCCGGCACGACCGGCGCCCGGCTGTCGCCGCCGAGGCCGGTGCGCGCGCCGGTCGCCGCCAGCCCGGCCGCGGCCAGACAGCAGACCACGATCGCCAGCCAGCACACCGCCCCCGCCCGCAGCCGGGCCACCCGTTTGCCGTCGCGGCGCGCCCGCGCGGGAGCGCGCTCGGAGTCTGGGACATCGGCCCGCACCTGGGTGCGCATCTGGGGTTGTGTCGTCTGCGTCATCGCTCTCCGGGTACCCCGTACGCCGGGGCGCCCAAAACTCGATAGAGTTGAGCGGAACAGACTCAACCTTGACGGCGTTGAACAACCCGACAAGCATTTTTGCCACTACCCGAACGGAGGTCGTCGTGGACTCTTTCAACCCGACCACCAAGACGCAAGCGGCGTTGACCGCGGCGCTGCAGGCGGCCTCGGCCGCCGGCAACCCCGAGATCCGGCCCGCCCACCTGCTGATGGCCCTGCTGACGCAGGCGGACGGGATCGCCGCGCCGTTATTGGAGGCCGTGGGTGTCGAGCCCGCCACCATTCGCGCCGAGGCCGAGCGCATGCTGGCCCGGCTGCCGCAGGCCAGCGGCGCCAGTTCGCAACCGCAGCTGTCCCGCGAGTCGCTGGCCGCCATCACCACCGCCCAGCACCTGGCCACCGAGCTGGACGACGAATACGTCTCCACCGAACACCTGATGGTGGGCCTGGCCACCGGCGACTCCGACGTCGCCAAGCTGCTCACCGGGCACGGCGCGTCCCCGCAGGCCCTGCGGGAGGCCTTCGTCAAAGTGCGCGGCAGCGCCCGGGTCACCAGCCCCGACCCCGAGGCCACTTACCAGGCGCTGGAGAAGTACTCCACCGACCTCACCGCGCGGGCCCGCGAGGGCAAGCTCGACCCGGTCATCGGCCGCGACAACGAGATCCGCCGCGTCGTGCAGGTGCTGTCCCGTCGCACCAAGAACAACCCGGTGCTCATCGGTGAGCCCGGCGTCGGCAAGACCGCGATCGTCGAGGGCCTGGCCCAGCGCATCGTGGCCGGCGACGTGCCGGAAAGCCTGCGCGACAAGACCGTCATCGCGCTGGACCTCGGCTCGATGGTGGCCGGCGCCAAATACCGCGGCGAGTTCGAGGAGCGGCTCAAGGCCGTCCTCGACGACATCAAGAACTCCGCCGGGCAGATCATCACGTTCATCGACGAGCTGCACACCATCGTCGGCGCCGGCGCGACCGGCGAGGGCGCGATGGACGCCGGCAACATGATCAAGCCGATGCTGGCCCGCGGGGAGCTGCGCCTGGTCGGCGCCACCACGCTCGACGAGTACCGCAAATACATCGAGAAGGACGCCGCGCTGGAGCGCCGCTTCCAGCAGGTGTTCGTCGGCGAGCCGTCGGTGGAGGACACCGTCGGCATCCTGCGCGGGCTCAAGGACCGCTACGAGGTGCACCACGGGGTGCGCATCACCGACTCCGCGCTGGTCGCCGCCGCCACGCTGTCGGACCGCTACATCACCGCCCGCTTCCTGCCCGACAAGGCCATCGACCTGGTCGACGAGGCCGCCAGCCGGCTGAAGATGGAGATCGACTCGCGGCCCGTCGAGATCGACGAGGTCGAGCGGCTGGTGCGCCGCCTCGAGATCGAGGAGATGGCCCTGGCCAAGGAGGAGGACGAGGCGTCCAAGGAGCGGCTGGAGAAACTGCGCTCCGAGCTGGCCGACCAGAAGGAAAAGCTGGCCGAACTGACCACCCGCTGGCAGAACGAGAAGAACGCCATCGACGTCGTCCGCGAGCTCAAGGAGCAGCTGGAAACGCTGCGCGGCGAGTCCGACCGCGCCGAGCGCGACGGCGACCTGGCCAAGGCCGCCGAGCTGCGCTACGGCCGGATCCCGGAGGTGGAGAAGAAGCTCGAGGCCGCGCTGCCCCAGGCCGAGGCCCGCGAGAACGTGATGCTCAAGGAGGAGGTCGGGCCCGACGACATCGCCGAGGTGGTGTCGGCGTGGACCGGGATCCCGGCCGGGCGGATGCTCGAGGGCGAGACCGCGAAGCTGCTGCGCATGGAGGACGAGCTGGGCAAGCGCGTCGTCGGGCAGAAGCGGGCCGTGCAGGCGGTGTCCGACGCGGTGCGGCGCGCCCGGGCCGGCGTGGCCGACCCGAACCGGCCGACCGGGTCGTTCATGTTCCTGGGACCCACCGGTGTCGGTAAGACCGAGCTGGCCAAGGCGCTGGCCGACTTCCTGTTCGACGACGAGCGGGCGATGGTCCGCATCGACATGAGCGAATACGGCGAGAAGCACTCGGTGGCCCGCCTGGTCGGCGCGCCGCCGGGCTACATCGGCTACGACCAGGGCGGTCAGCTGACCGAGGCGGTGCGCCGGCGTCCCTACACGGTGATCCTGTTCGACGAGATCGAGAAGGCGCACCCGGACGTGTTCGACGTGCTGCTGCAGGTGCTCGACGAGGGCCGGCTCACCGACGGGCAGGGCCGCACCGTCGACTTCCGCAACACCATCCTGATCCTGACCTCCAACCTGGGGTCGGGTGGCAGCGAGGAGCAGGTGATGGCCGCGGTGCGCTCGGCGTTCAAGCCCGAGTTCATCAACCGGCTCGACGACGTCATCATCTTCCACGGCCTCGAGCCCGGCGAGCTGGTGCAGATCGTCGACATCCAGCTGGCCCAGCTGCAGAAGCGGCTGGCGCAGCGCCGGCTCACGCTGGAGGTGTCGCTGCCGGCCAAACAGTGGCTGGCCCACCGCGGCTTCGACCCGGTCTACGGCGCCCGGCCGCTGCGCCGGCTGGTGCAGCAGGCCATCGGCGACCAGCTGGCCAAGCAGTTGCTGGCCGGTCAGGTGCACGACGGCGACACCGTCCCGGTCAACGTCAGCCCGGACGGCGACTCGCTGATCCTGGGCTAGTCGGTCTGGCTCGAACATCGACTTGTTGCGGGGATTTCCCTCGAAATCGCCCAACAAGTCGACGTTCGGCGCATTTAGTGATTTTGTTGTGACCTGGTCGCCTTCTGTGTTCCCGCCCAATAGCAGATACGCTGTTTTGGATGGTCCCCCTCTGGTTCACGCTGTCCGCACTGTGCTTTGTCGGTGCGGGCGTGCTGCTGTACGTCGACATCGACCGGCGGCGCGGGCGCAGCAGGCGCCGCAAGTCGTGGGCGCGGTCGCACGGGTTCGACTACGAGCGTGAATCGACCGACATCCTCAAACGCTGGAAGCGCGGGGTGATGTCGACGGTGGGCGATGTGGCCGCCCAGAACGTCGTGCTCGGTCAGATCCGCGGCGAGGCGGTCTACATCTTCGACCTCGAAGAAGTCGCCACGGTGATCGCGCTGCACCGCAAGGTCGGCACCAACGTCGTCGTCGACCTGCGCCTCAAGGGGCTCAAAGAGCCTCGGGAGAGCGACATTTGGCTGTTGGGCGCGATCGGGCCGCGGATGGTCTACTCGACCAACCTGGACGCGGCGCGGCGGGCCTGCGACCGGCGCATGGTGACGTTCGCCCACACCGCGCCCGACTGCGCCGAGATCATGTGGAACGAGCAGAACTGGACGCTGGTGGCCATGCCGATCACCAGCACCCGCACCCAGTGGGACGAGGGGCTGCGCACCGTGCGCCAGTTCAACGACCTGCTGCGGGTGCTGCCGCCGCTGCCGGAGGAGACTCCGCAGGAGGCGCCGGCCGCGCCGCGCAACTCCTCGCCCAGCCGCCCGCTGGCCCCCGCCGGCCGCGCGGAGCTGCCGCCGCGCCGCGCGCAGCAGGACGTGGCCGGGCTGCTCGGCCCGGACGTCCAGCCCGGCCGCCGCGCCGCCGAGCCGGTGCGCCGCGACCAGCCGCGGCCCGAGGCGCGCCCGGACACGCTGCGCCGCCCACCCCCGGGTGGGCGTAACGGCCATCAGGCCACCAACTATCAGCGCTGACGGCGGCCCCGGGCGTCCGCGAGGCCGGGCGCCCCGCCGTCATTAAGATGTCGCTCATGCCTCGCCCCGTCGCCCTGATCACCGGGCCGACCTCCGGGATCGGCGCCGGATACGCGCGGCGCTACGCGAGCGACGGCTACGACCTGGTGCTGGTCGCCCGCGACGTGGACCGGCTGACCGCGCTGGCCGGCGAACTGCGCGACCGGGCGGGCAACATCGAGATCCTGCCCGCCGACCTGGGCGATGCCGTCGACCGGCAACGGGTCGGTGAGCGCCTGGCCGGCGGAGTGCGGGTGCTCGTCAACAACGCCGGCTTCGCCACCTCCGGCGACTTCTGGCACACCGACCCTGCGCTGCTGCAGTCCCAGCTCGACGTCAACGTCACCGCCGTCATGCATCTCACCCGGGCGGCGCTGCCGGCCATGCTCGACGCCGGCGCCGGGACCGTCATCAACATCGCCAGCATCGCCGGGTTGCTGCCGGGGCGGGGGTCGACGTACTCGGCGTCCAAGGCGTGGGTGATCTCGTTCAGTGAGGGCCTGTCCGTCGGGCTGCAGGGCACCGGCGTCTCCGTGCACGCGGTGTGCCCGGGCTACGTGCGCACCGAGTTCCACGCGCGCGCCGGGATCGACATGTCCAAGTCGCCGTCGTTTCTGTGGCTGCAGGTCGACGACGTGGTCGATCAGAGTCTGGCCGACATCGCCCGCGGCAAGGTGATCAGCATTCCGGGCTTGCAGTACAAGGCGATCGTCGCCGCCGAGCGGCTGATCCCGCGCACCCTGATGCGGGCGATCACCAAACGAGTCGGTGGTGGCCGTGGCCGAACCTGAGCTCGAGGAGCTGGCCGAGCTGGTGCGCCGGCTGTCGGTGGTGCACGGGCGGGTGACGCTGTCGTCGGGCAAGGAGGCCGACTACTACGTCGACCTGCGCCGGGCCACCCTGCATCATCGCGCCTCGGCGTTGATCGGCAGGCTCATGCGCGAGCTGACCAGCGACTGGGACTACGCGGTGGTCGGCGGCCTGACCCTGGGCGCCGACCCGGTGGCCACCGCCATCATGCACGCGCCGGGCCGCCCGATCGACGCCTTCGTTGTCCGCAAGTCAGCGAAAACCCATGGGCTGCAACGCCTTATCGAAGGCTCGGAGGTCGCGGGCAAGCGGGTGCTGGTGGTCGAGGACACCAGCACCACCGGCAACTCGGCGCTCACCGCGGTGCGCGCCGTCCAGCAGGCCGGCGGTCAGGTGCTGGGGGTGGCCACCGTGGTGGACCGCGCCACCGGCGCCGCCGAGGCCATCGAGGCCGAGGGGCTGCCCTACCGCAGCGTGCTCGGTCTCGCCGATCTGGGGCTGGGCTAATTGCATTGCTGTGCAAGGCTTCTCGCGATAGTTGCCTGCCTGCTGGCCTGCGTGACGGCCTGCTCGAACCCCCACCCCGCGGCGCGCCCGTACGGCGCCCAGGGCGCGCGGCTCGGCGAAGCGCTGGCGCTGCTGGGCTGGAACATGTCGCTGTCCAACCTGCGCTGGGACGGCGACTACGTCCTGGTCGACGTCGACGCCAGCCCGGCCTCGGCCAAGGGCCCGCACGCCAAACCCGAGGACATCCGGTTCGGGCTGTACGGCGCCCTGGCCCACCCGATGGAGGCGGCCGGCCTGGGCAGCTGCGACAGCACCACGACCAGCCTGCGTGACGTCCCCGCGCCGCTGTCCGCGCCGCCCGACCGGCTCACCGGCACGGTTTGCCTTGGGCCGCTGAAGGATCGCAGTCAGGTCCGCGGCGTCTACGGCTACTCGCCGCGCGACCGCATCCCCAACAGCTCGTCGGCCTACCCGGTCGCCTTCCCGGTGGGACTGCTGCCGACGAACCCCAACGACAGCGGCGGCCTGGCGGTCAAGACGGCCAGCCTGTCCGCGTGGCGGGCCGACGGCACGCCGGTGACCAAGGCGCAGCTCGGCGATCCGGGGGCGTTCACCGGCAACGGCTACATGCTGCTGGGGTTGGAGGCCACCGCCGTGGCGGCCCGCTATCGCGACGAGTCGGTCCAGCGCGGCGGCCCGATGATGCTGCTGGCCTCGCCGACGCTGCCCGGCCGGGGCCTGAACCCGGCCTGCGCGGCTTACGGGTCGTCGGTGCTGATCCTGCCCGACGCCTCGCTGGACGCGGTGCACGTGAACGCGTCGCTGTGCACGCAGGGCGAGATCAACGACGCGCTGCTGTATGCGACGCTGGCCATCGACGGCACCCACGCCGGGGTGTGGACGCAGCGATGAGCGAACCGGGGCCCACTGAATGGGGAACGCCGGCCGCCGGGGTGGGGCCGTGGCGCGGCGAGCTTCCCGACGACCCGCGCTATGACCCGATCCTGTTGCGCGACGGCGACACTCGCAACGTCGTCGACGCCTACCGGTACTGGACCCGCGAGGCGATCATCGCCGACATCGACCGGCGCCGCCATCCGCTGCACGTGGCGATCGAGAACTTCGGCCACGACGCCAACATCGGCTCGGTGGTGCGCACCGCGAACGCCTTCGCCGTGCACACCGTGCACATCGTGGGGCGGCGGCGGTGGAATCGCCGCGGCGCCATGGTGACCGACCGCTATCAGCGGCTGTGCCACCACGACAGCACCGCCGAGCTGCTCGACTTCGCGGCCACCGCGGGGTTGACCGTCGTCGCCGTCGACAACGTCCCGGGCGCGGCGCGGCTGGAAGAGACCACGCTGCCGCGCGAGTGCCTGCTGGTGTTCGGTCAGGAGGGCCCGGGCATCACCGACGACACCCGCACCGGCGCCACGCTGACGGTGTCGATCGCCCAGTTCGGCTCGACGCGCAGCATCAACGCCGGCGTCGCCGCCGGCATCGCGATGCACGCCTGGATCCAGCAGCACGCCGACCTGTCCCGCGCCTGGTGAAGCCGGCGCACCCGTCGAGTGTGTACTCACGGCGGCCCCGGCCGGCGTGTCGTCGCCAACGATGCACACTCGACGCCGCTGGGCGGCCGGGCGTGAGGCAGGATCGGCAGGTATGGATCAGCTCTGGGCCAATCGGGCGGCCAGCTGCGAAGCCGCTGTCACGCAACGACACCTGAGGCGGCTGTGGGGACTGCCCGCCACCCAGCTCGGCGTGGTGGCCTGGCCGCCGACCCGGCGCGACCGATGGTTCGGCACCTGGCACTACTGGTGGCAGGCGCATCTGCTGGACTGCCTCGTCGACGCGCAGCAGCGCGACCCGCAGCCGCAGCGGCGGGCCCGGATCAACCGGCAGGTCCGCTCGCACCGGCTGCGCAACAACCTCTCCTGGACCAACAGCTACTACGACGACATGGCCTGGCTGGCGCTGGCGCTGGAACGCGCCGCCCGCATCGCCGGCGTGCACCGGCGAAAGGCCCTGCCCAAGCTCGCGAACCAGTTCCTCCGCGCCTGGGTGCCCGAGGACGGCGGCGGCATCCCGTGGCGCAAGTCCGACCAGTTCTTCAACGCGCCCGCCAACGGCCCCGCGGGGATCTTCCTGGCCCGCTACGGCGATCACCTGAAACGCGCTGAGCAGATGGCGAATTGGATCGACGAGACCCTGATCGACCCCGAGACGCACCTGGTGTTCGACGGCATCAAGGCCGGTTCGCTGGTGCGCGCCCAGTACACCTACTGCCAGGGCGTGGTGCTGGGGCTGGAGACCGAGCTGGCCGCGCGCACCGACGGGCCGGCCCGGCAGCGGCACGCCGCGCGGGTGCGCCGGCTGGTCGCGGCCGTGGCCGAACACATGGCGCCGGCGGGCGTGCTGGCCGGCGCCGGCGGCGGCGACGGCGGGCTGTTCGCCGGTGTCACGGCCCGCTACCTGGCGCTGGTCGCCACCACGCTGCCGGGGTCTGCCGCCGAGGACGTCGCGGCCCGCGACACCGCCCGGCGGATCGTGCTGGCCAGCGCGAAGTCGGCCTGGGACTACCGGCAAACCTTGGACGGGCTGCCGGTGTTCGGCCCGTTCTGGGACCGCGACGCCCAGTTACCCACGGCCGGCGGCAAACAGGCGGAGTTCGTCGAGGGCGCGGTGACGGCATCCGAGATCGCCGAGCGGGACCTGTCGGTGCAGCTGTCGGGGTGGATGCTCATGGAGGCCGCCTGTAACGTCTCCGCCGAATCGTCGCACGAGAACAGGAGCGCCCTGTGAGTAAAGTCCACCCCGACGCGGAATCGGCTCTGCACGGCCTGCTGAAGGACGGCATCACCGTCGCCGCCGGCGGTTTCGGTCTGTGCGGCATCCCGGAGAAGCTGATCCAGGCGCTGGTGGACAGCGGCATCAAGGACCTCACCATCGTCGGAAACAACGCCGGCGTAGACGATTTCGGGATGGGGCTGCTGCTCAAGGGCCGGCAGGTGAAGAAGGTGATCGCCTCCTACGTCGGAGAGAACAAGGAGTTCGAGCGCCAGGTGCTCTCCGGCGAGCTGGACCTGGTGCTCACCCCGCAGGGCACGCTGGCCGAGAAGCTGCGCGCCGGCGGCGCGGGCATTCCCGGCTTCTACACCCGCACCGGCTACGGCACCACGCTGGCCGAGGGCAAGGACACCCGGGTCTTCGACGGCGTCGAATACGTACTGGAAGAAGGCATTCGGGCCGACCTGGCGATCGTCAAGGCGTGGAAGGGCGACAAGGCCGGCAACCTCGTCTACCGCAAGACCGCGCGCAACTTCAACCCGATGATCGCCACCTGCGCCGCGGTGACGGTGGCCGAGGTCGAGGAGCTGGTCGAGGTCGGCGATCTGGACCCCGACCTGATCCACACCCCCGGCATCTACGTGGACCGCATCATCCAGGGCATCGGCTACGAGAAGCGCATCGAGTTCCGCACCACCAGCGGCGGCGCCGCGCTGAAGAACGACAGCCCGATCCGCGAGCGGATGGCCCAGCGCGCCGCCAAGGAACTGCGCGACGGCTACTACGTCAACCTGGGCATCGGCATCCCGACCCTGGTGGCCAACTTCATCCCGGACGATATCCAGGTCACGCTGCAATCGGAGAACGGCCTGCTGGGCATCGGCGCCTATCCCAGCGAGGACACCGTCGACCCCGACCTCATCAACGCGGGCAAGCAGACCATCACCAGCCTGCCCGGGTCCAGCTTCTTCTCCAGCGCCGATTCCTTCGCGATGATCCGCGGCGGCCACATCGACCTGTCCATCCTGGGCGCGTTGGAGGTCGCCTCCAACGGCGACCTGGCCAACTGGATGGTGCCTGGCAAGATGGTCAAAGGGCCTGGCGGCGCAATGGATTTGGTGTCCGGTGTCAAGCGGGTGATCGTGCTGATGGACCACACCGCCAAGGACGGCAGCCCGAAGGTCCTCGAGCAGTGCACGTTGCCGCTGACCGGCAAGGGCGTGGTCGACATGATCATCACCAACCTGTGCGTCTTCGACGTCGAGCCGGGCCGGGGGCTGCTGCTCACCGAGCTGCATCCGGGGGTGACGGTCGAGGAGGTGCGCGCCAAGACCGGCTGCGACTTCACCGTCGCGCTCTAAAGCCCGGCTACTCGGACGCCGGCAGCCGCTCGGATTCCCGCTCGGGCGTGCGCGTGGGGCGTCGCCGCCCCCGATAGCCCCGCCAGGCGGCGACGAACGCCGGCATCAGCGAGACGACCAGGATGCCCAGGATGATCTTCTCCAGGTTGTGGTGCACGAACGGCACGTTGCCCAGGAAGTAGCCGGCCAGCGTCGCGCCGCCACCCCAGGCGATGCCGCCGACGATGTCGAAACCCAGGAACAAGGGATAGCGCATGTAGGAGACCCCGGCGATGACCGGGACGAAGGTGCGCACGAACGGCGCGAACCGGGCCAGGATGACCGCCCAGGACCCGTACTTCTCGAAGAAGGCGTGCGACTCGGTCACGTAGTGCTTCTTGAAGAACCGAGAATCTTCCTTCTTGAACAGCGCCGGACCGATCCGGCGCCCGATGAAGTACCCGGTCTGATCGCCCAGCACCGCGACGATCGCGACGGCCGGGGCCAGCACCCAGATGCTGGCCGGCGGGTTGGGGTGCGCGGCCAGCAGCCCGCCGGTGAACAGCAGCGACTCTCCGGGCAGCAGCGGGAACAGCAGCCCGGTCTCGATGAAGACGATGACCAGGATGCCGGGCAGCACCGCGGAGCCGAAGACGCCGTCGGCGCCCAACCAATACATCGGGTCGAGGATGTCGGGCAGGGCCGTCACGGCGGTGCTCATGATGCCTCAAACATACCGGTCGCACCGGCAATCATGGCTATCCGCTGGCGGACTGGCAGATCTTCCACTGGTCGTCGCGGTACTGCAGGTCCAGGCTGCGGGTGGAGCGTACCTGCGGGTCGTAGGCCATGAAGGTGGTGACGTTCGCCTCGGCGTGCTGGCCGTTGACCACCACCTGGTCGATGCTGGCGATCACCGGGTACTGCTTGGCCGCCGAGACCCGGCGATAGGTCTCCGCCCAGGCGTGTTCGTCGTAGTCGGCGTAGCCGTCGCGGGTGGTGCCGCAGGTGATGCTGCGCAGCGTGGTGAGGTCACCGCGCTGGATGGCGGCGTCGAAGTTGCCGATGGTGTGCCGGACCTGATCCTCCTGCGAGACGTTGGTGTGCCTGCCGCGGGTGAGCAGCACGGTGCCCAGGATCGCGATCGCCGCCAGCGCCAGCACGATCACCACCAGCGCCAGTATCCAGCCCCAGTTGATTTGCCGGGAGGTGCGCAGCTTCCCGCCGAGCCGAGGTGGAATCGATTGTGGGACAGCGGCTTTGGGCGGAACCCCGAACTGGGTGGTGTTGTCCTGCCCGGGCGGCACGAACGCCTCGGTGGCCGGCTCCGGGGTGGTGGCGATGATCGTGGTTTCCTTCGCGTCGAAGCCCGGCGCGGTGAACCGGCGTTCGCGCTGCGGGCCGTCCGGCGTCTCCTGCGGGCCGCTGGGCGGATCGGGTTTGTTGATCACCACGGTCTCGGTTTCGGCGTCGCTCGGGACCATCGGGACGCTCTCGGTGGCGTCCTCGCTGTCGAAGCCGCCGTCGGGCTCCTCGCCGGTCTCGGGCGTCCACTCGTCGCTCGCGCGAGACGCGCGTGGGTCGAACCCGGGCCGTTTCGGCGGGCCGCCGCGGCCGGGTTCGGGTGGGTTGGGCATGAGTACTACTGTCCTCCCGCTGTCGAGTGGGGTAGTTGCAGAGCTTAGCGACCGAGTACCCCGCTCGGGGCGATGGTAGAGGTGCGTCCCGCGGGCGAGACGAGTGAGCTGCAGAATAGAGCCATGACGCCGATGGGAGATCTGCTGGGGCCCGACCCGATCCTGCTGCCCGGAGATGCCGACGCCGAGGCGGAACTGACCGCGGGCGAGAACCCGGGCATCGTCGCCGCCGCGCATCCGACGGCCTCGGTGGCCTGGGCGGCGCTCGCCGAGCAGGCGCTTGCCGACGACCGGGCCATCACCGCCTATGCCTACGCCCGCACCGGCTACCACCGCGGCCTGGACCAGCTGCGCCGCAACGGCTGGAAGGGCTTCGGCCCGGTGCCGTACTCGCACGAACCCAACCGCGGCTTCCTGCGCTGCGTGGCTGCGCTGGCCCGCGCGGCCGACACGATCGGCGAGACCGACGAGTACCTGCGCTGCCTGGACCTGCTCGACGATTGCGACCCCGCAGCACGCAAAGAGCTTGGGCTGTAAGGCTTTTCAGAAGCTGTCGGAGCACTCGGTGTCGTCCGGGCAGTCGATCTGCACGGTGGCGTGGGCGAGCCCGCGGGCCGAGAGCACCGCGCGGGCGTCGCGCAGCACCCGGGCGGAGTCGCCGGTGCTGATCAGGTGCGCGGTGCACATGTCCTTGCCCGGCGACAGCGTCCACACGTGCAGGTCGTGCACGCCGGTCACGCCGTCAACGGCGCCCAGCGCGGCGCGCAGCTCCTCGACGTCGATGTGGGTGGGTGAGGATTCGGACAGGATCCGCAGTGCGTCGCGGGCCAGCGAGATGGCCCGGGGCAGCACCCACAGCGCCACCAGCACGGCCACCACCACGTCGGCGTAGGGCCAGCGCGTGGTCACCGTGACCACCCCGGCGATCAGCACGCCCAGGCTGCCCACGGTGTCGGCGATGACCTCCAGGTAGGCGCCCTTGACGGCCAGGCTGCCCGACGAGTGCGAGCGCAGCAGCAGCGCGACGACGAAGTTGGCGGCCAGCCCGGCCAGCGCCACCACGATCATCGGCACGCCCGGCACGGCGGGAGCCTCGCGCAGCCGCTGGATCGCCTCGTAGAGGATGAACACCGAGACGCCGATCAGCAGCCCGGCGTTGGCGACGGCGGTGAACACCTCGGCGCGGTGCCAGCCGTAGGTGCGCGCCGGCGACGAGCTGCCCCGGCGGGCCAGCGTGACGGCGGCCAGCCCCATGAACACGGCGACGACGTCGGTCAGCATGTGGCCCGCGTCGGCCAGCAGCGCGATCGAGTTGATCAGCAACGAGGTGACCAGCTCGACGACGAAGAACGCCGCCAGGATCGCCGCGGCCATCACCATCCGCGGGATCAGCCGGGCGTCACCCGTCTCGGCGGGGGTGTGGTTGTGGCCGGCGCCCATGCCGGGAAATATATGCATGGCAACGCATATATGGCAAGGGTCAGACCCAGCGGCTCCAGAAGCGGGTCAGCACGTTGCCCGCGCCGGCCAGCCAGTGCGGCACGCCGGAGAAGTCGAACAGCCAGTAGACGATCCCGAAGAACCACCGGTTGAGCCCCGGCGCCAACAGCAGGAACAGCAGGATGAAGAACCCCCACTGCTTGGCCGGCGCCAGCGCCCGCTGCGTCTCGGGGCTCAGGTGCGGTTCCAGGGCGTCGTAGCCGTCCAGCCCCGGGATCGGCAGCAGGTTCAACAGCACCGCGGTGAGCTGCAGGAACCCCAGGAAGGCCACGCCCGCCCACAGCACCGCGTGGTCGGCGGTGAAGAACGCCCGGGTCAGCGCCAGCAGCACCGCCGCCAGCACCAGGTTGGCCGCCGGGCCGGCCAGGCTGACCAGGGTGCGGCGGGCCGGGGTCATGAACCAGGTCTGCACGTAGACCGCCGCACCGGGCAGACCGATGCCGCCCAGCGCGATGATCACCATCGGCAGCACCAGCGACAGCGCGGGATGGCTGTAGCGGCGCGGGTCCAGCGTCAGGTAGCCGCGCACCGCCGCGTCCCGGTCGCCGAAGCGCCAGGCGGTCACCGCGTGCCCGAATTCGTGCAGGCACAGCGACACCAGCCAGCCGGCGATGACGAAGACGAACACGCCGAGGTAGGCCAGCGGCCGCGGGCTGGATCCGGCCAGCCAGGCCAGCGCCCCGCCCAGCGCGGTCAACCCCAGCAGGGCCAGAAAGATCGGGCTGGGCCGCACCGACTCGTGTTGGGGGGCGCGGAAGCTCACCGGTCGAAACTAGCGGACCAGCAGCCAGCCCTCGATGTTGCGGTAGAAGGCCGACCGCCGCGCGGGGCGGTCGGCCGGCACGCCGTCGCGCAGCACGGTCGCCCCGGTGCTGCCCAGCTGCGCCGCCCGGCCGGTGACCCAGCGCCGCCACGGCCGGCCCGCGACCGCCGCCCGCAGGCCCGGCATCGCCGCCGTCGGCTCGATCCACACGGCGGTGACGTCGCCGTCGAACAACGTGGTGTCGTCGACGACGGCCTCGCCGTGCAGCCACCCCTGCCCGCCGGGCGCCGCCCAGCAGGCCCGCCCGACGATCGCCGAGCCCGTCTCGTCGCGGATCAGCGGCACCCGCCGCGCCGCACCCCGCGCGGCCCGCCGCGCCGCCCGGAATCCGGTGGGCAGCCGGTAGTTCCGGGTGGCCCGGGTGCGCCGGCGCGGCACGAAGGCCACCTCGACGTCCAGCCGCTCGGCGCGCAGCAGCCGGGTCAGCACCAATGCCAGCTCGGCGTCGCCGCCGAGCACGATCAGCCGCCGGTACGGGCCGATCGCGGCGTCGACATCGGTGTCACCGGCGACCCGATGGGTGGGCATGCCGCGCAACGGCCGGTAGCCGCGTCGCCGGCCGAACTGAAGAACCGCGGCGGCCCGATCCTGTTGCGTCACAGCCCATCCAATCGGCGAACATCCAATGACCTTGTCTCCCAACATCTCTGAGCGGACATGAACCGCGACGCCGAAAGGGCGCACCATAACGACACGGTCACAACATGGCGTCGGACTGCGAAAGTTGTTGCCACGCTTCCGGGAAACAACCGGATACTTTACTCCTGCCACAGGGCTGACGTTGCGCGGAATCCCGCCACGAGTGGTTTAGCGGAACGGAGCACCACCATTCCTCGACCAACCGCCATCTTGTCGATCGCGCCGACCGCGTCGGGCGCCGGCCCCATCCGCGTCCGTTGCTGAGGACGCCGCTGTGCCGCGCCGGCGCCGTGCTGGCGTCGGTCGTGCTGCTGTGCAGCGCTTCGGCGACCGCCTCGGCCGACGAGTCGATCGTGATCGACCTGGTGCGCCACGGGCAGTCGGTGGCCAACGCGGCGGGACTGATCGACACGGCGGTGCCCGGCGCCTCCCTCACCCAGCTCGGTCAGCAACAGGCGCAGACCGTCGCCGGCGTTCTGGCGGCGCGGGGCCCGGTCGCCGCGATCTTCGCCTCGCAGCTGATCAGGACGCAGCAGACCGCGGCGCCGCTGGCCAGCGCGCTGGGCATGAACGTCCAAGTGCTGCCGGGGCTCAACGAGATCGACGCCGGCATCTTCAACGGCCAGCCGCAGTTCAGCCTCGGCGGGCTGGCCTACCTCTTGGCGCCGATCGCGTGGATGCTCGGGCTGCGCATCGTGCCGATGCTGGCTCCCGGCTCCGCGGACGCCAACGGGTACGAGTTCCGCCGGCGCTTCGACGGCGCGCTGCAAACCGTGTACGGCAGCGCCGCGGCCAGCGCCGGCGGCTTCGGTGACGTGCTTCAGGCGGTGTACGCCGGGGCGGTGACGAACCCGGTCCGCGCCGCCAATGGCCGGATCACCGGGGTGGCGTTCTCCAGCGAGTTCGCCATCGGCGTCGGGACGATGATGACCGTCAAGAACCCCGATCCGTTGGTGCTGCTCTTTGACCCGCTGCCCAACACGGGCATCGTGGTCATCCAGGGCAGCCCCCGCGACGGCTGGACGCTGATCAGCTGGAACGGCAAACCCGTGCATCCGGGGTGGTCGGCCACCCGGAACGGTCGCGGCGCCAATGGCCTGTGCCTGATGCTGGACCCGTCCACCCGGACCGGCGTGTGCGCGGCCAAACCGCCCGGGCCGGCGAGCGCCCCGGTCGCGGCGCGTCCTGGCTTAAGCTGATTTGCCCGGCTCCTGCGCCGGCCATCGGCGGCCCGCCTCGCCGCCAGGCTAGGGTGGGTCACCGGCTGGACCACAATACGCAGGCGAGATCAGGGTTGGAGCGTGTCATGCCGGCAATCGTCCTCATCGGCGCCCAGTGGGGCGACGAGGGCAAGGGTAAGGCCACTGACCTGCTCGGTGGGCGCGTGCAGTGGGTGGTGCGCTACCAGGGCGGCAACAACGCCGGGCACACCGTCGTCTTGCCGACCGGGGAGAACTTCGCCCTGCACCTGATCCCGTCCGGGGTGCTCACGCCCGGCGTCACCAACGTCATCGGCAACGGTGTGGTGGTCGACCCCGGGGTGCTGCTCGACGAGCTCAAGGGGCTCGAAGACCGCGGCGTGGACACCTCGCGGTTGCTGATCTCGGCGGACGCGCACCTGTTGCTGCCGTATCACGTGGCCATCGACAAGGTCACCGAGCGCTACATGGGCAACAAGAAGATCGGCACCACCGGCCGCGGCATCGGCCCGTGCTACCAGGACAAGATCGCCCGGATCGGAATCCGGGTGGCCGACGTGCTCGACCGCGAGGTGCTGACCCACAAGATCGAGGCGGCGCTGGAGCTGAAGAACCAGATCCTGGTCAAGATCTACAACCGCAAGGCGCTCGATCCGCATCAGGTGGTCGAATGCCTGCTGGAGCAGGCCGAGGGTTTCCGGCACCGCATCGCCGACACCCGGCTGCTGCTCAACACCGCGCTGGAGGCCGGCGAGACGGTGCTGTTGGAAGGCTCGCAGGGCACCCTGCTCGACGTCGACCACGGCACGTATCCCTATGTGACGTCGTCGAATCCGACGGCCGGCGGGGCCGCCGTGGGCTCGGGGATCGGCCCGACCCGGATCACCGCGGTGCTGGGCATCCTCAAGGCCTACACCACCCGGGTGGGGTCCGGCCCGTTCCCCACCGAGCTGTTCGACGAGAACGGCGAATACCTGTCCAAGACCGGCGGCGAATTCGGGGTCACCACCGGCCGGCGCCGCCGGTGCGGCTGGTTCGACGCCGTGGTCGCCCGCTACGCCACCCGGGTCAACGGCATCACCGACTTCTTCCTGACCAAGCTCGACGTGCTGTCCAGCCTGGAGACGGTGCCGGTGTGCGTCGGCTACCGCATCGACGGGGCGCGCATCAACGAGATGCCGATGACCCAGAGCGATCTGCACCGCGCCGAGCCGATCTATGAGGAGCTGCCCGGCTGGTGGGAGGACATCTCGGCGGCCCGCGAGTTCGACGACCTGCCGGCCAAGGCGCGCGACTACGTGCTGCGGCTGGAAGAGCTTGCCGGAGCGCATGTTTCGTGCATCGGAGTGGGGCCCGGTCGGGAACAGACCATCGTGCGCCGCGACATCCTGGCGGCGCGCCCGTGACGGAACCCGACCCGACCGAACTAGATCCCGAATACGAACACCACGGCGGCTTCCCGGAGTACGGCCCGGCCAGCCCCGGACCGGGGTTCGCCCGGTTCGTGGAGTCCATGCGCCGGCTGCAGGACCTCGCGGTGTCCGCCGACCCCGGTGACGACGTCTGGGACGACGCGGCCGAGCGGGTGGCCGCCTTGGTCGAGCTCCTGGATCCGTTCGAGGCCGACGAGGGCGCGGCGCCCGCGGGCCGCACCCCCGGCCTGCCCGGCATGGGCAGCCTGCTGCTGCCGCCGTGGGTGCTGACCCGCTACGGCCCCGACGGTGTCGAGATGACCGGGCACTTCAGCCGGTTCCACGTCGGCGGCAACCACGCGGTGCACGGCGGGGTGCTGCCGCTGCTTTTCGACCACATGTTCGGCATGATCTCGCACGCCGCGGGCCGGCCGATCAGCCGGACGGCCTTCCTGCACGTCGACTACCGCAAGATCACCCCGATCGACGTGCCGCTGCTGGTGCGCGGCCGGGTCACCGGGACCGAGGGCCGCAAGGCGTTCGTGGCCGCCGAACTGGTCGACGGTGACCAGACGGTGCTGGCCGAGGGCCACGGCCTGATGGTGCGGCTGCTGCCCGGCCAGCCCTGAAGCCGGCCCCGAGGCGGGGCGGGCACTCAGCGGACCCACCTATCCTTGGACCCGTGACTGACGGCGTGACCGACGGACGGGACGACGAGACGACGGCGCTCGCCGTGCCCAGGCCCGCTCCCGCCGAGGGCGGCCCGGCTCCCGCCGACGGCGGCCCGGCTCCCGCCGACGGCGGCCCGGCTCCCGCCGACGGCAGGCCGGCGGTGATGCTGCTGGGCTCCGGCGACATCAGCCGCGAGCTGGCGATCGCCTTGGGGCGGCTGGGCGCGCGGGTGATCGCCGTCGACGCGCACCCGCAGGCGCCCGCGCACGCGGTGGCCGACCAGGCGCTGGTGCTGCCGTTGACCGACGCCGGCGAGCTGTCGGCGGCGATTCACCGGCTGCGACCCGACGTCGTGGTGAGCACCACCGACGCCGTCGCGGTGCCGGCCCTCGAGGCGCTGGACGGCGCGGGCGCCGAGCCGGTGCCCAGCGCCCGCGCCGTGCGGCTGGCCGCCGACCGGGAAGGGCTGCGCCGGCTGGCCGCCGACGAGCTGGGGCTGCCCACCGCGCCGTTCTGGTTCGCCGGATCGCTGGGTGAGCTCGAGGCGGTGGGCGCGCACGCCGGATACCCGTTGCTGGTCAAGCCGGTGGTCGGGGCGGTCGGGCCGCGGCAGTCGGTGGTGGCGGGCCGTGAGGACATCGCGGCCGCCTGGCACCGCGCGGTGGACGGTCAGCCCGGCGCCCGGGTGCTGGCCGAAACCGTGGTCGAGGTGCAGTTCCATGTCACGCTGCTGGCGGTGCGCAGCGAGGGCGCCGCGGGTCCGGCGATCGAATTCTGCTCACCGATCGGGCATCGCGGCGCCGGCGGGCGGGTGCTGGAATCCTGGCAGCCGCAGAAGATGAGCCCGGCCGCGATGGACGCCGCGAAGTCGATCGCGGCGCGAATCGTCAAGGCGCTGGGCGGGCGCGGCGTGTTCGGCGTCGAGTTGATGGTCAACGGCGACGAGGTGTATTTCGCCGACGTCACCGCCCACCCGGGCGACAGCGCCTGGGTGACGGTGCGCAGCCAGCGCCTCTCGGCGTTCGAACTGCAGGCCCGCACCATCCTGGGCCTGCCGGTGGACACCATGATGGTGTCGCCGGCCGCCGCCCGGGTGGTCGACTCCGCCGACCCCGGCGACCGAGCGGCCCTGTCCGGCGCGCTCGGCGTGCCGGAGAGCGACCTGCGGGTGTGCGGGGGCGGTTTCCGGGCCCTGGCGACCGCACCGGAGGTGGTCGCCGCCCGGGAGCGCGCCGGCCAGGTCGCCGCCCGGCTGACCGCGGGCGCGGGCGGCGTGGGCGGCGCGGGCGGTTGAGCCGCGGCGGCGCCGGCGCGACGGCCTCGATACGATCGCAGGTCAGGGTGGCCGGCAATGCGTACCGAGACGAGGGGACACCAGCATGAGCACCGAGCGCGCACACTCCTACGCGGGGGACGTTTCGCCGCTGGAAGCATGGAAACTGCTCAGCGACAATCCGAACGCCGTGCTGGTCGACGTGCGCACCGACGCCGAATGGCGCTTCGTCGGGGTGCCCGATCTGTCCAGCCTGGGCCGCGAGGTGGTCTTCCTGGAGTGGAACACCTCCGACGGCAGGCACAACCCGGACTTCGCCGACCAGCTGCGCCGGCAGATCGAGCCGGCGCCGGCCGGCCAGGAGCGCCCGGTGCTGTTCTTGTGCCGCTCGGGTAACCGCTCCATCGGCGCCGCCGAGGTGGCGACCCAGCTGGGCATCACGCCGGCCTACAACGTGCTGGACGGCTTCGAGGGTCATCTCGACGCCAACGGCCACCGCGGTGAAACAGGTTGGCGGGCAATCGGTTTGCCCTGGAAGCAGGGATAGCCCGGATGAGTCAGGCCGGCGACGATTCGGTCCGCACGCCCCCCGCGCTGCCCGACGGCGTCAGCCAGGCGACCATCGGCGTGCGCGGCGGACTGCTGCGTTCGGGATTCGACGAGACCGCCGAGGCGCTGTATCTGACCTCCGGCTACGTCTACGAGTCGGCCGCCGTTGCCGAGCAGTCGTTCACCGGCGAACTGGACCATTTCGTCTACTCCCGCTACGGCAACCCCACCGTGACCATGTTCGAGGAGCGGCTGCGCCTGCTCGAAGGCGCGCCGGCGGCGTTCGCCACCGCGAGCGGCATGGCGGCAGTGTTCACCTCGCTGGGCGCGCTGCTGGCCGCGGGCGACCGGCTGGTCGCCGCGCGCAGCCTGTTCGGCTCCTGCTTCGTGGTGTGCAACGAGATCCTGCCGCGCTGGGGCGTGCAGACGGTGTTCGTCGACGGCGACGACCTCGCGCAGTGGGAGGAGGCGTTGTCGGTGCCGACGGCGGCGGTGTTCTTCGAGACGCCGTCGAACCCGATGCAGTCGCTGGTGGACATCGCCGCGGTCACCGAGCTCGCCCACGCCGCGGGCGCAAAGGTGGTGCTGGACAACGTTTTCGCCACCCCATTGCTGCAGCAGGGCATCCCGCTCGGGGTGGACGTGGTGGTGTACTCGGGCACCAAACACATCGACGGCCAGGGCCGGGTGCTGGGCGGGGCCATCCTCGGGGACAGGGACTACATCGACGGGCCGGTGCAGAAGCTGATGCGGCACACCGGTCCGGCGATGAGCGCGTTCAACGCCTGGGTGCTGCTGAAAGGCCTTGAGACCATGGCCATCCGGGTGGAACACAGCAATTCCTCGGCGCACCGGATCGCCGAATTCCTGGAGACCCATCCCGCGGTGCGCTGGGTCCGCTACCCGTATCTGCCGTCCCACCCGCAGTACGACCTGGCCAAGCGCCAGATGTCCGGCGGCGGAACGGTGATCACCTTCGCGCTGGACTGCCCCGACGACAAGGCCAAGCAGCGGGCCTTCGAGGTGCTGGACAAGCTGACGCTGATCGACATCTCCAACAACCTCGGTGACGCCAAATCCCTTGTCACACATCCCGCTACCACCACCCACCGGGCGATGGGCCCGGAGGGCCGCGCGGCGATCGGGCTGGGCGACGGCGTGGTCCGCATCTCGGTCGGGCTGGAAGGCACCGACGACTTGATCGCCGACATCGACCGGGCGCTGGGTTAGCCGGTTCAGCCGGCCTGCTTTTCGGCCGAGTCGACGTGCTCGGCGGCCGCCAGCGTCCCGTCCTGGGCCCGGCGCTCCAGCCACTCCACCACCGGGCGCGCGTAGATCATCTGGCTGGTGATGGCCATCTGGCCGCGGGTGCGGCCCAAAAACGAGATGCCCCAGGCGAACATGGCGGCCAGCCGGTTGCGGTGGCCGATCAGGTAGTACAGGTGCAGCAGCAGCCACGCCAGCCAGGCGATGAAGCCGGCGAACTCCACCCTGCCGACCTGCGCGACGGCGCTGTACCGCGAGATCAGCGCCATGCTGCCCTTGTTGACGTACCGGAACGGCTTGCGCTCGGCCGGGTTGTCCTGGCCCTTGACCGCCTGCTTGATGATGCCGGCCGCGTACTTCGCGCCCTGGATCGCGCCTTGGGCCATCCCGGGGACACCGGGCACCGACATCAGATCGCCGACGACGAAGACGTACGGATGCCCCTTGACGGTGAGGTCGGGCTCGACGATCACCCTTCCGGCACGGTCGGTTTCGGTGCCGTCGGACTGCTCGGCGATCATCGCGCCCAGCGCGCTGGCCTGCACCCCCGCCGCCCACACCTTGCACGCGCATTCGATGCGGCGCTCAGCGCCGTCCTTCTCCTTGACCGTGATGCCCATGTAGTCCACCGCGGTCACCATCGCGTTGAGCTGGACCTCGACGTCCATCTTCTGCAACCGCCGCTGCGCCTTGAGGCCCAGCTTGGGGCCCATCGGCGGCAGCACCGCGGGCGCGGCGTCGAGCAGGATGACCCGGCATTCGCTGGGGGTGATGGTTCGAAACGCCCCGGCCAGGGTGCGCTCGGCGAGCTGGACGATCTCGCCGGCCAGCTCGACGCCGGTGGGGCCGGCCCCGACCACCACGAAGGTCAGCCGGCGTCTGCGTTCGGCCGGATCGGTGGCCACCTCGGCGGCCTCGAAGGCGCCCAGGATGCGGCCGCGCAGCTCCAGCGCGTCGTCGACGCTCTTCATTCCCGGCGCGAACGCGGCGTACTCGTCGTGGCCGAAATAGGACTGCTGGGCCCCGGCGGCCACGATCAGGCTGTCGTAGGGCGTGACGGTGTCCATGCCCATCAGGTGCGACGTCACCGTCTTGGCGGTGAGGTCGATGGCCGAGACGTCACCCCAGAGCACCCGAACGTTCTTCTGCTTGCGCAGGATCAGTCGGGTGGTCGGGGCGATGTCGCCCTCGGACAGGATGCCGGTGGCCACCTGGTAGAGCAGCGGCTGGAACAGATGCGTGGTGGTTTTCGAGATCAGGGTGATGTCGACCTGGGTTCCCTTGGGCGCGCGTTTGAGCGCCTTGGCCGCAGTCAGTCCGCCGAAGCCGCTTCCGATGATGACGACACGATGGCGCGACATGCCCGTCCCTTCTGCCGTGCCGGGCGGCCGGTCTGCCCAGCGCAACTCCACCGTACGACGCCACACCCGCGAAAGGCGAGGCATCCGGGCAGACCGATACGCCGCGCGGCCCAGCCGCCGACCGGCCGAAGGAACCCCTCAAGGCGAAAACGGTTGGGAGCGCGCGGTTCTCGGTAATGCCAGAACACCGAGGCGCCGCCGCTCCCACGCCGTGAACCGAAGCGAACGGCGAAGTCCCTTGTGCGGCAGCAGGCCCCGGCCGAAGCCGCGGTGAGCCGACGACCCCAGGCCGCGGCTCGGGCCGGTTAGCTAACTCATCTTCGCTTTTGCGAAGCGTGAAATGACCGAAAAAGCCCGAATCACACTGTGGGCTTGTTCGGTTGATGCACTACTACGGAGTGCAGGTCAAACCGGGTCCGCAGTCGATAACTAACGGAACCGTGCACGCCGAGGTCATTGGTGCCGCCAAGGCGAGGACCACGGCGACGACGATTTTGCTGGTGCGACGAGACATAAGAACCCCCTTCGTCTGGGAGACGATATTCTGATGCCCGATGTGGGCGAGTTTACGTCGTCAGCACTTCGCAGATAAGGGATTTCGCGAAGATCGCCGACCGATTCGCCAAACGGATGATCGGCGACCACCGGCGCGGCCCGGCCCCCGGATGGGCATTGCAATCGCAGCAAAATTCGCTGCCGGGAGGAATTCGAATTATCCTGCGCGCGGCCGCGACCGCGGCTATATTGGATCGCTATTTACCGGCCGCCGATTGGTGCCGGTGCGTAAACCGGACATGGATTCAAAAACCCGGCAATCGGTTTCGGTCGCATTCCGCTCCGACCGGCGGCGGGGCTAGAACGGCCACCCGGTGGCGTCGCTCTTGTACTTGGCGTTGAGGTCACTGCAGAAGTCGGCGGCGGTGCCGGCGAGCAGGATGTAATAGGTCTCGCCGCGGCGGCTTTCGTAGGAGGTGGGGGTGGTCCAGCCGCTGTTGCACATCGCGGTTTCGCCGCCGGCGGTGGCCCGTCGCCAGTTGGTCTTCGCGCACGCGGCCAGGTTGTCCGGGCTCGGCGTGGCGCTCTTGGCCGCGACGAGCATGGCCCCACCCCACTGGCCGTCGTTGCGCCGGTAGGCGCGCGCCCCGAACCCGGCGTTGTTGTCCTGGCACGTCAACGCGCGGCGCAACAGTGAAAAGGGCGCCGCCAGCTGCTGGTTGGCCGCCCCCGCCGCCGCGGTGATGAACTGCGCCGCGTCCGAGCCGTCGACCTCCTGCACCACGCCGGGGTTGCCAAAGCTGAACAGCTGCTGGGAGATTCCCTGCGCGGCGGCCGAGCCGCCGCCGATGATCGGGCCGCTGCCGCCGGAAGTCATCGGCGGCAGCCCCGGGGGCGGGTCGGCGGCCGCCGGCGCCGTGCCGGCGTACAGGGTCGCCAGCGCGGTCAGGGCGCCGATCCGGCGGGCCGTGGCACTCATGCCCCTATTTCAGCACGTCCGCGTAGTCGGCGCGGCGCTCATCGGAAATCAGCCCGTTGAGCAGGTGCCGGGTCTGCAACGCGATGTACTCGTCGAGGGTGTAGATCGGCCCGAAGTGCCAATGCTTGAGCGCCCAGCCGTGGGCGAGCAGCATGATGTCGAACACGGCGAGGTCGACGTCGACGCTGCGGAAGACGCCTTGGGCGATGCCGGTTTCGATTACCGCGCGCAGCGGCGCGGCGGTGGCGATTTCCAGGTCCTTGATCTGGGCGCGGCCCGCCGCCCCGAGGGTCCGGCTCTCCCGGTAGGTCAGCACCACCCCGTCGAGGTTCTCGTCGACGATCTGGATGTAGCGGCGGATCCCCGCGCTCAACTGGTCGACGACGTCGTCGCCGGCGGCGTCGATGACCGGTGCCAGTTGATCGCGGAACACGTCGAGGATGCGCACGATGGTGGCCAGCAGCAGGTCCTGTTTGCCGCCGAAGTACTTGTACAGCAGGCCGACGCTGACGTCGGCCTCGGCGGCCAGGTCGTGCATGGACATTCGGTGAAAACCGTTGCGGCCCATCACCTTGACCGCGGCGTCGAGCACCTGGCGGCGCCGCGCGCCGGCCCGTGCGGCGCGCACGGCCTCCTCGGCGGGCAGTTCGCTGTAGTCGACGGCCATGCCGCTAGAGGCCCAGGTCCTTGGCGATGATGGTCTTCATGATCTCGTTGGTGCCGCCGTAGATGGTCTGGATGCGGGCGTCGACGAACGCCCGTGCCACGCCGTACTCGCGCATGTAGCCGTATCCGCCGTGCAACTGCAGGCAGCGGTCGGCGGTGCGGACCTGCAGATCGGTGGTCCACCATTTCAGCCGGGCGGCCCGCGCCGCGGTCAGCTCGCCGGTCAAGTGCGCGGCCAGGCAGTCGTCGAGATAAGTGCGGGCAACGTCGATTTCGGTGGCCAATTCGGCGAGCACGAATTGACTGTTCTGGAAGGCGGCGATGGGCGCGCCGAAGGCGTGCCGCTGCTTGACGTAGTCCAGCGTCTCGGCGAATACCGCCTCGGCGGCGGCGACCGCGCCCACGGCCAGCGAAAGCCGTTCCTGGGGAAGGTTTTTCATCAGCTGGTAGAAGCCCCGGCCTTCCGCCTCGAGCAGGTTCTCGGCCGGCACCCGCATGTCGGTGAAGCTCAGCTCGCTGGTGTCCTGGGCGTGCAGGCCGATCTTCTCCAGGTTGCGGCCCCGGCCGAAGCCCGGCGTGTCCGCATCCACGACCAGCAGCGAAAGCCCCTTGTGCCGGTCCGGTGCGGTGCGCACCGCGACCACGAACAGGTCGCCCACCTGCCCGTTGGAGATGAACGTCTTGGCGCCGTTGACTAGGTAGTGATCGCCGTCCCGCACCGCGGTGGTGCGGATCCCGGCCAGGTCGCTGCCGGTGCCGGGCTCGGTCATGGCGATCCCGAGCACCGTCTCGCCGGTCACCACGCCGGGCAGCCAGCGCCGTTGTTGCTCGGGTGTGGTCAGCTCGACGAGGTAGGGCAGCACGATGTCGTTCTGCAGCGAGAAGGCGATAGCCTCGGCGGCCGCGCCGGCCCGCTGCAACTCGTCGACCACGATCGCGTTGTAGCGAAAGTCGTCGACCCCCGGGCCGCCCAACCGCTCGGGCACCGAAAAGCCCAGCAGCCCCAGTTTGCCCGCCTCGACGAACAGCGACCGGTCCCACTGGCCGTCGCGTTCCCACTTCTCGTGATTGGGCACGACCGTCCGTTGCACGAAATCGCGGACCAGCTCCCGGAACTGGTGATGCTCGGAGGTGTACTGCAGGTGTGCGGCCATCGGGTGCTGCTCCGGGTCAGCGGAAGGCGTCGGCGCCGGTGAACGCCTGGCCGAGGACGAGCTGATGCATCTCCGGCGTGCCCTCGTAGGTCAGCACCGATTCCAGGTTCACCATGTGCCGGATGACGGGGTATTCCAGCGATATCCCGTTGCCGCCCAGGATGGTTCGCGCGGTCCGGCAGATCTCGATCGCCTCCCGGGTGTTGTTGAGCTTGCCGAAGCTGACCTGCTCGGGCCGCAGCCCGGTGCTGTCCTTGAGGCGGCCCAGATGCAGCGACAACAGCTGGCCCTTGTGCAGCTCGACGGCCATGTCGACGAGCTTGGCCTGGGTCAGCTGGAATCCGGCGATGGGGCGGCCGAACTGGGTGCGCTGGGTGGCGTAATCCAGGGCGGCCTGCCAGGCCGAGCGCGCCGCGCCCATTGCGCCCCAGATGATCCCGTAGCGGGCCTCGGACAGACACGACAGCGGGCCGCGCAGCCCGGTGGCTCCGGGCAGCATCGCCTCGCCGGGCAGCCGCACGTCGTCGAGCACCAGCTCGCTGGTGATCGAGGCACGCAGCGACAGCTTGTGGTGAATCGTGTTGGCGGTGAAACCCGGCGTGTCGGTGGGCACCAGGAAGCCGCGGATGCCGTCGTCGGTGCCGGCCCACACCACGGCGACGTCGGCCACCGACCCGTTGGTGATCCACAGCTTGCGGCCGTCGAGCACCCAGTCCGAACCATCCCGTCGCGCACGGGTTTTCATCGCCGCGGGGTCGGAGCCGACGTCGGGCTCGGTCAGCCCGAAGCAGCCGAGCATTTCGCCGGTGGCCATGCCCGGCAGCCATTGGCGTTTTTGCTCCTCGGAGCCGAAGTTCCAGATCGCGAACATCGCCAGCGAGCCCTGCACCGAGACCATCGAACGCAGACCGGAGTCGGCGGCCTCCAGCTCCACGCAGGCCAGCCCGTAGTGCACGGCCGACGCGCCGCCGCAGCCGTAGCCGTGCAGGTGCATGCCCAGCAGGCCGAGCCGGCCGAACTCCCTGGCCAGTTCGCGGACCGGCAGGTCGCCGATCTCGAACCACTCCGCCACATGCGGCAGCACATGCTCGGCGCAGAAACCCCGCACGGTGTCGCGCACCGCGCGTTCGTCGTCGGACAGCAAGGCGTCCAGGCCCAGCGGGTCGTAGCGGTCGAAGGCCGGTGGGGTCTTGGTGCTCGTCTCGGTGCTCATAGCAGTCAGCCTGCCATCGTCAGGCCGCCGCTGACACTGATCACCTGTCCGGTGACGAACGAGGCTGCCTGCGAGGCGAAGAACAGCACCGCCGCGGCGACCTCCTCGGGCCGGGCCAGCCGGCGCAGCGGAATCGCTTTGACCAGTGCTTCTTTCAGCTTCTCGGGCTGGGCGTGAAACAGCGGGGTGTCGGTCGGGCCCGGGCACACGCAGTTCACCGTGATCTGGTGGCGCGCCATCTCGCGGGCCAGCGACTTGGTCAGCGCGATCACCCCGCCCTTGGCGCCGGCGTAGATGCTCTCACCGGCGCTGCCGACCCGCCCGGCGTCGCTGGCGACGTTCACCACGCGTCCGCCGCCGTGCGTCTCGATCATCCCGGGCAGGAACGCCGAACACACATGCACCGGCCCCAGGTAGTTGATGGCCACCACCTTCTGTGCGAATTCCGGTGTGGCGTTGAGGAATTGGTCGGTTCGGTCCCAGCCGGCGGCGTTGACGACGACGCCGGGCACCCCGATGTCGGCGTGGATGCGGTCCCGCAGCGCGGCGACCCGTGCCGGGTCGGCGACGTCCACGGGCGCCGCGGTGATCAGGTCGGGTTGCTCGGCGGCGGTGGCCGCGGCCGACGCCTCGTCCAGGTCGGCGGCGACGACGCGGTCACCCCCGGTGGCCAGCCCGAGCGCGATCGCCCGGCCGATGCCCGAACCCGCGCCGGTCACCACCGCGAGGCGGCGGTGTGAATGAGCATTCATTGCAGACGAATCTAGGTTCACCTCGGTTGCCGGGTCAAGGATCGGCGCGGCCGAGCGGGTAGTCTCGCTGCATGCTTAGGCT
This sequence comes from Mycobacterium timonense, assembly GCF_025821985.1. Classification (NCBI taxonomy): domain Bacteria; kingdom Bacillati; phylum Actinomycetota; class Actinomycetes; order Mycobacteriales; family Mycobacteriaceae; genus Mycobacterium; species Mycobacterium timonense. Next base: position 359,829 of record NZ_JACKSY010000104.1, on the reverse strand, counting down.
CCGGCGGCTGGCCTGGTTCGCGGTCGACGTCCTCGGCGTGCTGGTGTTCTGCGCCGTGGGGCGGCGCAGTCACGACGAGGGCCTCAGCGCCACCGGCGTCGCCGTGACGGCGTGGCCGTTTCTGACCGGCACCGCGCTCGGCTGGCTGGTCTCCCGGGGATGGCGGCGGCCCACCGCGGTGCTGCCCACCGGCGTCGTCGTCTGGCTGTGCACCGTGATCGTCGGCATGCTGCTGCGCAAGGCCAGCTCCGCCGGTGTGGCGGCCAGTTTCGTGGTGGTGGCCTCGACGGTCACCGCGCTGGTGTTGCTCGGCTGGCGGGTGGCCGCCGGGCTGACCCTGCGGCGCCGCTCCGACGCCTGAGACGACGCCCGGGACGACGATGGCAGCGACAGCCGAGGTGGGGGTGACCGCAACCTTGGGCGCCGCCGCCCGGGCCGTCGCCACCCGGCAGGGGTTGCTCAACGACCCGTACGCCGAGCCGCTGCTGGGCGCCGTCGGCATCGACTACCTCACCCGCGCGATCGCCGACCACACGTTCGCGGCCGATGAATCGCCGGTCGGCGACGACCCGGCGGTGACGTCGTTGCTGGATGCGTTGGCCGCCCACACCCGGTTCGTGGACGAATTCCTCGCCGAGGCGGGCCGCGCGGGCATTCGCCAGGTGGTGATCCTGGCATCGGGCCTGGACACCCGGCCGTACCGGCTGTGGTGGCCGCGCGGGACCACGGTCTACGAGATCGACCGGCCGCGGGTGCTCGATTTCAAGGCCGGGGTGCTGCGCGGGCTGGACGCCCGGCTGGCCACCAACCGGTGCGCGGTCGGCATCGACCTGCGCGACGACTGGCCGGCGGCGTTGCGGCGGGTGGGTTTCGACGCGGCCCAGCCCACGGCGTGGGTCGCCGAGCAGCTGCTGGTCGGCTACCTGAAGCCCGCCGAGCAGAACCGGCTGCTGCGCCGGCTCACCGCGGCCAGCGCCGCGGGCAGCCGGTTGGCCGCCGACCACCTGCCCACCTGGGATCCGCTGCAGCTGGAGGCCGAGCGGGCCTTCGTGGAGGGCTGGCGGCGCCGCGGCCTGGACATCGACCTGGCCAGCCTCACCCACCCGGGCGAATACCATTACGTCCCTGAGTATTTGGCGACCCACGGCTGGGAGCCGGCGGCGCGGTCCATCGCCGATCTGCTGGGCGCCCTGGGGTTGGGGCCGCGGCGGGGCGCCGGATCAGGCGGCGCCCAGTTCATCCCGGAATACGTCACCGCGACCCGCGTTTGAGTGTGTCGATGACCTCCGAATCCAGCCCGCCGGCCGACGGCCGACTGCGGTTCGTGCCGGCCACGCACGACGACCCGCTGGCCCGGCCGCTGCTGGCCGAACTTGCCGTCGAGTACGCGCAGCGCTACGGCGGCACGCCGAGCGCGCACCTGAGCTGGTTGCCGGTGCCGCGCGACGAACTGGCACCGCCGGACGGCGGGCTGCTGATCGGCGTCGTCGACGGCGTGCCCGTCACCGGCGGCGCGTTTCGCCGCTACGACGCCGAGACCGCCGAGCTCAAGCGGATCTGGACCGACGCGGCCCACCGCCGCCGCGGCTACGCGCGGGCGCTGCTGGCGGCGCTGGAGGAGCGGACCCGGGCGTGCGGGTATCGGCGGCTCTACCTGATCACCGGCAACCGGCAACCCGAGGCCGAGGCGCTCTACGACGCGACCGGATACATCCGGGTGCCCGCCGACCCGCTGCCGGATTGGGGTCCGTTCCGCCCGATCGCGTTCGAGAAGTGGCTGGTTCCCGACGAACGGTGAATTGCCCTGGGCCGCAACAGCTCACTGGCGCCGAGCGTGGGCCGTATGGACGAATTCTGTGCGGTTGGCGTACGTGGGGCCCACGCTCGGGCGCCGGCCTAGCGACCCGCCGCGAGCGCGAGCGCCGCGTCGGTGGCCTCCTTGATCGGCCCGCGCCACACGTCGCCGTGGCCGGGCAGCAGCACCTCGGTGTCGAGCAGGGCGAGCGCGGACAGCGTGCGGATGCAGTCGCGCTGGCTGTAACTGAAAATCGCCGGGAGCAGCTGAGGTCCGCGGTGGCGCAGCAGGGGATGGCCGGTGATCAGCGCGTCGCCACTGACCAGGACGCCGTCGATCAGGTACGAGCAATGGCCGTTGGTGTGGCCGGGGCTGAAGACCGGCGTCGGCCGTCCCGGCAGCCCGGCGGCCACCTCGGCGGTCAACGGTTGGGCGGTGGGGATGCCGTCGCGGATCAGGCCGCCGCTGCGGACCACATGCGCGGTCCACTTCGCCCATCGGGGCCGCCAAATACGAAGCGCCACATCGAAAATCGACACCTGCTCCAGGTACTCGCGTTTGGCGTGGCCCACCTCGTCGGCGTGGCAGTAAACCGGGATGCCGTGCTCGCTCGCCAACCAGATCGCGGTGCCCAGGTGGTCGATGTGCGCGTGCGTCAACACGATGGCGCGCACGTCGCCCGGGCCGTAGCCGAGCTCGGCCAGCGAGCCCAGCACGTCCTCGCGGTCCCCGGGATAGCCGGCGTCGACCAGCATCACCCCGGTGTCGTCGGCGACCAGCGTCCAGTTGACCGCGTCCCCCCGGGCGAGGTGCACCGCGTCGGTGACCTGAACTAGCTCCGCCATGCCCGCGAGTGTAAGCGGAGGAGTAGAAATGACCCGTGGCTGAACTCAAACTCGGATACAAAGCGTCCGCCGAACAATTTGCACCCCGCGAGCTGGTCGAACTCGCCGTCGCCGCCGAAGCCCACGGCATGGACAGCGCCACCGTCAGCGACCACTTCCAGCCGTGGCGACACGAGGGCGGCCACGCCCCGTTCTCGCTGGCCTGGATGACCGCCGTCGGGGAACGCACCACGCGGATCACACTGGGCACCTCGGTGCTCACGCCGACCTTCCGCTACAACCCGGCCGTCGTCGCGCAGGCCTTCGCCACCATGGCCTGCCTGTACCCGGGCCGGATCTTCCTCGGGGTGGGCACCGGCGAGGCGCTGAACGAGATCGCCACCGGATACCAGGGCGAGTGGCCGGAGTTCAAGGAGCGCTTCGCCCGGCTGCGCGAATCGGTGCGGCTGATGCGCGAGCTGTGGCGCGGCGACCGCGTCGACTTCGACGGCGAGTACTACCGGCTCAAGGGCGCCTCGATCTACGACGTGCCCGACGGCGGCGTCCCGATCTACATCGCCGCCGGCGGCCCCGCGGTGGCCAAATACGCCGGCCGCGCCGGCGACGGCTTCATCTGCACCTCCGGCAAGGGCGAGGAGCTGTACAAGGACAAGCTGATCCCCGCGGTCAAGGAGGGCGCGGCGATCAACGACCGCAATGTCGACGACATCGACAAGATGATCGAGATCAAGATCTCCTACGACCCCGACCCGGAACTGGCGCTGGAGAACACCCGGTTCTGGGCTCCGCTGTCGCTGACCGCCGAGCAGAAGCACAGCATCGACGACCCGATCGAAATGGAGAAGGCGGCCGACGCGCTGCCCATCGAGCAGGTGGCCAAGCGCTGGATCGTGGCCTCGGACCCCGACGAGGCGGTGGCCAAGGTCAAGGACTACGTCGACTGGGGCCTCAACCACCTGGTGTTCCACGCGCCCGGCCACGACCAGCGCCGGTTCCTGGAGCTGTTCGAAAAGGACCTGGCGCCCAGGCTTCGGCGACTTGGCTGACATTTCGGCGATCTACGTTGCCGCTCCCGAACCGGAGACCGGCAAGTCCACCGTCGCGCTGGGCCTGCTGCACCGGCTGACCGCGACGGTCGCCAAAGTCGGTGTGTTTAGGCCGATTACGCGTGACGGGCAGGACCGCGACTACATCTTGGAGCTGCTGCTGTCGCGCACCACCGCGGGGCTGTCCTACCAGCAGTGCGTCGGCGTCACCTACCAGCAGCTGCACGCCGACGGCGACGCGGCGATCGCCACGATCGTCGACGCCTACCACGCGATGGCCGAGCTGTGCGACGTGGTGGTCATCGTCGGCAGCGACTATTCCGAACTGGGACAGGCGATCCGGCCCGCGGAGCTGTCCACCAACGCCCGGATCGCGGTCAACCTCGGTGCGCCGATCCTGCTGACGGTCAGCGGCAAGGGGCGCACCGCCGCCGAGGTCGCCACCGTCGTGCAGGTCTGCCTGGCCGAGCTGGACGCCCAGCACGCGCACACCGCGGCGGTGGTGGCCAACCGGTGCGAGCCGGCCGAGCTGGACGCGGTGGCCGAAGCGCTGCGCGGCTTTCCCCAGCGCTGCTACGTGCTGCCCGACGAGCCGCTGCTGTCGGCGCCGACGGTGACCGAACTGGAAAAGGCGGTCGCCGGTTCGCCGGTCAGCGGCGAGGAGTCGCTGCGCGAGCGCGAGGTCACCGGCATCCTGGTCGCCGGGATGACCGCCGACCACGTGCTGGAGCGCCTCGCGGACGGCATGGCCGTGATCACCCCCGGCGACCGCTCCGACGTGGTGCTCGCCGTGGCCAGCGCCCATGCCGCCGAAGGCTTTCCGTCGCTGTCGTGCATCGTGCTCAACGGCGGGTTCGCGCTGCATCCGTCCATCGCGGCGCTGGTGGCCGGGCTGCGGCTGCGGCTGCCCATCGTCGCCACCGCGCTGGGCACCTACGACACCGCCAGCGCGGCGGCCGCGGCCCGCGGCAGGGTGACGGCCACCTCACAGCGCAAGATCGACACCGCGCTGGAGCTGATGGACCGGCACGTCGACATCGCGGATCTGCTTGAACAGCTTGCCATTCCGATTCCCACCGTGACCACGCCGCAGATGTTCATCCATCAGCTGACCCTGCAGGCGCGCGCCGACCGCAAGCACATCGTGCTGCCCGAGGGCGACGACGACCGCATCCTGCGCGCCGCCGGCAGGGTGCTGCAGCGCCGCGTCGCCGACCTGACCATCCTGGGCGACGAGGCCCGGATCCGGCAGCGCTCGGGGGAACTCGGGGTGGACCTGAGCGACGTGAAGGTCATCGACCCGCGCACCAGCGCGCTGCGCCCCGAGTTCGCGCAGCAGTACGCGCAGCTGCGCAAGGCCAAGGGCGTCACCATCGAGCAGGCCCGCGAAATCATGCGCGACGCAACGTACTTCGGCACCATGCTGGTGTACACCTCCCAGGTCGACGGCATGGTGTCCGGCGCCGCCCACACCACCGCACATACCGTGCGCCCGGCCTTCGAGATCATCAAGACGGTGCCGGACGTCTCCACCGTGTCCAGCATCTTCCTGATGTGTCTGCCGGACCGGGTGCTGGCCTACGGCGACTGCGCGATCATCCCCAACCCGACACCGGAGCAGCTGGCCGACATCGCGATCTCCTCGGCGCGCACCGCCGCCCAGTTCGGCATCGAACCGCGGGTGGCCATGCTGTCCTACTCGACGGGTGACTCCGGCACCGGAGCCGACGTCGAAAAGGTGAGAACGGCAACGCAATTGGTGCGGCAGCGCAACCCCGACCTGCCGGTCGAGGGCCCCATCCAGTACGACGCCGCCATCGAACCGTCGGTCGCCGCCACCAAGCTGCGCGACTCGCCGGTGGCCGGTCGGGCCACCGTGTTGATCTTTCCCGACCTCAACACCGGCAACAACACCTACAAGGCGGTGCAGCGCAGCGCCGGCGCGCTGGCCATCGGGCCCGTGCTGCAGGGCCTGCGCAAGCCGGTCAACGACCTGTCGCGGGGTGCGCTGGTCGAAGACATCGTGAACACGATTGCCATCACCGCGATTCAGGCGCAGGGGCTGCCCGGTGGACGGTAGCGACGGCGCGCGCCGGGTGCTGGTGATCAACTCCGGCTCGTCGTCGCTGAAGTTCCAGCTGGTCGATCCCGAGTCCGGGGTGGCCGCCTCGACGGGCATCGTGGAACGCATCGGCGAGGAATCCTCGCCGGTCCCCGACCACGACGCCGCGCTGCGCCGAGCGTTCGACATGCTGGCCGGCGACGGCGTCGACCTGAACACCGCCGGGCTGGTCGCGGTGGGTCATCGGGTGGTGCACGGCGGCAACACCTTCTACCGGCCCACCGTGCTGGACGACGCGGTGATCGCCCGGCTGCACGAGCTGTCGGAGTTGGCCCCGCTGCACAATCCGCCGGCGCTCCTGGGGATCGAAGTGGCCCGCAGGCTGCTGCCCGGCATCGCGCACGTGGCCGTCTTCGACACCGGGTTCTTCCACGACCTGCCGCCCGCGGCGGCGACCTACGCCATCGACCGCGAACTGGCCGACCGCTGGCAGATCCGCCGGTACGGGTTCCACGGCACCTCGCACCGCTACGTCAGCGAGCAGGCCGCGGCTTTCCTGGATCGGCCGCTGCGCGGCCTGAAACAGATCGTGCTGCACCTGGGCAACGGCTGCTCGGCGTCAGCGATCGCCGGCACCCGGCCCCTCGACACCTCGATGGGGTTGACGCCGCTGGAGGGACTGGTGATGGGTACCCGCAGCGGTGACATCGATCCCAGCGTCGTCAGCTATCTGTGCCACACGGCCGGGATGGGGGTGGACGACGTCGAGTCGATGCTCAACCACCGCTCGGGGGTGGTCGGGCTGTCCGGCGTGCGGGACTTCCGCCGGCTGCGCGAACTCATCGAATCCGGGGACGGCGCAGCGCAATTGGCCTACAGCGTGTTCACGCACCGGCTGCGCAAGTACATCGGTGCCTACCTGGCGGTGCTGGGCCACACCGACGTCATCAGCTTCACCGCCGGCATCGGTGAGAACGACGCCGCGGTGCGCCGCGACGCGGTGTCGGGCATGGAGGAGCTGGGCATTGTGCTCGACGAGCGCCGCAACCTGCCCGGGGCCAAAGGGGCACGCCAGATCTCGGCCGACGACTCGCCGATCACGGTGCTGGTGGTCCCCACCAACGAAGAGCTGGCCATCGCCCGTGACTGCGTGCGGGTGCTAGGCGGATAGGAAGCCGAGGTCGCGGCGGCCGGCGCGGACCGAGGGCGCGGGATCGGTGCCGACGGTGCGTGCCAGCAGCTCGTGGTAGATGTCGCGAAAATCGGTGGTGTACTTCAGGTCTCCGTTGTCGAGGTCGGTGAGGCTGGGTTGCTCGCCGTAGAATCCGCCGTTGACCGGTGCGCCCGCGATGAACACCGGGCCGGCCGTGCCGTGGTCGGTGCCCTGTGAGGCGTTGGCCCGCACCCGCCGCCCGAACTCCGAATACGCCATCAGCACCACGTTGCGCCCGGCCATCTGCGCGACGAATCCGGTGACCGCCTCGTCGAAGGTCTGCAGCAGCCGCTGCTGGGTGCCGCGTTCCCCGGCGTGGGTGTCGAAACCGCCCAGTTGCACGGTGTAGACGCGGGCCGGCACCCGCGCCTTGACGGCCTGGGCGACCACGTCCAGCTGGGCTGCCAGCGAATTGTTCTGCTTGGCAGGCGGTTTCACCGAGGCGAAGGTGGCCTCGGCGGTGCGCGCGGCGCGGTAGGCCTTGCACACCGCGGCCATCGCCGGGGTGTCGTCGGGGTCGTCGTCGCCCAGCGCGGTCATCACGGCGTCGAACTGCCCGGCCTTGCCGGCGCCGCCGCCCGGGCTCAGCGCCGCGGCCGTGCACTTGGCGCCGACCGCCAGCGGCGGCAGCACGGCCCCGATGTTGACCGCGCGCAACGGGTCGTCGCCGGTGGCGTCGAGCCAGCGGCCGATCCAGCCCGTCGACACCGGCTCGTCCGGGGAGGCGGTCTGCCAGATGTCCATGGAGCGGAAGTGACTGTGGTCGGGTTTCGGGTAGCCCGCGCCGCGCACGACGGCCAGTTTCCGCTGGTTCCACAGCCCGGCCAGGCCCTTGAGCGCCGGGTTGAGCCCCAGCTGCTGATCCAGGTGCAGGACGTCTTGCGGGGCGTAGGCGAGTTCGGGCCGGGCATCGTGATAGGCGTTGTCCGCGTACGGGATCAGCGTGTTGATCCCGTCGTTGCCGCCGTAGAGGGTGGCGATCACCAGCACGCCGGCGCCCGGTGCCAGCGGCCGGTCCCGGGCCGCGCGCATCAGGTCGGGCCAACCGACCGCCACCGCCGACGACAGCAGCCCGGCCGCCGACACGCCCGCGCTGGCGATCAGGAATCTGCGACGGTTCATCTCGGTCATGACGTCAGGTACTCCGGGGTGTTGACGGCCGCGGCGACCAGCCGGGGCGGTTGGCCCACCAGGGGTTGCAGCGCGCGGGCGGTGCGGTCGGACCAGGCACCGACGCCGATCAGGTAGCCGACCGCGTCGATGCGGTCGGTGGGCGGGGTGTTCTCGATGCCGGACAGGTCGCCGGCGTGCGCCAGCTCGGTCGCGGCGCGCAGCCGGGCCCCGGCGCTGGCGGTGGACAGCCAGACCTGCCCGCTGGGCCAGCCGCCGACGCTGGGCGGATAGAACGGCCGCTGCCCCAGCGTGCGCAACGTCGCGTCGATCATCTTGAGTCGCTTGGGATCATCGACGGGCACCCGCAGCGAGCGGATCACGCCGATCAGCCATTCGATCGGGGTGTTGACCATGCTGGCCCGGGCGCCGGTGAACTCCGGGTCGGTGAGGATGGCCCGGGTCAGGGCGCGCAGGTCGCGGCCGGGGCCGTAGGCGGCGACCAGCCGGTCGAGCGCGGGCGGCGACGGCGGGTCGTCGCCGGCCAACTGCTGCCACAGCCGCCCCGCCACGTACCCGGCCGATTTCGGCTGGGCGAGCACCGCGTCGCAGAACCCGGCGGCATCGAAGTTCGCGCTGCGGCCGAACAGCGTCTTGGCCGTCGCGTCATGGCGTTTGGGCAGCACCGACGTCGCGCCGCCGGCGCCGATGACCCAGCCGGTCAGGGCGCGTGCCCCGTTGCGGACGTCGCTCTCGGTATAGCCGTTGCCGTGGCCCAGCGCGAACAGCTCCATGAATTCGCGGGCCAGGTTTTCGTTGGGCGCCTTGGCGGTGCTGGTCTGCCCGTCCAGCCAGCGCAGCATGGCGGCGTCGGTCAGCATGGCGTAGGCCAGGGTGCCGAAATCGCCCAGCGACAGCGTGCGCAGCTTCTGGTTCTGCGCGGCCATCTGCGCCGCCACCCGCACCTTCTGCGCCGAGGTGGCAAAGTGGTTGTGCCACAACAAGGTCAGCTTCTCGTGGAACGGTTGGCGCACGACGACCATGCGGCGGATCCACCAATCCGACAGCACGCCCTGCTGTTCGGTGAGCTGCTGGTTGTACTGCTTGCGGGCCGCGGGGGTGGCGCGTTTGCCGGGCGGCTGGGGCGCCGGCAGGGCGGGCATCGGGGTGGCCAGCGCGCCGGGGTCGGCGTCGGGATCGGCGGCCAGCATCGCGTCCAGGTGGCCGGGCCAGCCGCGGGCGACGGCGGCGTCGACCTCGGGGCCGGTCACGCCGAAACCGGCCCGGCGCAGCATGCGCGCCGTGCCGACCCACAGGGTGGACTGCCCCGCCATGGAATAACTGTGCGGTGTGCAGCTGAAAATTCGCTGAGGGTTCTTGCGATTTTCTTGAGGCCTCACGGGCGGCGCGATCCGACGCTGCCGCGCGGCCGCCGTTCGCGTGCTGTACAGTGACCGAGGGCCGGTTCACGGAACCGGAGTTCCGTTTAGGGTTGGGCTTCGCGGGCGTTGCGCGCTAGTCGGCGGCGGCGCTTGTCTCGCTGCGCGAAAAATGAAGGGAGGCAGCGGATTTTGCGCATCTTGCGTAGGGCGTGGATGCCCCTGCTGCTGGTGGTCGTGATTTCGCTGGGCGCCTACGCGGTGGTCCGTATCCGCGACACGTTCGGCACCCACGGCGGTGTGACGAGCGGGGAGGGCGCCGGCGACAACACCAAGCCGTTCCACCCCAAGCACATCACGTACGAGATCACCGGCGCCCCGGCCGGCACGGTGAACGCGAACTATCTGGACGAGAACGGCCAGCCGCACCTGGTCGAATCGGCGCCGTTGCCGTGGTCGTTCACCATCGTGACCACGTTGCCGTCGATGTCGGCCAACATCGTCGCCCAGGCCAGCGAGCAGGTGCATGCGCTGCGGTGCCGGGTCATCGTCGACGACCAGGTCCGCGACGACCGCAACACCAACGACTACCAACCGTTCATCTACTGCTTGGTGAAATCCGTATGAGTAACCCGCATGCGCAGTCCCGACTCCCGGTCATTCCCAGGCTCATTCGCGTGCTGTCGCTGCCGATCACCCTGGGCTGGGTGTTCGTCGCGGTCGCCCTGGGGGTGCTGTCGCCGTCGCTCGACGACGTCGCGTCCCAGCACTCGGTGCCGATGACCCCGCGGGACGCGCCGGCGTTCAAGTCGATGATGCACATCGGCGACAAGTTCAACGAGTTCCACACCGATTCCACGGCGATGGTGGTCCTGGAGGGGAAGGACAAACTCGGCGACAGCGCGCACGAGTTCTACGACCGCATCGTGCGCAAGCTGCGGGACGACCATCAGCACGTCCAGAACATCCAGGACTTCTGGAGTGATCCGCTGACCGCCGCCGGCTCGCAGAGCCCGGACGGCAAGTCCGCCTACGTGCAGGTCTTCCTCAACGGCGCCCAGGGAACCACGCCCAGCTACGAGTCGGTCGCCGCGGTGCGCAAGATCGTCGACAGCACACCCGCACCGCCCGGCGTCAAGGCGTACGTGGCCGGCAACACCGTGCTGAACGCCGACACCAGCATCGTCGGCCATAAGAGCATGGCGACGATGGCGCTGGTCTCGATCGTGGTCATCTTCGTGATGCTGCTGGTGGTGTACAGGTCGATCGTCACCACCGTGCTGAGCCTGGTGATCATTGGCATAGAACTCTTTGCGGCCCAGGGCATTACGGCGACGGCCGGCAATCTCAACATCATCGGCCTGACGCCCTACGCGGTCAGCATGATCACCATGCTCAGCATCGCCGCGGGAACCGACTACGTCATCTTCCTGCTCGGCCGCTATCACGAAGCGCGCTCCTTCGGCCAGGGCAGGGAGGAGGCCTTCTACACCGCCTATCACGGTGTCTCGCACGTCATCCTGGGCTCGGGCCTGACCATCGCGGGCGCCTGCCTGTGCCTGACGGCGGCCCGGTTGCCGTATTTCCAGACCATGGGGTTGCCCTGTGCGATAGCGATGGTGGTCATCGTGTTGGCGGCGCTGACCCTGGCGCCGGCGATCCTGGCGGTCGGCTCGCGGTTCGGCCTGTTCGATCCCAAACGCGCGATCGACGTGCGGGGCTGGCGCAAGGTGGGCACCGCCGTGGTGCGCTGGCCCAAGCCGATCATCGTGGTGACCGCGGCGATCGCGGTGATCGGGTTCATCAGCCTGCTGACGTACGTGCCGAACTACGACGACCAGAAATTCACGCCGAAGGACATGCCCGCCAACGCCGCGATGACGGCCGCCGAACGGCACTTCTCCCAGGCCCGGATGAACCCGGAGTTGCTGATGGTGGAGGCCGACCACGATCTGCGCGACCCGGCCGATATGCTCGTCGTCGACCGAATCGCCAAGAGCGTCTTTCATCTTCGCGGCATCGAGCGGGTCCAGACCATCACCCGGCCGCTGGGGGCGCCGATCGAGCACAGCTCGATCCCGTTCCAGATCGCCATGCAGAACTCGGGCACGCTGCAGACGGCCAAGTTCATGAACGACACCATGGCGAACATGCTCGAGCAGGCCGACGAGCTGGACAAGACGATCGCCGTGATGGAGCACATGTACGGCGTCATGAAGGAACTCACCGCCACCACGCACAGCATGGTCGGCCGCACCCACGAGATGGTGGACACCACCAATGAATTACGGGACCGCATCGCCGATTTCGACGACTTCTTCCGGCCCATCAGAAGCTACTTCTACTGGGAGAAACACTGTTTCGACATCCCGGTCTGCTGGTCGATGCGCTCGCTGTTCGACGCGCTGGACGGCATCGACGAGCTCTCCGACCAGATATCTGGGCTCACCATCGATCTCGATCACATGGATCGGTTGATGCCGCAACTGCTGGCCGATTTCCCGAAAACCATCGACTCGATGAAGACGATGCGCGACTTCATGCTGTCCACCCATTCCACGATGGCCGGCATCCAGGCCCACCAGCAGGAGGCCGCCGAGGGCTCGACGTTGATGGGGCAATACTTCGACGAGGCCAAGAACGACGACTCGTTCTACCTGCCGCCGGAAGTCTTCAAAAACCCCGACTTCAAACGCGGGCTGAAGATGTTCGTCTCACCCGACGGCACCGCGGTGCGGTTCATCATCACCCACCAGGGCGATCCGGCCTCGGTCGAGGGAATCAAGCACGTCGCCGGTGTCAAGGACGCGGTCGCCGACGCCATCAAGGGCACCCCGCTGGAGAGCTCCAAGGTGTACCTGGCCGGGACCGCGTCGATGTACTCCGACATGCAAGAAGGCGTCATCATCGACCTCCTGGTCGCCGGAATCTCCTGTCTCATCCTGATTTTCACGATCATGTTGATCATCACCCGCAGTGTGGTCGCGGCGTTGGTCATCGTCGGCACCGTCGCCGCCTCGCTGGGCACCGCCTGCGGCCTGTCGGTGCTGATGTGGCAGGACCTCATCGGGCTCGGCGTGCAATGGATCGTGCTGCCGCTGTCCATCGTGATCCTGCTGGCGGTGGGATCGGACTACAACCTGCTGCTGGTGTCGCGACTCAAGGAGGAGATCCCCGCGGGCCTCAACACCGGCATCATCCGCGGCATGGGCGCCTCGGGCCGGGTCGTCACCGCCGCCGGGCTGGTGTTCGCCTTCACCATGGCGTCGATGATCGTCAGCCAGCTGCGGGTGATCGGCGAGCTCGGCACCACCATCGCGCTGGGCCTGCTCGTCGACACCCTGATCGTGCGGTCCTTCATGACGCCGTCGATCGCCGCCGCGCTCGGGCACTGGTTCTGGTGGCCGATCAACACCATCCGCATGACCCGACGCACACACCACGACGAGGAGGCACACACGGCGCCGATCCGGCAGCCGGCTCTAAGGTGAACTGCGTGGGGCAGCCGCAATCGCAGATGGAGCCGGAATCCAAGCTTCGCCAGCGCACCGAGGGGCGACTCGATCGCTCGCGCGACCCCGCGATCCTCGATGCCGCGTTGGCGGCGCTGGCCGAACACGGCTATGACGCGACGAACATGAACGACATCGCCGCGCGGGCCGGCGTCGGCAAGGCCGCGATCTACCGGCGGTGGTCGTCGAAGGCCGCGTTGATGACCGACGCCCTGATCTACTGGCGGCCCGAGCTCCTCAACGACGACGCGCCCGACACCGGGAGCCTGGCCGGCGACCTCGACGCGATCGTCAAGCGCGCCAAGCGCAACGACAACGCGTTGATCTCCAACGACCTCGTGCTGCGGGTCGCCTTGGAGGCCGCGCACGATCCCGAGCTCGCCACCGCGCTGAACGACCTGATCCTGTTCAAGGGCCGGCGGGTGCTGTCGGCCGTTCTGGCGCAGGCCGCCGACCGCGGGGAAATCGACCCGAACCGCGACTGGTCGTTGGTCGCCGACGTGTTGACCGCGATGGGCCTGTTGCGCGCCATCAGCGGGCAGCGCGTCGACGGCAAGTTCGTGCGGCGGGTCATCGACACCCTGATCCTGCCCGCCGTGCGGGCGGCACCCGAATAGCTATCGGGGCCTGTGCACAGCCGCGGTCGCGGTCGCCGCCGGCGTGCCAGGGTTTCTCGTATGGGGGAGGCGCCGGTCGTCGGCAGCGAGGAACTGGCGTCCGGGCGGCTGAACCGTCACCGGCTGCGGGTGGCCTACCGTCCGGTGTTCCCGAATGTCTACCTGCCCGCGCAGGTCGAGCCGACGCTGCCGCTTCGCATCCGCGCGGCGTGGCTGTGGTCGGGGCGGACGGCGGTCATCGCCGGCGCGGCCGCGGCGGCGGTGCACGGCGCCGCGTGGATCCCCGATGCTGTCCCGATCGAGTTGATCCACCACAACACTCGTGCCCCCGACGGGGTGCTGATCCGGCGCGACGGCCTGTGCCCCGGCGAAACGCAGATCTGCGACGGGCTCGCCGTCACCACACCGGAGCGAACCGCCTTCGACATCGGGCGACGGGGTGCCGTCCGCTCGGCCGTGGTCCGGCTCGACTCGCTGGCGCGCGCAACGGGTTTCAAGGCCGACGACGTGTTGCGGGTGGCCGGGGCGCACCCGCGCTCGCCCGGGCTACGGCGCCTGGAGGCGGCGCTGGGCCTCGTCGACCCCGGTGCGCAGTCACCGCGGGAGAGCTACCTGCGGCTGCTGCTCATCGACGCGGGTCTGCCTCGGCCGCAGACCCAGGTCCCGGTGCCGGGCGCCGACGGCCTGCCCGTCGCGTACCTGGACATGGGCTGGCCCGAGTGGATGGTCGCCGTCGAATACGACGGCGACCACCATCGCACCGACCGGCGCCAGTACGTCAAAGACATTCGCCGGCTGGAGATGCTCGAGCAGCTGGGCTGGGTCATCGTCCGGGTGGTCGCAGAGGACCGGCCGGCGGACATCGTCCGCCGCGTCCGCGCGGCACTGGCGAAATCTGGTGTTGCGCCTCGGCTTTCAGTGTGAGGTGTCGGCTTTCGGTGTTGCGGTACGGCTTTCGGTGTTGCGCTGCGGCTTTCGGTGTTGCACCAGGGCGCGGATCGTCGGCGTGTCGCCGCCCTGTGTACACACTCGACGCCCAGGGTGCACACTCGGGCCGAGGCGCCGGGACGCCGAGGCGCCCGGACGACTCAGAACGTGCTGGTGGGCCGCACCTTGTTGGCCATGTCCACCAGCGCGTAGCGGTGCCGCTGGGTGGGGGCGACGCGGGCCAGGTTGCGCAGCGCCGCTTCGACGCCCAGCCGCAGCCCGTGCTCGGTGAACGGGAAGCCGAGGATGTGGTTGGTGCTGGCCTTGTTGTCCTCCAGCCAGTCCATCGCGCAGCCGAGCACCAGGGCGCGGATCTGCAACACCCGCGGCTCGGTCGGCGGCAGCGCCTCCACCCGCCGGGCCGCGTCCCGGATTTCCTCTTCGGTGATCTCGCTCTTGGACCGCCCGGACAACAGCGTCACCGCACTGGTCAGCCGCGCGGTGGTGAAGTGCCGCGAGGTGGCCGGCACCTCGTCGAGGGTGCGCACCGCGGCGGCCCGATCACCCTCGGCGGACAGGGTTCTGGCCAACCCGAAGGCCGCCGAGATCACGCCGTCGTTGGTCTTCCACACCGTCTCGTAGAACCGATGCTCGTCGACATCGCCGGCCAGCTCGGCGGTCGCGGCCAACGCCAACTTGGGCGCCAGCTCGCCCGGGAAGGTGTCCAGCACCTCGGTGAAATGCGTTGTGGCCGAATCGTAGTCGCCGGTCAGCAGCTCGGCCACCGCCTTGTACCAGACCAGCCGCCACTGCCAGCCGACCCGCTCGGCCAGGTCGTCGAGCTTGCGGGTGGCCTTGGCCACGTCGCCGAGGTCCAGCAGCGCGCGCACCTCCATCAGCGGCAGCTCGATCGACTCGGACAACTCGACCCCGTCGGCGTCCAGCGTCCCGTGCCGGGCCGCGCGCAGCGAGTCCAGCGTCTGCACCGGCTGCGACAACACCGTCGCCTGCAGCACCGGGGCGGCGACGTCGGCCGGATCGACCAGCGGCACCTGCAGCGCGGTCACGATCTCGCGGGCGGTCAGCTTCTCCGAATGCACCTGGCCGTCCAGGTACACGTCGGTGTGCGCGACCAGCAGGTCCACCCCGAACGTCGAGCGGCTGGGCGAGAAGATGGTCGACAGGCCGGGCCGCGGCACCCCGGTGTCGTGCGCGACCACCTCGCGCAGCACCCCCATCAGCTGGGCCGACATCTCCTCGGTGCTGGAGAACCGGCGCCGCGGGTCGGGGTCGGTGGCGCGGCGAAGCAACCGGCGGAAGGAGTCGTAGGCGCCCAGCACCGGGTCGTTGTCGGGGATGCCGTCGACGTAGCGGCCGTTGCGGGTGGGCAGGTTCAGCGTCAGCGCGGCCAGCGTGCGCCCCACCGTGTAGATGTCGGTGGCCACCGTCGGGCCGGTCCGCACGATCTCCGGCGCCTGGAAACCCGGTGTGCCGTAAAGGTATCCGAACGAGTTGATCCGCGACACCGCGCCCAGGTCGATCAGCTTGAGCTGCTCCTCGGTGAGCATGATGTTCTCCGGCTTGAGGTCGTTGTAGACCAGGCCGATCGAATGCAAATAACCCAGCGCCGGCAGGATCTCCAGCACGTAGGCGATGGCCTCGGAGACGGGCAGCTTCTCGCCCTTGCCGTGCCGCAGCGGCTGCCCGCCGACGTACTCCATGACGATGTAGCCGACCGGATTCCCGTGCCGGTCCACATGCTCGACGAAGTTGAAGATCTGCACGATCTGCGGGTGCACCACCTCGGCGAGGAACTGCCGTTCGGCCATCGCGATGGCCTGCGCCTCGGCGTCACCGGAGTGCACCAGGCCCTTGAGCACCACCGGCCGGTCGTTGACGTTGTGGTCCACCGCCAGGTAGACCCAGCCCAGCCCGCCGTGCGCGATGCAGCCCTTGACCTCGTACTGGTTGGCGACGATGTCGCCCGGATTCAGTTGCGGCAGAAACGAATACGCGCTGCCGCAGTGCGGGCACCAGCCCTCGGAGGTGCCCTTGCTCTTCTTGGTGGACCGCCCCACCGGTTTGCCGCAGTTCCAGCAGAAGCGCTTGGACTCCGGCACCACCGGGTTGGTCATCAACGCCTCGCGCGGGTCGATGTCGCGGCCGCGCGGAATCTCGACCAGCCCACCGCCGAGCTGACGGACCGGCGGCAGCGCCCGCGTCGCCACCGTCATGCGGTCGGCGCTGTCGGTGTCCAGGGCGCCCAGCGAGATGTGCGGGAAGTCGTCGTCGTCATCGTCGAAGTCGGGCCGGAACAGCGCCTGGGTGGCCTGCAGCCGCCCCGTTGCCGCGCCGCCCTGGGCGTCGTCGCCCACCTCGGCCGGCTGGGTGCCCGGGCCCACCTGCTCGGTCCCCGGTTCCGGCTGCTCGCTCTTGTTGTCCGGCTCGGCCATCAGTCCAGATACCTCGGCGTGGGCGGGGCCGGCGCGGGGCCCAGCACGGTCAACCACTTGCGGTACAACGTGTTCCAGGTGCCGTCCCGGCGGATCCGCTCCAGCGTTCCGTTGACGAACCGCACCAGTCCGGTGTTGTTCAGGTTGATCCCGATGCCGTAGGGCTGGGTGGCCATGTTCGGCCCGACGATGTGCAGGTACGGGTCCTCTTCGACCAGCCCGGCCAGGATCGAGTCGTCGGTGCTGACCGCGTCGATCTCGCGCTGCTGCATGGCCACCAGGCAATCGGCCCAGTTGACCACCGACACCACGATCGGCGGGGGATCGATCTGCCGGATCCGGTGCAGCGACGTGGTGCCCTTGGCCACGCAGACGCGTTTGCCGGACAGGTCGGAGACCTTGGTGATCGGCGAGTCGCGCGGGGCCAGGATGCGCTGGTTGGCATCGAGGTACACGGTGGAGAAGTTCACCTGCTTGCGCCGGTCGCAGGTGATGGTCATGGTCTTGACCACGACGTCGACCTCGCCGCGCTGCAGCGCGGTGACCCGCTCGTCCGACGACAGGATCCGGTACTCGACGTGCGAGGGCGCGCCGAAGATGTCGCGGGCGATCTCGCCGGCGATGTCGACGTCGAAGCCGGTGATCTCGCCGGTGATCGGGTCGCGGAAGCTGAACAGGTTGCTGCCGATGTCGAGGCCGACGATCAGCCGGCCGCGGGCGCGGATGTCGGCCACCGCGGCGTCGGCCTCCGCCTTGGTGGGGAAGGGTCGCAGGCTGGCCGTCAGGTCGCAGTTCTGGTCCGGGCCGTCGGGCGGCAGCGGCGGCTGCGGCGGCAGCTGCTCCATGCCGACCGGGGTGGGCGGCGGCAACGTCGGCACGCTGGCCACCCGCAGCGACTCGGTGTGGCCGCACCCCGCCGCGACCAGCACCGCGGCCAGCGCGGTGCACGCCCGTCGCAGCAGGGGCAGCCCGGCCGTCATCGGTACTCTTTCAGCCTCGGCCACAGGCCCAGCGCCACCGCGATGGCGGCGCCCAGCGACAGCACCACGCCGCCGACCTGGGCGCCGGACAGCCCGCTGCGCGCGTTGATGACGTCGTTGCGCAGGTGGATGCGGCCCTGGTCCATCGCCTTCATCAGCTCGTCCTGCAGCTTGTCGAACGCGGGGGTGGAGTCCTCCTCGCTGCTGCCCAGCGCGACCTGGGTGGCGGCCCGATAGTTGCCCACCGAGATGTAGGAGGTGATCCGGTCGTTGGCTTGGCGCCAGCGCAGCAGCAGCTGGTCGGCGCCCTCCAGGTCGGGCTTGTCCACCGCATCGCTGCGCGACATGTACTCGTCGAGCTGGCGGTGCATCGAGTCCAGGCGCTGGTAGAACGACTGCTTGCGCTTCTCTTCGTCGCCGCGGCGGATCAGCGACAGCGTCTCGTCGGCGCGGGCCTGCTGCGCGGTGATGGCGACGTTGGTGACGGTCTTGAGCGACTCGGCGGCAGTGTCCTTGGCGCTACGGCTGGCCGTCGTAGAAATGGTCAACGCTGTCCCGACCCACACCACCATGACGAGAATAGCGAGCGCGCCCACCACCAGCCCCGGATTGATCCGCCGCCGCGTGCGCCGGGCCAGCCAGCGATGGGCGAACGCCCCGAAGACCACGGTGGCGCCGACCACCATGATGACCGGCGCCGGGATCTGGGTGGACGCCGTGGTCTCCTCGTCCACCCGCTTGGAGGTGGCCTGGTACAGCCGGGCCGCGTCGGGCAGGATCGTCGACTGCATCAGCCCCGACGCCTCCGACAGGTACGACGAGCCGACGGGGTTGCCCTGCCGGTTGTTGGTGCGGGCGGTCTCGATCAGCCCGGTGTAGACGGCCAGCTCGGCGTTGATCCGGCCCAGCAGCTGCACCATCGGCTCGTCGGTGAGCCCGCTGGAGGCCCGGGTCACCGCCACCGCGGCGTCGGTGATGGCCTGCTCGTAGCGCTGCCGCACCGGCGGCGGCTCGGCCTCGGCGATGAAGGCGGTGGCCGCGGCGGCGTCGGCCACCGACAGCGTGGTGTACAGCCGCCCGGCCGCGAACGACAACGGCTCGGTGTGGTTGAGCACCGTGGTGAGCACCTGCTGGCGGTGGTTGATGGTGGTCGAGGTGGCGAACGCGCTCAGGCCGCCCAGCGCCGCCAGCACGATGCCGATGGTCAGGATGCGGCCGGGCGTCGTCGAGATGAACCACCAGCGGGGATGGGCTGGTTCGGCCGGTGACCGCGAGCCCTGCGGCTCGGTCGACGGGTGCGCCAGCTCAACCGTCACGTCTGATCAGCCCTCATCTCTCGGCCACTGGATTTCGCTGCACGGACCTGTATAAGCGAAGTCTAAGAGCATGTTCGGGTGGATGGGTGGAGGCGAAGCAATTGACGACGTGCCAGGGAACAAAGAACTAAGTCTGCCTATCCTGAACTCGTGCACGGCGACGGTGACGGGTGGGTGATCTCCGAGCGCGGCGCCCACTACTGGGGTCGGTACGGCGCCGCCGGTTTGCTGCTGCGCGCCCCGCAACCCGACGGTACGCCCGCCGTGCTGCTGCAGCACCGCGCGGTGTGGAGCCATCAGGGCGGCACCTGGGGACTGCCCGGCGGCGCCCGGGACAGCCACGAGACACCCGAGGAGACCGCGGTCCGCGAAGCGAACGAGGAGGCCGGCCTGCTGGTCGACCGGCTCGCCGTGCGCGCCAGCGTGGTGACGGCCGAGGTCGCCGGGGTGGGCGGCACCCGGTGGAGCTACACCACCGTGATCGCGGACGCCGACGAACTGCTGCACACCGTGCCCAACCGGGAAAGCGCCGAGATGCGCTGGGTCGCCGAGGACGAGGTGGCCGACCTGCCGCTGCACCCCGGCTTCGCGGCCAGCTGGCACCGGCTGCGCACCGAGCCCGCCCGGCTGCCGCTGAGCCACGGCGACGAACGCCGGCAGTACCTGCCCCGCACCATCGAGCCGGAGGACGGCGTCTTCGTCTGGTGCATGCCCGGCGACCCGGCCGACACCGACGAGGCGTCCGCGCAGCTGTGCCGCCGGATCAGCGCGCTGCTGCCAGCGCCGAGCTGAGCCGCCGGGCCGCCGCGGCGGGGTCGTCCGCCGCGGTGATCGCCCGCACCACCACGACCCGGCGGGCCCCGGCGTCGAGCACCTCGGGCAGCCGCTGCGCGTCGATCCCGCCGATCGCGAACCACGGCTTGCCGGTGCGCAGCTCGGCGGCCGCCCGCACCAGCGCCAAGCCCGGCGCCGCGCGGCCCGGTTTGGTGGGCGTGGGCCAGCAGGGCCCGACGCAGAAGTAGTCGGCCGGTCCCGCCGCCGCCGCGGTCATCTGGTCGCGGTCGTGGCTGGACAGCCCGAGCAGCACGTCGGGCCCGACGAATGCGCGCGCCACGTCCAGCGGCAGGTCACCCTGCCCGAGGTGCAGCACGTCGGCGCCGGCCGCGCGGGCGATGTCGGCGCGGTCGTTGACGGCGAACAGGGCGCCGTGCCGGCGGGCCGCGTCGGCCAGGATCTCGCAGGCGGCCAGCTCGTCGCGCGCCTCCAGCGGGCCGAACCGCTGCTCCCCGGGCGACCCCTTGTCGCGCAGTTGGATGACGTCCACGCCGCCGGCCAGGGCGGCGTCGGCGAACTCGGCCAGATCGCCGCGCTCCCGGCGGGCGTCGGTGCACAGGTAGAGCCGCGCGGCGGCCAGAGTTGCCAGACGTTGATGCACACCGCGACGCTAGCGCGCTAGCGTGGAACCCGAACAACTCGTTTTAGACACGGGAGTCCCGGGACCGGGGTCTGAGAGTGGGCGCGCCCGCCCTTACCGTCACACCTGATCCGGATCATGCCGGCGAAGGGAGGCCGCGAATGCCCTCGGACTGCGGGTCGCTGGCCGTCGTCGGTGGCGGGGTCATCGGGCTGGCGGTGGCGCGCCGCGCCGCGCAGGCCGGGTGGTCGGTGCGGGTACACCGCAGCGGCGAGCGGGGCGCCTCCTGGGTGGCCGGCGGCATGCTGGCCCCGCACAGCGAAGGCTGGCCCGGCGAGGAGCGACTGTTGCGGCTGGGCCTGGAATCGCTGCGGTTGTGGCGGGAGGGCGGTTTCCTCGACGGGCTGCCGGGGCGGCTGGTCACCGCGCGCGAGTCGCTGGTGGTGGCGGTCGACCGCGCCGACGTCGCCGACCTGCGCACCGTCGCGGATTGGCTGTCCGCACAAGGACATCCGGTGGTCTGGGAGTCGGCGGCCCGCGACGTCGAGCCCCTGCTGGCGCAGGGCATCCGGCACGGCTTCACTGCGCCCACCGAACTGGCCGTGGACAACCGCGCGGTGCTCGAGGCGCTGGACGCGGCCTGCGAGCGGCTCGGGGTGCGCTGGGCGCCGCCGCTGCACGACCTGGCGGAGGCCGACGCCGACGCGGTGGTGATCGCCAACGGCATCGACGCGCCGGCGTTGTGGCCGGGCCTGCCGGTGCGCCCGGTGAAGGGCGAAGTGCTGCGGCTGCGGTGGCGAAAGGGTTGTATGCCGGTGCCGCAGCGGGTCATTCGGGCCCGCGTGCACGGCCGGCAGGTGTACCTGGTGCCACGCGCGGACGGGGTGGTGGTCGGCGCCACCCAGTACGAACACGGGCGAGACACCGCCCCGGTGGTCTCCGGCGTGCGGGACCTGCTCGACGACGCCTGCGCGGTGCTGCCGGCGCTGGGCGAATACGAGCTGGCCGAGTGCGGCGCCGGGCTGCGCCCGATGACGCCCGACAATCTGCCGCTGGTGGGCCGCCTGGACGCGCGGACCCTGGTTGCCGCCGGTCACGGCCGGTCGGGATTCCTGTTGGCGCCCTGGACGGCAGAACAGATCGTGTCCGAACTGGCCCCGGTGGGAGCACACCGATGATCCCGCCGGCGACGATGCTTCAGCGAAGCGATGAGGAGGAGCGGCGCCAATGATCGTCGTAGTCAACGAGCAAAAGGTCGACGTCGACGCGCACACCACGGTCGCGGCGCTGCTCGATGAGCTGGGCTTCGGCGGCCGCGGCGTCGCGGTGGCCGTGGACGACGCCGTGTTGCCCCGATCCCGTTGGACGACAGAGCTTTCCGAGGGCGCGCGGCTCGAGGTGGTGACGGCGGTGCAGGGTGGTTGATTCGAAACTGACCATCGCCGACCGCAGCTTCAGCTCGCGGCTCATCATGGGCACCGGGGGAGCGGGAAACCTGGCGGTGCTGGAAGAGGCGCTGATCGCCTCGGGCACCGAACTGACCACCGTCGCCATCCGCCGGGTGGACGCCGAGGGCGGCACCGGCCTGCTCGACCTGCTCAACCGGCTGGGCATCACGCCGTTGCCCAACACTGCGGGATGCCGGGGCGCGGCCGAGGCGGTGCTCACCGCGCAGTTGGCCCGCGAGGCGCTGAACACCAACTGGATCAAGCTCGAGGTGATCGCCGACGAGCGCACCCTGCTGCCCGATGCGGTCGAATTAGTCAGGGCCGCAGAACAATTGGTGGACGACGGGTTCGTCGTGCTGCCCTACACCAACGACGACCCGGTGTTGGCGCGCCGACTCGAGGACGCCGGCTGCGCGGCGGTCATGCCGCTGGGCTCGCCGATCGGCACGGGTCTGGGCATCACCAATCCGCACAACATCGAGATGATCGTCGCCGGCGCGGGCGTCCCAGTGGTGCTCGACGCCGGCATCGGCACCGCCAGCGATGCCGCGCTGGCGATGGAATTGGGTTGCGACGCCGTGCTGTTGGCCACCGCGGTGACCCGGGCCGGCGATCCGGCCGCCATGGCCGCCGCGATGTCGGCCGCCGTCACCGCCGGCTATCTGGCCCGCCGGGCCGGGCGGATCCCCAAGCGGTTCTGGGCCCAAGCGTCGAGCCCGCCTCGATGAAACGCTATGTGGCGCTGGGCAGCTCGATGGCCGCCGGCCCCGGGATCCGGCCCCGCGCCGCCGGGGCTCCGCGCTGGTCGGGTCGATCCGCGCGCAACTACGCGCACCTGGTCGCCGCGCGTTGCGGCTACGACCTGGTCGACGTCACCTTCTCCGGGGCGACCACCGCCCACGTGCTCACCGAGCGCCAACACGGTGCGGCGCCGCAGATCGCCGCGCTGGACGGCTCGGAGAGCCTGGTCACCGTCACCATCGGCGGCAACGACGTCGGCTACATCCCGCTGTTGACGGTCGCCGCGCTGCCGCGCCCGCTGCGGCGGCTGCCGCTGCTGGGTGACCGCATCGCCGAACTGCTGGACGCCGAGGCGCG
Organism: Mycobacterium timonense; assembly: GCF_025821985.1. Classification (NCBI taxonomy): domain Bacteria; kingdom Bacillati; phylum Actinomycetota; class Actinomycetes; order Mycobacteriales; family Mycobacteriaceae; genus Mycobacterium; species Mycobacterium timonense. The sequence goes on along the minus strand of NZ_JACKSY010000104.1, from coordinate 336,614 downwards.
AAACGGCGCGCTCGAGGCGGTGTTCGAATCGCTGTGCGCCGTGGGCACCGCGGTGCGTCAACGCTGCGCGGAGGCACGGATTTTCTTTGTCGACTACCTGACGATGCTGCCGCCGGCGGGCGTGCCGGCCGCGCCGCTGTCAGCCGCCGACGCCGACCTGGGCCGGCACGTGGCCACCACGCTGGAACGGATGACCGCCGATGCCGCCGCGGCGACCGGCTGCGATCTCATCCGGGCGGCCGCGGCCAGCCGCGAACACCACGCCTGGTCCGCCGACCCGTGGACGACGCTGCCGGCGCGGTACGGTCTCCCGCTACCGGGCCGGCCCGCGCCGTTGCACCCCAATGCCGCCGGGATGCGTGCGGTGGCGGAATTGATTGCGGCGCGACTGTAAGCGTCAGCCGTTGGTGCGCCACCACTGGTAGAGGGCGTTGACGTCGGAGTTGGCCGCGGTCAGGTGGCCCAGCACGTTCTTGGCGTCGGTGGTCCAGGTCAGCGTCGCGTAGTTCTTGTAAGTGCCGCAAGCGATCTGACCACCCGTCTGGCCGTTCTGCTTCCAGGTGCCCGGCGACTGCCCGGCGTCTCCGCAGTTGGCCAGCGACACGTCCTTGATGGTGGAGCTGAACGCGGACGCCAGGTTGGTGCCGTTGGAGAACAGGGCGTAGACGCCCGACCCCGGTCCGCTGGGGTCGGGGCTCTGCCCGCACAGCAGCTCGGCCAGTTCGCCGGACTCGGTCAGCTCCTGCGGCTTGCAGTTGTTCAGGCCATAGCCTTTCGATAGCGACGCCGCCAGCGTGTTCATGTCCGAGGCGCTGCCGGTGTTGGGTTCGGCGAGTGCGGGGGCGCTACCCGCGAGAGCCAAACTGCCGGTGAAGGCTGCGGCCGACACGAGACGCAGCGCGGTGTTCCGATATGACATTTTCTGACTCCCTGCGGTTGATGGAAACAAAGCGGGCGAACGCATCTGGGCGCTCACCCGTTGGCGCGCCACCATTGGTAGAGCGCCGCGACATCGGTGTTGGACGCGCGCAGGTAGCTCAGGATGTTCTTGGCGTCGATGGTCCAGATGATCTCGGCGGCGTTGCGGAAGGTGCCGCACGCGGCCTGCCCGGCGCTGGCGGACGAACCATCCTTGTGCCAGCTCGACGGCGACTCGTGGGCGTCGCCGCACGGGGTCAGGACATCCTCTTTGATGGTGGCCCGGAACGCGGTGGCCAGGTTCTCGGGGTTGGTGAACAACACGTACTTGGCCTGCGCCGGTCCCTTCGGGTCGGGGCTTTGCCCGCAGGTCAGTACCGCCAGTTGCCTGCCGCGGTCGATGTTTCCGGCGGTGCAGTTATTCAGCCCGTAGCCCTTCGACAGCGACGCGGCCAGGGTGTTGATGTCCGACGGGTTAGGTGTGCCGGCCGGGTCGGCGGCCGCCGCGGCGCTGCCCGCAAAGACGAATCCGCCAGTGAATACCGCTGCCGTCGCCGCCCTCAGCGCATTGCTGACTTCGGACATCAATGGCTCCTATAACCGCACCTGTTAACACGGATAGTAGGGCTATGTCGCGGTAATGCAATACGTTCCGTCGGCAATTGTCTGTCTGGGCATCGATTTCCGCGCATCCCGTGGAGGACCAGCCAGTGGCGGCAGAGTGAATTTTTCCGCGCCATATTTCGAATTCTGTTGAGGGACGATCGGTGTCGGCGTGGCGCGGATGCACCGATGTGGCCGGGTCGGCACGGCCCGACTCGGCCGAATCAAATTTTGTCATTGCTAGTGCCGACCCGAGCGCGAGCGGGTATGGCTAGCACCGCTTTACGCCAGCTAACTCCCCTCGACTGGAGAATCCATGACACAGCCGCCGCCTCCCCCGCCGCCGCCCGGGTATCCGCCGCAGCAACCGGCCGCCCAAGCGCCGAACAACTATCTGGTGTGGTCGATCCTGGTCACCCTGTTCTGCTGTCTTCCGTTCGGCATCGTCGCGATCGTCAAATCCAGCCAGGTCAACGGATTATGGGCGCAGGGCCGCTACGCCGAGGCGCAGGCGTCCGCCGACAGCGCCAAGAAATGGGTGATCTGGTCGGCGGTCATCGGGGTCGTGGTGGGCATCATCTACGGCATCTTGATGGCGGTCGGCGCGCTGAACACGAACACCAACGCGGCGCTCGCCGCGATGTTCTGACGCCGCGGGGGCCTCGATCATGGTGATCCGCCGGGGGGCGGTGCAGCAGAATCTGACTGCGCCGGTGGTGGTGGCCGCATCCGCGACGGTGCTGTGCGCCGCCGTCTGGGCGGGTGACCCGACCACCCCGGGCGGGCCGCTGCCGGTGTGCCCCACCAAAGCGCTGCTGGGCGTTGACTGTCCCGGCTGCGGCAGCCTGCGCATGGTGTACGCGCTCATGCACGGCAATCTGTTGGGGGCGGCCAGGTTCAACGCCTTAGGCCTGGCCGCCGTCGTGCTGTTGATGTGGGCGTACTTCGCCTGGACCTACGGGCACCTGGTGGGACGACGGATCCGCAGTTGGCAACACCATCGCTGGGCCGCGGCGGTGACGCTGTCGTTGGTGCTGGCCTGGTTCGTGGTGCGCAACATCCCGGTGGCGCCGTTCACCGCGCTGCATGTCTGAGGACGCCGTGTCCTGAATCCGCCCACCCGGGCCGCGGTCTAACCTGGGGCGCGATGGTGAACAAATTCACGACATTTCCGGCGCTGCTCGCGGTGGTCGCCCTGACCGCGTTGGCCACCGGCTGCGGGCACCGCTCCTCCGGCGCGGGCCAAACCACCGGAGACCCCGCCGCGGCGGAGTTCGCGTCCGGGTTGCGCAACAAGGTCACCACCGACGCGATGATGACCCACCTGACCAAGCTGCAAGACATCGCCAACGCCAACAACGGCACCCGGGCGGTCGGCACACCCGGCTACGAGGCGAGCGTCGACTACGTGGTGAAAACCTTGCGCGACAGCGGGTTCGACGTGCAGACCCCGGAGTTCTCGGCCCGGGTGTTCCACGCCGAAAAGCCCGATCTCACCGTCGGCGGCAGGCCGGTGGAGGCCCACGCACTGGACTTCAGCCTGGGCACCGGGCCCGACGGGGTGAGCGGCCCGCTGGTCGCCGCCCCGCCCAACAACCCCGGGTGCGCGGTCACCGACTACGGCAGCCTGCCGGTGCAGGGCGCGGTGATCCTGCTCGACCGCGGCACGTGCCCGTTCGCGCAGAAGGAAGATGTCGCCGCGCAGCGCGGCGCGGTGGCGATGATCATCGCCGACAACGTCGACGAACAACAGATGGGCGGCACGCTCGGGCCGTCGACCGAGGTGAAGATCCCGGTGCTGAGCGTGACCAAGTCCGTCGGGGTGCAGCTGCGCGGGCAGCCCGGGCCCACCACCATCAAGCTCACGGCCAGCGCGCAAAGCTTCAAGGCGCGCAACGTGATCGCGCAGACCAAGACCGGATCGGAGCACGACGTGGTGATGGCCGGGGCGCACCTGGACAGCGTGCCCGAGGGCCCGGGCATCAACGACAACGGGTCGGGCGTGGCCGCGGTGCTGGAAACCGCTGTGCGACTGGGCAGTTCGCCTCCGGTGCACAACGCGGTGCGGTTCGGGTTCTGGGGCGCCGAGGAGCTCGGGCTGATCGGGTCGCGCAACTACGTCGAGTCGCTGGACTTGACCGCGCTGAAAAACATTGCGCTGTACCTGAACTTCGACATGCTCGCCTCGCCGAACCCCGGCTACTTCACCTATGACGGCGACCAGTCGCTGCCGATGGACGCCCGTGGTCAACCGGTGGTGCCCGAAGGGTCGGCGGGCATCGAGCGCACGCTGGTGGCCTACCTGAAGTCGGCCGGCAAGACCGCACAGGACACCTCGTTCGACGGCCGGTCGGATTACGACGGGTTCACCCTGGCGGGGATTCCGGCCGGCGGGCTGTTCTCCGGCGCCGAGGGGAAGATGTCCGCCGATCAGGCCAAGCTATGGGGCGGAACCGCCGACCAGCCGTTCGACCCCAACTACCACCAGAAGACCGACACCCTCGACCACATCGACCGCACCGCGCTGGGGATCAACGGGGGCGGGGTGGCCTACGCGATCGGTCTCTACGCCCAAGACCTCGGCGGCCACAACGGCGTCCCCGCCATGGCCGACCGCACCCGGCACGTGCTCGCCAAGTCATGACCGTCCGGCTGGGCGCGACGCTGCTGTGGATCGCCGTGCTGCTGGCCGGTTGCTCGTCGGCGGGGCCCGGACTGCCGACCGCGGCACCCGATTTGGGCCACGGCCTGGCCAAGAAGGTGACCGCCGACGCCATGATGGCCCACCTGCGCGCCTTGCAGAACATCGCCAACGCCAACGGCGGCAACCGCGCGGACGGCACCCCGGGCTTTCAGGCCAGCGTCGACTACGTGGCTAAAGCGCTGCGCGACAAGGGTTTCGACGTACAGACGCCGCAGTTCGACCGGCTCTACCCGGTGTCCCCCGGCAAGCCGACGCTGACCGTCGCGGGCCGCGGCTACCCCGTCGACCAGGCCTCGATGTTGGTCCAGACCCCGCCCGGCGGGCTGACCGGACCCGCCGTCCGCCCGGCCCAGCCGTCGGGTTGCGCGGCCAGCGACTACCCCGGCGCCCTGCCCAAGGGTGCGATCGCCGTCGTCGACGACACCCGCTGCTCGGTGGTCGACAAACAGAACAGCGCGGTGGCCCGGGGCGCGAGCGCGCTGATCGTGGTGAGCGCACCCGACGGGCACGGCGCCCCGCCCACCTTGTTCACCCCCGGCTACTACAAACAGCTGAGTGTGCCGGTGGCCGTCGTCAACCCGTCCGGCGCCGCCGCGCTGGCCGGTGCCGGCGGGCCGGTGCGGTTAATCCTGGATGCAGTCAACGTCAAGGTCACATCGCGAAACGTGGTGGCGCAGACCAAGACCGGGTCAGCCCACGAGGTCATCATGGTCGGTGCGCACCTGGACGGCTCGCGCGCCGGACCGGGCATCAACGACAACGGCTCCGGCGTGGCCGCGGTGCTGGAAACCGCGCTGCAGCTGGGTCCGCTGGCGCCGGTGAGCAACGCGGTGCGGTTCGTGTTCTGGGGCGCCGGGGAAGACGGACTGGGCGGCGTGATGGATTACCTGTTCGGCCTGGACCGCGACCAACTCAACGACATCGCGCTGTATCTGAACTTCACCATGCTCGGCTCGCCCAACGCCGGGTTCTTCACCGACGACGGCGATCAGTCCGGGCCGCCGGCCCCCGGTATTTCGGCCGCCGACGTCCCCGAAGGGTCGGCCGGCATCGAGCGCACCCTGGCGGGCTATCTGAACCTGGCCGGCAAGCGTGCGGCGGACATGCCCCTGAACACCCGGGCCGACTACCACCCCTTCATGGTGGCCGGTGTGCCGATCGGCGGCATGACCACCGGAGCCTCGCAACCGAAAACCACTGTGCAGTCCCGGTTGTGGGGCGGCCAGGCCGGCGTGCCGTTCGATCCGGACTTCCAAGGTCCCCGCGACACCGCCGACAACATCAACCGGGACGCCCTGGCGGTGATGGGTTCCGGCGTCGGGTTCGCGGTCGGCAGCTACGCCCAATCGATCGGCGGGGTCAACGGGGTGCCGCCGCACGACAAGCGGCATCGCACCCGAGTGCCCTGACCGCGGCACAACGATTTACGCCGGCACGCCGAAGGGTGAGAAATCGCGAGATCCCTTGAAGGGAGCCAGCGCCTTTCTTGCCCCCGGCGACGGCCGGTCGCTCTACACTGAGCCATGCACAGCCACGCGCTCAGGTCGGCATTCGTGTCGGCCGCGGCGGTGCTGCTGGTGGCGGGTTGCTCGACGTTCGTCGAGGGACGCGCGCTGTCGATGCTCAACGACCCGTTCCTGGTTGGTGGTCTGCCCGCGACCAACGGGCCCAGCGGCATCCGCTCCAACGCCCCCGCCCCCACCGGCAAGGTGCTCAACACCGACAACGGGTCGATCGACTCGCTGTCGTTGCTGTCGATCAACGACATCGAGGACTACTGGCGCTCGGTGTACGGCCAATCGCTGAAGGGCAAATTCGTTCCGATCAGCAAGATCGTGTCCTACAACTCGACCGATCCGAGCAGTCCGATCGTGTGCCACAACGACACCTACCAACTGGTCAACGCGTTCTACACCTCGCGGTGCAACCTGATCGCCTGGGACCGCGGCGTTTTCATGCCCGTGGCGCAGAAGTATTTCGGCGACATGTCGGTGACCGGTGTGCTGGCGCACGAGTTCGGGCACGCGCTGCAGCAGATGGCCGCACTGGTGACCAAACGCGATGCGACCATCGTGCGCGAACAGCAGGCCGACTGCTTCGCCGGGGTCTATCTGTTCTGGGTTGCCGACGGCAAGTCGCCGCGCTTCACGCTGAGCACCGCCGACGGGCTCGACCATGTGCTGGCCGGGATCATCACCACGCGCGACCCGGTGATGGACAGCGAGACCGCGAACGACGACGCGCACGGCTCGGCGCTGGACCGGATCAGCGCCTTCCAAATGGGTTTCCTCAACGGCGCCTCGGCCTGTGCGTCGATCAACCGCAAGGAAATCGAGCAGCGCCGCGGCGACCTGCCCTACGCCCTGCGGGTGGACACCAGCGGCAGACCGGAGACCGGTGAGGTCCCGATCAACCAGGACACGCTGTCCACGTTGATGGAGCTGCTGGGAAAGATCTTCGCGCCGGCCAATCCGCCCGCGCTGTCCTACCAGCCGGCCACATGCCCCGACGCCAAGCCCAGCCCGCCGGCGTCCTACTGTCCGGCCACCAACACCATCGCGGTCGACCTGCCCAAGCTGGCCGCGCTGGGCAGGGTCGCCGACGAGAACGAACACACCCTGCCCCAGGGCGACGACACCGCCCTGTCCGTGGTGATGTCGCGCTACGCGCTGGCGGTGCAGCATGAACGCGGCCTGGCCATGCAGAGCCCGTGGACCGCGCTGCGGACCGCCTGCCTGACCGGCGTGGTGCACCGCAGGATGGCCGAGCCCATCGAGCTGCCCTCACACAACCAATTGCTGCTCACCGCAGGCGATCTCGACGAGGCGGTGGCCGGCCTGCTGACCAACCATCTGGTCGCCAGCGACGCCGACGGCACCAGCGTGCCGGCCGGTTTCACCCGCATCGCGGCGTTCCGCGGCGGCGTGACCGGCAACGCGGACGCCTGCTACTCGCGCTATCCGGGGTAGCGAAAACCAAGCGCCATCAACCGATTTCGGCGAGCCGGGGGATCACCTCATCGCCCAGCCGGCGAATATAGCCGACGGGATCCGGATTGCCGGGCAGCGGCCCCACGTTGATCATGTCGATGCCGAGCCGGCCGAAGCGTTCCGCCGTCCTGAGGTATTCGTCGAGGTTCTCGAACGGGTCGAGGGTCGCCAGGCCACCGCACGTCTTACGGATATCCCGCGGGTCGCGGCCCACCGCGTCGCAGTGCCGGTGCAGCACCTCGATCTTGTGCTCGAGCTCGGCGAGGTCGTTCGACATGCTGTTCCAGACGTCGGCGTACTGCGCGACCATACGCAGCGTCTTCTTCTCGCCGTCCCCACCGATCAGGATCGGCGGGCGCCGAATCGGCTGCGGCGCACAGATCGTCTCGGCCAGCCGGTAGTGCTTGCCCTGGTACGCGCCGTTGTCGTCGCTCCACATCTGCCGGCAGATCTGCAGGGTTTCCTCGAGCATCTCGAACCGTGTGCTCAGCGCGGGATACGGAATGCCCAACGCGGTGTGCTCGCGTTCGTACCAGGCCGCCCCGAGTCCCAGCATCGACCGGCCCTGCGACAACACGTCCAGGGTGGTGACCGTCTTGGCCAACACGCCGGGGTAGCGATAGGTGACCCCGGTGACCAGCAGCGCCAGCTCGATCGTGGAGGTCTGCGCGGCCAGAAAACCCAACGACGTGTAGCCCTCGAGGAACGGATTCTCCGCGGGCCCAAGCTGTTCCATCTGGAAGAAGTGGTCGGCCAGGGTGAACAGCGTGGCACCGCCCTGCTCGGCGGCGCGGGCCGCCTCGGTCAGCGTCGGGCCCAGCCGTGCCGGGTCGCCGGGCAGAAAGTCGATGAAATGCAATCCCAATTCCATGGTGGGTCCCTCTCTGCTATTGCTCGGTCAAGCGCTCGAGCAGCGACAGCGCGTCGACGATGACGCGCCGCTCCGCCTCCGTGTAGCGCTCCTGGATGGCGCGGGCCAGCCACTCCTCCCGCGCACGGCGGTCGCTCTCGGCGCGCTTGCGGCCGGCCGCCGTCAACGAGACGACCTGGCGCCGCTTGTCATTCGGGTCGGGTCTGCGTTCGATGAGCCGACGTTGGCCCAGCGCAGCCAGGATGGTCGCCATCGACTGGGGGCGCACCCGTTCCGCCGCGGCCAGTGCGCTGGCCGACGACGGTCCCTCTTTCCACAGCCGGGTGAGCACCGCCGTCTGCGAGGGGGTCAACCCGTCGACCGCGATGTCCTTCAGCCGGCGCCGCAGCCGGCTGAACACCACCCGGATATCGCGCGCGGCCGCCACCGCGGAGTCGCTGACGCCATCCACACGGCCAGCCTAAACTGCACAGTCAAAACTGTCCAGTTAAAACTGTCTAATTCCGGCCGAGCAGCTGCAGCGCGGCGTCGACGGCCAGCGCCGCCACGTTCAGCGTCTTGGACCGCAGATCGTGTCGGGCGCTGGCGATCTCGACCACCGCCGTCGTTCCGCCGACCAACGCGGCGGCCGCGTTGAGCTCCTCGGGCGTCCCGAAGGGATCCGACGTCCCGTGGGTGAAGACCGTCGGCACCGTGATGGCCGGCAGATGCTCGGTGCGGGCCCGTTCCGGCTTGCCGGGCGGATGGACCGGGTAGGAGAACAGCGTCAGCACGTCCACCGCGGCGTCACCGGCGGCGACCACCATCGACGTCTGCCGGCCCCCGTACGAATGGCCGCCGGCGATCAGCGGGCCGTCGGCAAGCCCGCGGCACAGCGTGATCGCCTCGACGATGCCGGCACGGTCGGCGGCGCCCGACCCAGACGGCGGGCCGGTGGGCCGGCGCCGGCGGAACGGCAGGTTGTAGCGCACCGCCAGCCAGCCGCGCTGGGCCCACTCGTCGCAAACCTGTTGCAGCAGTGGCGAATCCCGGTTGCCGCCGGCGCCGTGGGTGAGCACCACCACGCCTTCGGGGGTGCCGTCGGGCCGGTGGGCGATGCCCGCGATCCGGTCGAGGTTCATCCGTCCCCCGAGAGCCGGAACAAGGCGGAGACGGGGCCGTGGCCGTGGCCCAGCGGGTAGGAGGCGCGCAAACACGCGGTGACCCACCGCTTTCCGAAGGCGACCGCATCCGGCACGGTGAAGCCGTGCGCGAGCGCACAGGCGACGGCACTGGCCAGCGTGTCGCCGCCGCCGTGGTCGTTGCCGGTGGCCAGCCGCTGCGCGTCGAACTCGTAGCACGAGTCGCCGTCGTAGAGCAGGTCGCAGCTGCGTTGCGACGACCGCAGATGCCCGCCCTTGACCAGCACCCATTGCGGCCCCAGCGCGTGCAACGCCTTGGCCGCAGCCCGCTGCGACGCCGCATCGGTCACGTCGATGTCAACCAGCAGCCGGACCTCGTCGAGGTTCGGCGTCACCAGGGTGGCCAGCGGGAACAATTGGCCGCGCAGGGTGTCCAGCGCGTCGGCGGCCAGCAGCGGGTCACCGTGCATGGACGCGCACACCGGATCGACCACCAGCGGCACCGACAACTCCAGCCGGCGCCAGGTCGCGGCCACCTCGGCGATGATGGGCGAGGACGCAAGCATGCCGGTCTTGGCCGCCTGGATGCCGATGTCGCCGGCGACCGCCTCGATCTGGCCGGCCACCACGTCGACGGGTACCTCGTGAAAGCTGTTGACCCCCAACGTGTTCTGCACGGTCACCGCGGTCACGGCGACGCACGCGTGCACGCCCAGCATCGCCATGGTGCGCAGGTCGGCCTGGATGCCCGCACCACCCCCGGAGTCGGATCCGGCGATGGACAGCACGCGGCGCGGCGTGGTGCCCGGCGGCGCCAGTGGCAGCGTCGGCGGCGGCCCCGTCACTGTGCCAGCGGTAGATACACCCGGTTGCCGTGCTCGGCGAACTCGCGAGACTTGTCGGCCATGGCCGCCTCGATCGCTTCCTCGCTGTCCAGCCCGTGCTTGGCCGCATAGTCGCGGACGTCCTGGGTGATGCGCATCGAGCAGAACTTCGGCCCGCACATCGAGCAGAAGTGCGCGGTCTTGGCGGGCTCGGCGGGCAGCGTCTCGTCGTGATACTCCCGCGCCGTGTCGGGATCCAGCGACAGCGCGAACTGGTCGTTCCAGCGGAACTCGAAACGCGCCTGGCTCAACGCATTATCGCGCTCCTGCGCATGCGGGTGCCCCTTGGCCAGGTCGCCGGCGTGTGCGGCGATCTTGTAGGCGATCACGCCGTCCTTGACGTCCTTGCGGTCCGGCAGACCCAGGTGCTCCTTGGGGGTCACGTAGCACAGCATCGCGGTGCCCGCCTGGGCGATGATGGCCGCGCCGATCGCCGAGGTGATGTGGTCGTAGGCCGGGGCGATGTCGGTGGCCAGCGGGCCCAGCGTGTAGAACGGGGCCTCCTCGCACCACTCCTCCTCCAGCCGCACGTTCTCCACGATCTTGTGCATCGGAACGTGCCCGGGGCCTTCGATCATCACTTGCACGCCATGGGATTTCGCGATCTTGGTCAGCTCGCCCAGGGTGCGCAGCTCGGCGAACTGCGCGGCGTCGTTGGCGTCGGCGATCGAGCCGGGCCGCAGGCCGTCGCCCAGGGAGAAGGTGACGTCATAGCGGGCGAAGATCTCGCACAGCTCGTCGAAGTTGGTGTACAGGAACGACTCTCGGTGATGCGCCAGGCACCAGGCGGCCATGATCGACCCGCCGCGGGACACGATGCCGGTGACCCTCTTGGCGGTCAGCGGCACGTAGCGCAGCAGCACACCGGCGTGCACGGTCATGTAGTCCACACCCTGCTCGCACTGCTCGATCACGGTGTCGCGGTAGATCTCCCAGGTCAGCAGGGTCGGATCGCCCTTGACCTTCTCCAGCGCCTGATAGATCGGCACGGTGCCGACCGGCACCGGCGAATTGCGCAGGATCCATTCGCGGGTCTCGTGGATGTTCTTGCCGGTGGACAGGTCCATGATGGTGTCCGCACCCCACCGGGTGGCCCACACCATCTTGTCGACCTCCTCGGCGATCGAGCTGGTCACCGCCGAGTTGCCGATGTTCGCGTTGACCTTGGTGGCGAACGCCTTGCCGATGATCATCGGCTCGATCTCGGGATGGTTGTGGTTGGCCGGGATCACGGCGCGGCCGCGGGCGACCTCGTCGCGCACCAACTCCGCCGGCATGCCCTCGCGGGCGGCGATGAACGCCATCTCCGCGGTGATCTCGCCGGCCCGGGCCCGCTGCAGCTGGGTGCCGCGGTCGCGCACCCGGCCCGGCCGCGCCGGCAGCCCGGCCGTCAGGTCGATCGTCGCGTCCGGATCGGTGTAGGGGCCGGAGGTGTCGTAGAGGTCGAAGTGGTCGCCGGTGGACAGGTGGACGCGGCGGAACGGAACCCGGGCACCGGGCACCCCGTCCAGTTCGCGGTAGACCTTGCTGCTGCCCGCGATGGGCCCGGTGGTCACGCTCGGTTCGACAATTGCGGTCATTTTTCATCTCCCTACGCCGGCATTACCCGGTCAGGTTCGTACGGTCGACGGCCCCGAGCCGTCCTCTCAGCACACTCGGCGTGCGCTCCCGCGTCTGATGGATGGGTCCGCACGCGACGTTACCCCCACCGGCAACCGCATGGCATGGCCGACGGCCCTATTCCCGCCGGTTCGTGCCGCGCGGTCACCGCGCGCTGACCCTCACACCTCCTCCATCGCCTCCCCGAGCTCCTCGAGGATCTTGTTGTGGTGATTGCTGGCCAGCAGGTGCCCCGCGGCGATGACCACGGCCACCGGCCAGTCGATGAGCTCCAGCGCCGCCAGGGCGGCCAGCCCGCCGAAGTAGGCCAGCTGCTCGGGCCGGGGAATCTCGACCTGGCCCAGGCCCGGAAGGTTCACCACGAAGGTTTCGCCTTCCCGGATCTTTTCCACCGCCTCGCGCTGGGACGTGCCGCGCCTCGCCTTCTTTTCCGCCATCATTTGCCTTTCGGTAACGAAGGGTTTCCCGACTCGCTGGGTCGCGCGTCCACCGTCGGAACTATGTCGACGATGACCGACACCGGGGGCGATCCGCTAGTTTCGTCGTTTGCTTCGGTGCTGAAGGTGCCGCTAGTTGAACTGTATGCGCTGTTGTGGCGCGTCGGGGTGGTCGAGATTCGCGACGACGATCGGACGCGCGCCGCGGCGGCGGGCCCGATCTGTCCGGATCCGTCGGCCCATCGGGCCGACCGGGTGGCCGTCTAGCTCAGTTGGTGCTGCGCAAGTCGCCGGCACCGGCGCGGCGCCCCGGGGCCTTCTTGGCCGTCGACTTGGCGGTGGTCTTGGCCGGCGCCTTGCGGGCCGGCGCCGATTCCGCCGGCACCGACTTGAGGTTCGCCTTGACCGCCCGCGGCTCGGGCTGCTGCTCCTTGCGGTTCAACCGCTGCAGCAGCAAGGCGCCGCCGCCGACGGCCAGCAGCACCGGCCACTCCACGAGTCCCGCGACGCCGAGCGCGCCGAAGGCCAGCGCGGCCGCGGGCGTGGAATGGCTGCCGCTGTTCATTCCGCGTTTGACGCCCTCCGCGGCTCCGGTGACGCCGCCGATGACGCCGTTGACCGCCGCGCCGCCCACGGCACCGGCGGCCGCGGTCGTCGCGGACGCGGCGCGGTTCACCGCCTGACTCACGCCCCGGACTGCTCCGCCGATGACACTCATGATGACTCCCTGGCTTTGATTGCGTGCGCCGCGCGCCGGCGTCGGCAGCGAGTAGTACCCGCTGAACGCAGGCTTAACAACTAGGCAATGCTGTTTCCGCTCCTGATTTTGCAAAGCCTGCCACCTTGCCGCGCGGCAGACAACGAGAAGCGGTGCCGGATTTCTCCCTAGGACGGCGGCTCGTCGCGGCTCACATCGACCAGCACCGGCGCGTGATCGCTGGCGCCCTTGCCCTTGCGCTCCTCGCGGTCGATCTGCGCGTGCGTCACGCGGCGCGCCAACGCGGGGGAGCCGAGGATGAAATCGATGCGCATGCCTTGCCGTTTCGGGAACCGCAGCGCGGTGTAGTCCCAGTACGTGTACACCCCCGGGCCCGGCGCGAAAGGCCGTACCAGGTCCGCGAATTGCGCGTCGAGGATGGCGTTGAACGCGCGCCGCTCCGGCTCGGAGACGTGGGTGGCGCCGGCGAAGAACTCCATGCTCCACACGTCGTCGTCCTGTGGGGCGATGTTCCAGTCCCCGGCCAGCGCGATCTGGGCGGCGGGATCCTCGCGCAGCCAGCCCGCGGCCGAATCACGCAGGGCGGCAAGCCAATCCAGCTTGTAGGCGTAGTGCGGGTCGCCCACCGCGCGGCCGTTGGGAACGTAGAGGCTCCAGATCCGCACACCGGCGCAGGTGGCGGCCAGGGCGCGGGCCTCCGCGGCGGCGGCGACCTCCGGCTTGCCGCTCCAGCTCGGCTGGCCCTCGAAGCCGACCCGCACGTCGTCCAGGCCGACCCGGGAGGCGATCGCCACACCGTTCCACTGGTTGAAGCCGACGTGGGCGACCTCGTAGCCGAGTTCGAAGAACGGCAGCGTCGGGAACTGGCCGTCAGCGCACTTGGTCTCCTGCATGGCCAGCACGTCGACGTCGGTGCGGGCCAGCCAGTCCAGCACCCGGGGCAGCCGGGAGCGAATCGAGTTCACATTCCAGGTGGCCAGCCGCACGGACTAGAAACTATCCCACCGGCCCGGCCGGGACCGTCAGGTAGCGGCGCCGGTGGTGCAGCCGGAAACCCAGCGCCCCGGCCAGTTCCAGCGCCGCGGCGTCGTCGTCGGGCACCGCCAGATAGGCGCGCGTGGCGCCCTGCCCGGCGCCCCACGCCAGCAGCGCCTCGCACCCGGCGCGGGCCTCGGCGTCGTGCCCGCCGGGCGGCACCCACAGCCCCACCCACCGGGTGCCGTCGGGTGCGGCGCTCAGCGCGGCCTGCGCGACGGACGCGTCGACCCGAACCCCGGGTTCGTCGCCGGACGGGCGGGAAAGGTCTTGCACCACAACCTGTTCGGTGCGCTCGCAGGTCAGCCCGGGCGGCGGCGTCAGCATCCGGTCCGGGACGGCCAGTCGTGGCGTCAGGCTGCGTCGCTGGTACCAGCCGGCGATCTCCGGGATGGCCTCGGCGTGAGCGGAAAGATCCAGCGGCACAGCGAAATCGGCTGAGGGCCCGGCGGGCCGGCCGGGTGGCGGGCCGGCCCGCAGCAGCCAGCCGTGCAGCCAGGTCTGCTCCGCGGCGGGCCAGGCCGCGGCGGCGGCGTGTTCGAGCGCGCGGATCTGCGAGGTGCGGATCGGGGTGTCGGTGAGCACCCGCAGCGCGACCACGTCGGCGGGCGCGAACTCGACGACCGCGCCGGTCTTGGTCTGCACCCGCACCGTCGGATCGACCGTCAGCAGCCGGCCCACCGCGTCGGTCAGCGGCGGCACCGATCCGGGCGGGCGCCGGTAGCGAACCGTCACCCGGGTCCCCGGGTCGGGCCACGAGAACATCAGTGACCGAACGGGTCCGGTCCCTCGCCGGGCATCCAGGACAGGCCGGGCACACCCCAGTTGTGGGATTTGACGGCCCGTTTCGCGCTGCGGGCATACCGGCCGATGAGCCGGTCCAGATACAGGAAGCCGTCCAGGTGCCCGGTCTCGTGCTGCAGCATCCGGGCGAACAGGCCGTGGCCCTCGATGGACACCGGGTTGCCGTCGGCGTCCAGCCCGGTGACCCGCGCCCAGCTGGCCCGCCCGGTGGGGAACGATTCGCCGGGCACCGACAAGCAGCCCTCGTCGTCGGTGTCCGGGTCGGGCATGGTCTCGGGGATCTCGGAGGTCTCCAGCACCGGGTTGACCACCACGCCGCGCCGCCGCTCGGTCAGCCCCCGGTCGTCGGCGCAGTCGTAGACGAACACCCGCAACCCGACCCCGATCTGGTTGGCGGCCAGGCCGACCCCGTGGGCGGCGTCCATGGTCTCGTACATGTCGGCGATCAGCTTGCCCAGATCCGCCGGCAGGGACCCGTCGTCACCGACCGGCACCGGCTGTGTCGGGGTGTGCAGGACGGGATCTCCCACGATGCGGATCGGAACGACTGCCATGGTCGGCTAAGCTACCGCACGCTCGCGGGTGGGCAATCTGGGTCAATCGGCCGACTCGCGGGTCTGGATGACGGCTTGAGGGTTTGGGGCGTGTTTCAATAATTCGCGCAAACCACGCGCTTAGCTAAGCCAAGTCATTCGAGCAGTTCGGAATTCGCCGAAAGGGTCCAGGGGAAGCGATATGGACAGCGCCATGGCGCGGGCAAATCGATCGGGGGACGACGCCGAGATCGCAGATGGGCTGACCCGCCGCGAACACGACATCCTGGCGTTCGAACGCCAGTGGTGGAAGTTCGCCGGTGTGAAGGAAGACGCCATCAAAGAGCTGTTCTCGATGTCGGCGACGCGGTACTACCAGGTGCTCAACGCGCTCGTCGACCGGCCCGAGGCGCTGGCCGCCGACCCGATGCTGGTGAAACGGCTGCGGCGGCTGCGCGCCAGCAGGCAGAAAGCGCGCGCGGCGCGGCGGCTCGGCTTCGAGGTGACCTGACTCGTTACAGTAGGGCTCGATGAAAGAACGAGTTCCCGACTCCACTGGACTGCCTTTGCGGGCCATGGTGATGGTGCTGTTGTTCCTCGGCGTCATCTTCCTGCTGCTCGGGTGGCAGGCGCTGGGTTCGTCCGGGAACTCCGAGGACGATTCGGCGTCGCCGGTGTCCAGCTCGACGGCCACCAGTTCGGCGTCCGCCTCGCCGACTAACAAGCCGGCGGCCAACCAGGCCGAGGTGCAGGTGTACAACATCTCCTCGAAAGAGGGCGTGGCGGCACGCACCAAGGATCAGCTGACGTCCGCCGGGTTCAAGGTCACCAAGGTCGACAACCTGGCCGTGCCCGACGTCTCGGCCACCACGGTCTACTACACCGACGCCGACGACGAGCACGCCACCGCCGATGCGGTGGGCAAAAACCTGGGCGCGCCGGTCGAACCGCGCATCCCCGCGCTCAGCGGCCAACCCCCGGGTGTCATCGTCCTCGTCGCGGGCTGAGCGGGCCGGCGAAGCGTTAGGCTGCTGGCTATGCCCAAGCTGCTGCCTCCCGTGGTTCTGGCCGGTTGCGTCGTGGCGCTGGGCGCCTGTTCGTCGCCCCAGCACGCGTCGTCGCTGCCGGGTACCACCCCCGCGGTGTGGACCGGATCGCCGTCGCCGTCGGGCGCGGGCGCAGCCGAGGCCGCGCCGGCCGCGGCGCCCGGCATCACCACCCACCTCAAGGCGCCGGACGGCACCCAGGTCGCGACCGCGAAGTTCGAGTTCAGCAACGGCTACGCCACCGTCACCATCGAGACGACGGCCAACGGCGTGCTCACGCCGGGCTTCCACGGGGTGCACATCCACAAGGTCGGCAAGTGCGAACCCAGCTCGGTCGCCCCGACCGGCGGCGCCCCGGGGGACTTCCTGTCCGCCGGAGGGCATTTCCAGGCGCCCGGGCACACCGGCGAACCCGCCAGCGGCGACCTGACCTCGCTTCAGGTGCGCAAGGACGGCTCCGGGACGCTGGTGACCACCACCGACGCCTTCACCATGGAGGATCTGCTCGGCGGGCAGAAGACGGCGATCATCATCCACGCCGGCGCGGACAACTTCGCCAACATCCCGGCGGAGCGCTACAACCAGACCAACGGAACACCGGGCCCCGACGAGATGACGATGAGCACCGGTGACGCCGGCAAGCGGGTGGCGTGCGGTGTCATCGGTGCCGGCTAGACGGGGCGACGCGCACATCGATTTCGCCCGTTCGCCGCGGCCGACCATCGGGGTGGAGTGGGAGTTCGCGCTCGTCGACGCGCAGACCCGCGACCTGAGCAACGAGGCCACCGCGGTGATCGCCGAGATCGGCGAAAACCCGCGCGTGCACAAGGAATTGCTGCGCAACACCGTCGAGGTGGTCAGCGGCATCTGCCGGACCGTGCCCGAGGCGATGGAGGATCTGCGGCAGACCCTGGGGCCCGCGCGCCGGATCGTGCGGGACCGCGGCATGGAACTGTTCTGCGCCGGCGCACATCCGTTCGCGCAGTGGACGACCCAGAAGCTCACCGACGCCCCGCGCTACGCCGAGCTGATCAAGCGCACCCAGTGGTGGGGACGGCAGATGCTGATCTGGGGGGTGCACGTGCACGTCGGGATCTCCTCGCCGAACAAGGTGATGCCGATCATGACGTCGCTGCTGAACTACTACCCGCACCTGCTGGCGCTGTCGGCGTCCTCGCCGTGGTGGACCGGGGTGGACACGGGCTACGCCAGCAACCGGGCGATGATGTTCCAGCAGCTGCCCACCGCCGGGCTGCCGTTCCAGTTCCAGACCTGGGCGGAGTTCGAGGGCTTCGTCTACGACCAGAAGAAGACCGGCATCATCGACCACGTCGACGAAGTCCGTTGGGACATCAGGCCTTCCCCGCACCTGGGCACACTGGAGATGCGGATCTGCGACGGCGTGTCCAACCTGCATGAGCTGGCCGCGCTGGTGGCGCTGACGCACTGCCTGGTGGTCGACCTGGACCGCAGGCTGGAGGCCGACGAGTCGTTGCCGACCATGCCGCCCTGGCATCACCAGGAGAACAAGTGGCGCGCCGCCCGCTACGGCCTGGACGCGGTGATCATCCTGGACGCCGACAGCAACGAACGCCTGGTCACCGAGGACCTCGACGACGTGCTCAACCGGCTGGAGCCGGTCGCCCGCAAGCTGCAGTGCGCCGACGAGCTGGCCGCGGTGGCCGACATCCCCCGCCACGGCGCGTCATACCAGCGTCAGCGCCGGGTGGCCGAGGAACACGACGGCGACCTGCGCGCGGTCGTCGACGCGCTGGTGGCCGAGCTGGAGATCTGATGACCGAACCCGTTGCGCTGCCGATGTTTCCGCTGGAGTCGGCGCTTCTGCCCGACCAGGACCTGCCGTTGCGGATCTTCGAGCCCCGCTACGGCGCGCTGGTGCGGCACTGCCTGGACACCGGCGAGCAGTTCGGGGTGGTGCTGATCGCCCGCGGCCGCGAGGTGGGCGGCGGTGACGCGCGCTGCAACGTGGGGGTGCTGTCCCGGATCGTCGACTGCGTCGACCAGGGCGCCGGCCGGTACCTGCTGAATTGCCGCACCGGGCAACGCATTCGGGTGTCCGAGTGGCTGCCCGACGACCCCTATCCCCGGGCAACGGTGATGCCGTGGCCCGACGAGCCCGGCGCCGCGGTGACGCCGGAGCAGCTGCGCGGCGTGGAAGACCGCGCGGTGGCGCTGTTCGAGCGGATCGCCCGGGTGCGCGGCATCACCCTGCCCGGGCGCGACCTGCTGCTGGGCCGCCACGATCCGGAACGCCCGGCCGGGCAACGCCTGTACGAGCTGGCCTCCCGCATCCCGATCGGCACGGCCGACCGCTACACGGTGCTCTGCGCGCCGTCGGCTGCCGAGCGCCTGGCCGCGCTGCGCGAGGCCGTGGACGCGGTGACCGAAGTGGTCGAGTTCCAGTTATCCGAATAGCGCTGCGCGACAGGAGCTTACGATGAAGGTTCAGCTGCAGGTCGACGGTTCGCCGGTGCGGGCGGCGGCAAGTGCCGCCGAGATCGCCGCGACCGGCGCCGACGGCCTGTTCACCTTCGAGGGTCAGCACGACGTCTTCTTCCCGCTGCTGATCGCCGCCGAGGCCACCGGGTGCGAGCTGATGACCAACGTGGCGATCGCCCCGCCGCGCAGTCCGATGCACCTGGCCTACGCGGCCTACGACCTGCAGCTCTACAGCGGCGGCCGGTTCCGGCTGGGGCTGGGCTCGCAGATCAGAGTGCACGTCGAAAAGCGTTATGGCAGTAGGTGGGAGCCGCCCGCGGCGCGGATGGCCGAGGCCATCTCGGCGATCAAGGCGATCTTCGCCGCGTGGGAAGGCCGGGCCCGCCTGGATTTTCGCGGTGAGTTCTACACGCACACCATCATGGCGCCCACCTTCGATCCCGGCCCCAACCCGTACGGGGCGCCGCCGGTGCTGCTGGGCGCGCTGGGTCCGGTGATGACCCGCACCGCCGCCGAGGTCGCCGACGGGCTGCTGGTGATGCCGTTCAACAGCGCCCGCCACTTCGCCGAGCGCACCCTGCCCGCCATCGGCGAGGGGCTGCGCCGCTCCAGGCGGGCCTTGACCGAGTTCCCGATCATCGCCCAGGCCATGGTGGCCGTCGGCCGCGACGAGGCGGACCTGGCGACGGCGATCGACGGGGTGGCCTCCCTCATCGCGTTTTACGGCTCCACGCCGGCCTACCTGCCGGTGCTGCAGGTCGAGGGTTGGGACGGCATTCAACCCGAGCTCAACGCGCTGTCCAAGCAGGGCCGCTTTGCGCAGATGCGCGGGCTGATCACCGACGAGATGGTGGCCCGGATCGGGATCGTGGGAACACCCGAGCAGTGTGCCGAGCAGATCGCCGCCCGGTTCGGCGAGCACGCCGACGAGGTGTGCTGTTACTTTCCGGGCTACACCCCCTGCCCCGCGGACGTCGCCGACCTGATCGGCGCCCTGCACCGGGTGCCGGCGCTGCCGTGACCGCCGACCTGACCGTCGAAATCGACTCGGGCGTCGCGGTTCTCACGCTCAACCGGCCCGACCGGCTGAACGCCTACACCGCCGTGATGGGCGAGCTGCTGAGCCGCGCCTACCGCGAGTGCGACGAGGACGACGACGTCCGGGTCATCGTGCTGACCGGCGCCGGGCGCGCCTTTTGCGCCGGGGCCGACTTCTCCGGCGGCGCAAGCCCGTTCGACGCCCCGGCCGGCGACGGCGCCTTCACCGCCTCACCGATCACCCCGGCGGCGTTCGAGTTGCGCAAACCGGTGATCGCCGCGGTCAACGGCCACGCCGTCGGGATCGGCCTGACCATCGCGTTGCAGGCCGACATCCGCATCGTCGCCGAGGACGCGAAATACGGTGTGGTGCAGGTGCGCCGGGGTGTGCTACCCGACTGCATGGCGCACTGGACGCTGCCCCAGTTGACCAACCTGGGGGTGGCCGCCGACCTGCTGCTCACCGGGCGGATGTTCGGCGGCGCCGAGGCGGCCGCGCTCGGCGTCGCCAACCGCGCGCTGCCCGCCGATCGGGTGCTCGACGAGGCGATGGCGCTGGCCCGCGACATCGCCGTCAACGTGGCGCCGATGTCGGCGGCGCTGTGCAAACGCCTGCTGTGGGACAGCGCGATCAATCGCTACCCACCGCGACAGGTCGCCGCGCTGGAAACCCTGCTGCACGAACGGGTGATGGGAGGCGGCGACGCCGCCGAGGGCGTCGCCGCGTTCCTCGAGCACCGGGCGCCGCGCTTCACCGCGCGGGTTTCGGCCGAGTGGACGGCTGTACCCGAGCCGGACTAGCCAAAGAGGCCGAGCATACGCCCGATGCGGGCCTAAGGCCCGTGCCCCGACCAGGTTTCGCGCCGTCGGCGGCGCACGATGGCCCTGACCGCGCTAAGGCCGGCAGCGCAACCCAAGCCAAGGATGACAAGGGGTTCCCACCAAGTGTCTTTGACGACAAATTTACCGGTTCGGTGGACCTCGACGTCGTGACCGACGTCTGGAGACGAGGCACCGCTGATGATCACCGATCCCGTCGGCGCACCGCTCGCGTGCGCGGAACAGTTATCGATGGGTACGTTGACACTATCCGCCCCGTTGTCCCAACAGTTGTCGACTGTCACTCGAGCGGGAACACCGAAGTGCTGATTCCATACCAGGAACGTCGAGATGGCTAGCAGGGAAAGCGAAGCGACGAACAAGCCCAGGATCGTGAGGAGTCGGGGACGATCGCTACTTCGGCTGGGCCGCATCACCGTGCTCCTCCTGGTTGTAAGCGACCGTCGCAGGTCTTCCAGAAGCGAGGCCAGCCCGAAATTGTCGGCCGCCGCCCATGCCCGCGCGGGCACCCACGCCCACGCCGGCCGCCAGACGGATGTCGATCGCCGGACCGTGCGCGATGTTGAGAGTCCGCTTGCCGGTGGCAAATTCATGCATTTTGGAGGCCACGGTCGGAGGGAACGCCACAAACTCGGCGCGTCGCAGCCGAGCTGCCGTTGACGCTCATCCCGAATTCTCCAACTTCCTTCGGTCCCCGGGCAGTTTCGTCGACGATGTGCCGGCTCCTTCCCGTTGGTCTACAGGTGGCAGAACCGCACGCGTCCGGGCGGTGTCGGCACTACAGTGATAGCCGCATCATGTCCGGATGTGCGGTTGCTGTAGCCGCGGCGGTCCGCCCGGGGCGCGTGTGATTAGTGTGCGCCGGCGGGCGGCCGCGGTTGATGGGCACGTAGGCCCATTTTTGGCACCCGGCACAGACGGCACCGTGGGTCTTGTCGGAGCGAGGCGGGCATCGGTGGACGGATTGCTGGAGCGCTCGGCGGTGCTCGCCGAGCTCGGCAATGTGGCGCGGCAGGTTGCCCGTGGCGGTGCCGGCCGGCTGGTTTTGGTCCGGGGGGAGGCCGGGGTCGGAAAGACCGCGGTGCTGGATCGCTTTGGGGCCACGCTGGATTCCTCGATGCGCGTGCTGCGGGGCTGGTGTGATCCCCTGGTCGCGCCGCGCCCGTTGGGGCCGCTGATTGACGCGTTGGCCGGAGTGGGCCCCGCCGCGGCTGGCGCGCTGGATGCGGCGATTCAATCGGGTGATACCGGCGTGCTCTACCGGCGACTGTTGACGGTGTTGCGCGACGGGCACAGCTGGGTGTGGGTGATCGAAGACGCCCATTGGGCTGACGGCGCCACCCTGGATCTGATGCGCTTCCTGGCCCGGCGCACCGAGTCGCTGCCGTTGCTGCTGGTGGTGTCCTACCGCGACGATGAACTTGACCGACACCACCCGCTGTCGGTCGCTCTGGGGGATGTGGCCACCTGCGCGGCGGTGCGCCGCATCGCGCTCGAGCCGCTGAGCCGCCATGCGGTGGCACAGCTGGCCACCGGTAGCGGGGTCAACGCCGAGCAGTTACACGAATTGACCGGGGGTAACCCGTTTTTCGTCACCGAGGTGCTGGCCGCCGGCCCGGCGGCGCTCACCCGACAGGGCTTGCCGCGCAGTATCGCCGAAGCTGTGCGCGGCCGGCTGGCCCGCCTGTCGCCGGCCGCGCGCGAGACCGCTGCTGCCGTAGCGGTCTGCGGCCCACGCGCCGCTGTCGCCCTGGTCGAAAAGGTCTGCCCCGCGGCCGGCGTCGGACTGGCCGAATGCCTCGACGCCGGGGTGCTGGT
This sequence comes from Mycobacterium timonense, assembly GCF_025821985.1. Classification (NCBI taxonomy): domain Bacteria; kingdom Bacillati; phylum Actinomycetota; class Actinomycetes; order Mycobacteriales; family Mycobacteriaceae; genus Mycobacterium; species Mycobacterium timonense. Next base: position 314,174 of record NZ_JACKSY010000104.1, on the reverse strand, counting down.
CGAAGGGCACGACATCATCGACTTCCGCCACGAACTGGCCCGCCGCACCACCGCCGACCAGATCGCCAATTACCAGCGCCGAATGTTGCATAAACGGGCACTGGCGGTGCTTGCCGAACCACCAATCGATCCGGATACCTTGGCGGCGTTGGCGTTTCACGCCGAGCAGGCCAGCGATACTGATGCCGCCATCCGTTACGGGCCCGCGGCCGCCGAACGGGCCTCAGTACTTGGCGCGAACCGGGAAGCCGCCGAGCTATACGAGCTCACGCTGCGCCACGCCGATAGCGTCCCCCTCGAACAAAAGGTGCGCTGGATCGAGCAGCACGCCCTGGCCTGCTTTCTGTGCGGGCTCGCCGAGGCAGCGGTGTCATCGTGGCGCGAGGCGATCCACTGGCGTCTCGCGCTGGGTGATCCGCTCGGCCAAAGCGAGAATCTGCGCTGGCTGTCCCATGTGTTATGGGGCATGGGCCGGGTCAGCGAGGCCTTCGCTGCTGCACGAGCCGCATTGGAGCTGGTGCAAGACGCCGGACCGAGTTCGCAGCTGGGCTGGGCGTTGGCCAACTTGGCCGAGTTCGGGAGCTGGGGTTTCGACCCGGCCGCCGCTGACTACGCCGCCCCAGCCATCGCCTTAGGAACGCGCATCGGTGATAATGCCCTGGTTATCCGGGCCCGCGCGGCTGCCGCAACGGCTCAGATCCTTGCCACCGACACCGGTTGGGAGCAGCTGGAAGCGTCGTGGCGTGACGCGATGGCCACCGAAACGCGCGGCGAACATGCCGGACTGCTGTCGACTCTTGTTTGCTGTCTGGCGGCGTTGCACTACGACATCGATCGCGCCGATCGCTACATCACCGACTCGCTCGCCTACTGCCGCGACCATAACGTGTTCAACTTCGAGGCCTTGGTCGTCGGGGGCGATGCGGTGGTGCGGCTGCATCGCGGCGACTGGGACCACGCGCGCGCAGCTGCCGAAGATCTCCTTACCCGACCAGGCTTGGCCGCAGTGAATCGGATTCTGCCGCAGCTCATCCTCGCCCGGATCCACGCGCGGCGCGGCCAGCACTCGGCCACGCTGCTTGACGACGCCCTAGCCGGCGCCGAAACGGACCACCTTCGGTTCTTCTCTGTGTGGGCAGCGCGTGCTGAGGCGGCATGGCTGGCCGGTGACGACGAAACCTGCCGCGGCGAAGCCCACGCAGGGCTGGCGGCCACGGGTCCCCGAGCCGACCCCTGGCTGGTCGGAGCGCTGCACCGCTGGCTGTATCTGGCGGGCGGACAACCCGGGGCCGGCACCGGCGACCCACGCACACCGTTCGAGCTAGAGATCCGGGGCGACTGGCAGGCCGCCGTCGAGGAATGGCTGCGCCGCGGCTGCCCCTACGAGGCGGCCATCGCCCAACTCGGCGGCGATATCGCCGCCGTGCAATCGGCGCTGGCGACCTTCGACAGTCTCGGCGCCAGGGCCGCGGCACGGCGCGCGCAACAACGGCTCACCGAGTTGCGGGGTCGCACCCGCCGCACCCGCCGCGCCGACATCCTCGCCGACCCCGACGGGCTGACCCGGCGCGAAAGAGAAATACTCACCCTGATCGCCGCGGGTCACAGCAACGCCGATATCGCCACCGAACTCACCATCAGCCGCCGAACCGTTGCACACCATGTCGCGGCGATCCTGGCCAAACTTGGCGTCGACAACCGCATCCAAGCCGCCGCCCACGCCCTGCACCGCCAAACCGCATCAGGGCTCTGACACGACGTCTCGCGCTGAAAATGGGCACACTTGCCCATCAACCGCGCCCACCCGCCGGCGCACACTTTTAACTACACACGCGCCCCGGCCCAGATGCCGGGATGTGTCCGGTTTTGCCAACCGAAGACCCCACCGGAGACAAGGAGCCGGCACGTGAACACCGAGCGCAACCTGAAGAGGATCATCGCGGGGACGCTGCTGTCAGGCGGCGTCGGTGCGGCCGCCTTAGGCCTGGCCGCAGCTACCGCCCAAGCCGACCGCGGATTCATGCCATCGATCCATGGCGTTTTGCCAGAAGACGGGCCAGTGCCGCCGCCCGCATCCGGGCCGTACCAATGTTGCCCCGGAGATCCGATGGGACTTCGCGGAGCTCACGGATGCCCGTCCGGGTCGAACGGGCTTGGCGTCAACTGGGACAGGAGTCAGTGCCACACTTGGTGGGGCGTGCTCTGGGGGCATGGAAACGTTGACGCCAGTGTTTGGGAGGGAACCGATCCACCCCCGCCGGAGGCGACCCAGAAACCGCCGTGCGGGTTTCCGTTCATGTGTTCGGGAACGCCATGATCACCGGCTGGCGGCCCTTCGCTAGTGACTTGCATTGTCTGGCAGCCTGATTCGCATGAACGCCGGTCGAGGTTGTTGGGATCGGTAGCGCACCGGGTAGTCCCCTATCTGGAAGACGCAGCGGCAACCGACAGAACCGCCTAGATCCGTCCAGGCACTCGTTGACAAGAACGGGGACACCCCCATGAAGAAGGCATGGCTGATGATCGTGGGGGGCTTGGTGCTGATTTGCGGTGGGCTCCCCGCGATGATGGATCTGTCGCGCTATTGGTGGTGTTTAGCCTTTTTCATCGCTGGGTTCGTCGTGGTGAACCTCGGCAGGCGACGGCACGATTTGCTCCTGATGGCCCGCAATGAGTCCGCAAGGCGAAGCTCCGATCTGCAATATCAGCTCGACGCGGCGGGCGGCGGTGCAGATCTCGCGCCATCGCAGGGGCGGGTGCCGGCGAATCCCGCGTTGGAAATCAGACCCGGCCGCCGCACGCTAGCGCGGGCTCTGGCGTGGATCGGTGTCATCTTTGCCGGCATGGTTGTGTTCGCCGGGGTGCGTGTGGCCGAAGAAGGTGTGTTGCCTGAGGTTTTCGATTCTGGCACGCCGGCGAGGGCGACGGTCGTTAACTGCGTGCCGCACCAGTACCGAGGGATCGACGGATACCGGTGCAACGCCACGTGGAGCGTCGGGGGAGCATCACGGACCGGCCCGATCTACCCCTTGGCGACGTGGCGCGGAGGGTGGATAGAGGTTCACAAGAATCCGCTGGCAGTCGGATCGCAGGTGGATGTTCATGTGCGGGGCGGACGAGCTTACCAACCGGCCAACCTAGCCCTCGATATCGCGTTCATCTCCGGGGGGTTGGCCCTAATCGCGGCGGGCGCGGTCCTGTTGTGGTATCTGCGGCGCAGATACAGGAGGGCGTAGATCCCGCCGAACAAGAGCTCGGCATCGTCGGTGATGTCGATGCCGGTTGCGCGAGACGGCACTATCGCGTCGCCGCGGTAGGTGGTGCGCCGCATAACTTCTCGGAGAGCGTCCACAGCCGTGCCGTGCGCTGGGAGTCGCGGGCGTAGGGCGCTACGGCGTCGCTGACGCCGTAGTCTTCAAGGTACAGGCCACCGCGGTCGGCCATCTCGGGCCTTACCGCCGCCCAAACCTGCGTGGCCGCACCGTATTCGGGCCCGACGGTATCGAGGCGCCCGCCGGCGTGTTCGCGTAGCCGGGAGAAGTCCGAGCGGGACATGTGCCGCGCCAGCGACGTGGCGACGGTGCCGGGGTGCACGGCGTAGGCGCGGATTCCCACCTCGCGCAGGCGCCGGTCGGCCTCGACGGCGTGCAGGATGTTCGCCGCTTGGACGCCCCGTACGCGGCGAACTTGTCGTAGTCGCGGCGCTCCCAATTGGGATCGTCGAGGTCGATATTGCCCAGGCGGTGACCGCGCGACGACAGGATGACGATGCGCGCATTCCCGGCGGCCGCGAGCTGCGGGACGAGGAGCCGGGTGAGCTCGAAATGCCCGAAATAGTTTGTCCCGATTTGCATTTCGAATCCGTCATGCGTGCGGTCGAACGGGGTGAACATCACGCCGGCGTTGTTCATCAGCACGTGGATCACCGGCGTGAGCTCCCGGATCGCCGCGGCCGCCGCGCGCACGCTGGAAAGCACCGTGAGGTCAAGGTGCACCGTCGACATTCGCGCGCCCGGCACTTCGGCCCGAATCCATTCGGCGCTCTGGGCCAGCGCGTCGTGGTTGCGTGCGGCCAGCACCATTCGCGCGCCGGCGGCGGCCAGCGCCCGCGCCGACTCGCGGCCCAGCCCGGACGACGCGCCCGTGATCACACATGCCTTGTCGGACAGGTCGATTCCCTCGACGACTTGCAGGGCGGTCGGGCGCTCGGTCATCGGGGCTCGGCCTCGGCCAGCGTTTTCAGCGTGAGCAGCTGTTTGCGCATCATCAGCAGGTCGCCCAGGGCCAGCGCACGTGCGAGCAGCCGCGGGCCCGCGAACCACACCCGCGCGTGCAGCCGCGAGCCGGTCCCCTCCGGCCGGACGGCGTAGGTGACGGCGACGCCCCTGGACCGCAAGGTGATCTGCTCGCCGTCGGCGAACGACTGCAACGCGAACACGGTCATGAATCGCTGTCCCACTTCGAGGTGAACCAGTTCGGGGTCGCGCGCTCGAGGACTGCGGCGGCCGAGGTTGTCCAGGATGTCATAGCTGTAGGGCGCGACGCGCAACTGGCAGAGCCAGGAGAACACGATCGACGGCGGCGCGGCGATGCTGATCGCGCGGTCGGCCTGGACGCGGGCGCGCGGACACAGCGCGTCGCAGGGCAGCGGAGCCGTTCTTTCGGCGAGCCGCGTCCCCCAGGTCAGGCCCAGGCTCAAGGGACGGCCGCCGTGCGCATGCGGCCGCGACGAGCGCTGCGCACCATCAGCCGCGGTGCCACGATCCGGTGCAGCGGACCGACCAGCGCCCACACCGCCCGGGCGGCGATCGGGCGGCGGTAGCGTACCCGGGTGGTGAGGGCGGCGCGCCGATCGTCGTGACGGCGCAGGGTCAGCTCGCCGCACAGCAGCGGCCCGCGCGCGGCGAGCACGACTTCGTCGCGAGCCGAACGGACGATCGTCCACCCGCCCAGCCGCAGCACGTGCCGGTGCACCCAGCGCACCGCGTCGCGGCCCGCGCCCGGCCGCCCCGCCGCGTCGCGAAAGGTCTCCTCGGCGCTGCGCGAATCCCCTTGGGGCAGAGGTACTTCGAACACGTCGGTGTAGTCGGCCCGCGCGGCGGCCCGGGCGACACGGTTCAGCGTGCGCCGAACGACGATGCGGTGCCCGCCGGTGCCGATGACCAGCGCCCGGTAGGCCTTGCCGTGCACCCCCGGGAAGGCCGCCCAGGTGGCCGCCCGCAGCCGGGTGCGTGCCGGGCCGTCGAGCGCGTCCAGCTCGAACACCCACCGGTACACCGCGAACGGGTGGCGGCCCTTCAGCGCGAACCGCACCGGCGGCCGGGCCTCGTCCAGGGCGAAGCCCAGCGGCACGGTCGACGGGTCGTGCGGGTCGCGGCACAGCACCCGCAGCAGCGCCGCCCACGTGTCGCCGCGGTTGGCCTCGATGGTTATGGCATGCTCATCGATATAGGGTAATCGTTCCATATAGAAGGAATGTACTAGATCATGGCGCCTCCGCGGAAGCATGAAACCGATGTGATCCTCGACGCCGCGCGGGCCCTGGTGCTCGACGGCGGGCCGCGCGCGGCCAGCGTGGCCGCGATCGCGAAAGCCAGTGGCGCGCCGGCGGGCACGCTGTATCACCGGTTCGGCAACCGCGACGGCATCCTGACCGCGGCGTGGCTGCGGGCGCTGGAGCGCTTCCAGGCCCGGGCGCTGGCCGCCGACGGCGACACCCCGGAGGACACCGCGGTGGCGATGGCCGTGGCCGCGGTCGGCTTCGCCCGCGCCCTGCCCGACGACGCCCGGCTGCTGCTGACGATCCGCCCGGGCGACCTGCTCGACGGCGAGCCCGACGCGGCGTTCCGGCAGACGCTGGCCGCGATGAACGCCCCGCTGACCCAACGGCTAGCGCAGTTGGCCCGGCACCTGTACGGGAACGCCCGGCCGCGATCGGTCGACGCCGTCGCCCGCGCCGTCGCCGACCTGCCGTACGCCGTGGTGCGCCGTCACGCGCACGACGACCCGATGCCGTCCTGGCTGGAAACCGACGTGGCCGCGTCGGCCCGGGCCGTGCTACGGAGCTTCGGCGAACGCCCGTAGCGACGCGACCTGCGCGGGATCCAAAGAGGGACGGACGTTTTCGCTAGCCGCGGCGAGGTCGGCGGCCGTCACGTCGGTGGCGTCGATGGACCGGCGCATGGCCGTCAGCGCGGCCTCGCGCAGCAGCGCCACGCAGTCGGCGGCGCTGTAGCCGTCCAGGCCGGCGGCCAGCTCGTCGAGGTCGACGTCAGCGCTCAGCGGAATCGATTTGCCCGCGGTGCGCAGGATTTCGCGCCGCGCCGCGGCGTCGGGCGGCTCCACGAACACCAGCCGCTCCAGCCGGCCCGGCCGCAGCAGCGCGGGGTCGATGAGGTCGGGCCGGTTGGTGGCGCCCAGCACCACGACGTCGCGCAGCGGGTCGACGCCGTCCAGCTCGGTCAGCAGCGCGGCCACCACCCGGTCGGTCACCCCGGAGTCGAAGCTCTGCCCGCGCCGCGGCGCCAGCGCGTCCACCTCGTCGAGAAAGATCAGCGCGGGCGCCGAATCGCGGGCTCGCCGAAACAGTTCGCGCACCGCCTTTTCCGAGCTGCCCACCCACTTGTCCATCAGCTCGGAGCCCTTGACGGCGTGCACCGACAGCTGGCCGGTGCTGGCCAGCGCGCGCACCACGAAGGTCTTGCCGCAGCCGGGCGGCCCGTACAGCAGCACCCCGCGCGGCGGCTGCACACCCAGCCGGGCGAACGTGTCCGGATGCTGCAGCGGCCACAACACCGCCTCGGTGAGCGCCTGCCGGGCCTGCGCCATGTCACCGACGTCGTCGAGGGTGATGTCCCCGACGCTGACCTCTTCGGCGGCCGAGCGGGACAGCGGCCTGATCACGCTCAGCGCGCCGGTGAGGTCCTCCTGGTGCAGCGCGGGGGGACGGCCGTCGGAGCTGGCCCGCGACGCCGCCCGCAGCGCCGCCTCGCGGATCAGCGCGGCCAGGTCGGCGACGACGAAACCCGGTGTGCGAGAAGCAATTTCATCCAAATCGAGGCCATCGGTGGGCACGTTGCGCAGCAGCGACTCCAGCAGGGCCTTGCGGGTGGCGGCGTCGGGCAGCGGCAGGCTCAGCTCCCGGTCGCACAGGTCCGGCGCGCGCAGCCGGGCGTCGAGCTGGTCGGGGCGCGCCGAGGTGGCGATCAGGGCGACACCCTCGCTGGCCACCGCGCCGCGCAGCTCGGCGAGGATCAATGAGGCCACCGGCTCGGCGGTGGCCGGTAGCAGGGCGTCGACGTCGGTGATCAGCAGCACGCCGCCGCCGTCGCGGACCGTTTGCACGGCCGAGGCCACCGCCTTGAGCCGGTCGTCGGCGCCCAGCGCGCCGACCTCCGGGCCGTCCAGCGTGACCAGCCGGCGATCCCCGCACACCGCGCGCACCAGCGTCACCTTGCCCACCCCGGCCGGGCCGGTCACCAGCACGCCCAGGAAGGTGGCCGCGCCCAGGGTCTTGAGCAGGTGCGGCTCGTCCAGCGCGAGCTTGAGCCATTCGACCAGCTTGGCGGCCTGCGGCTGGCAGCCCTTGAGCTCCTCGACCACCGTCTGCGGGCGGGCCACCTCGACCGAGACCCGCGACGCCGCCGCGGGCGCCGCCCGGGCGCCCCAGCCGACCAGCGAGTTGGGTTGCACGCTGACCGGCCCGTCCGGGTCGACGCCGGTGACGGTCAGCAGCTCGGAGGTCCAGCTGATGCCTACCGCGGCGGCCAGCGCGCGGGTCGCCTCGGACGTCGAGGTGCCGGGCCCGAGGTCGCGGGGCAGCAGCGACACCGCGTCGCCGACGGTGAGCACCTTGCCCAGCAGCGCCTGACGCAGCGTGACCGGTGACACCGACCGGGTGGTCAGCGGCGAGCCGGACAGGGTCACCGACCGCGCGCCGTACACGGTGACCGGGCTGACCACCACGGCGGTCCCGTCGCGCAGGCCGGCGTTGGACAGCGTCACGTCGTCGAGCAACACGGTGCCGGAGGGTATTTCGGGGCCGGCCAGGCCGGCCACCGCCGCGGTGGTGCGCGAACCGATCAGCGACACCGCGTCCCACTCCCGAATGCCAAGGGCCGCAACGGCACTCGGGTGCAGGCGGACGACGCCGCGACGGGAGTCGACGGCCGAGGTGTTCAGCCGGGCGGTCAGCGTGAGTTGACGCGCCGAGCCGGAACCGGTCACGGCACGCGCCTGCCCGGCTTGCGCAGGCCCAGCCGCGTCACCGACCGGCGGTTGGGCTGTGCCCGGCGGATCGCCCGCCGGGCGGCGCGGCGCTGCTTGGGCGCCTCGTCCCACGCCTCGGGGTGCGCGGCCAGCCAGCGCTGGTTGCGCACCGCGAACGGCACGTGGCACAGGTAGGCGACGATGATCACCCAGATCAGCACGTAGGGCGCCAGCACCGCCGCCGCCGCGCAGATCGCCAGCACCGCCAGCAGCGGCGCCGCCCAACTCGGCGGCACCGCCACCGCGTGCATCTTGCGCATCGGGATCTTGCTGACCATCAGGATCGACGTCCCGGTGATCCAGATGCACAAAAACAGCGGGGACGTCCACCAGCCGTCGCCGAACTGCAGCTTGAGTCCGATCAGGCCGATCATCGACACCGCGCCGGCCGGCGCCGGCATGCCGACGAAGAACTCGTGGGTGTAGGCGGGCTGGCTGCCGTCGTCCAGCAGCGCGTTGAACCGGGCCAGCCGCAACACCACGCACACCGCGTAGAGCAGGATCGCCACCCACCCGGCCGGCGACGTGGTCAGCAGCGTCACGTAGAGCACGATCGCCGGGGTCACCCCGAAGTTCACCGCGTCGGCCAGCGAGTCGATCTCCTCGCCCATCCGGGACTGAGCGTCCAGGATCCGCGCCACCCGGCCGTCCAGCCCGTCCAGGATCGCGGCCGCCGCGATCAGCGCCATCGCGGCCTTGGGCTGGTGCTCGAGGGCGAACCGGATCGAGGTCAGCCCCGCGCACACCGAGAGCACCGTCATCGCGCTGGGCAGGATCTGCAGATTGACTGCCCGGCGGCCGCGCGGCTTGCTGATCATGGCAGCTCGGCCAGCACGGTCTCGCCGGCGATGGCGCGTTGGCCGACGGTCACCAGCGGCTGTGCGCCCGCCGGCAGGTAGGTGTCCAGCCGGGAGCCGAAGCGGATCAGGCCGTAGGTGTCGCCGATCGACAGCTTGTCGCCGACGTGCGCGTCGCAGATGATGCGCCGCGCCAGCAGCCCGGCGACCTGGACCGCGACCACCTCCGCGCCGCCGGGGGTGCGGATGCGCAGGCTGGTGCGTTCGTTCTCGGTGCTCGCGGCCGCCAGGTCGGCCGACCCGAACCGGCCCGGCCGGTGCTGCACGTCGATCACCTCGCCGCTGACCGGGGCCCGCTGCACGTGGGCGTCCAGCAGCGACAGGAAAATGCTGACCCGCGGCAGCGCCACGTCGCCCATGCTCAATTCGGCGGGCGGGGTGGCGACGTCGATCACGCAGATCTCGCCGTCGGCGGGCGCGACGATCGCGCCGGGCCGGGTGGGCGGCACCCGGGGCGGGTGCCGGAAGAATCCCGCGCACGCCCCCGCCGCCAGCAGGCCCGCCCGGCGCAGCCAGCGGTGCCGGCGCCCGGCCAGCGCCAGCGCCAGCCCGGCGCCGACGAACGGCCGGCCGGCCGGATGCACCGGCGGGATGGCGGAGCGCACCAACTCCAGCGCATGCTGGGGGCTGAAACCGGGGTCGGAAGCCGAGGGGCCGATGGTGCGGGGGCGTCGTGCCACGCGGCCATCTTACGGAGCCGGTGACGGATTCGTCGCCGCCCGCGAAGGGAACGTTCACCGTCGAGATGCTGAGTCGGGCCAAACGCGGTGTCACCGCGGTGTTCGTTGCTCACGGCCTGCTGTTCGCGTCGTGGGCCGCCCACATTCCGCAGGTCAAAGCCGGACTCGGCCTGGACGACGCCGCGCTGGGCACGGCGTTGTTCGGCGCTCCGCTGGGCTCGGTGCTGGCCACGCTGGCCGGCCACTGGGCGCTGCCGCGCTGGGGGAGCCACCGGCTGATCCCGGTCACCGTCGCCGGCTACGCGGCGGCCGGGACGACGGTGGGGCTGGCCCGGTCCGGGCCGGCGCTGTTCGCGGCGCTGGCGTTGTGGGGGATGTTCCAGGGCGCGCTGGACGTCGCGATGAACACCCAGGCCGGCACGGTCGAACGGCGCGCCGGGGCCCCGATGATGGCGCGCTTCCACGGGATGTGGAGCCTGGGCACCCTGGCCGGGGCGCTGATCGGGGCGGCCTGCGTCGGCGCCGGCATCGGCCTGACCGCTCAGCTGACGGTGCTCGGGGCGGTCGTGCTCCTCGTGGTGGTAATGCTGACCCGACGCCTGCTGCCGGACGCGGCCGATTCCGTGGCCGCGCCGCCGGAACCGGCCGCGGGCCGGCGGGTGACGCCGGCGGTGGCGATCCTGGCGGCCGTGTCGTTCGCGTCGTTCCTGTGCGAGGGAGCGGCCACCGACTGGTCGGCCACCTACCTGCGCGACGTCGTCGGCGCCGGCCCGAGCGTGGCCGCGGCGAGCTACGCGGCCTACACCCTGACCATGGTCGTCACCCGGTTCGCCGCCGGCCGGCTACACGCGCGGCTGCCCAGCCGCCGGTTGCTGCCGGCGCTGGCGGTGCTGGCCGTGGCGGGCATGAGCGTGACGCTGGCAACCGCCGACGCGGCCGCCGGGGTGCTCGGGTTCGCCGCGCTGGGCGTCGGCGTCGCGCTGCTGGTGCCCACCGCGTTCAGCGCGGCCTACGGCGCCCGCGGCGCCGGATCGGCGATCGCGATCGTGGCCGCCACCGGCTGGCTGGGCTATCTGCTGGGCCCGCCGCTGATCGGCCACCTGTCCGAGTGGGTGGGCCTGTCGGGGGCGCTGGTCACCATCCCGGTGATGATGACGATCGTCGCCGTCGCCATCCGCTACACGCCGGCCTTCGACACCGCCGACGAATTCCATCGAGCGCCCGCCGGCTGAATCGGGCTAGCGCAGATCCCACACCTCGAGGGTGGTCCCCTCGGGCACCTCGACGACGTCTTCGGGGATGTCCAGCAGCCCGTTCGCCGACGCCAGCCAGCGCAGGTGATGCGAGGCCGGCGGGCCGTAGCTGACGACGGTGCCGGCGTCGTCGTCGAGCACCGCGCGGCGGAATTGGCGTTTGCCGCGCGGCGAGGTGAGCGACTCGGCGAGCACCGCCGACCGGTGCGGGCGTTCGGGATCGGGCAGGCCCATCGCGGCGCGCAGCGCCGGGCGGATGAACACCTCGAAGGACACCAGCGCGCTGACCGGATTGCCGGGCAGCGTGACGATGGTCGCCCCGGCCACCCGTCCCACGCCCTGCGGCATGCCCGGCTGCATGGCCACCTTGACGAACTCCACGCCCTGATCACCCTCGCGCCCGAAGGCGTCCTTGACCACCTCGTAGGCGCCGGCGCTGACGCCGCCGCTGGTGATGATCAGGTCGGTGCCGGCCGCATACCGGTCGATGATCGAACTGAACTGTGCCACCTCGTCCTCGGCGGTCGTGACGGCCACCAGCTCCGCGCCGGCGTCGCGCACGGCCCCGGCCAGCATGATCGAGTTGGACTCGTAGATCTGCCCCGGCCGCAGCGCGGCGCCCGGGGCCACCAGCTCCGATCCCGTCGAGATGACCAGCACCCGCTGCCGCGGGATCACCGACAGCTCGGCGATGCCCAGCGCCGCGGCCAGCCCGAGCACCGCCGGCGTCACCACCTGCCCGCGGCGCAACACGGTGGTGCCGGGGGAGACGTCCTCGCCGGCGCGGCGGATGTGCTTGCCGGGTTCGCGCGGCGCCCGGATCGACACCACGTCCACGCCGCCGTCGGTGTCCTCCACCGGCACGACGGCCGTCGCCCCGGCCGGCACCGGCGCGCCCGTCATGATCCGGTGCGCGGTGCCCGGCTGCAGCGTCAGCTCGTCGGTGCGCCCGGCCGGAATGTCCTCGGCGACCGGCAGCACGACCGGCCGCTCGGGGGTGGCGCCCGCGATGTCCTCGGCGCGCACCGCGTAGCCGTCCATCGCGGAGTTGTCGAACACCGGCAGCGCCAGCCCCGCCACCACGTCCTCGGCCAGCACCAGGCCCTGGGCCTGCGCCAGCGGCACCGCGACCGGCGGCCGGGCGCGGATCAGCCCGGCCACCACCCGCTGGTGTTCGGCGACGGAGCGCATCGCGGCTATGGACGTCAGACCGGGAAGTGGACGCCGGTGAGTTCTTCGGACACGGCCCACAGCCGGCGCTGCAACTGCTCGTCGTGCGACTGGGCGCTGGACTCGACCAGCTTCGGGCGCCCGCGCTGCTCGAGGAAGCCGTCCGGACCGTAGTACTGCGCGCCCTGCACGGCCGGATCGGTGGCGGCCCGCAGCGTCGGCAGCGCGCCCATCGCCGGGCTCTGGAACAGCACCGGCCCCAGCACCGCCTGCACCGGCCGGAAGATGCCGGGCAGGTGGCGGGCCAGCTCGGTGTTGGAGCCGCCGGGGTGCGCGGCGACCGCGATGGTCTTCGCGTCCGGGGCGGCCGCCAGCCGGCGCTGCAGCTCGTAGGTGAACAGCAGGTTGGCCAGCTTGGACTGGCCGTAGGCGGCGACCCGGTCGTAGCGGCGCTCCCAGTGCAGGTCGTCGAAGTGGATGGCCGCGCGCAGCCGGTGGCCGAGGCTGCTGACCGTCACCACCCGCGAATCCCGCACTCCCAGCAGGTGATCGAGCAGCAACCCGGTCAGCGCGAAGTGCCCCAGATGGTTGGTGCCGAACTGCAATTCGAAACCGTCCTCGGTGACCTGCTTGGGCGTCCACATCACGCCGGCGTTGTTGATCAGCAGGTCGATGCGCGGGTAGGCCGCGCGCAGCGCCTCGGCGGCAGAACGCACCGAGGCCAGCGAGGCCAGGTCCAGCTGCTGCAGCGTGACGTCGGCGTTCGGGCTGGCGGCCACGATCCGCGACAGCGCCGCGTTGCCCTTCTCCAGGTCGCGGACCGCGAGCACGACGTGGGCGCCGCGGTGGGCCAGCACGGCGGCCGTCTCGTAGCCGATGCCGGTGTTGGCGCCGGTGATGACGACGACGCGGCCGCTCTGATCACCGACGTCGGCCTCCGACCAGTCGCGGTGCCGTTTGTCGTGGGGAGCCATGGCCCACAACATACTCACCGACCGGGACGCGCTATTGAACCCAGAAGTTGTCGTGCCGGGCGAACCATTCCCGGCGTTCCTCGTCGGTCATGTCGGCCAGCGCGGCGAAGCCTTCGAAGTAGGCCTCGCGCGGCGCGCCGGGCGCGAACAACATCAGGATCGACGCGGGGTCGTCGGCCTCGTTGCGGAAGCCGTGCACCCCGCCGGGCGGGACGTAAAGGAAGTCGCCCTGGTGCCCGTCGGTCCACTCGGTGCCGTCGTAGAGCTTCATCGTGCCGGAGAGCACGAAGAACGCCTCGGACATGGCGCGGTGGAAATGCGGCCCGGGCCCGCCGCCGGCCGGGGCGATGTCGACCCGGTACAACCCGTAGTCGCCGGCGGTGTCGTGCTGGTTGGCCAGGTAGTGGTACTTGACGCCGGCGGTCTGGTAGTCGGGCGGTTCGTCGGCCCGCTTGAGCCAGGCGCTGGTCTCCGGCTGGTCTTTCGTGTAGCGGGCGGGCGGATAGGGCGGCACGACGAGGGACATGAGGTCCAGCCTGCCAGTTAGCATCGCCAAGGTGGAGGCCTCCGAGGACGTGCGGGTGCGACGGCTGCTGGACGCCCAGGACAAGGCGGCGCAGCTGTTCGACGAGATCGAGCGGCGCGGCATGATCCGCCCGGGAGTGGCCGAACGGCAGCTCTCGGACGAGATCCACGACCTGGCCGGGGCGATGTTCGGGGTGCGCCAGCACTGGCACCGGCGGATCGTGCGGGCCGGCCCCAACACCCTGCAGCCGTTCCAGGAACGCCCGCCGGACCGCACGATCGCCGCCGACGACATCGTCTTCCTCGACCTGGGGCCGGTCTTCGAGGAGTGGGAGGCCGACTTCGGGCGTACCTTCCTGCTCGGCGACGACCCGCACAAGAAGGCCGTTCGCGATGCGCTGCCGCGGGTGTGGCAGGCCGGGCGGGACCACTTCGCCGGCCACCCCGACGTCACCGGGGCCGAGCTGTTCGACGCCGTCGTCGCGGTGGCGCGGGCCGAGGGTTTCGAGTGGGGCAGCCACATCGCCGGGCATCTGATCGGAGAGTTCGCGCACAAGAAGATCGCCGGGCCGGGCATCGAGTGGTACATCATGCCCGGATCGGACAAGCCGATGCGCCGCACCGATCCCCGCGGCCGCACCTGCCACTGGATCCTGGAGATCCATCTGGTGGACCGCCGGCGCGGTTTCGGCGGCTTCTACGAGCAGCTGCTCGACCTGCCCTAGTTGCGCCCCGACCTGTTCTTGCACTCGGCATGGGCGAGTGCTAAGAATGACTTGGCACTCGCGACCAGTGAGTGCTAGGTCGGGACGGTGAGGCTCGGCTCTGTCGTCGCCCGACGGCAGCAGCCTGGTCGTCCGTCGCGGGCACTGCACCCGGCCAGGACGTGTCATCCCCAATCCGGAGGAATCACTTCGCAATGGCCAAGACAATTGCGTACGACGAAGAGGCCCGTCGCGGCCTCGAGCGGGGGCTCAACGCCCTCGCCGACGCGGTAAAGGTCACGTTGGGCCCCAAGGGTCGCAACGTCGTCCTGGAGAAGAAGTGGGGTGCCCCCACGATCACCAACGATGGTGTGTCCATCGCCAAGGAGATCGAGCTGGAGGACCCGTACGAGAAGATCGGCGCCGAGCTGGTCAAGGAAGTCGCCAAGAAGACCGACGACGTCGCCGGTGACGGCACGACGACGGCCACGGTGCTCGCCCAGGCGTTGGTCCGCGAGGGCCTGCGCAACGTCGCGGCCGGCGCCAACCCGCTGGGTCTCAAGCGCGGCATCGAGAAGGCCGTCGAGAAGGTCACCGAGACCCTGCTCAAGTCGGCCAAGGAGGTCGAGACCAAGGACCAGATCGCTGCCACCGCGGCCATCTCCGCGGGCGACCAGTCGATCGGCGACCTGATCGCCGAGGCGATGGACAAGGTCGGCAACGAGGGCGTCATCACCGTCGAGGAGTCCAACACCTTCGGCCTGCAGCTCGAGCTCACCGAGGGTATGCGGTTCGACAAGGGTTACATCTCGGGCTACTTCGTCACCGACGCCGAGCGTCAGGAAGCCGTCCTCGAGGACCCGTTCATCCTGCTGGTCAGCTCCAAGGTCTCGACCGTCAAGGACCTGCTGCCGCTGCTGGAGAAGGTCATCCAGGCCGGCAAGCCGCTGCTGATCATCGCCGAGGACGTCGAGGGCGAGGCCCTGTCCACCCTGGTCGTCAACAAGATCCGCGGCACCTTCAAGTCGGTGGCCGTCAAGGCGCCCGGCTTCGGCGACCGCCGCAAGGCGATGCTGCAGGACATGGCCATCCTCACCGGCGGCCAGGTCATCAGCGAAGAGGTCGGCCTGTCGCTGGAGAGCGCCGACATCTCGCTGCTCGGTAAGGCCCGCAAGGTCGTCGTCACCAAGGACGAGACCACCATCGTCGAGGGCGCCGGTGACTCCGACGCCATCGCCGGCCGGGTGGCCCAGATCCGCACCGAGATCGAGAACAGCGACTCCGACTACGACCGCGAGAAGCTGCAGGAGCGGCTGGCCAAGCTGGCCGGCGGCGTGGCGGTCATCAAGGCCGGCGCCGCGACCGAGGTCGAGCTCAAGGAGCGCAAGCACCGCATCGAGGACGCGGTCCGCAACGCCAAGGCGGCCGTGGAAGAGGGCATCGTCGCCGGCGGTGGCGTGGCCCTGCTGCACGCGATCCCGGCGCTCGACGAGCTGAAGCTCGAGGGCGACGAGGCGACCGGCGCCAACATCGTCCGGGTGGCCCTCGAGGCTCCGCTGAAGCAGATCGCCTTCAACGGTGGCCTGGAGCCCGGCGTGGTGGCCGAGAAGGTCCGCAACTCGCCCGCCGGTACCGGCCTCAACGCCGCCACCGGTGAGTACGAGGACCTGCTCAAGGCCGGCGTTGCCGACCCGGTGAAGGTGACCCGCTCGGCGCTGCAGAACGCGGCGTCCATCGCGGGGCTGTTCCTAACCACCGAGGCGGTCGTCGCCGACAAGCCGGAGAAGGCGGCCGCTCCCGCGGGCGACCCGACCGGCGGCATGGGCGGCATGGACTTCTGAGTCCGTTACGGAAAAGCCCGGTCCCTCGAAATCTCGAGTGGGCCGGGCTTTTTCGTGCCCGCGTCGGGCCTGGTTTACCGCGCCGAGCGTGGGGGCTACGTTCGTCCACACCCCGGAATTCGTGCACAGCCCCCACGCTCGGCGCACCCGCCGCGCGTGTGCGGCGGCGAATATGCCGGCATGTCCCCGTTTCTGGGCAGCGACGCCCTGCACCGCGGCGCGGTGACCCGCAGTCAACTGCGAACGCGGTATCGCAAGGTGTTCCGCGACGTCTACATCGCGAAAGACGCCGAGCTGACGCCGGCCGGCAAGGCGCGCGCGGCGTGGCTGTCGACCGGTGCGACACTGGCCGGTTTGTCCGCCGCGGCGATCCATGGCACCAAGTGGCTCGATGCGGCCGCGCCCGCCGAAATCGTGCGCGCGGATCGGCACGGTCAGCGCGGCATCCTCGTGCGCAGCTACACGCTGGCCGATGACGAGGCGGACACCGTGTCCGGAATGCGGGTGACGACCGCCGCCCGGACGGCGTTCGACATCGGTTGCGGCCTGCCCGCCGCCAAGGCGCTGCCGATCCTCGACGCGTTACTCAACGCGACGGGTATCAAGCCCGCCGACGTCGTCGCTGTGGCCGACCGGCACCGGGGCGCCCGCGGCATTCGGCGGCTGCGCGCCTCGCTGGAGCTGGCCGACGGCGGTGCGGAGTCTCCGCAGGAGACCAGGTTGCGGGTGCTGCTGGTGCGGGCCGGACTGCCGAAGCCGCAGACGCAGATCGAGCTGCGAGAGCTGCGCGTTCGGGTGGACATGGGGTGGCGGGAGTGGAAGGTCGCCGTCGAGTACGACGGGATCCAGCACTGGGACGATCCCTCTCAGCGGGCCTGGGACATCGAGCGAATCGCGTTGCTCGAGGCGGCCGGCTGGGCCGTGATCAGAGTCAGCGCGGCGATGTTGTCGCGGCCGCAGGTGATCGTCGAGCGCGTCACGGCCAAGCTCGCCGAGCGTGGGGCCTACGGTCGACCGCGAGCGAGTTCCCGTGCGTAAGGCCCACGCTCGGCGCCCGTAGGGTGAGCGTTATCCCGTTGTGGTGCAACGTGATTGCTCATAGCGGCGACGCGGGTCACTCCAAGACGCTTGCCGACACCTGCTGACTCATCCAGACATTTGTGGGGTGTTCAATCGTCGAGCACAGCCAGCGACCAGCACTATCCGGCCAGCTCACGCGCGATCGAGGCGTTGGCAACCACGGAGCGTTTTTTGCGCTGATCAACCCACGTTCACATGTGAGTGAGGCCCCAGACCCCCATACCGTCTAGGCCGGCAGCGAGAACACCACGCAGTCATGCAGACAGCCCTTGGCGGCGTCGGCCGAGTCGGCGTCGCGGTGCAACAGCGCGCGGGTGGGCGCCACCGCCAGCCGAACCGCGTCGCCGGCCTCGCTCACCTGCGCCGTGCCGTCGACGATCAGCGAGTAGCCGCCCGGCTCGGTCGGCGGCCACAGCACGGTGACGTCGCGGCGCCGGGCCAGGTTCTGCTGAGTGCGGCCACCGATCAACCCGACGTCCAGGATCGACTCACGCAGCACCGGTTCGACCGTCACGGTGTGCGCGCGGTAGTCGTCGTCGACCGTGATCAGGTAGGCATACGGGTAGTCGGCCAGCGCGTCGGCCAGCGCCTGCAGATCGACCTTCTTCTTGCTGCGCATGATGTTCCACGATAGGCGCGCGCGGCGTCACTGCGGCGCGCGCGGCGCGAGAAACCCCGCGATGCGCGAGGTGTAGCCGCGGGCCACGGCGCCCGAGCCGGCCGGGCGGGTGACGGCGGTGCTGGCATTGGAGAACCCGAGGTTCTGCAACACCTCATTCCACGGCGGCAACTTCGCCACGGCCGCCGAGGCGTCGGCGTGGTAGCCGAACATCGCCGCCACGTCCGAGGCCCACATCTGCTCGTAGGCGGCCTCGATGTCGGCGATGGCCGGCGTGTTCTGGCCCAGCCAGTTGGTGGCGGCCAGCGCCTGCACCAACGCCCGGTTGGCGGCCACCACGGCGGGCTGCACGGTGGCCGCCAGGGCCACCTCGAACGCCGTCGCGATGGCCGAGGCCTGGTGCGACACCTCCTCGGCCTGCGCGGCGGCCGCGGACAGCCAGCTCACGTATTGGTTGGCGACGGTCATCATGGCCGCCGACGACGCGCCCTGCCACGACCCGCTGGCCAGATCCGACGTGACCGAAGAAAACGACTGTGCCGACGACGCCAGCTCCTCGGCCAGGCCGTCCCACGCCGCCGCGGCAGCAAGCAGCGGCCCGGGACCAGGACCGGAATAAATTAGTGCCGAGTTGACTTCTGGCGGCAACCACGCAAAATGCGGGTTCGTCACGGACCCAACTTAGCTGGTATATGCCACTTTTGGGGCGTTATCGCAAGGGTGCCGGGCCGGGCCGGCGACCGCGCACCAACTTGCCCGGACGCGCGGCGGTGGGCACCCCGTTCTCGGCGATGATCTCCCCGGACACGATGGTGGCGACGTAGCCGTCGGCGGTCTGGTCCAGGCGCCGCCCGCCCGCCGGCAGGTCGTGACTGATCACCGGCTTGTGCAGCCGCAGCGCGGCGTGGTCGATGACGTTGAGGTCGGCCTTGTAGCCCACCGCGATGCGGCCGCGGTCGCCCAGCCCGGCCACCCGCGCGGGCACCGAGGTGAGCCGGCGCACCGCGTCGGCCACGCTGAACCGCCCCGACTTTCGGTCGCGCGCCCAGTGCGTCAGGAAGTAGGTCGAGTAGCTGGCGTCGCAGATCATCCCGTAGTGCGCGCCGCCGTCGCCCAGACCCAGCACCACATCGTCGCGGTGCAGCAGCTCCCCGACGGTGTCCAGCGAGTTGCCCTGCAGGTTGCTGGTCGCCACCAGCAGCATGGCCCGGCCGTCGTCGTCGAGCAGCCGGTCGTAGGCCTCCTCCATCGGATCCACGCCGCGGGCGCGGGCCCGGGCCGCGATGGACGTCGACGGGTCGGGCTCGTAATCGGGGTTGTCGCCGAGCGGGTAGATCCAGTCCCACATCTGGGCCACGTACAGGATCGGGTGGCCCTCGCCGGGCTTGTCGGCCAGGATGCGGGCCCGCACCTCGGGCTTGCGCATCTGTGCGACCCGCTCGGCCAGCGGCAGGTGCGCGATCTCGCGGTAGCTGGGGTAGAGCACGAATGGGTTTGCGCTCAACTGCAATCCGATGATCAACCCGATCGGGCGCGGCAACAGCTGCGCGGTGATGTCGCCGCCCGCCGCGTTGGCCTTCTCGATCATCGTGATGGCGTCCGGCCACGTCGGGTCACCGGAGTTGGCGACGACGAGGGTGAAGGTGAGCGGCAGGCCGACGTCCTCGGCGACGTCGAACACCGTCTGCAGCACCGGCTGGTAGCCGCCGGCCGGGATGTCGGGAACGAACTGCAGCAGGCCGCCGCCGCCGTCCACCACACCCCGGGCGATCTGCTCGATCTCCTCCCGGGCGGCGTCGTAACTCGGGATGGGAGAACCACTTTCGGTCTTGTGGATGGTCAGCCGCGACGAGGCGAAACCCAGTGCGCCCACCTCGACCGCCTCCTTGGCCAGCGCCCGCATCTTCGCCAGGTCCTCCGCGGTGGCCGGCTCCCGGTCGGCGCCGCGCTGACCCATCACGTACACCCGCAGCGGCGAATGCGGCAGATAGGCGGCCACGTCGATGTCACGCTTGCCGGCCTCGAGGGTGTCCAGGTATTCGGGGAACGTCTCCCACGTCCACGGCAGGCCGTCGGTCATCACGACGCCGGGGATGTCCTCGACACCGGCCATCACGTCGACCAGCACGTCGTGGTCGGACTGGCGGCACGGGGCGAAGCCGACGCCGCAGTTGCCCATCACCACCGTGGTCACCCCGTGCGCCGAGGACGGGGTCAGCCGCTCCGACCAGACGGCCTGGCCGTCGTAGTGGGTGTGCAGGTCCACGAAGCCCGGCGTGACCAGCCGCCCGGTGGCGTCGATCTCGCGGTTCGCGGTGGCCCCGTTCACCGCACCGACCGCCGCGATCACGCCGTCGCGCACCGCCACGTCGCCGACGTACGGCTCACCCCCCAGCCCGTCGACGATGCTGCCATTACGGATGATGAGGTCGTAAGTCATTCAAACAATCTACGACCGTTCCCGCCGGTCGTGCCAGGATCTGTTCCGTGATCGATCACGTGGGAATCAACTGCGCCAACTACGCGGAATCTCAGCGGTTTTACGACGCCGTGCTGGGCACCCTGGGTTTCTCCCGGCAGCTGGATGTGGGGCCAGCCATCGGCTACGGCCGGGCGGGCAAACCGACCTTCTGGATCTCGGACGCGCCCGCGGGCCCCAACCGGGAGGTGCACCTGGCCTTCGAGGCCGCCGACGAGGACGCGGTGCGTGCCTTCCACCGGGCGGCCGTCGAGCTGGGCGCCGAGGTGCTGCACCCGCCGCGGCTGTGGCCCGAATACCACCCCGGCTATTTCGGTGCGTTCGTGCGCGACCCCGACGGCAACAACGTCGAGGCGGTCTGGCACGGCGCGTAGGGTCGGCCTTATGCGAGCTGACAGCGACGCCGTTACCCGAGAGCTGCTGCGCGACGCGTTCACCCGGCTGATCGAACACGTCGACGAACTCACCGACGGGTTGACCGACGAGGTGTCGGGCTACCGCCCGACCCCCGACGCCAACAGCATCGCCTGGCTGATCTGGCACAGCGCCCGGGTGCAGGACATCCAGCTGGCCGACATCGCCGGGGTGGAGCAGGTGTGGACCCGCGACGGCTGGGTGGACCGGTTCGGGCTGGACCTGCCGCGCAACGACACCGGCTACGGGCATACGCCCGAGGACGTCGCCAAGGTGCGGGCGCCCGCCGACCTGCTGTCCGGCTACTACCACGCGGTGCACGAGCTCACCTGCGAATACATCGGCGGGGTGACCGCCGGGGAGCTGAGCCGCGTCGTGGACACCAACTGGGACCCGCCGGTGACGGCCAGCGCGCGGCTGGTGAGCATCATCGACGACTGCGCCCAGCACCTCGGGCAGGCCGCATACGTGCGGGGAATTCAGTAGATTCGCGGCCGTGCGATTCGCGGGCGTCGTGCTGGGGTGGCTGATCGCCACGCTGGCCCTGGCGGTGGCGGTGCCGGCGGGATGGGTGCAGCTGCACGTCGTCGACGCCGACGGCTATGCCGCGCTGGCCCGCCGGGCCGCCGCCGACCCGGCCCTGCAATCCGCCATGGCAGCCGAACTCACCACGCGGGCAATGGCTTTGATCGCCGAGCACGGCGGCGGCCGCTACCCGGTGGACGGTACGCAGGTGCACGACGCCGCTGCCGCGTTCACCGCGGGGCCGGCGTTTCCGCCGTTGTTCGCCCAGGCCAACCGCGCCGCGCACGCCTGGCTGTTCGACGGGTCCGGCGCGGGCGGCGACCAGTGGGCGGTCGATGTGGCCCCGATGCTCGACGACCCCTCGATCCGGCCGCTGCTGCGCCGGCACAACGTCGCGGTCCCGGCGAAACTGACTGTGCCGCTTACCGTTTCGGTGCCTCGGCAGGGCCGGCTCAGCGGGCTGACGCGCTGGGGGCCGTGGCTGAGCCTGGGGTCGGCGGCGCTGTGCGGGGTGGGCGCGCTGCTGACGCTGGCCGCCGCCCGGCGCCGCGGCAAGGCGCTCAGCAGCCTGGGCGTCGCGGCGCTGCTGGTCGGCGCGGCCGGATGGGCCGGCCTGGAGGCGGCCGGCCGCTACGTCAACGACGCGCTCAACCACACCACCGGCAACGTCCGCCGCATCGCCGAGGTGATGGTCGCGCACGCCGAATCCGGTGTGCACCAATGGCTCAACGCCACGCTGCTGGCCGGGGCGGCGCTGGCGGGGCTGGGCGTGCTGGTGGCGGTGCTGGGCGGCCTGGCCGGTGCGGCTAGCCGAAGGTGAACGAGAAGACCTGCAGCCCTGGGCTGACGCGCATGTCCAGCTGGTCGCGGTGCGCGGAGTCGTCGGCGACGATCCGGTGCAGGGTGGGCGCCCCGCCGATCGGCGTCGTGGTGGTCGTTCCGTCCCGGGTCACGGTCAGGGTGCCGGTGCCGCCGACGACGGCGTAGACGTCTTTGGCGGTGTAGTTCAGCCGGACCGCGCAGTCGTCGCCGGCCGCGGTGGCGCCCTGGTCGTCCAGCGTCCAGCGCCCGCGCAGCGCGAACCTGTCCTCGCCCAGGGTGGCCGGATAGCTCAGCGTCGCGGTGCCCGACCGGTAATCGCCGGTGCCGCCGTAGTTTCCGGCCTTGCCCACGCCCAGGTAGGTCTCCGGGGTGAGCCTGGACTGCGGTGTGGTGTCGGCGGTGTTCGCCGGGGCGGGTAGCCGCGCGCCGGGATGGGCGGCGGCGAGCAGTTCGCGGATCAGCCGTTCGGTGCCGTCGTAGTCGCCTTCGCCGAACTTGGTGTGCCGCACCTGCCCGGTCGCGTCGATCAGGTACTCGGCCGGCCAGTACAGGTTCTGGTAGTTGTTCCACGTCGCGTAGTCGTTGTCCAGGGCGATCGGATAGCCGATGTGCAGGTCGGCCGCGCCGCTGGCCACGTTGCCCGGGACCCGTTCGAAGGCGTATTCCGGGGTGTGCACCCCGATGACCAGGAATCCGCTGTCGTGATACCGGTCGTACCAATCGATTACGTGCGGGATGGCGCGCTGGCAGTTGATGCACGAGTAGGCCCAGAAGTCGATCAGGATCACCTTGCCGCGCACCGCCGCCGGGTCGAGCGGTTTGCCGTCCGGGGTGTTGAGCCACCCGGTGATCCCGGTGAGCGCGGGCGCCGGCCCGCACCGCTGCAGCTCCGCCAACCCGTCGGAACAGTCGGACAGCGCCCCGCCGCCGGTGACGTCGCCCGGGCTCAGCTGCAGCGCGCCGCCCTGGGTCGGCGGCGGCCCGGGGGGGCTCAGACTGCGCTGAAGGTCGTTGGCGCCCAACCGGTTCTGCATCGCGGTGGTGTAGTCCGGGACGGCGCGCTGCAGCATCGCGGGCAGGTTGAACACCAGCGCGACGGCCAGCACGATCATCGCGATCCCGCCGGCGACCTGTATCGCCCGCTGCCGGCGGCGGAACGCCGCGACCCGCTGGGCGACGCGCCGGCCGGCCAGCGCGAAGGCCAGCAGCGGCAGCGCGTTTCCGGCGGCGAACGTCGCGGTCAACACCAGCGCGCCGGGGCCGATCGAGGAGGTGCCGCCGGCCACCACGATCGCGGCAAGCACCGGTCCGGCGCACGGCACGTACAGCGCGCCCAACGTCAGGCCCAGGCCGAAACCGTCTGCGCCGGGCCGACTTTGGCGCTGCGGCAGGTAGGCGAACGGTCGCTCGATCAGTTGCTGCAGCGGCGGGAAGATCAGTCCCAGCCCGATGGCGGTCAGCACCACCAGGGCGGTCCACCGGATCGCATCCTGGGGCAGGTGCAGCGCCGTCAGCAGCGCCGAGCCGATCAGCGTGGCCACGCTGAAGCTGCACACCAGGCCCGCGATCACCAGGTAGGGCCGCGCCGCGGAGCCCACGCCGCGCCGGTCGCCGTCCATGCCGGACAGCAGTATCACCGGCAGCACCGGCAGGATGCACGGCGAGATCCCGGTGATCAGGCCGCCGAGGAACCCGATCAGGGCGATGGTCTGCACCCGTCCAGCTTGACGCGTCGCGGCGGGGCTCAGTGGCCAACGACAAATCACGCCACGTGCGTTATACAAATCACATAATGTGCGTTACGCTCGGCCGGTGGCGCAACTAACATTCCAGCGCGCCCGCACCGAGGAGAAGAAGCGCCAACGTGCGGAGGCCCTCGTGGAGGCGGCCCGTTCGCTGGCGCTGGAGACGGGCGTCGCGTCGGTCACGCTGACCGCCGTCGCCCGCCGCGCCGGGATCCACTACTCGGCGGTGCGCCGCTACTTCACCTCGCACAAGGAGGTCCTGCTGCACCTGTCCGCCGAGGGCTGGGTGCGGTGGTCGAACACGGTGTCGGACAAGCTCGCCCAGCCCGGCGCCGCGACGCCGTCGCGGATCGCCGAGACGCTGGCCGACGCCCTGGCCGACGATCCGCTGTTCTGCGACCTGCTGGCCAACCTGCACCTGCACCTGGAACACGAGGTGGACGCCGAACGCGTGGTCGAGGTCAAGCGGATCAGCACCGCCGCCACGCTGTCCCTCGCCGACTCCATCCAGCGGGCGCTGCCCGAACTCGGGCGCTCGGGGTCGCTGGACATCCTGCTGGCCGCCTACTCGCTGGCGGCCACGCTGTGGCAGGTGGCCAACCCCCCGGAACGGCTCACCGACGCCTACGCAGAGGAGCCGGAAGTCGTTCCGCCGGAATGGAATCTGGACTTCGCCTCCGCGCTGACCCGGCTGTTGACCGCCACGTGCATCGGCCTCATCCCGCAATCGGCATGATCGCAGAAAGGGGGGCGCGCCCATGACGACGACCGAGCCAAGGACCGAGCCGTTGAACAAGCAGGACTCCGCGGGCCGCGAGGGCGGCGAGACCGCCCGGCAGCGCGCCAGGAAGAAGGGGTTTCTGGGCCGTTTCTGGCTGGTGCTGACGATCGCGGCCGTCGTCGCGCTGTCGGGGTTCGTCGTCTACCGGTTGCACGGCATCTTCGGTGTGCACCCCGGGTCGTTCGGCGGCGGCACCTCGGGGGAGGTGCTCGACGAGTTCAACGCCAAGACCATCACGCTTCAGGTCTGGGGCCCGCCGGGCAGCACGGCAACCATCAACTATCTCGACGAAAACTCCCATCCGCAGCAGGCACTCAACGTGCCCTTGCCCTGGAGCAAAGTATTGAGTTCAACGAAACCCGGCATCCCGGCAAACCTGGTGGCGCAAGGAGACGGCAGCTGGATCGCCTGCCAGTTCGTGGTGAACAAGCACGACGGCAGCGGTGACGTCATCAAGACCCCGAATCGCTCGGATCCCAACCAGACCGTGAACGCGTTCGTCTACTGCCTGGACAAGTCCGCATGAGCGAGCCGGTCGAGGCTGCGCCGCGCGTCGATCAGCCGCTGATCCCGCCGTTCCTGCCGCGGATGATCCATCGGCTGGCCCTGCCGATCGTCCTGGTGTGGTTGGGCATCGTGTTCATCACCAACACGGTGGCCCCGCAGCTGGAGGTGGTCGCCAAAACCCACTCGGTGTCGATGAGCCCGACCGACGCGGCCTCCTTCCAGTCGATGATGAAGGTCGGAGCGACGTTCAAGGAGTTCAACTCCGACAACTCGGCCATGATCCTGCTGGAGGGCGACAAGCCCCTCGGGGCCGAGGCGCACCGCTATTACGACGAGATCGTCAGGCGCGTCGAGCAGGACAAGAAACACGTGCAGCACGTCCAGGATTTCTGGAGCGATCCGCTGACGGCGGCGGGTTCCCAGAGCCACGACCAGAAGGCCGCCTACGTCCAGGTGTACCTCGCCGGCAACATGGGCGGCGGCCTGGCGAACGAGTCTGCCCTGGCGGTGCGCAAGATCGTGGACTCGGTGCCCGCGCCGCCGGGAATCAAGGCGTATGTCACCGGCGCGGGTCCGCTGTTCGCCGACCAGTCCCACGCGGGTGAGAAGGGCGTCGCGGTCGTCACCCTCATCACCTTCGTGGTGATCATCGTGATGCTGCTAGTCGTCTACCGGTCGATCATCACCGTCGCGGTCATGCTGGGCATGGTGTTCATCGAGCTGGCGGCGGCCCGCGGTGTCGTCGCGACGCTCGGCAACTACGGCGTGATGGGGCTGTCGACCTTCGCCAACAACATGCTGGTGCTGATGGCGATCGCCGCCGGGACGGACTACGCGATCTTCGTGGTCGGGCGCTATCACGAGGCGCGTGGGCTGGGCGAAACCCGCGAGCAGGCGTTCTACACCATGTTCCACAGCACCGCGCATGTGGTGCTCGGATCCGGCCTGACCATCGCCGGCGCGATGTATTGCCTGAGCTTCTGCCGACTGCCGTACTTCCAGTCGCTGGGGGTGCCGTGTGCGGTCGGCATGCTGGTCGCGGTGTTGGCGGCGTTGACGCTGGCTCCGGCGATGCTGACGGTCGCCTCGTTCTTCAAGCTGATGGATCCGAAGCGCACGCTGCAGACCCGGGGCTGGCGCCGGATGGGCACCGCGGTCGTCCGCTGGCCCGCGCCGGTTCTGGCGGTGACGATCGCGGTCGCACTGGTCGGTCTGCTCGCCCTGCCCGGTTACAAGACGGACTACGACAACCGCCACTTCCTGCCGGCGGACACCCCGGCCAATGTCGGTTATGCCGCCGCGGACCGGCATTTCGACCAGGCTCGGCTCAATCCCGAGCTGTTGATGATCGAGACCGATCACGACCTGCGCAACCCGGCCGACTTCATCGTCCTGGACAAAGTCGCCAAGGCGGTCTTCCACATCCCCGGGATCGGCCGGGTGCAGACCATCACCCGGCCGTTGGGCACGCCGCTCGACCACAGCACGCTGGGTTTTCAGATGGGTGCGCAGGCCGCGGGGCGGCTGCAGACCCAGCACTACCAGGAGGAGCAGGCGAACAATCTACTCAAGCAGGCAGACGAGCTGCGCAAGACGATGGCGACGCTGCATGAGCAGATGCAGGTCACCCAGGACCTGAGCAACACCACCCACGAAACCACCAGGCTCACCAAGGAAACCGTGCAGATCACCGAGAGGTTGCGCGACGACATCGCCAACTTCGACGACTTCCTCCGGCCGATCCGCAGCTACTTCTATTGGGAGAAGCACTGTTACGACATCCCGGTCTGCTGGGCGCTGCGGTCGGTCTTCAACGCGCTCGACGGCATCGACCAAGTGGCCGAGAACATCGTGAACCTCAGCGCGAACCTGGACAAGCTGGACAGGATTCAGCCGAAGCTGGTGGCGCTGATCCCGCCGCAGATCGAGAGTCAGCAGCGCAACCTCGACACCATCATGTCGAACTACGCGATCACCCAGGGCCTCAACGACCAGGCCAAAGCGCAGGCCGACAACGCCACCGCCCAGGGCGATGCCTTCGACAAGGCGAAGAACGACGACACGTTCTACCTTCCGCCGGAGGCGTTCAAGAGCCCGGACTTCGCGCGAGGCCTGAAAAATTTCATCTCGCCCGACGGGCGCGCGGTCCGGCTGATCATCTCCCACGAAGGCGACCCGGCCAGTCCCGAGGGCATCAGGCACATCGAACCGATCAAGCAGGCCGTGCACGAGGCGATCAAGGGCACCCCCTGGGAGGGCGCCAAGGTCTACCTCGGCGGCACCGCCGCGACGTACAAGGACATGCACGACGGCTCCAACATCGACCTGTTGATCGCCGGAATCGCCGCGGCCACACTGATTTTCATCATCATGCTGGTGATCACCCGCAGCGTCGTGGCGGCCTTCGTGATCGTCGGTACGGTGTTGCTGTCGCTGGGCGCCTCGTTCGGCCTCTCGGTGCTGCTGTGGCAGTACCTCCTGGGCCTGAAGTTGCACTGGATGGTGCTGGCGATGGCGGTCATCCTGCTGCTGGCGGTCGGCTCGGACTACAACCTGCTGTTGATCTCGCGGTTCAAGGAGGAGATCCACGCCGGGCTCAAGACCGGGACGATCCGCGCGATGGCCGGTTCGGGCTCGGTGGTGACCTCCGCCGGTCTGGTGTTCGCCGCCACCATGGCCACGTTCATGTTCAGCCCGCTGCTGGTGATGGCCCAGGTGGGTACGACGATCGCGCTGGGCCTGCTGTTTGACACCCTGATCGTGCGGTCGTTCATGACGCCGTCACTGGCCACCCTGCTCGGGCGCTGGTTCTGGTGGCCGCAGCACGTGCGTCCACGCCCGGCCAGCACCATGCTGCGGCCCTACGGACCGCGTCGGGCCGTGCGCGAGCTGATCCTCGCCGACGTCGACGAGCACCCGCCGGGCGGCGTGGTCCAGCCTCGCTGAGGGGCTAAGGAATCGGGCTAAGCGATTACGACCAGTTCCACACCGACATGTCGCCGGGCGGGTACTGGTTGCAGATGTCGGTGGCCTTGGCCACCACGCCCTTGTTGTTCCAGAAGATCTTCATGTGGTTGGGCCAGGCCTCCCACAGCGGATCGGCCTGGGGCGCATAGAAGTTCTCGGAGTAGTTCCGGCGGTCCTGCGGCGACAACGCGTAGAACCAGTGCGCCTTGTCGATGGTCGCCTGCTGGACGTTGGGGTGGTTGTTGAAGTCGATCATGTAGCGCTGGTAGTACACCGGGCTGGTGTCCCGCGTGGCCGCCAGGATCTGCTCGGCGTCGCACGTGGTGTTGATCATCCGGCGGGGGATCGGGAAGTCCTCCGTCGAGTCGGCCACCGCGGTCGACGGGAAGATCGCAGCGGTGACACCCAGGGCAACGAACGCGGCGCCTGCACGCAGGCCTCTACTCAGCCGAGACATAGACGTTACGGTAGCACTTCTCGGCCCGGCGCGAACAGTTCCCAGGTCACCGCCAGCGTGATCGCTAGTGCATCTCACTATCCATCGCGATCAGGGACGATGACGTGGCTCGGATCGGGCCGCAGCTCCGGCGGGGCCTGGCTGTAGTCGCCGAACGGGCCGTCGCGGCGCTCGACGGCGGCCCGCACCCCCCGCGTCTCGGCGATCTTGATGAACTCCAGCGCGTCGGGGGTGTTGCGCATCAGCCCGTCGAGGATGCCGCCCAGCGTCTGGGTGGACGCCAGCCCCATGTTCTCGTAGGCCTGGTTGACGATCAGCTTCTGCGCCTGCAGCTGCGACAGCGGGATGCGCGCCAGCTCGGCGGCGACCTCGGCGACCCGCGCCTCCAGCCGCTCGAACGGCACCGCCTCGTTGATCAGCTCGATCTCGGCGGCCTGCACGCCGGTCAGCGGCCGTCCCGTCAGCGCATGCCACTTCGCCTTGGCCAGGCTCAGCCGGTAGAGCCACATCCCGGTCAGATACGCCCCCCACATCCTGCTGTAGGGCGTGCCGATCACGGCGTCCTCGCTGGCGATGACCAGGTCCGCGCACAGCGCGTAGTCGCTGGCCCCGCCCACACACCAGCCGTGCACCTGCGCGATCACCGGTTTGGAGGCCCGCCAGATGGCCATGAATTTCTGGGTCGGGCCGGTCTCGCGGGCGCTGACCATCGCGAAATCCTTGCCCGGGTCCCAGCGGCCGTCGGTCATCATGGCCTCGCCCCAGTGCTGAAAACCGCCGCCGAAGTCGTAGCCGCCGGAGAAGGCCCGGCCCGCTCCGCGCAGCACGATGACCTTGATGGCCGGGTCGCGCTCGGCCCGCCCAACGGCGGCCTCGATCTCGTCGGGCATCGGCGGCACGATGGTG
This sequence comes from Mycobacterium timonense, assembly GCF_025821985.1. NCBI lineage: Bacteria > Bacillati > Actinomycetota > Actinomycetes > Mycobacteriales > Mycobacteriaceae > Mycobacterium > Mycobacterium timonense. The sequence continues at coordinate 284,600 of NZ_JACKSY010000104.1, read as the reverse complement.
TTGAGCTGGTCCGGGCGGTTCAGCGTGATCGTGGCGACCGGACCGGCCGTGGTGTACAGCAGCGTTTCGAAGTCGGAGGGCATGGCCCTAACTTAGGGATCGGGCTCGCGGTTTTCCGGCGAAGACGCATAGATGCGGCCGTTGATCTTCAGGTACGGGGTGGTGAGGTAGGCCGAGAAGGCCACCACGGCCGCGAAGATCGCCACCGCCAGGACGCCGTTGGGCCACAGCCGGCCGGTCCCGAACGCGAAGCAGACGATGCCGATCACCGATGTCGCCCAGTAGAAGCGCCGGCCGGCCCGCCGGTCGTTGATGAACCGGTAGCGCGCCTGCGCCGCCGAAACCAGGATGAAGATCAGTCCGGTCGCCAGCAGGGTGAGTTCGATCCGTTGCGCCGACACGTCGACGATCTTAGGGCCGGCCGAGCGTCTGCCACAGGAACGAATAGGTCAGCGCCGACTTGAACGCCACCTGCTCGTTGTCCGCCGCCCCGGCATGACCGCCCTCGATGTTCTCGTAGTAGTACACCCGGTGGCCGGCGGCCTCCAGCGCGGCCGCCATCTTGCGGGCATGCCCCGGGTGCACCCGGTCGTCGCGGGTGGAGGTGGTGATCAGCACCGGCGGGTACCGGCGCGTCGCCGAAATATTCTGGTACGGCGAGTATTCGGAGATGAACGCCCAGTCGTCCGGGTTGTCCGGGTCGCCGTATTCGGCCACCCAGGAGGCGCCGGCCAGCAGCAGGTGGTAGCGCTTCATGTCCAGCAGCGGCACGCTGCACACCAGCGCGCCGAACTTCTCCGGATACTTGGTCAACATGATGCCCATCAGCAGTCCGCCGTTGCTGCCGCCCTGGGCCCCGAGTTGGGCGACCGTCGTGATGCCGCGGTCCACCAAATCGGTTGCCACAGCGGCGAAGTCCTCGTGCACCTTGTGCCGGCCCTCGCGGATCGCCTGGGTGTGCCAGCCGGGGCCGTACTCGCCGCCGCCGCGGATGTTGGCCAGCACGTAGGTGCCGCCGCGGGCCAGCCACAGCCGGCCCAGCACCCCGCTGTAGCCGGGGGTGTTCGAGGACTCGAAGCCGCCGTAGCCGTAGAGCAGGGTGGGCCCGGGCCGGTCGGCCGCCGGGCCGGTCGGCCGCACCACGAAGTAGGGGATCGGTGTGCCGTCGGTGGAGTCGACGAAATACTGTGCCACGCTGATGTTTTCGGCATCGAAGAAGGCCGGGGCAGTCTTGAGCTGCTCGAGTCGCCCGTCGTCGGTGCCCCGCATCAGCCGCGACGGTGAGTCGAATCCGCTGGAGTCCAGGAAGAATTCGTCGCCGGTGTCGTCCGCGGAGACGACGACGGTGTTGGTCGCGGCCGGGATCCCGGCCAGCTGCTCGCGCCGCCAGTCACCGGGCCTGACGATCTCGACGCGGCTGGCCACGTCGACCAGGGTCACCATCAGCAGCCGGTCTTCGGTCCACGCGTAGTGGTTGAGCGCGGTGTGCTCGTCGGGTTCGAAGACGACGCGGAAATCCCGTGCGCCGGAAAGGAATTCCTCGTAGTCGGCGGCCAGCAGCGAGCCCGCGGCGTAGGTGCGGGTGCCCAGCGTCCAGTCGCTGCGCAACTCGACCAGCAGCCACTGGCGGTGCAGGCTCACACTGGCGTCGGTCGGGGTGTCGATGCGGACGAGCTGGCCGCCCCGCAGCTCGTAGACCTCTTCGTTCCAGAAGTCCAGCGCCCGGCCGATCAGGGTGCGCTCGAAGCCGGGGATGCGGCTGACGCTGGCCACCACGTTCACGTCGGAGCGGGCGCCCTCGAACACCGTCTGCGCCTCGTCCAGCGGCGTGCCCCGGCGCCACCGCTTGACCACCCGCGGATAGCCGGACTCGGTGAGGGTGCCGGGGCCGAAGTCCGTGCCGACCAGCACGGTGTCGGGGTCCTCCCAGCTGAGCTGCGACTTGGCCTCGGCGAGCGCGAACCCGTCATCGACGAATTGCTTTGTCTGCATGTCGAATTCACGCACGATGCAGGCGTCCGAGCCGCCGCGGGACAAGCTGATCAGCGCGCGGGTGTATTCGGGGTGGATGACGGCGGCGCCGGCCCACACCCATTTCTCGCCGTCGGCGCGGCCCAGCTCGTCGACGTCGATCAGCACCTCCCACTCGGGCGCGTCGGTGCGGTAACTGTCCAGCGTGGTGCGCCGCCACAGCCCGCGCGGGTTGTCAGCGTCGCGCCAGAAGTTGTAGAGGTGCTCGCCGCGGCGGACCACGTACGGGATGCGGGCGTCGGTGTCGAGCACCTCGAGCGCCTCGACGCGCATCCGCTCGAACTCGGCGTCGCGGAAGCGGGCCAGCGTCGGCTCGTTGCGGGCGCGCACCCAATCCAGCGCCTGCTCGCCGGTGATGTCCTCGAGCCACAGGTAGGGGTCGTGCTCGGCGGCGGCATCGGTGCGGGCGTGCGACGTCATGCCAGCCATTGTGGTCGCGGCGGTAGTGTGAGGTGTATTACACAGGTGAACGAGGAGTGAGAGCAGATGACTGTCTTCGCACGTCCGGGTTCGGCCGGGGCGTTGATGTCGTACGAATCCCGCTACGACAACTTCATCGGGGGGCAGTGGGTTGCACCGGCGCGCGGGCGCTACTTCGAGAACCCGACACCGGTCACCGGCCAGACGTTCTGCGAGGTGGCCCGCTCGGATGAGGCCGACGTCGACAAGGCGCTCGACGCCGCCCACGCCGCGGCGCCGGCGTGGGGCAAGACCGCGCCGCCGGAGCGGGCCGCGATCCTGAACAAGATCGCCGACCGCATCGAGGAGAACCTGGAATCCCTCGCGGTGGCCGAGGTGTGGGACAACGGCAAGCCGATCCGCGAGGCGCTGGCCGCCGACATCCCGTTGGCGGCCGACCATTTCCGGTACTTCGCCGGGGCGCTGCGCGCGCAGGAGGGCTCGCTGAGCCAGATCGACGACGACACCGTGGCCTACCACTTCCACGAGCCGCTCGGCGTGGTCGGGCAGATCATCCCGTGGAACTTCCCGATCCTGATGGGTGCCTGGAAATTGGCGCCCGCGCTGGCGGCCGGCAACGCCGTCGTGCTCAAACCCGCGGAGCAGACCCCGGTTTCGGTGCTCTACCTGATGTCGCTGATCGGCGACCTGCTGCCGCCCGGAGTCGTCAACGTGGTCAACGGATTCGGCGCCGAGGCCGGCAAGCCGCTGGCGTCGAGCAACCGAATCGCCAAGATCGCCTTCACCGGCGAGACCACCACCGGGCGGCTGATCATGCAGTACGCCAGCCAGAACCTGATCCCGGTCACCCTGGAGCTCGGCGGCAAGAGCCCCAACATCTTCTTCTCCGACGTGATGGCCAAGGCCGACGACTACCAGGACAAGGCGCTCGAGGGCTTCACCATGTTCGCCCTCAACCAGGGCGAGGTGTGCACCTGCCCGTCGCGCAGCCTGATCCAGGCCGACATCTACGACGAGTTCCTGGAGCTGGCCGCGATCCGCACCAAGGCGGTCCGCCAGGGCGACCCGCTGGATTCCGAGACCATGCTGGGCTCGCAGGCGTCCAACGATCAGCTGGAAAAGGTGTTGTCCTACATCGCAATCGGCAAGGACGAAGGCGCCACGATCATCACCGGCGGGGAACGCGCCGAACTGGGCGGCGACCTGTCCGGCGGCTTCTACATGCAGCCCACCATCTTCGCCGGCAACAACAAGATGCGCATCTTCCAGGAGGAGATCTTCGGGCCGGTGGTGGCGGTGACGTCGTTCACCGATTACGACGACGCCATCTCCATCGCCAACGACACCCTGTACGGGCTGGGCGCGGGCGTGTGGTCCCGAGACGGCAACACCGCCTATCGCGCCGGCCGCGACATCCAGGCCGGCCGGGTGTGGGTGAACTGCTATCACGCCTATCCGGCGCACGCGGCGTTCGGCGGCTACAAGCAGTCCGGCATCGGCCGGGAGAACCACAAGATGATGCTCGACCACTACCAGCAGACCAAGAACATGCTGGTGTCCTACAGCAACAAGGCGCAGGGCTTCTTTTAGATGGAGCCGCGGCCCCCGTCCGGAGTCGTCATCACCGCCGCGGCCGCCGAGGTGCTGGCCCGGCTGCAGCGGCAGCACGGCCCGGTGATGTTCCACCAGTCCGGCGGCTGCTGCGACGGGTCGTCGCCGATGTGCTATCCGGTGGGCGACTTCCTGGTCGGCGATCGCGACGTGCTGCTCGGTGTGCTCGACGTCGGCGCTGATGGGGTGCCGGTATGGATCTCGGGCCCGCAGTACGCGGCGCACTACCGCGACAAGCACACCCAGCTGGTCATCGACGTGGTGCCGGGCCGCGGCGGCGGGTTCAGCCTGGAGGCCCCCGACGGCGTCCGGTTCCTGTCCCGCGGCAGGGTTTTCAGCGCGGCCGAACAGGCGGCCGTGGCCGCCGCGCCGATCATCACCGGCGCGGACTACCAGCACGGTGAACGGCCCGCGGCGCGCGGCGCGGTGGTGGCCGACGCGGCCTGCAGGACCTGCCCTTGACGCCGGTCACCGCAGTACAGTCGAGACGGTGATTCCTTTTCCGCGTCCCTGGGTGCTGGCCGGCGCCATGCTGATCGGAAGCGCGGTCGGGCTGTTGGCCGGCGTGGCGTTCACCGTCGCCGTGCACGCCCGCGTTCGCCCGGACCTGGCGGTCGCGGCGGTGGTCGGCATCCCCAGCGTGATCGGCCTGGCCCTGATCCTGTTCTCCGGGCGGCGCTGGGTCACCACCCTGGGTGCGTTCGTGCTGGCGGTGGCGCCCGGCTGGTTCGGGGTGCTCGTCGCATTGCGGGTGACCGCCGGTGGCTGACGACAAGGACGCCTCGAGCCCGGGCACGGAGGCGTTCGTGCCCGACTTCTCCGATGACGACGACGCCGCCGACACCGGCACCCAGTCGTGGGCGCCGGACTTCGACGATGACGCCGAGGACGACGACACCGAGGCGGCCGAGCCCGCGGCCGAGCGGGGGCCGGAGCCGGAGCCCGAACCGGAGCCGGCCGGGTTCGCCGGCCCGGTGCCGCCGGTCGCCGTGCCCGGCCGCTACTTCTACGTCAAGTGGTGGAAGTTGGTCCTGGTGCTGCTCGCGGTGTGGGCCGCGTCGGCGGTGGTCGGGCTGGGCCTGTTCTCCTGGTGGTACCACTCGATCGACAAAACCCCGGCGCTGTTCGCGGTGCTGGTGTTCGTGGTGGTGTGCGTCGTCGGCGGCGTCATGCTGGCGATGGTCGAGGCCAGGCCGCTGATTTCGGCGCTTGCGGTGGCAGTGCTGTCCGGGCCGTTCGCCGCGCTGGCGGCCGCGGCGCCGCTGTACGGCTATTACTACTGCGCGCGGGTGGGGCACTGTCTGGTGGGCGTCGTTCCGTACTGACGTGATTCGAGGCCACCGCTCGGCGCGTTGGGAGCGGCGCGACTCACGGCGTTGTCCGCTGCCAGCCGGCGCCCACTAGGGTGGGCACGTGACTTCTCACTATGACGTCGTCGTCCTCGGGGCCGGTCCCGGCGGATATGTGGCAGCCATCCGCGCCGCGCAGCTGGGGCTGAGCACCGCCATCGTCGAACCGAAATACTGGGGCGGCGTCTGCCTCAACGTCGGCTGCATTCCGTCCAAGGCGCTGCTGCGCAACGCCGAACTCGCCCACATCTTCACCAAAGAGGCCAAGACGTTCGGCATCAACGGCGAGGCGACCTTCGACTACGGCGCCGCCTTCGACCGCAGCCGCAAGGTGGCCGAGGGCCGCGTCGCCGGCGTGCACTTCCTGATGAAGAAGAACAAGATCACCGAGATCCACGGCTACGGCCGGTTCACCGACCCGCACACGCTGGCGGTCGAGCTCAACGACGGCGGGACCGAGACGGTCACGTTCGACAACGCGATCATCGCCACCGGCAGCAGCACCCGGCTGGTTCCGGGCACGTCGCTGTCGGCCAACGTGGTCACCTACGAGGAACAGATTCTGTCCCGGGAGTTGCCCGAGTCGATCATCATCGCCGGCGCCGGCGCCATCGGCATGGAGTTCGGCTACGTGCTGCACAACTACGGCGTCGAGGTGACCATCGTCGAGTTCCTGCCGCGCGCGCTGCCCAACGAGGACGCCGACGTGTCCAAGGAGATCGAGAAGCAGTTCAAGAAGCTGGGCGTCAAGATCCTCACCGGCACCAAGGTCGAATCCATCTCCGATGACGGCTCGCAAGTGACGGTGGTGGTCAGCAAGGACGGCAACAGCCAGGAACTCAAGGCCGCAAAGGTGTTGCAGGCCATCGGTTTTGCGCCCAACGTCGAGGGCTACGGCCTGGAGGCGGCCGGGGTCGCGCTGACCGACCGCAAGGCCATCGGCATCACCGACTACATGCGCACCAACATCGAGCACATCTACGCCATCGGCGACGTCACCGGCAAGCTGCAGCTGGCCCACGTCGCAGAGGCCCAAGGCGTGGTGGCCGCCGAAACCATCGCCGGCGCAGAGACTTTGGCGCTCGGCGACTACCGGATGATGCCGCGCGCCACCTTCTGCCAGCCCAACGTCGCCAGCTTCGGGCTCACCGAACAGCAGGCCCGCGACGAGGGGCACGACGTGGTGGTGGCCAAGTTCCCGTTCACCGCGAACGGCAAGGCGCACGGCGTGGGCGACCCCAGCGGGTTCGTCAAGCTGATCGCCGACGCGAAATACGGTGAGCTGCTGGGCGGGCACCTGGTCGGCCACGACGTCTCCGAGCTGCTGCCGGAGCTCACCCTGGCGCAGAAGTGGGACCTGACGGCCACCGAGCTGGCCCGCAACGTGCACACCCACCCGACCATGTCCGAGGCGCTGCAGGAATGCTTCCACGGCCTGACCGGGCACATGATCAACTTCTGAGCCCTCGACGATGCTGCGCACGCTGACGCCCCAGACCATCGCTGCCGCCCTCGGTGGCCTGGCGACCGGTTATGTCCTTTGGCTGCTTGCCATTTCGAACGGGGACAACGCCACGGTGGGCCAGTGGGGGCCGCTCGTGTTGGTGGCGTCGGTGGTGCTGGGCGGCGCCGCGGCGGTGTGGGGCGCCTGGCAGCGCCGGCGCGGCAGCCAGCCGCGGGCCGCCTTCGCCTTCGCGCTGCCGGTGCTTCCCGTGCTGCTGACGCTGGCCGTCCTGGCCGACGTCTACCTATGACACCTACTCATGACCCCTCGGGGTGGTCCAGCGGAATCGCCAGTGCCGACATGGTGGCCGCCAGCCCGTCGTATTGGCTTGCCAGCAGGCAGAATTCGATCAGCTGCCGGCGGTCCAGGTGCTCCGCCAGCTGCCGCCAGGTGGCCTCGCTGACGGTCCGGTCGTTGACGAACTCGTCGGTCGCCGCCAGCAGCGCCTGCTGACGCACGGTCAGGCGGGCCTGCACCGGTTCGAGTCGCTGCGGCCAGGCGAAGATCGCGGCCTGCAGATCCGGGTCCAGACCGGCCGTCCGCGCCATCCGGCGATGGTGCTGCAGCTCGTATTCGCAGCCGCGCAGGTGCGCGACGCGCAGGATCACCAGCTCGGTGTCGGCGGTGGGCAGTTTGCCGCGCAGCAGCCGGCCCCCGTAGGCCAGCCAGGTCCAAAACAGCAGCCGGCGTTGACCCAGCGTGGTGAACAGGTGCATCTCCGGCGCGCCGACGGTGCGCGCGCCCAGCTTCGCGATCACCCAATTGATCGGTCCCAGTTGGCGAAACCGCCCGGCCGGGATGCGGGGCGCGGTCACGGCTGCTTCACCAGGTAGGGAGACACCGTGCTGCGGTGCTCGTCGAGGTCGAGGGCGCGGCCGAGCGCGGGGAAGGCGCGCTGCGGGCAGTTGTCGCGTTCGCAGACCCGGCAGCCCGCGCCGATCGGTGTCGCCACTGTTCCTGGGCCCCCCGAGACGTCGAGTCCCTCCGAATAGACCAGCCGGTGCGCATGGCGCAGCTCGCAGCCCAGGCCGATCGCGAAGGTCTTACCGGGCTGACCATACCGGGCCGCGCGCCGCTCCACGGTGCGGGCCACCCACATGTAGTTGCGGCCGTCGGGCATCTGGGCGATCTGCACCAGGATCTTGCCCGGGTTGGCGAACGTCTCGTAGACGTTCCACAGCGGGCAGGTACCGCCGCTGGAGGAGAAGTGAAAACCCGTGGCGGACTGGCGTTTTGACATGTTGCCGGCCCGGTCCACCCGGATGAAGGAGAACGGCACCCCGCGCATCGACGGCCGCTGCAGGGTCGACAGGCGGTGCGCGATGGTCTCGTAGCTGACCGAGTAGAACGACGACAGCCGCTCGACGTCGTAGCGGAAATTCTCGGCGACGTCGTGGAATTGGCGATACGGCAGCACCGCCGCGGCGGCGAAGTAGTTGGCCAGCCCGAGCCGGGCCAGTTTGTGCGACTCCTCGCTGGTGAACTTTCCCTGCGCCACCAGGCTGTCGATCAGGTCGCCGAACTCCAGGTAGGCCAGTTCGGCGGCCATCTTGAACACCTGCTGCCCCCACGACAGGTGATTGCTGATCTCCAGCGTCTTGGTCTCGGGGTCGTAGCGGTGCAGCACGGTGTCGCCCAGATCGATGCGCCGGTTGATGTGCACGCCGTGCACCTCGGTGAGCCGGCGGGTCAGCTCCCGGGCCAGATCCCCGTGGTGCAGGCGCATCTTGATGGTGAGGTCCTCGGCGGCGGTGTCCAGCTCGTGCAGATAGTTCTGCCGCTGGTAGAAGTAGTCGCGGACCTCCTCGTGCGGCATGGTGATCGACCCGGTGCCGCTGCCGTCGAAGAACCGCTCCTCGGTGGCGGCCGCCAGCTGCGCGGTGGTGATCCGGTACCGCCGGTGCAGGTTGACCACCGCGCGGGCCAGACCGGGATGGGCGCTGACCATCTCGGCGACCTCGGTGGGGTCGACGTCGATGTCCAGGTCCCGGTCCATGGTGACCTCGCGCAGCTCGGCCACCAGCCGGGTGTCGTCCTGCGAGGAGAAGAAGGTGGCGTCCACCCCGAACACCTCGGTGATGCGCAGCAGCACCGCCACCGTCAGCGGTCGGACGTCATGCTCGATCTGGTTGAGGTAGCTCGGCGAGATCTCCAGCATCTGGGCCAGCGCGGCCTGGGAAAACCCGCGTTCGTGACGCAGCTGGCGAACGCGTGAGCCGACGAACGTCTTGGACACTCCACCCAGGTTACCGGGCCTGTGAAGCCCTGGTTCGCAGAGTTGGCAGCCGCGATGGCCGCGTCGCGATTGGTGTTCGGCGCACGTCGTTGGCATGATTCGAGCGGGGCCGCAGGCCTTAGCCTGGGGGCACCGACGAGGAGGAAACGGGGAGCGACACCGTGAGCCTGGACAAACAAATGATGCCGGTGCCCGACGGTCACCCCGACGTTTTCGATCGCGAATGGCCGCTGCGGGTCGGCGACATCGACCGCACCGGGCGGCTGCGGCTGGACGCCGCGGCCCGCCACATTCAGGACATCGGCCAGGACCAGCTGCGGGAGATGGGTTTCGAGGAGACCCACCCGCTGTGGATCGTCCGGCGCACCATGCTGGACCTGATCCGGCCGATCGAGTTCAACGACATGCTGCGGCTGCGTCGGTGGTGCTCGGGGACCTCGAACCGGTGGTGCGAGATGCGGGTCCGCATCGACGGCCGCAAGGGCGGCCTTATCGAGTCCGAGGCGTTCTGGATCAACATCAACCGGGAAACCCAGATGCCGTCGCGGATCGCCGACGACTTCCTGGCCGGCCTGCACAAGACGACCTCGGTGGACCGGCTGCGCTGGAAGCCCTACCTGAAGCCTGCCAGCCGCGACGACGCGGTCGAGATCCACGAGTTCCCGGTCCGGGTCACCGACATCGACCTGTTCGACCACATGAACAACTCCGTGTACTGGAGCGTCGTCGAGGACTACCTGGCGTCGCACACCGAGCTGATGCGGACGCCGTTGCGCGTCACCATCGAACACGAGGCGCCGGTGGCCCTGGGCGACAAATTGGAGATCATCTCCCACGTCCACCCCGCCGGATCCACCGATCAATTCGGTCCCGAGCTGGCCGATCGCACTGTTACAACGCTCACATACGCCGTCGGCGACGAGGCCAAAGCCGTCGCCGCGATCTTTGCTCGCTAACAGTACAAGCGTCCGGGTTAATTTGCGGCGTGACCTGCGGCTTTGGGGTTACTGACGGGTAGCTTCTGAAACGGTTAAGTTCGTTACCGACTTAGCAAACTTCGCAAAATCGCTCGGTCTCGTTGCTGAAATTGGCAACTGAAACGGCTGGACCGGGCGTTATCGGCTGTGCCATCTTCGAGTTAGCACACCAGTGAAGTTGAGCCGCTAGCTACCGCCGGTGAGGCATCCAGCAATTCCGTAGTGAAGATCGTGAAGGAGCATGCCCATGTCTGTCGTTGGCACCCCCAAGAGCGCCGAGGAGATCCAGAAGGACTGGGACACCAACCCGCGCTGGAAGGATGTCACCCGCACCTACACCGCCGAGGACGTCGTCGCCCTGCAGGGCACCGTCGTCGAGGAGAACACCCTGGCCCGCCGGGGCGCGGAGGTGCTGTGGGAGCAGCTGCACGACCTGGAGTACATCAACGCGCTGGGCGCCCTGACCGGCAACATGGCCGTGCAGCAGGTGCGCGCCGGCCTGAAGGCCATCTACCTGTCGGGCTGGCAGGTCGCCGGTGACGCCAACCTGTCCGGTCACACCTACCCCGACCAGAGCCTGTACCCCGCCAACTCGGTGCCGACCGTGGTGCGCCGGATCAACAACGCGCTGCTGCGCGCGGACCAGATCGCCAAGGTCGAGGGCGACACCTCGGTGAAGAACTGGCTGGCGCCGATCGTCGCCGACGGCGAGGCCGGCTTCGGTGGTGCGCTCAACGTCTTCGAGCTGCAGAAGGCGATGATCGCCGCCGGTGTGGCGGGCTCGCACTGGGAGGACCAGCTGGCTTCGGAGAAGAAGTGCGGCCACCTGGGTGGCAAGGTGCTGATCCCGACCCAGCAGCACATCCGCACGCTGACCTCGGCCCGGCTGGCCGCCGACGTGTGCGACGTGCCGACCGTCGTCATCGCCCGCACCGACGCCGAGGCGGCCACGCTGATCACCTCCGACGTCGACGAGCGCGACCAGCCGTTCATCACCGGCGAGCGCACCAAGGAGGGCTTCTACCGGGTCCGCAACGGCCTCGAGCCCTGCATCGCCCGGGCCAAGGCCTACGCGCCGTACTCCGACCTGATCTGGATGGAGACCGGCACGCCCGACCTGGAGCTGGCCGCCAAGTTCGCCGAGGGCGTCAAGGCCGAGTTCCCCGACCAGATGCTGGCCTACAACTGCTCGCCGTCGTTCAACTGGAAGAAGCACCTCGACGACGCCACCATCGCGAAGTTCCAAAAGGAGCTTGCCGCAATGGGATTCAAGTTCCAGTTCATCACGCTGGCCGGCTTCCACGCGCTGAACTACTCGATGTTCGATCTGGCCTACGGCTACGCCCGCAACCAGATGACCGCCTACGTCGAGCTGCAGGAGCGCGAGTTCGCCGCCGAGGAGCGCGGTTACACCGCCACCAAGCACCAGCGCGAGGTGGGCGCCGGTTACTTCGACCGGATCGCCACCACGGTCGACCCGACGTCGTCGACCACCGCGCTGACCGGCTCCACCGAAGAGGGCCAGTTCCACTGAGGCTGAGCGGGCTTGCCCGCGAAGACGAGGTGGAACCGAGGGCTTGAGCCACTGACGACGAGCGGCGTCAGCCGCGAGGAGGAAGTGGAACCGACGGCTCGAGCCACTGACGACGAGCGGCGTCAGCCGCGAGGAGGAAGTGGAACCGACGGCTTGAGCCACTGAGTTAGTGCTGCCGAGCAGACGCAAAGGCACCCTTTTGCACAGCAAAAGCGGTGCCTTTGCGTCTGCTCGCGGCGTGTAAGGTGCGGTGCACGACAAGACGATTGGCGGAGAACAGTGAGTGACGCAGCGATTCAGCGAGTAGGAGTGGTCGGGGCCGGCCAGATGGGATCCGGCATCGCCGAGGTCTCGGTCCGCGCCGACGTCGACGTGACGGTGTTCGAGACCACCGAGGCCCTCATCACGGCGGGACGCAACCGCATCGTGAAGTCGCTGGAGCGGGGCGTGAGCGCCGGCAAGGTCACCGAGCGGGAGCGTGACCGCGCGCTGAGCAAGCTCACCTTCACCACCGACCTGAAAGACCTCGCCGATCGCCAACTGGTCATCGAGGCCATCATCGAGGACGACGCCGTCAAGGCCCAGGTCTTCGCCGAACTCGACCGGGTGGTCACCGACCCCGATGCGGTGTTGGCCTCCAACACCTCCAGCATCCCGATCATGAAGCTCGCCGCGGCGACCAAGAACCCGCAACGGGTGCTGGGGCTGCACTTCTTCAATCCCGTGCCGGTGCTGCCGCTGGTCGAGCTGGTCAGCACGCTGGTCACCGACGAGGCCGCCGCCGCGCGCACCGAGGAGTTCGCCAGCGCGGTGCTGGGCAAGCAGGTGGTGCGCTGCAGCGACCGGTCCGGCTTCGTGGTCAACGCGCTGCTGGTGCCCTACCTGCTGTCGGCGATCCGGATGGTGGAGGCCGGCTTCGCCACCGTCGAGGACGTGGACAAGGCCGTGGTGGCCGGGCTGTCGCATCCGATGGGCCCGCTGCGGCTTTCCGACCTGGTGGGCCTGGACACCCTGAAGCTGATCGCGGACAAGATGTTCGAGGAGTTCAAGGAGCCGCAGTACGGCGCCCCGCCGCTGTTGCTGCGCATGGTGGAGGCCGGCCGGCTCGGCAAGAAGACGGGCCAGGGTTTCTACACGTATTGACAGGTATTGACCGGCGCCCGCGCGGCCGCGCGTGATCAGGTCGGTTACTATGCTCGCGTTCAATAAGATGAAAGGTTTGTGCCGCGCATGACGGGCTTGGAACCGTATTACGAGGAATCGCAGTCCATCTACGACGTCTCCGACGAATTCTTTGCGTTATTTCTCGATCCGACCATGGCCTACACGTGCGCCTTCTTCGAACGCGACGACATGACGCTCGAAGAAGCGCAAACCGCGAAGTTCGACCTGGCGCTGGGCAAGCTGAACCTCGAGCCCGGGATGACGCTGCTGGACATCGGGTGTGGCTGGGGCGGCGCACTGAAGCGGGCCCTGGAGAAGTATGACGTCAACGTCATCGGAATCACGTTGAGCCGCAACCAATTCGAATACAGCAAGAAGCTGCTGGCCGGATTTCCGACGGACCGCAACATCGAGGTGCGGCTGCAGGGCTGGGAAGAGTTCGACGACAAGGTCGACCGGATCGTCACCATCGGCGCCTTCGAGGCGTTCAAAATGGAGCGCTATTCCGCATTTTTCGACCGCGCCTACGACATCCTGCCCGACGACGGCCGGATGCTTTTGCACACCATCTTGACCTACACCCAGAAACAGCAGCACGAGCGCGGCGTTTCGATCACGATGAGCGATTTACGGTTCATGCGGTTCATCGGCCAGGAAATTTTCCCGGGCGGCCAGTTGCCGGCGCAGGAGGACATTTTCAAATTCGGTGAGGCGGCGGGCTTTTCGGTGGAGCGGGTGCAGCTGCTGCGCGAGCACTACGCGCGGACCCTCAACATCTGGGCGGCGAACCTGGAGGCCAACAAGGACAAGGCCATCGCCATCCAGTCGCAAGCGGTCTACGACCGCTACATGCACTACCTGACCGGGTGCGAGAACTTCTTCCGCAAGGGCATCAGCAACGTGGGGCAATTCACGCTGGTCAAGTAGGCGGGTCGGGCAGGACGGCTACTTCTTCTCCATGGTGAACTGGTTGACGTCGGTGTAGCCCTCCCGGAACAGCTTGGCGCAGCCGGTCAAATACTTCATGTACCGGTCGTAGACCTCTTGGGACTGGATGGCGATGGCCTGCTCGCGATTGGCCTCGAGCGCCTGCGCCCACAGGTCCAGCGTCCGGGCGTAGTGCAGCTGCAGCGACTGCACCCGGGTCAGGTCGAAGCCCGCCGTCACGCCGTATTCGCCGACGGTCTGCGGTGTGGGCAGCCAGCCGCCGGGGAAGATCTCGGCCAGGATGAACCGGGAGAACTCGACGATCTCGTGGGTCAGCTTCATGCCCTTGGCCCGGGCGTCTTTGAAGGAGGGCCGAACGATGGTGTGCAGCAACATGATTCCGCCGGGCGGCAGCACGTCGTAGGCCATCCTGAAGAAGCGGCCGTAGCGTTGCCGGCCGAAGTGCTCGAACGCGCCGATCGAGACGATGCGGTCCACGGGCTCGTGGAACTTCTCCCAGCCCTCCAGCAGCACCCGCCGGGTGCGCGGGGTGTCCATCGCGTCGAAGGTCTTCTGCACGTGCTCGGCCTGGTTCTCCGACAGTGTCAGGCCCACCACGTTGACGTCATACTTCTCGATGGCCCGCCGCATGGTGGCGCCCCAGCCACACCCGATGTCCAGCAACGTCATTCCCGGCTCGAGCTTCAACTTGCCCAGCGCCAGGTCGATCTTGGCGATCTGGGCCTCTTCCAGGGTCATGTCGTCGCGCTCGAAGTACGCGCAGCTGTAGGTCTGAGTGGGGTCCAGGAACAGGCGGAAGAAGTCGTCGGACAAGTCGTAGTGGGCCTGCACGTTTCCAAAATGCGGCGTGAGCTGCACGGACATGTCGACACGAGCCTTTCTATATGAGATGGCGGGGGTGGGCAGCCACGCAACCACCCCGCTTCGTCCCCCAACGCTGTCCTGCATGGTAGTCGCTGGGGCGGGTGAAGTCGCCCTGCCCGGGCCGGTGCCGGGGCGTCAGAGCGCCGCTTCCCGCGGCGGCACGATGGGCGACGGGTGCGGCTCTTCGCGGAACTTCTCCAGCGACCCGCCGACTTCCACGATCCCCTTGAGCGCGTTCCAGCTCAGCATCGTCAGGTAGTCGATCAGCTCGTCGCGGCTCATCCGCGGGTACGACATCCAGGAGTGGGTGGCCAGTTGCACACCGCCGACGATCAGGTACGCCCACGGTTCCACGCCGCCGGTGTCCATTCCGGCGTGCTGCATGCGCCGGCGCATCAGCACCGCGAGCATGCGCGCGATGATGCGCTCGGAGTCGGCGATGACCTTGCTCTTGCTGGCCGAGCTGTTGGACATCACGAACCGGTACGGCTCGGGTTCGTTGGCCACGGTCTCTACGTAGACCCGGATGACCTCGCGGGTCAGGTCGAAGCCGTCCAGGCCGGAGGTGAGCGCGGCGGCCATGTTGGGAATCAGCGTGGTCTGGGTGAACCGCATCATCACGGCGGTCGTGAGGTCGTTCTTGTCCACGAAGTAGCGGTAGAGCACCGTCTTGGAGACCCCGATCTCGGCGGCGATCTCGTCCATGCTCAGCGCGCCGCCGAGCCGGCGAATCGCGTCGATCGTGCCGTCGACCAGTTCGTTGCGACGGTCCACTTTGTGCTGATGCCAGCGCCGCTTGCGCCCGTCCATTTTGACGCTCGCAGCCGTGATTTGCTCTGCCACTATCGCCGAAATCCCATTCCCTAGACGCCCTCGATACTACGGCGTGGACCGGCCGGTTCGCGGTCTTGGCCCGGGCGTGGACGACCGTCGCGCGCGGTGTCGTCACACCAATCGGCGGGAAAGATAGATGATGGAGTGGTGGCACACAGAGCCTCGGGCCGCACCTCGTTCGCCGAATCCTTCGCCGGCGCCGATCCGCAGGCCGACGCGCAGCGGCGGGTGGCGCTGCGCCGGATGAAGGCGGTGGCGCTGAGTTTCCTGATCGGTGCCACCGGCCTGTTTTTGGCCTGCCGATGGGCGCAGGCGCAGCCCGGCGTGGGCGCCTGGGTCGGTTATGTCGGCGCGGCCGCGGAGGCCGGGATGGTGGGCGCGCTGGCGGACTGGTTCGCGGTGACGGCGCTGTTCCGCCATCCGCTGGGCATCCCGATCCCGCACACCGCCATCATCAAGCGCAAGAAGGACCAGCTGGGGGAGGGCCTGGGCACCTTCGTGCGGGAGAACTTCCTATCGCCGGAGGTGGTGGAGACCAAGCTGCGCGACGCGCAGGTGTCCGGCCGGCTGGGTAAGTGGCTGTCGGAAGCCGCGCACGCCGAACGGGTGGCCGGCGAGACGGCCACGGTGCTGCGGGTGCTGGTGGAGCTGCTGCGCGACGAAGACGTCCAGCAGGTGATCGACCGGATGATCGTGCGCCGCATCGCCGAACCGCAGTGGGGTCCGCCGGTGGGCCGGGTGCTGGCGACGCTGCTGGCCGAGAACCGGCAGGAGGCGCTGATCCAGCTGCTGGCCGACCGCGCCTTCCAGTGGTCGCTGAACGCCGGCGAGGTCATCCAGCGGGTGGTCGAGCGCGACTCGCCGACCTGGTCGCCGCGCTTCATCGACCACCTGGTGGGCGATCGCATCCACCGCGAGCTGATGGACTTCACCGACAAGGTGCGCCGCAACCCCGACCACGAACTGCGCCGGTCGGCGACCCGCTTCCTGTTCGAATTCGCCGACGACCTGCAGCACGACCCGGACACCATCGCCCGCGCCGACGCCATCAAGGAGCAGCTGATGGCGCGCGACGAGATCGCCAATGCCGCCGCGACGGCCTGGAAGACGCTGAAACGGCTGGTGCTCGAGGGCGTGGACGACCCGTCCAGCGCGCTGCGCAGCCGCATCGCCGACACCGTGGTGCGCATCGGGGAGTCGTTGCGCGACGACGCCGACCTGCGCGACAAGGTCGACAACTGGCTGGTTCGGGCCGCCCAGCACCTGGTCTCGCAGTATGGGGTGGAAATCACAGCGATCATCACCGACACCATCGAGCGCTGGGACGCCGAAGAGGCCAGCCGGCGCATCGAGCTGCACGTCGGCCGTGACCTGCAGTTCATCCGGATCAACGGAACGGTGGTCGGCTCGCTGGCCGGTCTGGTCATCTACGCCGTCGCGCAGCTGCTTTTCTAGCAGTGCTAACAAGTGCTTGCAATAGCAAGCACTTGTAGTAGTCTGAGGGCCGTCCAGACCGACCGTCCGACCAGGAGCACGCCGTGGCACCCGAGGAGAAGCTCTCCGCCAAGGTGTCCAACGCTGCCTCCGACATGGCCTCCGACATCGGCAGCTTCATCCGCAGCCAGCGTGAACTCGCGCAGGTGTCGGTGCGGCAACTCGCCGAGAAGTCCGGGGTCAGCAATCCCTATCTCAGCCAGGTGGAGCGTGGACTGCGCAAGCCATCGGCCGACGTCCTGAACCAGATCGCGAAGGCCCTCCGGGTTTCCGCCGAGGTTCTCTATGTGCGCGCCGGGATCCTCGAGCCCAGCGACAAAAGTCAGGTGCGGGACGCGATCGTCACCGACACCGCGATCACCGAGCGCCAAAAGCAGATCCTGCTCGACATCTACGCATCGTTCACCCAGCAAAACGAAGCCACCCATGAGGAGTGTCCGACCCAGCCCGACAGCGAGTGATCAGTCCGTCGCCGGCGGGTCAGTGATGTATAGACGACCGGCCGCGGGGGTTACCCCACAGTAGGGATCTGGCGGTTCCAGCCCAACTGCATGACGAACGACCGACGCTCCGCGCGGCCCCAGTTGCGAAGGAGACGTTTGCACCTAATTTCCCGACCAGACACCTGACAAACACACAGAGCAGAAACCATGAAAGGAACAACCATGGCGGAAAACCCGAACATCGACGACTTGCGAGCCCCGCTGCTCGCGGCCCTGGGCGCGGCCGACCTGGCCCTGGCCACGGTCAACGACCTGATCGCGAACCTGCGTGAGCGGGCCGAGGAGACCCGCGCCGAGACCCGCACCCGGGTCGAGGAGCGCCGCGCCCGGCTGACCAAGTTCCAGGAGGACCTGCCCGAGCAGTTCACCGAGCTGCGCGACAAGTTCACCACCGAGGAGCTGCGCAAGGCGGCCGAGGGCTACCTGGAGGCGGCGACCAACCGGTACAACGAGCTGGTCGAGCGCGGCGAGGCGGCCCTGCAGCGGCTGCGCAGCCAGACCGCCTTCGAGGACGCCTCCGCGCGCGCCGAGGGCTACGTGGACCAGGCCGTCGAGCTGACCCAGGAGGCGCTGGGCACCGTCGCGTCGCAGACCCGCGCGGTCGGTGAGCGCGCCGCCAAGCTGGTGGGCATCGAGCTGCCGGGCAAGGCGGAGGCCGCCGGCAAGAAGGCCCAGAAGGCCATCGCCAAGGCCCCCGCCAAGAAGGCGCCGGCCAAGAAGGCCCCCGCCAAGAAGGCGCCGGCCAAGAAGGCCGCGGCCAAGAAGGTCACCCAGAAGTAGCACCGCAGTTCCCACGACGCTCGACTCCGAGTTGCCTTCGGGTGACTCGGAGTCGACGTTTTGGACGCCGCCCGCCTACGCTTGAGGCGTGAACCACCTCGTGGGTACCGTCATGCTGGTCTTGCAGATCGCCGTCCTGGTCACGGCGATCTACGCCTTCGTGCATGCCGCGCTGCAGCGCCCCGACGCCTATACCGCCGCCGACAAGCTGACCAAGCCGGTGTGGTTGCTGATCCTGGGCGGGGCGGTGGCTTTGACGTCGGTGCTGGGCTACGTGTTCGGCGTGCTGGGCATGGCGATCGCCGCCTGTGCGGCCGGGGTGTATCTGGTCGATGTGCGGCCCAAACTCCTGGAAATACAGGGCAAGTCGCGCTAGCGGGATGCGGGTTCCGCTGGCCGCGCCGGCCGCGCTGCTGCTGGCGCTGTGCTGGCCGATAGCGCCCGCCGCCGTGCCGGACCCCGGCGCCGGGACGGCCGACCCGCCGTTCATCGACCACACCGAGTGGGCGCAATGGCAGGGCCGAAGCAGCCTGCGGGTCTTCCCGACGCCCGCCGGGCGCACCGCCGCCAAGACGCCCGGGTCGATGGCGATGGCCGACGAGGCCTGGGCCGAGGTGCTCGCCCTGGCCCCGGACGCCGACACCGCCGGGATGCGCGCGCAGTTCCTGTGCCACTGGCAGTTCGCCGAGCTGGGCCGGCCCGGCAAGGTCAGCTGGAACCTGGAGCCGTGGCGCCCCGTCGTCGACGACGCGGAGATGGTCGCCTCCGGCTGCAATCCCGGCGGTCCGGAAGAATCCTTCGGATGACCCCCACCCGCGCCCAGCTGGCGGCATTCGTCGACCACACCCTGCTCAAGCCCGAAGCCACCGCCGCCGACGTCGCCGCCCTGGTCACCGAGGCGGCCGAGCTGGGCGTCTACGCGGTGTGCGTCTCGCCGCCGATGGTTCCCGTCGCCGTGCAGGCCGGTGCCGGCGTGCGGGTGGCCAGCGTGGCGGGATTCCCGTCGGGCAAGCATGTGCCGGCCGTCAAGGCCCACGAGGCCGCGCTGGCGGTGGCCTCCGGTGCCGCCGAGATCGACATGGTCATCGACGTCGGCGCGGCGCTGGCCGGTGACCTCGACGGGGTGCGCGCCGACATCGCGGCGGTGCGCGGCGCCGTCGGCGGCGCCGTGCTCAAGGTGATCGTGGAGTCGTCAGCGCTGCTGGCGCTGGCCGACGAGCACACCCTGGTCCGGGTGTGCCGCGCCGCCGAGGACGCCGGCGCCGACTTCGTCAAGACGTCGACCGGATTCCACCCGACCGGCGGCGCATCCGTGCGGGCGGTCGCCCTGATGGCCGAGGCCGTCGGGGGCCGGCTGGGGGTGAAGGCCAGCGGCGGCATCCGCACCGCCGCCGACGCGCTGGCGATGCTGGATGCCGGCGCCACCCGGCTGGGATTGTCGGGCACCCGGGCCGTGCTCGACGGGCTGGGCTGAGGACCGACGGCGTCAGAGGTTGGCGAAGCAGGGGTCGTTGTTGTTGCCGGTCGGGATGGCGGCGTTGCGGGTGGAGAAGTGGCTGGTCACACCCTTGTCGGTGACCTGCACGCTGTCCGCGTGAATGCCCAGCGGGTAGTTCTTCGTCAGGTTCGAGGTGAAGTCGTCCAGCGTCGACTGCACCGACTCCTTGGGCATGGTGAAGCCCAGCGCGTTGAAGCTGACGATCTGCAGTTGCAACCCGGTGCCCGAGATCACCGGCTTGGCGGTGATGTTGTCCAACATGCCCTTCAGCTCGATGGTGCCGTCGGCGGGATGGGTGGTCACCGTGTTGGTGACGAACGGGCCCAGCACCGGGATGGCGTTCTGCACCGACTGCTTGATGCCGTCGGTGGTCCAGTCGATAGTGGCGTCCAATGCGCCGATGGTGCCCTTCGAGTTGCCGTTGTCCTTGAGCCGGACGTCATTGATATTGATCGAGAGCTTCATGCCCTTGGCGTCGCGGATGTTGTTGCCGGCGGTCTGCACCGAGATGTTGGTGTAGTGCTTGGTCGCCTGCTGCCACAGCATCAGCGGTGTCACGCCGAAGGACGCGGTGGCCTGGTCCTTGACCTCGCAGGCCACCGCCTGGGCGACCTTGGTGTCGGCGACGTGCCGCACGTACAGCTCCGCCCCGATGAACCCGGCGATGATCAGGGCGAACACGATGATGAAGATCAACAGCACCGAGACCGGGTCACGCAGGAACCGGCGCTTCTTTTTCGCCGGCCCGTTGTCGGGGTTCGGCGCGGTGGCCAGCCGCTCGGTGGGCCCGGCGGGCGGGGTGGGCGGCGGCGGGTAGCCGGGCTGCTGCATCTGGGGCCGCGGCGTGCCGAATCGCTCGGTCTGGCCGGGGGGCGGGGGAGCGGGCGCCGGCGGCGGTGGCGGCACCTGACCGGGCGCCTGACCTGGGCCGCCGGTGTTGATCCGCTCGGTCGGCCGTTCCGTCGGAGGCTGGCCGTAGGGTCCCTGGTTGGCGGGACGGCCCCACGTCGACGGGTCCTGCTTCGGGGGTCCTTGTGGGTTCGTCACCCGACCGATTCTGCCCTACCAACCTGAGCAAAGTCCGAGCGGTTGCTGAGCGCCGCGATAGTCTTGCGGGCCTGCGCGACCCGGTCGACGTCGATGTCGGCCAGCACCAGCTGCGGCTGCGCGCCGGCCGACGCGACCACCTCACCCAGCGGTGAGGCGACCAGACTGCCGCCCACCCCGGTCGGCGCCCCCGACGCGGACAGGCTGCCGCCGGGGTCGGCCTGACCGGCCGCGGCGATGTAGCTCATCGAGTCCAGCGCGCGGGCGCGGGCCAGCAGGGTCCACTGGTCGAGTTTGCCGGGCCCCGCGCCCCAGGACGCGCAGACCGCGATCAGCTGGGCGCCGCGGCGGGCCAGCTCGGTGTAGAGCTCGGGGAACCGGATGTCGTAGCAGACGCTCAACCCGACCCGCACCCCGTCGACGCCGACCACCACCGGCTCGCGGCCCGGCGCGACGGTGCGCGATTCGGTGAAGCCGAATGCGTCGTAGAGGTGGATCTTGTCGTAGTGGGTGACCGCCTGGTCGTCCGAATTGGCCACGAGCAGTGTGTTTTTCACGCGGCCGTCGCCGGACGGGGTGAACATGCCGGCGATGACGGTGACGTTCGCCTCGGTCGCGATGCGGCGCACCCCGTCGGCCCAGGGGCCGTCGACCGGCTCGGCGATCGGCGCCAGCGGCACACCGAACCGGCACATGGTGGCCTCGGGGAATACCACCAGCCGCGCGCCCGCCCCGGCGGCCCGGCGGGTGTATTCGCCGACCAGCGCCAGGTTCGCCGCGGGGTCGGTGCCGCTGAGGATCTGCGCCAGCGCGATTCGCATGAGCGCCAGCTTAGGCCCGGCGACGATGCGCGCCGCCGCGGCGGCGTGAGGAGGAGTCGGGCGATCCAGCTTAGGCCCGGCGACGATGCGTGCCGCCGCGGCGGCGCGAGGAGGAGTCGGGCGATCCTGCTTAGGCGCGAGCTCAGGCGGTTTGGGCGATCCACTCGGTGGTGAAGCGCTGCTCGGCGGCAATCAGCTCGGCCAGGCGCGCGCCGATGAAGTTCTCCAGCTTGCCGCCGATGATCGGCACCCGCACCTGGACCGTGGCCCGGAAGGTCAACCGGGCGCCGCCGGTGTCCTCGGCGGGCTCCAGCACGGCGTCGCCGGCCAGATTCACCGGGGCGTCCACGATCGAGCCCACGACCGACCCGGTGGCGGTGCCGCCCGTCACCGGCCCCCACGTCTCCTCGCGGCGGATACACAGATCGCCGCTGTGCAGCTGGGTGACCATGCCCGGCAACTTGTCGCTGCGGATCACCTGCAGCGTGACGACCTCCACGACGTCCTCGTCACCGGACTGTCCGCCGACGCGCATCGACTCCAGCGTCGCCACGTCGACGCCGGAGCTGGCCAGCCTGGCCCGCCAGTAATCGGCATCGGTGAAGGCCCGGTGCACCTCGTCAACGCTGCCGTCGTAGTGGGCCGACAAGTCGAATGAGCGCGGCATAGCAGGTCAGGCTACCGTTACGGGCCATGAAATCCAGCGGTGCCGGTGCGGCGTTCGCCGGCGCGTCAGTGGCCGACGCGGCGCCGCTGGCGCCGCTGACCACGCTGCGGGTCGGACCCACCGCGCGCCGGCTGATCACCTGTGCCAGCAGCGAACAGTTGATCGCCACGTTGCGCCGGCTGGACACCGAAAGGCTTGCCGGACAACGTGATCCGGTGCTGGTGTTCGCCGGCGGCTCGAACCTGGTGATCTCCGACGCGCTGAGTGACCTGACCGCGGTGCGGCTGGCCAACGACGGAATCACCGTCGAGGGCAACCTGGTGCGCGCCCAGGCGGGGGCGGTGTGGGACGACGTCGTGCTCACCGCCATCGAGCACGGCCTGGGCGGGCTGGAATGCCTTTCCGGCATCCCGGGCTCGGCCGGGGCCACCCCGATCCAAAACGTCGGGGCGTACGGCGCCGAGGTCTCCGACACCCTCACCCGGGTCAGGGTGCTGGACCGCGGCAGCGGGCAGGTGCGCTGGGTGCCCGGCACCGAGCTGGAATTCGGTTACCGCACCAGCGTGTTCAAACGGCGCGCCGACGACGGGCTCGAAATCCCTTCCGTGGTACTGGAAGTCGAGTTCGCGCTCGATGCGTCGGGGCGCAGCGCGCCGGTGCGCTACGGCGAGCTGGCCGCCGAGTTGAAGGTGCCCGTCGGCGAGCGCGCCGACCCGCGCGCGGTCCGCGAGGCAGTGCTGGCGCTGCGGGCGCGCAAGGGCATGGTGCTCGACGCCGCCGACCACGACACCTGGAGCGTGGGGTCGTTCTTCACCAACCCGGTGGTGGCCCCCGACGTCTACGAGCGGCTGGCCGGGTCCGTTGACGGGCCGGTGCCGCACTATCCGGCCCCGGGCGGGGTCAAGCTGGCCGCCGGCTGGCTGGTGGAGCGGGCGGGTTTCGGCAAGGGCTATCCGGTCCCGGACCCGGGCGGCCCGGAAGCGCCCTGCCGGCTGTCCACCAAGCACGCGTTGGCGCTGACCAACCGCGGCACGGCCCGCAGCGACGACGTGATCGCCCTGGCCCGGACCATCCGGGACGGGGTGCGGTCTGTGTTTGGCATCACACTGGTGCCCGAGCCCGTCCTGCTCGGTTGCAGGCTGTAGCGGCAAAATTTGCCGACGCGCGCCCGGCGCCCGATTTGTCGCGGCAGGGTTGCCCGATTTTCCCCGGTATCTTTGATTTTCGTGACCCCGTCCAGCGCCCCGCGGCCGTTCAACCGGCGCGTGGCTTTGGCGACCCTCGGGATCGGTGCGCTGGCCCCCGGCGTGCTGGCCGCCTGCGGTGGTGGCACCGCCAAGGAGGCCGAGAAGAAGGAGCAGCCGGCGCTGCGGCTGAAGTACCAGCCCGCCGACGCGGCCCAGAACGTGGTGCCCACCGCGCCGGTCAGCGTCGAGGTGAGCGACGGGTGGTTCCAGCACGTCACGCTGTCGAACTCGTCCGGCAAGGCCGTCGCGGGCACCTTCAACTCCGACCGCACCGTCTACACCACCACGGAGCCGCTCGGCTACGACCAGACCTACACGTGGAGCGGCTCGGCCGTCGGGCACGACGGCAAGACCGTCGCCGTGGCGGGCAAGTTCAGCACCGTGTCGCCCAGCAAGAAGATCAGCGGGGCGTTCCAGCTGGCCGACGGCCAGACCGTCGGGATCGCGGCGCCGATCATCCTGCAGTTCGACGCGCCGATCAGCGACAAGGCCGCGGTCGAGAAGGCGCTCACCGTCACCACCAACCCGCCCGTGGAGGGCAGCTGGGCCTGGCTGCCGGACGAGGCGCAGGGCGCCCGGGCGCACTGGCGCACCCGCGAGTACTACCCCGCCGGCACCACCGTCAACGTGCAGGCCAAGCTGTACGGCCTGCCGTTCGGCGACGGCGCCTACGGCGCCGAGGACATCTCGCTGAACATCAACATCGGCCGGCGCCAGATCGTCAAGGCCGAGGTGTCCTCGCACCGCATCCAGGTGATCCGCGACGAGGGCGTCATCATGGACTTCCCGTGCAGCTACGGCGAGGCCGACAAGGCCCGCAACGTCACCCGCAACGGCATCCACGTGGTCAGCGAGAAGTACGCCGACTTCTACATGTCCAACCCGGCGGCCGGCTACAGCCACGTGCACGAACGCTGGGCGGTGCGGATCTCCAACAACGGCGAGTTCATCCACGCCAACCCGGCCAGCGCCGGCGCGCAGGGCAACACCAACGTCACCAACGGCTGCATCAACCTGTCCACCAGCGACGCCGAGCAGTACTACCAGTCGGCGATCTACGGCGACCCGGTGGAGGTGACCGGCAGCTCCATCCAGCTGTCCTACGCCGACGGCGACATCTGGGACTGGGCGGTGGACTGGGACACCTGGGTGGCCATGTCGGCGTTGCCGCCGCCCACCGCGCACCCGCCGTCGACCCAGATCCCGGTGACCGCGCCGGTCACGCCGTCCAACGCGCCCACCCTGTCGGGCACGCCGACCACGTCGACGACCACGCCGGCCAGCACCGGCCCGGCTACCCCCGGCGGTTGAACCGGCTGGCCGACGCCTGATCGCGCGGCTTCATCACGATCAGATCCAGGTTGACGTGCGCTGGTCGTGACGCGACGAACCCGATCACCTCGGCCACGTCGGCCGCCACCAGCGGGGTGATGCCGGTGTAGACGGCGTCGGCGCGTTGTTGGTCGCCGTCGAAGCGCACCAGCGAGAACTCGGTTTCCACTGCGCCCGGGGCGATCTCGGTCAGCCGCACCGGCTTGCCCAGCAGCTCGCCGCGCAGCGTGCGGTGCAACGCCCCCTGCCCGTGCTTGGCAGCCGTGTAGCCGGCGCCGCCGTCGTAAACCTCAAGTGCCGCAACGGAAGTCACGGTGACGATCAGTCCGTCGCCGGAATCGACCAGCTTGGGCAGCAGCGCGCGGGTGACCCGCAGCGTGCCGATCACGTTGGTCTCCCACATCCACCGCCAGTGCTCGAGGTCGGCCTCAGCGACCGGTTCCAGGCCGCGAGCCCCGCCGGCGTTGTTGACCAGCACGTCGACCCGGCTCAATTTGCTCGCCAGCGCCGCCACCGCGGCGTCGTCTGTGACATCGGCCACAATGGCGGTACCGCCGATCTCGTTGGCCAGGGCGTGGATCCGCTTGGCCCGCCGCGCCACGGCGACGACGTGAAAGCCCTGTGCAGCCAGGGTTCGGGCGGTTGCCTCGCCGATTCCCGAGCTGGCCCCGGTGACCACCGCGACGCGTTCATTCCTGCCAGTTCCAACCATCGAAACAACCTTAGTGAACGTGCTAAATTTTGCGTGTGCACCTCAGCGCTCTGTCCAACATCACCACCGCCGCGTGTCTGTGCGCGGCGGGTGCGTGTTGTTGCTGCGCACTTTGCCGCTCCTGACCCCATGCCAGGTGTGGCCAAGACGGCCAGCAAAATTCGGACAAAGGACGCTCGTGCGCACGAATACCCTCACCCATCCCCATCATTCGCCCGGTCGCGCCGTGGGCCACGCGCCCGGCCCCAAGCCCCACCGCGCGGTGCGCCGGCAGATCGTGCCGCCGGCACTGCACATCCCCGAATCCGCGGCGGCCTCCGTCTTCCGGGCCGTCCGGCTGCGTGGACCCGTCGGCCGTGACGTCATTGCCAACGTCACCTCGCTGAGCATCGCCACGGTCAACCGTCAGGTCATCGCGCTGCTGGAGGCCGGCCTGCTGCGCGAGCGCGCCGACCTGGCGGTCTCCGGCGCCATCGGGCGCCCGCGGGTGCCGGTGGAGGTCAACCACGAGCCGTTCGTGACGCTGGGCATCCACATCGGCGCGCGGACCACCAGCATCGTGGCCACCGACCTGTTCGGCCGCACCCTGGACACGGTCGAGACGCCCACGCCGCGCAACCCGGCCGGGCCCGCGCTGGCGTCCTTGGCCGACAGCGCCCGCCGCTACCTGCGACGCTGGCACCGCCGGCGGCCGCTGTGGATCGGCGTCGCGATCGGCGGCACCGTCGACAGCGCCACCGGCCAGGTGGACCACCCGCGGCTGGGCTGGCGGCAGGCGCCGGTCGGCCAGGTGCTGGCCGACGCGCTGGGCTTGCCCGTGTCGGTGGCCTCCCACGTGGACGCCATGGCCGGGGCCGAGCTGCTGCTGGGCATGCGCCGGTTCCTGCCCAGCTCGCCGACCAGCCTGTACGTGTACGCCCGCGAGACGGTCGGCTATGCGCTGGTGATCGGCGGGCGGGTGCACGTGCCGACCAGCGGCCCGGGCACCATTGCGACCCTGCCGGCGCACTCCGAGCTGCTCGGCGGCACCGGGCAGCTGGAATCGACCGTCAGCGACGAGGCGGTGGTGGCCGTCGCCCGCCAGCTGCGCATCCTGCCGTTCGCCCCGGCGAACCGGGCCAGCGGATCCGCCGCCGGGATCGCCGACCTGCTGCGGGTGGCCCGGGCCGGCAACGAGCAGGCCAGGGAGCTGCTCGCGGAGCGGGGCCGCGTGCTGGGCGAGGCGGTGGCGCTGCTGCGCGACATGCTCAACCCCGACGAGCTGGTGGTCGGCGGGCAGGCCTTCACCGAGTACCCCGAGGCGATGGAGCAGGTGGAGGCGGCGTTCGCGGCGCGCTCGGTGCTGGGGCCGCGCGACATCCGGCTCACCGCCTTCGGCAACCGGGTGCAGGAGGCCGGCGCCGGAACGGTGTCGCTGAGCGGGCTGTACGCCGATCCGTTGAGCGCGATGCGGCGGGCCGGGGCGCTGGACGCCCGGCTGCGCGAGGTCGCGCGGGACGAGTCGTCGGCCTGACCCGACGCCGCCGTGTGCTGCGCACTTGGGCCCGGCGGCGAACCATCCTGTAAAGATGACAGAGTGCGGCACGATGACGTCTTCCGGCTGAATGAGCCGCGCCGGGTCGCCGTGCTGGCGGTCCACACCTCGCCACTGGCCCAGCCCGGCACCGGCGACGCGGGCGGCATGAACGTCTACGTGCTGCAGACCGCCCTGCACCTGGCACGCCGCGGCATCGAGGTGGAGATCTTCACCCGGGCGACCGCCTCGGCCGACCCGCCGGTGCAGCGGGTGGTGCCCGGCGTGGTGGTGCGCAACGTGGTGGCCGGGCCGTTCGAGGGCCTGGACAAATACGATCTGCCCACCCAGCTGTGCGCGTTCGCGGCCGGGGTGCTGCGCGCCGAAGCGTCGCACGAGCCGGGTTACTACGACATCGTGCACTCGCACTACTGGCTGTCCGGGCAGGTCGGCTGGCTGGCGCGCGACCGCTGGGCGGTGCCGCTGGTGCACACCGCGCACACCCTGGCCGCGGTGAAGAATGCCGCGCTGGCGCAAGGGGATTCGCCCGAGCCGCCGCTGCGCACGGTGGGCGAGCAGCAGGTGGTCGACGAGGCCGACCGGCTGATCGTCAACACCGACGACGAAGCGCGGCAACTGATTTCGATCCACCACGCCGACCCGGCCAGGATTGACGTCGTGCATCCCGGGGTGGACCTCGACGTGTTCCGGCCCGGCGACCGTCGCGCCGCCCGGGCCGCGCTGGGGCTGCCGCTCGACGAGGACATCGTGGCGTTCGTCGGCCGCATCCAGCCGCTGAAGGCCCCCGACATCGTGTTGCGTGCCGCTGCGAAACTGCCCGGGGTGCGCATCGTGGTGGCCGGCGGGCCGTCGGGCACCGGCCTGGCCTCGCCGGACGGATTGGCCCTGCTGGCCGACGAACTCGGCATCTCCGCGCGGGTCACGTTCCTGCCCCCGCAGTCCCGCCCGAACCTGGCCACTCTGTTCCAGGCGGCCAATCTTGTTGCGGTGCCGAGCTATTCGGAGTCCTTCGGCCTGGTGGCGCTGGAGGCGCAGGCGTGCGGCACCCCGGTGGCGGCGGCCGCGGTCGGCGGGCTGCCGGTGGCCGTGCGCGACGGCGTCACCGGCACCCTGGTGGCCGGGCACGACGTCGACCACTGGGCCGACGCGCTGGCCGGGCTGCTGCGCGCGCCCGCCCCGGCGGCCGCGGCGATGAGCCGCGCGGCGGCCGCGCACGCCGCCACCTTCTCCTGGGACCACACCACCGACGCGCTGCTGGCCAGCTACCGGCGCGCGATCCGCGAGTACACGACCGAGCGCCGGGGGGTGGGCGCATGAGCGCCACCGTCGAGCGGGTGATCGAGGACACGCTGCAGGCCAGCGGCCTGACCTACTCGAAACACGCTGGGGCGCATGGCGGTCCGTCGGGCCTGGTGGTGGAACTGCCCGGCGAGCGCAAGCTCAAGACCAACACCATCCTGAGCGTCGGCGAGCACTCGGTGCGGGTCGAGGCGTTCGTGTGCCGCAAACCGGACGAGAACCACGAGGGCGTGTACCGGTTCCTGCTCAAACGCAACCGCCGCCTCTACGGCGTGGCCTACACCCTGGACAACGTCGGCGACATCTACCTGGTGGGCCGCATGTCGCTGGCGTCGGTCAGCGGCGACGAGATCGACCGGGTGCTCGGGCAGGTGCTCGAAGCGGTGGACTCGGACTTCAACACGTTGCTGGAGTTGGGTTTTCGCTCGTCGATCCAGAAAGAGTGGGAGTGGCGGGTGTCGCGCGGCGAGTCGCTGAAGAACCTGCAGGCCTTTGCTCATCTGATCGACGACGACGAGGGTTAGCCCGGGTGGCCACGCCCGGCAGCGCTTTTCGGGTGCGTGAGAGACTAACCGGCATGGGTGAGACTGCCACGCTGGTACTGCTGCGCCACGGCGAAAGCGAATGGAACTCGCTGAACCTGTTCACCGGTTGGGTGGACGTCGGGCTGACCGACAAGGGCCGCGCCGAGGCGGTGCGCAGCGGCGAGCTGCTGGCCGAGCAGGGCCTGCTGCCCGACGTGCTCTACACGTCGCTGCTGCGCCGCGCGATCACCACCGCGCATCTGGCCCTCGATGCCGCGGACCGGCTGTGGATCCCGGTGCGGCGCAGCTGGCGGCTCAACGAACGCCACTACGGGGCGCTGCAGGGCCTGGACAAGGCCGAGACGAAGGCGCGCTACGGCGAGGAGCAGTTCATGGCCTGGCGACGCAGCTATGACACGCCGCCGCCGCCGATCGAGCGGGGCAGCACCTACAGCCAGGACGCCGATCCGCGCTACGCCGACATCGGCGGCGGGCCGCTGACCGAGTGCCTGGCCGACGTGGTCGTCCGGTTCCTGCCGTACTTCACCGACGTCATCGTCCCGGACCTGCGCAGCGGCAAGACGGTGCTGATCGTCGCGCACGGCAACTCGCTGCGCGCCCTGGTCAAGCACCTCGATCAGATGTCCGACGACGACGTCGTGGGGCTGAACATCCCGACCGGCATCCCGCTGCGCTACGACTTGGACGCCCGGCTGCGGCCGCTGGTCCCCGGCGGCACCTACCTCGACCCCGAGGCGGCCGCCGCCGGCGCCGCCGCGGTTGCCAGCCAGGGGCGCGGCTGAGGCGTCGAAGCCCGCCGGGAGGCTGCCCAGGGGTGCAGCCGAAAGCCCCATTTCCCAAACAGCGCGTGAACGGAAGCAGAACACCTGTTACGCAAGGCGTGACTTGTCCGATTTTGGCCTCGTTCCGCTAGGGCAGCGTTCAGGAAGATTTGTAGGATTTGCTATGTGACTGTGTTCTCGGCACTGTTGCTGGCCGGGGTCTTGTCCGTGCTGGCACTGGCCGCAGGTGTGGCGGTCGGGACCCGGTTGTCCCCGCGGGCGGCGCAGCGCCGCCAGCGGATCAGCACCGAATGGACCGGGATCACCGTCGCGCAGATGCTGGAACGCATCGTGGCGCTGATGCCGCTGGGCGCGGCGGTGGTGGACGCCCACCGCGACGTCGTCTACCTCAACGACCGGGCCAAGGAGCTGGGCCTGGTGCGCGACCGCCAGCTCGATGACCAGGCCTGGGAGGCCGCGCAGCAGGCGCTGACCGGTGTCGACGTGGAATTCGACCTGCGGCCGGCAAAACGGTCCGGGGGCCGGTCCGGCCTGTCGGTGCACGGGCAGGCGCGGTTGCTCAGCGAGGAAGACCGCCGGTTCGCCGTGGTGTTCGCCCACGACCAGTCCGACTATGCCCGGATGGAGGCGACCCGGCGCGACTTCGTGGCCAACGTCAGCCACGAGCTCAAGACGCCGGTGGGGGCCATGGCGCTGCTCGCCGAGGCGCTGCTGGCGTCGGCCGACGACTCCGAGACCGTGCGCCGGTTCGCCGAGAAGGTGCTGGTCGAGGCCAACCGGCTGGGCGACATGGTTGCCGAGCTGATCGAGCTGTCCCGGCTGCAGGGCGCCGAGCGGTTGACCAACGTCACCGAGGTCGACGTGGATAGTGTTGTGAACGAAGCGATTTCGCGCCACAAGGTGGCGGCCGACAACGCCAACATCGAGGTCCGGACCGACGCCCCCAGCGGTTTGCGGGTGCTGGGCGACGAGACGCTGTTGGTCACCGCGTTGGCCAACCTGGTGTCCAATGCCATCGCCTATTCGCCGCCGGGCTCGCCGGTGTCGATCAGCCGTCGCCGCCGCGGCGACAACATCGAGATCGCCGTCACCGACCGCGGCATCGGCATCGCGCTGGAAGACCAGGAGCGGGTTTTCGAGCGGTTCTTCCGGGGAGACAAGGCGCGCTCACGCGCCACCGGCGGCAGCGGCCTTGGCCTGGCCATCGTCAAGCACGTCGCGGCCAATCACAACGGCACCATCGGGGTGTGGAGCAAGCCGGGCACCGGATCGACGTTCACCCTGTCCATTCCGGCGGCGCCGTCGCATCGGAGCGACGGCGAATCCGAGCAACTGCAGGGTCGTGAGGTGCGGCCCAACCGTTCCCAACGAGAGGAAGAACTAAGCCGATGACCCGCGCGTATGACGATGCAGAGCGTAGCGATGAGGAGGAATCGCGCCGATGACCCGCGCGTATGACGATGCAGAGCGTAGCGATGAGGAGGAATCGCGCCGATGACCAGTGTGCTGATTGTCGAGGACGAGGAGTCGCTGGCCGACCCGCTGGCCTTCTTGCTCCGCAAGGAGGGTTTCGAGGCCACCGTGGTGACCGACGGGTCGGCCGCGCTGGCCGAGTTCGACCGGGGCGGCGCCGACATCGTGCTGCTCGACCTGATGCTGCCCGGAATGTCGGGCACCGACGTCTGCAAGCAGCTGCGCGCGCGGTCCAGCGTGCCGGTGATCATGGTGACCGCCCGGGACAGCGAGATCGACAAGGTCGTCGGCCTCGAGCTCGGCGCCGATGACTATGTGACCAAGCCGTATTCGGCGCGGGAGCTGATCGCGCGGATCCGGGCGGTGCTGCGCCGCGGCGGTGACGACGACTCCGAGATCAGCGACGGCGTGCTCGAATCCGGCCCGGTGCGGATGGACGTCGAACGCCACGTCGTCTCGGTCAACGGTGACACGATCACGTTGCCGCTCAAGGAATTCGACCTGCTCGAGTATCTGATGCGCAACAGTGGCCGGGTGCTGACCCGCGGCCAGCTGATCGACCGGGTGTGGGGCGCCGACTACGTCGGCGACACCAAGACGCTCGACGTGCACGTCAAGCGGCTGCGCTCCAAGATCGAAGCCGACCCGGCCAACCCGGTGCACCTGGTGACCGTGCGCGGGCTGGGCTACAAGCTGGAAGGCTAACTAGCCCGACGGGCGTGCCGGGGGCGGACCGTCGATGTCGAAGACGGTCCGCTCATCGTCGTTGACGCGCGATGGCTGAATCGCTTGACCACCAACGCCTTTCGGCCACGGTTCGGGACGGCCGCGATGCCCGACAACCATCCCGGCGCGAGTTATCGGCGATCGGGCCTGGCAGCACCCGAGGGGTAGGTGACCGCCGGTAGCACCAGCGTATCGATGACCTGCCGGACGAAATCGGCGTCGAAGGTCTGTCCGCCCACGGCCCGCAGCAGGCCCATCGCCACGATCACGTCGGCGACCAGTAACCAATCGCGGTCGCGGGGTATCTCGTCGCGGTCGGCGGCCTGGGCGAAAATGGCCGGCATCACGCGGCGGCCCTTGAAGAGAATCAAATCGTCGAGCGCGCAAGCCAGATCGGGATCGTGAGCGGCCTCCAACGCGACGCGCAGGATTAGCTCATTGGAGATGAGGCCGTCGTCGTGGTGGGCCACGCGCGCGACGAGGGCCTGCAGATCACCCGATAGGCTGCCGGTATTGGGCGGGTCGTCGTCCAACAGATCCGGCCGCCAATAGACCAACGCATCGGTGAGTAGTGCCGTCTTGGATGACCAGCGGCGATAGATGGCGGCTTTACCGACACCGGCCCGTGCGGCGATGGCGTTCATGTTGGTGGCGTCGTAGCCATGTTCGGCCAAAATTTCCAAGGCCGCGTTGAGGATTGCGGGATCACGTGAGCGGTCCAGGCGCCCGTTGGTGCGTTGGCGGAGTTTGGACTGGGATTCGGCCATACACCCGGGTCGACCGGCCGTTGACGGTGGTGTCGACGGCCGGCCAGACGTTCGGGTTGCACTCATGGGGTTGAGAGCCGTGGGATTGGCGCGGTGCTGTCGTCGGAATCGTGCCCGGGGCGGATCCTCTGCACGATTTTGAAGGTGTTCATCGGCCACCAGAACCAGCGGCCCAGTGCCGCAGCGATCGATGGGGTCATGAACGCCCGCACGATCAGCGTGTCGACGATCAGGCCGATGCCGATGGTCATGCCCAGTTGGCCGATGACGCGCAGGTCGCTGACGATCATTGACATCATGGTGAACGCGAACACCATCCCGGCCGCGGTGACGACTCGTCCGGTTGCTCCCATGCCGCGGATGATGCCGGTATGGAGTCCCGCGTGGATCTCCTCTCTGAGGCGCGAGACCACGAGCAGGTTGTAGTCCGAGCCCACCGCCAGCAGGATCACTATGGACAGCGGGATCACGATCCATTGCACGCCTAAGCCCAGGATGTCCTGCCACAACAGCACGGACAGCCCGCACGCGGTGCCCAGCGATGCGGCCACGGTGCCAACGATCACCAGTGCCGCAACCAGACTGCGCGTGATCACCAACATGATCGCGAAGATCAGGATCATCGAAGCGATGACAGCGATCATCAGGTCGGTCTTGATGCCGTCCTGCATGTCGGAGTACATCGATGCGGTGCCGGCAAGCGAAACCTTGGCATTGGACAGTGGCGTGTTTTTGACGGCGTCCGCGACGACACCTTTCAGGTCGCGGACGTGTGCGATGCCTTCGGTGGAGGCCGGGTCGCCCTGGTGGGTGATGATGTAGCGGATCGCTTTGCCGTCGGGCGAGACGAACATCTTGAGGCCACGTTTGAAATCGGGGTTCTGGAACACATCCGGTGGCAGGTAGAAAAAGTCGTCGTTCTTGGCCTGGTCGAAGTACAGGCCGATCTCGGTTGCGCCTTTGGCCAGTTCCTGCTGCTGGGCCTGGGTGCCGGCCATGGTGCTGTGGGTGGCGATCATGAAGTCGCGCATCTTTGCCATCGAGCTGATGGTGTTCTGCAGCACCGGCAACATCTGCGGCAGCAAATGATCCAAACGATCCAAATCGGTGGTGAGGCCTTGTATTTGGTCGGCGAGTGCGTCGATCCCGTCGATGGTGTCGAAGATGGAGCGCAGTGACCAGCAGATCGGGATGTCATAGCAGTGCTTCTCCCAATAGAAGTAGCTGCGCATCGGCCGGAAGAAATCCTCGAAATCGGCGATGTTGTTGCGCAATTCATTGGTGGTGGCCACCATCTCGTGGGTGCGGTCGACCATGCTGTGTGTGGTCTCAGTCATCTCCTTGGTGATGGCGTACATGCGTTCCATGTTGGCGATCGTCCTGCTCATCTCGTCCGCCTGCTCGAGCATTTGCGCCGAGTTGTCGTTGTTGAACTTGGCGCTCTGCAGGGTGCCGGCGTTTTGCGCACCGAGCATGAACGGGATCGAACTGTGCTCGATCGGCGAACCCAGTGGGCGGGTCAGTGTCTGGACCCGGTCGATGCCCCGCATGTGTGCCACGTTTTTGGCGACCCGGTCGATGACGAGCATGTCGGCGGGGTTTCGCAGGTCGTGATCGGCCTCCAGCATCAACAATTCCGGGTTCATCCGAGCCTGGGAAAAGTGGCGTTCCGCGACGCCCATCGCGAGGTTGGCCGGCATGTTGGCGGGGGTGAACTTTTGGTCGTTGTATTGCGGCACATAGGTCAGCAGGCTGATGAAACCGATGACGGCGACCATGGCGGTCACAAAGATGATCGGGATCGGCCACCGAACGACAGTGGTGCCGACCTTGCGCCAACCCCGTGCCGAGAGGTCGCGTTTGGCGTCGAGCAAACCGAATTTGGACCCCACGGTGAGAATCGCCGGTGCCAGCGTCAGCGCCGCGGCGATGATCACCAAGACCGAAATCGCGCATGGCAAACCCATGGTGTTGAAGTACGGCAGTGTGGTGAAGCTCAGGCACATCGTGGCACCGGCAATCGTCAAGCCCGAACCCAGGATGACGTGCGAGACACCGTGGTAGGCCACGTAGAACGCTTCTTCGCGATCGAGGCCCTTCGATCTTTCCTCTTGATATCGGCCGAGCAGGAAGATCACGTAATCTGTTCCGGCAGCCAGGGCCAGCATGGTCACCATGCTCACCGCGTACGGGGTCAGACCGATGATGTGCAGGTAACCCGCTGCGGCGGTAATGCCTTGCGCGGCAAAGAGTTCCAGCCCGATGATGACCATGGACACCAGCATCGTCACGACCGACCGGTAGATGGCGAGCAGCATCACGATGATGACGGCTACCGACACGAGCTCCATCGTCGCCATGCTTTGATGCCCGGCGACCTGAGTGTCGGCGTTGAGCACGCTGTTGCCGGCGACGTGGGCCTTGATACCTGGAGGCGCTGGCACCGAAGCGACGATGTGACGAACAGCGGCCACCGACTCGTGGCTCTCACTGGTGCCCTGCGAGCCGTTGAGGAAGATCTGCACGTACGCGGACTTGCCGTCCACACTCTGCGAGCCCGCCGCGGTTAGCGGATCACTCCAGAAGTCCTGAACGTTCTGCACATGCTGGTGATCGGCCTTCAGCTTGGCGACGATCTCGTCGTAGAACTTGTGCGCGGAGTCGCCGAGCTTGTCCTTCCCCTCGAGCACGACCATCGCCGAAGAATCCGAGTCGTACTGCTGAAAGACCTTGCCGATGTTCAGCATCGCTTGGTAGGACGGCGCACCGGTCGGACTCATCGGTACCGACCGGCTTGCCGCGACCTCGTCGAGGGAGGGGACCAGGATGCCCAGGCCGACCGCCACGAGTGCCCAGAACACGATGATCGGCAGCGAGAAGATCCGGACCATCCGTCCCAAGAACGGGCGATGGGGAGTCGAGTGCTGGATGCTCATACGGATTTCACCAAGCAGTAGATGAACGGTTTGACCAAGTCGGTGCTCCTCCGGTCGTCGCGCACGTTGCCGTCGACCGTGACCCGGCAGCGCAGGTCGCTGACGTTTCGGTCACCCTGAGCCATGATGTTGGCCGACATCGACGGCAGCGTCGTCACGATCGTGAATGACCAAGGCAGCGGCGTGTTTTCGACGAGATGGGGTTGACCGTTCTCGTCGAGGTAGTTGAGGTTCGCGGTGCCACCGGAACCGGTGATCTCGTACGTGATGTGCTTCGGGTTGAAGTTGGCGGTAATCCCAGACCCCTCCGCCGGCTTCGGCGCTCGCGGTCCTCCGGACCCGTGAATACGCAGGATGGCATAGGCGCCGAGCGCGACCACGACCACAAGAACCAGTGGGATCCAGAAGCGCTTCACCAGCCGGTAAACCACGGCGCGCCCCCTGCCCTTTTCGCTTCTTCCATTCAAGACCCATGGCAGTCGAGTTGCCATGTCGCTCGCCGCGGCGGAACCCGAGTTCCCCGATGCGACCGTCAAAAACCTACCTCATAACGGGCGGCCACCCCGCCAACGGGTGCGGCGGGCATCACCGACGCCGGCTACGGCTGGGCGAAGTGGCCCGGTGAGAACGCCAAAGTTCTACCTCCACGTCACCCGTTCGACGTCGTCGAAAACACTATGGCCTGCGCTTACCGCCGTGATCGGGCGCAGTGTGGCAACATCAGACCTCGCTGTGATTCAGCTCACTACCGGTGTATGTTTGTGGCTGACTCATGGATGGAGGAGGCAGTCAATGATCCGAAGGCAGAACCGGGCAGCGATCGCCGGTCCGTCTCCAGCCTCGGGGGCGTCGATCACCGCTCACCGGCTATGGGTAAGTCTGCTCCTGATGCTCTTCATAGCGGGCGTCAGCACCACGTTTGTGGCCGCGGCGCTCGGGCAGGTGCTCATGGCAATGATCATCGGCCTCATTACCGGCGCGTTCTTCGCCGGCATGGCCAGCTGACAGACAAGGCGTCCTGAGCGGCTACTCGGCGATGCGGGTCGCCGGGTGCACCGCGATGAGCCCTAACTTGCTGCGCCGCTTGCACATTGCGGCCAACTCCGCGTACGCCTTGGCGCCCAGCAGCTCGGTGAGCTCGTCGGCCAGGCTTTCCCACACCTGGGTGGCGCCGACGTGAGCGGCCGGGTCGCCGGTGCAGTACCAATGCAGGTCCGCGCCGCCGGAACCCCAACCGCGGCGGTCGTATTCGGTGACCCAGGTCTTGAGGATCTCGGTGCCGTCGGGCCGGGTCACCCACTCCTGGCTGCGCCGGATCGGCAACTGCCAGCAGACGTCGGGCTTCATGGTCAGCGGCGGCACGCCGAGCTTGAGCGCCTTGCTGTGCAGCGCGCACCCGACACCTCCGGCGAAACCCGGCCGGTTCAGGAAGATGCAGGCGTCCTTGTGCTTGCGGGTGCGGTACTGCGGCTGGCCGTCGTGCTCGTCGAGCTCCAGATAACCCTTGCGGCCCAAGCCTTTTTCCCGGAATTGCCAGTCGTCGTCGGTCAGCTGTTTGACCGCGTCGTCCAGCCGGGCGCGGTCGTCGTCGTCGGACAGGAACGCCCCGTGCGAGCAGCACCCGTCGTCGGGGCGGCCCGCCACGGTGCCCTGGCAGGCCGGCGTGCCGAACACGCACGTCCACCGCGACAGCAACCAGGTCAGGTCGGCGGCGATCAGGTGCTCGGGGTTGTCGGGGTCGTAGAACTCCACCCATTCGCGGGCGAAATCCAGCTCGACCTCTTGTCCGGGTTGTCCCGGTTGGGGGTGCGAATTCGCCACGTCGTCCACGTTAGACGAAGATGCGGTCTCGCCGAGCCGCTGACACTCGGGCCCGGTATGGCTCTGATCACGGCGATTGACCGGGTCGCGCGACGCGGGGCGATCGGGGCACCGTTAGGTTGTTGGCGTGCGATTGGGCGTGCTCGACGTGGGTAGCAACACGGTGCATCTGCTGGTGGTCGATGCCCACCGGGGCGGCCATCCGACCCCGATGAGTTCGACGAAAGCCACCCTGCGGCTGGCCGAGGCCACCGACAGCGCCGGCAAGATCACCAAGCGCGGCGCCGAGAAGCTGATCTCGACCATCGACGAATTCGCCAAGATCGCCGACAGTTCGGGCTGCGAGGAGCTGATGGCGTTCGCCACCTCGGCGGTGCGGGAGGCGGGCAACTCCGAGGAAGTGCTGAACCGGGTCCGCAAGGAGACCGGCGTCGAGCTGCGGGTGCTGACCGGGGTCGACGAGTCCCGGCTGACGTTCCTGGCGGTGCGCCGCTGGTACGGGTGGAGCGCGGGCCGGATCATCAACCTCGACATCGGCGGCGGCTCGCTGGAGATGTCCAGCGGCCTGGACGAGGAGCCCGAGGTGGCGTTGTCGCTGCCGCTGGGCGCGGGCCGGCTGACCCGCGAATGGCTGCCCGACGATCCGCCCGGCCGGCGCCGGGTGGCGATGCTGCGGGACTGGCTGGACGCCGAGCTCGCCGAGGCCAGCGAAAACATCCTGGAGGCCGGAACCCCGGACCTCACGGTGGCGACGTCGAAGACGTTTCGCTCGCTGGCGCGGCTCACCGGGGCGGCGCCGTCGGGCGCCGGACCGCGGGTCAAAAGGACGCTGA
Organism: Mycobacterium timonense; assembly: GCF_025821985.1. NCBI lineage: Bacteria > Bacillati > Actinomycetota > Actinomycetes > Mycobacteriales > Mycobacteriaceae > Mycobacterium > Mycobacterium timonense. Next base: position 246,311 of record NZ_JACKSY010000104.1, on the reverse strand, counting down.
CAGCAAACGGCCTCAGGCAACTCATATCTTTCATCTCTAGGATGACGACCGCTGACCGGGCCGAACTGGAAGGAGTGAGCGCCGAGCGGGCGCCGCAGATCGTGGCGGGCGCTCTGGTGGCGGAGGCGAGCATGCGAGCGCTGTCGATCGAATCGGTGGATATCTGCCCGTGGGCGTTACGGGAAGGTCTCATCTTGCGCAAACTCGACAGCGAAGCCGACGGAACGGCCCTCATGGAGCCGTCCGTGCGTAATGCTGGAGGTCAGGTAGTTGATCGGAATCAGAACCGATCGAGAGGCGACAAACCATGACCGGACCGCATTCCGAGACCGAGAGCCCGGGCACTCGGCCGATCTCGGTTGCCGAATTGCTGGCCAGAAACGGAACCATCGGCGCCCCGGCGGTCACCCGGCGGCGTCGCCGGCGGCGCGGCGACAGCGACGCGGTGACCGTGGCCGAGCTCACCGGCGAGATCCCGGTCATCCGTGACGACGAGCCCGACGACCACCCCGGCGCCACCGACACCGTCGACACGGCCGCACCCGCCCAACCCGTGGCCGAACCCGCCGAACCGGTAGCCGAGGACCAGCCCAAGACCCCCTACTGGTCCGAGCCCGAGCCGCGCTGGCCCAAGTCGCCGCCGCAGCCCAAGCGCGCCCCCGGCCCCGAGCGCAGCGCCTACCCGCGGCCGCTGCCCGAGCCGGGCCCGTCCGCCAACGGCACCGGCCGGCGATCCTCGGGCGCCGAGGACATGAGCCCCGACCCGATGGACCACTACGCCGACATTCCGGTGGACGTGATGGACTCCGAGGTGCGCGAGGCCGAACCGGCGTTGGAGGACTCCGCGTACGTGCGCTCGTATCTGCAATCGGATTCGGCGCTCGACGACGACCTCGACGAGGGTCTCGACGACGACCACGCGGATGCTGCGACGCTGACCGACGAGGACCTCGACGCGGCGCACCTCGAGGACGAGGACGCCGAGGCGGCACACCCGGCGCCCGGCAGGCTCGAGGCGATCTGGCGCGGCAGTGTGGTTGTGCTGCAATCGATTCTGGCCGTCGCGTTCGGCGCCGGGCTGTTCGTGGCCTTCGACCAGCTTTGGCGCTGGAACAGCATCGTGGCCCTGGTGCTCTCGGTGCTGGTCATCCTCGGCCTGGTGGTCGGGGTGCGGGTGGTGCGCAAGACCGAGGACATCGCCAGCACGTTGATCGCGGTCGCGGTGGGTGCGTTGATCACCCTGGGGCCCTTGGCGCTGTCGTTGCAGTCGGGCTAGCGGCACCGACAGACAGTGCGCCCTGCCATCAAAGTCGGCCTGTCCACGGCTTCGGTGTATCCGTTGCGGGCCGAGGCCGCGTTCGAATACGCGGCCCGGCTCGGCTACGACGGGGTGGAGCTGATGGTGTGGGCCGAGTCGGTCAGCCAGGACATCGCGGCCGTCAAGAAGCTGTCCCGGCGCTATCGGGTGCCGGTGCTGTCCGTGCACGCGCCGTGCCTGCTGATCTCGCAGCGGGTGTGGGGCGCCAACCCGATCCCCAAGCTGGACCGCAGCGTGCGCGCCGCCGAACAACTGGGCGCGCAGACCGTCGTCGTGCATCCGCCGTTCCGCTGGCAGCGGCGGTACGCCGAGGGGTTCACCGAGCAGGTCGCGACGCTGGAGGCGGCCAGCGACGTGATGATCGCGGTGGAGAACATGTTCCCGTTCCGGGCGGACCGGTTTTTCGGAGCGGGCCAGTCGCTGGAACGCATGCGCCGCCGCGGCGGCGGCCCCGGCCCGGCGATCTCGGCGTTCGCGCCGTCCTACGACCCGCTGGACGGCCACCACGCCCACTACACGCTGGACCTGTCCCACACCGCGACGGCCGGCACCGATTCGCTGGACATGGCGCGGCGGATGGGCAACGGACTGGTGCACCTGCACCTGTGCGACGGCAACGGGCTGCCCGCCGACGAACATCTGGTGCCCGGCCGCGGCACCCAGCCCACCGCCGAGGTGTGCCAGATGCTGGCCGCCGGCCATTTCGCCGGCCACGTCATCCTCGAGGTGTCGACGTCCAGCGCGCGCAGCGCCACCGAGCGAGAGGCCATGCTCGCCGAATCGCTACAGTTTGCCCGCACCCATCTGCTGCGCTGACCACCCAGGAGACCTCCCGAGCTCATGAACGCGTTATATACCACCGCAATGACGTTGCGGGAGGCCGGGTCCGGCGTCTACGACGGCGAGCTCGACAAGCGCTGGACCATCGGTCCCAAGGTGCACGGCGGCGCGATGCTGGCGCTGTGCGCCAACGCCGCCCGCACCGCCTGCGCCGGCGGGCCGGAATCGGGGCAGCAGCCCGTGGCGGTGTCGGCCAGCTTCCTGTGGGCGCCCGATCCGGGGCCGATGCGATTGGTGACGTCGATCCGCAAGCGCGGCCGGCGGATCAGCGTGGTCGACGTCGAGCTCACCCAGGGTGAGCGGACCGCCGTGCACGCCGTCGTCAATCTCGGTGAGCCGGAGCACTTTCCGGCCGACGGGTCGGCGGCAAGCGCCAAGCCGCTGCTGTCGGCCAACCCGGTGCCGGCTCTGATGCCGCCCGAACCGCCCGACGACATCGAACCGATCGGGCCCGGGCATCCGCTGGCCGGCCTGGTGCACCTGGGCGAGGGGTGCGACGTGCGGCCGGTGTTGTCGACGATGCAGCCCTCCGCCGACGGGCGACCGCCGGTGATCCAGATGTGGGCACGCCCCCGCGGGGTGGCGCCGGATGCGCTGTTCGCGCTGATGTGCGGCGACCTGTCGGCGCCGGTCACCTTCGCCGTGGACCGCACTGGCTGGGCGCCGACGATCCAGCTCACCGCGTTTCTGCGGGGCCTGCCGGCCGACGGCTGGCTGCGCATCATCGCGACCTGCACCGAGATCGGGCACGACTGGTTCGACGAGGACCACACCGTCGTCGACAGCTTGGGCCGCCTGGTGGTGCAGGCCCGCCAGCTGGCCCTGGTCCCTGCCGCTCCTTAGCCGGCGGTGTCTGCGATGCTGTCCGGCATGGCAAGAATCGCGATCATCGGTGGCGGCAGCATCGGGGAGGCCCTGCTGTCGGGTCTGCTGCGGGCGGGCCGGCAGGTCAAGGACCTGGTGGTGGTCGAGCGGGTTCCCGAGCGCGCCAAATATCTGGCCGACACCTACTCGGTGCTGATGACCTCGGTGGCCGATGCGGTGGAAAACGCGTCGTTCGTCGTGGTCGCGGTGAAACCGGCCGACGTCGAGTCGGTGATGTCCGAGATCGCCCGCGCCGCCGGCCAGGCCGAGAGCGACACCGCCGAGCAGGTGTTCGTCACGGTCGCCGCCGGGGTCACCATCGGCTACTTCGAATCCCGGCTGCCGGCCGGGACACCGGTGGTGCGGGCCATGCCGAACGCGGCCGCGCTGGTCGGCGCCGGGGTCACCGCACTGGCCAAGGGCCGCTTCGTCACCGCCCCGCAGCTCGAGGGCGTCTCGGCGCTGTTCGACTCGGTCGGGGGCGTGCTGAGCGTGCCGGAGAGCCAGATGGACGCCGTCACCGCCCTGTCCGGCTCCGGGCCGGCGTATTTCTTCCTGCTGGTGGAGGCCCTGGTGGACGCCGGGGTGGCCGCGGGCCTGAGCCGCGAGGTGGCGGCCGACCTGACCGCCCAGACCATGGCCGGCTCGGCGGCGATGCTGCTGGAGCGGATGGACGCCGATCGGCGACTGGGCGAGGCGGAGACGCCCGGGATGCGGGTGGACGCCACCGCCACCCAGCTGCGGGCCACGGTGACCTCCCCGGGCGGCACCACCGCGGCCGGCCTGCGCGAGCTGGAGCGGGGGGGCCTGCGGGCGGCCGTCGACGCCGCCGTCCAGGCCGCCAAAATACGCTCTGAGCAGCTAAGAATTACATCGGAGTAATCCAAGAATTTTGAACTGATTGTCCCCCACCAGTACCAGTAACCCCATTAGTCCCGCTATTCTCCTTGTGTAAGCGCGTGTCGGTGCCAGCGGAGGGGAAGCCGCTGGCATGCGCGTGCCTGACACGATTGGGTTGCGATGACGTCTACGAACGGGCCATCAGCGCGAGATTCTGCAGGTAAGGCACGGGACGCCGGTTCCGGCGACGGCCAGCAGGGCAGGACGCAATTTCTCACCGTCGCCGAGGTGGCCGCGTTGATGCGGGTCTCCAAGATGACGGTCTACCGGTTGGTGCACAACGGCGAACTGCCCGCGGTGCGGGTGGGGCGGTCGTTCCGGGTGCACGCCAAGGCCGTCCACGACATGCTGGAGACGTCCTACTTCGACGCCGGCTGAGCCCGACGACGGCGCGGCGGCACCGGTCCTGCGCGGGCGCGGTCACCCGACTCCGGTTTGGTGTTCGATGCATCCGGCCGGGTAAAGTGTCCGGGTCCAATCTTTGAAGCAGGCCACGGTCAGATAGCGGAGTTATGGGTTCAGTAATCAAGAAGCGGCGCAAGCGTATGTCGAAGAAGAAGCACCGCAAGCTGCTGCGTCGCACCCGGGTGCAGCGCAGAAAACTCGGCAAGTAACTCCGTCGGCGGCCCGGTGCCGCCGCCCCGCCCGGCCGTTAGGCTGTTCGGGTGGATCCGTCGAATGGGCACAATTCCGGACCGGACGACACCGCCGGCAACACGGTGCATTACCCCAAGATCGTGTTGGTCACCGGCGCCTGCCGGTTTCTCGGCGGCTACCTGACCGCTCGCCTGGCGCAGAACCCGATGATCAAAGGGGTCATAACGGTGGACGCGATCGCCCCGAGCAAGGACATGCTGCGCCGGATGGGTCGCGCCGAATTCGTCCGCGCCGACATCCGTAATCCCTTCATAGCCAAGGTGATTCGCAACGGCGACGTCGACACCGTGGTGCACGCGGCGGCCGCGTCGTACGCGCCCCGGTCCGGCGGCACCGCGGCGCTCAAAGAGATCAACGTGATGGGCGCGATGCAGCTGTTCGCCGCCTGCCAGAAGGCGCCGTCGGTGCGCCGGGTGGTGCTCAAGTCGACGTCGGAGGTGTACGGCTCCAGTGCGCACGACCCGGTGATGTTCACCGAGGACAGCACCAGCCGCCGGCCGTTCCGGGCCGGCTTCGCCAAGGACAGCCTCGACATCGAAGCCTATGCGCGCGGTCTGGGGCGGCGCCGGCCCGACATCGCGGTCACGATCCTGCGGCTGGCCAACATGATCGGCCCGGCGATGGACACCACCCTGTCGCGCTATCTGGCCGGCCCGTTGGTGCCGACCATTCTCGGCCGGGACGCGCGGTTGCAGCTGCTGCATGAGCAGGACGCGCTGGGCGCGCTGGAGCGCGCGGCGATGGCCGGCAAGGCCGGCACCTTCAACATCGGCGCCGACGGCATCATCATGCTCTCGCAGGCGATCCGGCGGGCCGGCCGGATTCCTTTGCCGGTACCGGGTTTCGGCGTCTGGGCGCTGGACTCGTTGCGGCGCGCCAACCGCTACAACGAGATCAGTCGCGATCAGTTCGATTATTTGAGCTACGGCCGCGTGATGGACACCAGCCGGATGCGTTCAGAGCTTGGCTACCAGCCGAAATGGACGACCGCGGAGGCCTTCGACGACTACGTTCGCGGCCGCGGCCTGACTCCCATAATCGATCCAGATCGGGTACGCTCCCTGGAGAGTCGCGCCATAGCCCTGGCCCAGCGCTGGGGTAGCCGAAATCCAATTCCGTGGGGTGGGGTCAGGTAGGTATCGTGGCGGGTGAAACCAGAGCGAATGTCATTCCACTGCACACGAATCGGGGTCGGGTAGCGGCGCGTCGGAGAGCCGATCAACGGGCCGAGTCAGCTCGCCAGCATCCTTCGCTGCTGTCCGATCCCAGCGGCCGCGCATCCGCCGAGCAGATCGCCGCGGTGGTCCGCGAGATCGATGATCACCGCCGCGCGGCCGGCGCGTCGTCGCCGGAGGCGCCGCTCAACGAGCTGGCGCAGCGGGTCGCCGCGGTCGCCGGGTTCCTGCGTCAGCGCCTCACCGGTGACTACAGCGTCGACGAGTTCGGCTTTGACCCGCATTTCAACAGCGCGATCGTGCGGCCCCTGCTGCGGGTCTTCTTCCGGTCCTGGTTCCGGGTCGAGGTGAGCGGCATCGAGAACCTGCCCGCCGAGGGCGCCGCGCTGGTGGTGGCCAATCACGCCGGGGTGTTGCCGTTCGACGGGCTGATGCTGTCGGTGGCCGTGCACGACGAGCACCCCGCGCACCGGGACCTGCGGCTGCTGGCCGCCGACATGGTGTTCGACCTGCCGGTGGTGGGCGAGGCGGCCCGTAAGGCCGGGCACACCATGGCCTGCACCACCGACGCGCACCGGCTGCTGGCCGCCGGCGAGCTGACCGCCGTGTTCCCGGAGGGCTACAAGGGGCTGGGCAAGCGGTTCGAGGACCGCTACCGGCTGCAGCGGTTCGGCCGCGGCGGGTTCGTCACCGCCGCGTTGCGGACCAAGGCGCCGATCATCCCGTGCTCGATCATCGGGTCCGAGGAGATCTACCCGATGCTGACCGACGTCAAGCTGCTGGCCCGGCTGTTCGGGCTGCCCTACTTCCCGGTCACGCCGCTCTTCCCGTTGGCCGGGCCGATGGGGTTGGTGCCGCTGCCGTCGAAGTGGCACATCGCGTTCGGTGAGCCGATCTACACCGGCGACTACGCGGCCTCCGACGCCGACGACCCGATGGTCACCTTCGAGCTGACCGACCAGGTGCGCGAGACCATCCAGCAGACGCTGTACCGGCTGCTGGCCGGCCGCCGCAACATCTTCTTCGGCTGAGTTCTTCGGCTTGCCCGCCGAACGTCGGCTTGCCCGCCGAACGTCGAGTTGTTGGGCGATTAAGCCGTTTTTCGGCCCAACAACTCGACGCTGGCCGGCCTACTTGACCATGGTGAACTGGCAGACGTTGGTGTAGCCGTCGCGGAACAGCTCGGCGCAGCCCCGCAAGTACTTGAGGTAGATGTCGTAGGTCTCCTGACCCTTGAGGGCGATCGCCTCTTCCTTGTGCGCCTCGAGCGCGTCGCCCCAGGCGGTCAGCGTCGGGACGTAGTTCTTTCCGATGAAGTGGTGCCGCTCGATCTTGAAACCCGCGTCGGTCGCGTACTTGTCCACCAGGTTGACCTGCGGCAGCTTCCCGCCCGGGTAGATCTCCTTGAGGATGAAGCTGATGAACCGCAGCAGGGTCATGTTCACCTTCAAGCCCATCGCGTTGCCCTCTTCGCGGGTCGGCACCACGATCGAGTGCAGCAGCATGCGGCCGTCGTCGGGCAGCAGGTCGTAGTACTTCTTGAAGAAGGTGGCGTAGCGCTCGTACCCGGCGTCACCGGCGCCGTCGGCGAAGTGCTCGAACGCGCCCAGCGACACGATGCGGTCGATCGGCTCGTCGGGGAATTCCTCCCACCCCTGGATCCGCACCTCTTTGCGGCGGGGGCTGTCCATCTTGTCGAATTCCGCCACGCAATGGGCGTACTGGTTCTCGCTGAGCGTCAGGCCGATGACGTCGACGTCGTACTCTTCCACGGCGTGGCGCATGGTGGAACCCCAGCCGCAGCCGATGTCGAGCAGCGTCATTCCCGGCTCGAGGTTCAGCTTGTCCAGCGCGAGCTTGCGCTTGGCGTACTGGGCCTCTTCCAGCGTCTTGGCGCCCTCTTCCCAGTAGCCGCAGCTGTAGGTCATCGACGGGTCAAGCCAGAGTTTGAAGAACTCGTTCGACTTGTCGTAGTGGGATCGGACCGCCTCGACGGGCGGTTTGAGCTGTGTTTCCCCCTGTGACGTCATCTATATCGCCCCTAACTTTCCTGCTGATATGGATGCAACTGCCGCGGCGGTCGCTGCCGCGTCGGCCTCTTGGTGTGCGGCCTCCCCCAGCATCGTGACGACGCTGGTGACAATCGGCTTTCCATCGGCATCGGTCACTTCGCTGCGGATCTCCGCGAGCACGGTGCCGTGGGACTCGATCACCGAGTCTAGATAGGTGTCGAAATACAGCCTGTCGTGGGCCAGGATCGGGCGATGGAACTTGAACTTCTGGTCGCGGTGGATGACCCTGGCGATGTTGATGGGGATGCTGAACTTGGTGAAGATCTCCAGCTGCACGCGGCGACCTGCGATCGCGAGGAACGTGAGGGGCGCCACCATGTCGGGGTACCCAGCTGCGGCGGATTCACTCTCGTCGAAGTGCGCGGGGTGGTCGTCTTTGACCGCGAGCGCGAACTCGCGGATCTTCTCGCGACCGACCTCGAAGTAGTCGGGTGCCCGGTAATGGCTGCCGATAAGTCCTTCGGCTTCTTTGGGGACTGTCATGCCGCTGTGCTCTCCGCTCAAAAATGTCTGCGCGGCGCAGCTTATCAGCGCGATTGCCGTCTGGAGGCCAGAGCGGCCAGCGCACCACCGGCGGCGCCCAGCGCCAGCGCCGACGGCACCCCGATCCGGGCCGCCTTGCGGGCGGTGCGGAAATCGCGAATCTCCCATCCGCGTTCGCGGGCCAGGGCGCGCAGCCGGGCGTCGGGGTTGATGGCCACCGCGGTGCCCACCAGCGACAGCATCGGCACATCGTTGTAGCTGTCGGAGTAGGCGGTGCAGCGTTTCAGGTTGAGCCCCTCGCGAATCGCCAGCGAGCGCACCGCGTGTGCCTTGCCGGTGCCGTGCAGGATGTCGCCGACCAGCCGCCCCGTGAACACGCCGTCGACCGATTCGGCCACCGTGCCCAGCGCGCCGGTCAGGCCGAGCCGTCGCGCGATGGTGGCCGCGAGTTCGTAGGGCGTGGCGGTGATCAGCCACACCTGCTGTCCGGCGTCGAGGTGCATCTGGGTGAGCTCGCGGGTGCCCGGCCAGATCTTGTCGGCGATGATCTCGTCGTAGATCTCCTCGCCGAGGGCCACCAGCTGCTCGACCGACCGCCCCTCGATGAAGGCGAGCGCCTTGCGCCGGCCCGCTGCGACGTCGTTGCTGTTCTCCTTGCCGAGCACCTGGAATTTGGCTTGCGCGTAGATGAATCCGAGGACGTCGCGATAGGTGAAGTAGTTGCGGGTGGCCAGCCCGCGGCCGAAGTGCACCGCCGAGGAGCCCTGCACCAGCGTGTTGTCGACGTCGAAGAAGGCGGCGGCGGTCAGGTCGATCGGGGGTTGCGGGCGGTCCTCCTGGGTGGCAGCGGCTTCCTGCATGCCCTCGATCGCGCGGGCGGCGCTGGCGTCAGCGGCCAGCGACTCCAAGTCAACGTGACCGGTGGGGTCTGCGTTGACCGGGTCAGAGGAAGTCATCGCCGAACCTCCTAGATCGCTGTGCTGCCTGGCGACCCAGCGGGTGCCCGATATCCAACCCTATCGGGCAGACGGCGTGGGGGCGTTGACGGTTCGGCGGCCGAGCGGGCTCCCCGTTCTCCCCGTCGCCCGTCGCCCGTCGCCCGTCGCCCGTCGCCCGTCGCCCCCGCGAGCGTGAAGTTAGTTTCACGCTCGGCGCCCAGCGTGAAACTAACTTCACGCTCGGCAAAGGGACGGCATTGGACTGCCCAGTTCGTGTTGGACGACCCAGCTCTGTCGCAGCCGACGGAGACAAGGAGGCTCACCCGCGGTCGTCTGCGATGTGTTAATTGGCTGCTGAGTCCGCGACCTGAACGATTTCTCCCGAGTTAAATCGACCGCATTGGCAGAGTCGATAACCGCCATAATAGAGGCCCTATAGCCGAACCGATGATAATGGCGCCGTTACTCCTCATATCGCGCTCGAGCAGACAGCCAGACTAAGCTTTCTTTTTGGGATCGTACTCGGTGCCAGAGATGTCATCCCAGAATTTAGGCGAGATCTTTGCTTTGCGGTCTTCAGGAGCCACGGCATCGACTTTAGCCTGAAATTCGTCGAATCCCTTCCTTGCGCGTGCCAATTCTTCCTCCGTTGGCGCGGTAACACCAGCTTCTTCCGGAGTCGAGAAAGTCTTACCCGCAATCTTTCTGCTCATTTAGAACTCCCATCATGATTTAGCAGGTGCGAGGGACTAGCTAGTCAGCGTTCGATCATTTCGATAATCGTCCTACCTGTCTGCGGGTCTACTGTCTTGCTTACAACATAGAATTTTGACCCGGCTGGAAATAATATCTCCTTCTCATCAGGATACATCGACACTGATGAAACATCTCGTCCCGTAGTCGACCAGATCCTGAATTCGGTGTTTCCAGCGAAAGCAGATGATTGAGCTACGGTATGGTCGGTTGAGGTGCTGGTAAAAGCGGCTTCGGTAATTACTTCGCCAGGCCGGTACTGTTCGAGCACATCGGCGGGCAGATTCGTACCCCGCACCACGGCGCCTTCGTACACCGGGAGTTTCTCCAACGCTTTCTGTAGAGCGTCAACACGTGCCTGTTGAGATACGTCCAACGCGCCTTCCCTTAGGGCGAAATTCAGTTCTTGGTATCCGGGTCCAGTGTAGTGGGCCAGTGCAGCTAAATCATCCGAGTCAAGCGGGTGAAGGGGCAAATGGTGGTCGGAGCCGCTGTCCAGGCTCGCGTCGTGCGGTCCATGGCCGTTTGCGTTTTTCGGATCACTTTCGGGCGGACCATGCGCACCACCGTCTCCGAGGCCGTGCGTTGGTGTGTCAGGAAAATGCGGCGGTACCGATGATGGAGCGCTCGGCTCCCCGCTGTGGGGTATCCCGGCAGTGGGCGGGGTTTCGGCGGGCAAATCGCCCGAGGGGCCAGAAGGAAGAGACGCCGGCTCCGGCAAAGATGGTGTCGGCGGCATCGGAGGACCCGATGCCGCCGACATCGAAGCTGCGGGTGCCGAAGGAGCGGGCGTGTCCGCCGCCGGCACAGTGGGCGGTACTCGCGCGGACACCGGCTCGTGCGGTTGAGCTGGCGCGCCCTCGGCCGGCGCGGGCGTCACTGGTTTGCCGACCGATTCCGGCGGCGTCGCAATGGGTTTCGGTTCGCCGCTGTGCGGTGCGGCGGTCGGCTTGGGCGGCTCAGCGGCCGGAGGTGTCCCGCCAGCCGGCGGCTTGGACTCGGTCGGGCTGTGCGGCAGCGGACCGTCGGCCGGCCCGGGCGCCGGCTTCCCCGAGGGCGCGACCGGCCCCGGCTTCCCCGAAGGCGCCGGCTGGCCCGAGTCCGGCGCTTTGGGCGCGGCCGGGGGCTTGACCTCCGGAGGCTTGGGAACCCCGGGCGGTTTCTTCAGCCCTTTCAGCGCATCGGCGGCGCTGTGCCCGAATTTGCCCAGCTTGGACAGCGGCCCGCCGGGCAAGGCCAACGTCGCCACGTCGAAAGTGGACTTCCCGAGGGCCTCGGCCGGATTCGAGCCCCACTCGTCCCAGTGCGTGACGTCCTTGCCCAGCGCCTTCCACGCGTCGAACGCTCCCGGCACGCCGTCGGGCCCCAGGCCGACGAGCGTCCCGGCCCCTTCAACCATGCCGGCCATGGTTTTGCCGTAACCCACGGGATCCAGCAGCATCCGGTTGGGACTGACCTCGTACAGCCCTTTGAGAAATCCCCAGCCTTCCTCACCGACGCCTTTGAAGGCCTGGCCCACCTGGTTGAGCGCCCTGCCGACCGGCGTCCCGTGCAAGAAGTGGTCCCACTCCTTACCGGCCCAATGGCTCATGTTCTCTGTGGCCGCGGCAACCGCGGACACCGTGGCCTCGATCTGGCCGCCCAGCGTGTCGGCCTCCCGGCCGAAGTTGTCGACCACCGTGCGAATGTCGTCGGCGATCTTCTTGATCTCGTCTTCGTCTTCGTCTTCGTCGGTCAGCAGATCCCAGACCTCTTTGATCCCGGTCAGCGGATCGCAGATGCGCGACAACAGATCCAGGATCGCCGCGTGCACCTGGTCGACCTTGGCCGCATAGCTGTTGAGCTGCGCGGCGATCGTCTGGCATTGCCGCGCCACGTCGGCCGTGGCGCTGGAGGCGTCGGCCAGCGCCTTGTTGATCGCGGCGCCCTCCGGAATCTGTTGTGCGCCAATGGCTGCCATCGTTCCGCCGCCGGCCGCGGTCTCGGCGGCCATGAAGTTGGCACCGGCGGTGGCCCAGGCCGCCGCGGCGGCCCGCAATTTCGCCGAATCGCCGGTGGGCCAGATCATCCCGATAGACGGGGCCACCCAGCCCCAGCCGGCCGGGGCGCCGCTGCCGTGACCCACCGCCGACGGCGGCGCCCCGACCGTCAACGGCCCGGTCACCTGGGGTGCCGGCAGGGCGGAGGCCCGGCCCGCCAGGTCCGACATCGCCTCGGCCACCGCGTAGTTGTGCGCCGACATCCGCACCCCATCGCCGATGCTGCACAACCCATTCCGCGTGTCGGCCATCGCCTGGATCAACTTGGCCGCCGCGCCGTCGTAGCGGCGGCCCAGCGCGGCGCCCACCGGATCGTCACCGGCCATCCCGGAGGTGCCGGCCAGCGCCGCCGTCAAGGTCGAGATCACCGAACCCAACGACTCACCGGCGGCCACCACGGTGGCGCCGGCGTGGTCTAGGGCGGTGGGATCACACGCCAGCGGCGCCATCGGGTCACGACCACATGCCGAGATTCTTCGACATCGCCCCGGTGTAGTTGCCGTGCGCGGTCGAGGCCGCCTTGCCGAGCTGCGCCAGCGCCTCGCGCATCATCGCCTCGCCGCGCACCCAATGCTGATGCGCCTCGGCATGCGCCGCGGCGCCCTCACCGGTCCACGTCTGGTGCAAACGCGTTACGCGAGAATCGATTTCGGCGATCATGTCCTCGGCGTAGCGCTGGAATTCGGCCATCCGTTGCACCGCGTCGGCCAGCGCCGCCGGGTCCACCCGGAACGCCTCAGCCACCGCGCACCGCCCGTTCGGCCTGGGCGGCGCCGGCCTCGTTGCTCGCATAGGCCTCGCCGGCCTGGCCGACCAGGCGGGCCAGCATCGCCAACCCGAGCTGCACTTCGCGAGCGCCGCGATGCCACAGCTCCCACGCCGCGGCGTACGCGCTGCCCGACGCGCCCTGCCACCCGCCCAGCATCTGACCGACCTGGTCGTCGAGCTGGCCCAGCTGTGCCGAAAGATGCTCGGCCGCACCGCTGAGCGACGCGGCGGCGCCCTGCATCACCACAGGGTCGACCCGCACCGTGTTGTCGCTCATAGCCGGAACATAATCCCTGGTAACCCGCCCCACAAGTCACCGATGCGACACTGGTCGCCATGACGTCAGCCACCCCGCGGCCGCAGGTGGAGCTGCTCACCCGGGACGGGTGCACCATCTGCGAGCGCATCCACGCCCGGCTGGTCGAACTCGCCGCGGAATTGGGCTTCGAGCTGTCGACGACCGACGTCGACGCCGCCGCGGCGGCGGACAATCCGGGGCTGCGCGCCGAATTCGGCGACCGGTTGCCGGTGATCCTGCTCGACGGTCGCGAACACAGCTACTGGGACATCGACGAGCCACGGCTGCGCGCCGATCTCGCCCGCTGAGCTCGGGCCGGCTGCCAAACGATTATTTGGTAGCCCAGCTGATAAACGTTTACCGTGGACAGCAGTTCAGTTACTGGAGGAAGCAAGGGAGCTGGCCAGGTGATGCTGCCGTGAGCGTCTTGCTCTTCGGGGTTTCGCACCGTAGTGCGCCGGTCTCCGTCCTGGAACAACTCAGTATCGACGAATCCGATCACGGCAAGATCGTCGACCGGGTGTTGCAGTCCCCGCTGGTGACCGAGGCGATGGTGCTGTCGACATGCAACCGGGTCGAGGTCTACGCGGTGGTGGACGCGTTCCACGGCGGGTTGGCCGTGATCGGGCAGGTGCTGTCGGACCACTCCGGGATGTCGATGTCCGACCTCACCAAATACGCCTACGTCCGGTACAGCGAGGCCGCCGTCGAGCACCTGTTCGCGGTGGCCAGCGGCCTGGACTCGGCGGTGATCGGCGAGCAGCAGGTGCTCGGCCAGGTCCGCCGCGCGTACGCCACCGCCGAAACCAACCGCACCGTGGGCCGGGTGCTGCACGAACTGGCCCAGCGCGCGCTGTCGGTGGGCAAGCGGGTGCACTCCGAGACCGCCATCGACGCCGCCGGCGCCTCGGTGGTGTCGGTCGCCCTGGACATGGCCGACCGCCGGCTGGGCGGGCTGGCCGGCAAGACCGCCGTCCTGGTCGGCGCCGGAGCGATGGGCGCCCTGGCCGCCGCGCACCTGTCCCGCGCCGGCATCGGGCAGGTCCACGTGCTCAACCGGTCGCTGTCGCGGGCCCAACGGCTGGTCCGCAAGATCCGCGAAACCGGGGTGCGGGCCGACGCGCTGCCGCTGGAGCACCTGGCCGATGCGCTGGCCGGGGCCGACGTCGTGGTCAGCTGCACCGGCGCGGTCAGCCCGGTGGTCTCGCTGGCCGACGTGCACCACGCGCTGGCCGCCGCCGGCCGCTCGGCCGCCGACGAGACCGCCCACCCCCTGGTGATCTGCGATCTGGGCATGCCGCGCGACGTCGACCCGGCGGTGGCCGGGCTGCCCGGCGTCTGGGTGGTCGACGTGGACCGCGTGCAGCACGAGCCCTCGGCGCACGCCGCGGCCGCCGACGTCGACGCCGCCCGCACCATCGTGGCCACCGAAGTCGCCGCCTACCTGGCCGGGCAGCGGATGGCCGAGGTCACGCCGACGGTGACGGCGCTGCGCCAGCGCGCGGCCGACGTCGTCGAGGCCGAGCTGCTGCGGCTGGACAACCGGCTGCCCGGCCTCGACAGCGCCCACCGTGAAGAGGTGGCCCGCACCGTGCGTCGGGTGGTGGACAAGCTGCTGCACGCCCCGACGGTGCGGATCAAACAGCTCGCCAGCGCCCCCGGCGGGGACAGCTACGCCGAGGCGTTGCGTGAGCTCTTCGAACTCGACCAGACCGCCGTCGACGCCGTCGCCGCGGGCGAATTGCCGGTCATAGCAACCGGATTCGACGCGGGCGCGCCGCAACAACCCACCGAGTAGCCGATTGGCGAATGTGATCCGGATAGGAACCCGGGGCAGCCTGCTGGCCACCACCCAGGCCGGGGGCGTCAGGGACGCCCTGATCGCCCGCGGGCACCCGGCGGAACTGGTCACCATCACCACCGCGGGGGACCGGTCGTCGGGGCCCATCGAGTCGCTCGGGGTGGGAGTGTTCACCACCGCCCTGCGCGAGGCCATCGAGGAGGGCCGGGTGGACGCCGCCGTGCACTCCCACAAGGACCTGCCGACCGCCGACGATCCACGGTTTGCTGTGGCCGCCATCCCCGCCCGCAACGACCCACGGGACGCGGTGGTGGCCCGCGACGGCCTGGTGCTCGGGGAGTTGCCACCCGGTTCGCTGGTGGGCACCTCGTCGCCGCGGCGGGCCGCGCAGCTTAGAGCATTGGGTCTCGGTTTGGAAATCCGCCCCCTACGAGGCAACCTAGATACCAGGTTGAACAGGGTTAGCAGTGGTGATCTGGACGCGATCGTGGTAGCCCGGGCGGGTCTGGCCCGGCTGGGTCGCCTCGGGGATGTCACCGAGACGCTCGAGCCGGTGCAGATGTTGCCGGCACCGGCACAGGGCGCGCTCGCCGTCGAATGCCGCGCCGGGGACAGCCGGTTGGCCGCGGTGCTGGCGGAGCTGGACGATGCCGACACGCGCGCGTCGGTCACCGCGGAGCGAGCCCTGCTGGCCGAACTGGAGGCCGGTTGCTCCGCACCGGTGGGCGCGATCGCCGAAGTGGTCGAGTCCATCGATGAGGACGGCCGGATCTTCGAAGAGCTGTCGCTGCGCGGTTGCGTGGCGGCGCTGGACGGGTCCGACGTGATCCGCGCGTCCGGCATCGGCACTCCCGGTCGGGCCCGAGAGCTGGGGCTTTCGGTCGCCGCCGAGCTGTTCGAGCTGGGCGCGCGCGAGTTGATGAGCGGAGCGCGGCACGACCCGGCGCGAGGAAATTAAGTGCGAGTTACCTGGGAGCGACAATGACGACGCGAGGGCGTAAGCCGACACCCGGCCGCATCACGTACGTGGGCTCCGGCCCGGGTGACCCGGGACTGTTGACGGCCCGGGCCGCGGCGGTGCTGGCGAACGCCGCGCTGGTGTTCACCGACCCCGACGTGCCTGAGCCGGTGCTGGCGCTGATCGGCAAGGACCTGCCGCCGGTGTCCGGTCCGGCGCCGGCCGAGCCGGCGCCCAACGGCGAGGGCGCTGGCTCCGAGCAGGGGCAGGCGCAGCCGGCGGTGATCTCCGGTGGTCCCGACATCCGCCCGGCGCTGGGTGATCCGGCCGAGGTGGCCAAGACGCTGACCGCCGAGGCGCGCACCGGTGTCGACGTGGTGCGGCTGGTGGCCGGTGACCCGCTGACCGTCGACGCCGTCATCACCGAGGTCAACGCCATCGCCCGCAGCCACCTGCACATCGAGATCGTGCCCGGGCTGGCGCCCACCAACGCCGTCCCGACCTACGCGGGCCTGCCGCTGGGCTCCTCGCACACCATGGCCGACGTGCGCGGTGACGTGGACTGGGAGGCGCTGGCCGCCGCGCCCGGCCCGCTGATCCTGCAGGCCACCGCGTCGCACCTGGCCGACGCGGCGCGTACCCTGATCGAACACGAACTGGCCGAGAACACCCCGTGCGTGGTCACCGCGCACGGCACCACCTGCCAGCAGCGCTCCATCGAGACCACGCTGCAGGGGCTGACCGACTCGGCGGTGCTGGGCGGCACCGACCCCGCCGGCCCGCTGACCGGTCCGCTGGTGGTGACCATCGGCAAGACGGTGAGCGCCCGGGCCAAGCTGAACTGGTGGGAGAGCCGCGCCCTGTACGGCTGGACCGTGCTGGTGCCCCGCACCAAGGACCAGGCCGGCGAGATGAGCGAGCGGCTGACGTCGTACGGCGCGCTGCCGATCGAGGTGCCGACCATCGCCGTCGAGCCGCCGCGCAGCCCCGCGCAGATGGAGCGTGCCGTCAAGGGATTGGTCGACGGCCGCTTCCAGTGGGTGGTGTTCACCTCCACCAACGCGGTGCGCGCGGTGTGGGAGAAGTTCGGCGAGTTCGGTCTGGACGCGCGCGCGTTCTCCGGGGTGAAGATCGCCTGTGTGGGCGAGTCGACCGCCGACCGGGTGCGGGCGTTCGGGATCAGCCCCGAGCTGGTGCCGGCCGGCGAGCAGTCCTCGCTGGGTCTGCTCGACGACTTCCCGCTCTACGACAGCGTTTTCGACCCGGTGAACCGAGTGCTGTTGCCGCGGGCCGACATCGCCACCGAGACGCTGGCCGAGGGGCTGCGCGAACGGGGTTGGGAGATCGAGGATGTCACCGCCTACCGGACGGTGCGGGCCGCGCCGCCGCCGGCGGAGACCCGGGAGATGATCAAGACCGGCGGCTTCGACGCGGTGTGCTTCACGTCCAGCTCCACGGTGCGCAACCTAGTCGGCATCGCCGGCAAGCCGCACGCCCGGACGATCATCGCCTGCATCGGTCCCAAGACCGCCGAGACCGCCGCCGAGTTCGGCCTGCGGGTGGATGTCCAGCCCGAGACCGCGGCGGTGGGCCCGCTGGTCGACGCTCTGGCCGAACACGCCGCGCGGTTGCGCGCCGAGGGGGCGCTGCCACCGCCGCGCAAGAAGAGCCGCAGGCGCTAGCGTCTCATGGCTTACCCGCGGCAGCGTCCGCGCCGGCTTCGCTCGACCCCGGCGCTGCGCCGCCTGGTGGCCCAAACCTCCTTGGAGCCAAGGCATTTGGTGCTGCCGATGTTCGTCGCAGACGGTATCGACGAACCGCGTCCGATCGCCTCGATGCCGAAGGTGGTGCAGCACACCCGCGACTCGCTGCGCGCCGCCGCCGCCAGCGCCGTCGCCGCCGGGGTGGGCGGTCTGATGCTGTTCGGTGTGCCGCGCGACGAGGAGAAGGACCCGATCGGTTCGGCCGGCACCGACCCCGACGGCATCCTCAACGTCGCGCTGCGCGATCTGGCCAAGGACCTCGGCGATGCCACCGTGCTGATGGCCGACACCTGCCTGGACGAGTTCACCGACCACGGGCACTGCGGTGTGCTGGATGACCGGGGCCGGGTGGACAACGACGCCACCGTGGCGCGCTACGTGAATCTCGCTGTGGCGCAAGCGGAGTCGGGCGCCCACGTGGTGGGGCCGAGCGGGATGATGGACGGTCAGGTGGGCGCGATTCGCGACGGACTGGACGCCGCCGGCTTCACCGACGTGGTGATCCTGGCCTACGCCGCCAAGTTCGCCTCGGCGTTCTACGGCCCGTTCCGGGAGGCGGTCAGCTCCAGCCTGTCCGGGGATCGGCGCACCTATCAGCAGGAGACCGGCAACTCCCGCGAGGCGCTGCGCGAGATCCGGCTGGACCTGGACGAGGGCGCCGACATCGTGATGGTCAAGCCGGCGATGAGCTATCTGGACGTGGTGGCCGCCGCGGCGGAGGTCTCGCCGGTCCCGGTGGCCGCCTACCAGGTGTCGGGGGAGTACGCGATGATTTGTGCTGCGGCCGCGAACAATTGGATCGACGAGCGCGCCGCGGCGCTGGAGTCGCTGACCAGCATCCGACGCGCCGGAGCCGATATCGTTCTGAGCTATTGGGCCGCGGATGCGGCAGGGTGGCTGTCGTGAGACGGGGCTTGCGTTGACATCAGACACGACCGGGGACGACGTCCAGCCGAAGCGGTTGTTCTGCGAGCCGGGGGCCAGCTGGTGGTGGGTGGCCTGCGGGCCGGCGTCCGCGGCGGCCATGGTGCTGATCGAAATCTGGAGCGGCGCCAAGGTGTCGCTGGTGGTGCCCGCGATCTTTTTGGTGCTGGTGTCGGCGTTCGTGGGGTTGCAGGTGAAGGCGGCGCGCATCCACGTCTCGGTCGAGCTCACCGAGGAGGCGTTGCGCCAGGGCACCGAGACGATCCTGGTGCGCGAAATCGTCAAGGTGTACCCGGAGGCCGAAAACAACGAGGCCTCCGGCAAGGAGCTGGCGCGCTGGCAGTCGGCGCGGGCGCTGGGCGAGCTGGTCGGGGTGCCGCGCGGGCGGATCGGCATCGGCCTCAAGCTGACCAACGGCCGCACCGCCCAGGCGTGGGCACGCCGTCATCGCCAGCTGCGCGCCGCGCTGACCCCGCTGGTGCAGGAGCGGGTGGAACCGAGCCGCACGGACGTGCTGGACCGCGACCCCGACGACGACGCCGGGACGGCGCAATGATCGCCGGCTCCCGCGCGGTCGTCGAACTCGTCCTGGCCGTCGCCGCGCTGGCCGGGTCGGCGGTGAGCTGGGTGCGCTCGCATCACAGCGTGGCCGTCGCGCCCATCGCCGACGGGCAGCCGTTCACCACGTCGGTGGTGTACGACCCGCAGCTGCTGCTGCTCACACTGGTGTTGTTGACGAGTGCCGGGGTGTTGGCCGTGGTCGGGATCACCCGGCTGCGGCGCGCCCGTTCGGCCGCTACGACGTCTTCTTGACCAGCGGCAACGCCATCCGGCGGCGGACCGCGATGGCGTCGGCCCGATCCCGCAGCACCTCGTGAACCGAGCGCATGATCGGGAAGCTGGCGTCGTGACCGGTGTCGTCGAGCACCGCGGTGACCGCCGAGCTGGCGACCAGCGTCCACTCGACCTCGGCGGCGCGACAATCGGCGTCGAAGGCGTACAGCAGCGAGATGCCGGCCTCAGCAAATTGGGAGACATCGGCGACGTCGAGCACCACCGGGTTTTCGCCGAGGGTGAAACGCCGAATGTGGTGGCTGATCCGGTCCACGTTGGCGTCGTCGATCACGCCGCGGATGTGCACCACGGTCGCCAGGTGACGGTGATGTGCCCGGACCTGAGCGCCGTCGCAGTCAAACACGCAGTTGTCGTGGCGCGTCTCGGTACCTGCGATCGTCATGAGGACCCCTCACTCGCCGTGGCGCTCGCGCTGCCTTCGAAGGGCGCCTCCACACCCACCGAAGCTGCCTCAAACGCTAGGCCGCAAGCCTAAGGAGACCGGTAGCCGCGTCTAACTCTTTGCTAAGAAGCCGCTGAGGCCGCCGCGACGGCCCCGGCCCAGCGAAACCCGAGCAAACGCCGCCCGGCCAAAGGCCCGGGTGAACGCGGTGTGGCACACCACAACCGTCCACCCATCGGGGCGATTGCGCTGCTAGGCTGCCATGGCTGCCGGTTGCCGGTCGGGGGCTGGTGAGACGGCCGCCGCGCCCGCTCAGCCGGGCGGCACGAGAACGCAACAGCAGGATCCAGACGGGAAAGAGCAACGTGCGGGGCGGAGAGATCAGGGGCGAGATCAAAGCCCTGACGGGACTCCGTATCGTCGCCGCGCTGTGGGTGGTGCTGTTTCACTTCCGGCCCATGCTCGGCGATGCCTCACCCGATCTGCGCGACGCGCTGGCACCGGTGCTCAATTGCGGCGCCCAGGGCGTCGACCTGTTCTTCATCCTCAGCGGATTCGTGCTGACGTACAACTATCTCGACCGGATGGGCCGGTCCTTCTCGACGCGGGCCACGCTGCATTTCCTGTGGCTGCGGCTGGCGCGGGTGTGGCCGGTGTACCTGGTCACGTTGCACCTGGCCGCGCTGTGGGTGATCTTCACGCTGCACGTCGGGCACGTGCCGTCGCCGGACGCCGCGTCGCTGACCGCGATCAGCTACGTGCGCCAGATCCTGTTGGTGCAGTTGTGGTTTGTGCCGTTCTTCGACGATTCCAGCTGGGACGGCCCGGCCTGGTCGATCAGCGCCGAATGGCTGGCCTACGTGCTGTTCGCCGGTATGGTGCTGGTGCTGCTGCGGATGAAGCAGGCGACCCGGGCGCGCAGCCTGATGGTGCTGGCGTTCGCGGCGTCGCTGCCGCCGGTGGTGATGCTGCTGGCCAGCGGCCACTTCTACACGCCGTGGAGCTGGTTGCCGCGCATCGTCACGCAGTTCACCGCCGGCGCGCTGGCGTGCGCGGCGGTGCGCAGGTTGCGGCTGACCGACCAGGGCCGCCGGATCGCGGGCTACATCTCGCTGCTGCTGCTGGCCGCCATGGTGGGCGTGCTGTATTGGTTTGGCGCACACCCGATATCGGGTGTGGTCGAGAACGACAGCGGCGGCGTCGTCGACGTGTTGTTCGTCCCGCTGGTCATCTCGCTGGCCGTCGGCCTGGGCAGCCTGCCGCGTGTGTTGTCGGCCCGGGCGATGGTCTACGGCGGCAAGATCTCGTTCTGCCTGTACATGGTGCACGAGCTGGTGCACACCTCGTGGGGATGGGCGGTCGAGCAGTTCGAGCTGGTGACCCAGGACAACCCGTGGAAATGGAACGTCATCGGCCTGCTCGCGATCGCCCTGGCCGGCGCGGTCGTCTTGTATCACGGCGTGGAAGAGCCCGCCCGCCGGTGGATGCGCAAGATGGTCGACGTGCGAGCCGTCAGCGCGAGAAGCGACCCCGGCGAACCGGCCAACACCAAGCTGCATCCGATCGACCGTCCGCTGGAAGCGATTTCGGCCCGCGCGGTGTGATGGCTGCCTTAGCGGCCGGCCGCGACCTACTGGCAGTATTCGGTGAGAACGCGGCGGCGCCCGACCATGCCGTTGACAGTGGAGGTAGGAGTGAGTCGTCTGGCCACCTTTCTCATCGGGGTGAGTCTTCTGCTGGGCGTGGGCCTTGTGGCATACCCGGCGCAGCTGCGCACGTACGAGACGCTGACGCTGGACTTCCGGCTGAATCATGTGGCAGTGATTGGGGATTCGTACACCACCGGGACCAACGAGGGCGGCCTGGGCGCCAGGTCGTGGCCGTCGCGCGCGTGGCAGGTGCTCAGCGCGCGCGGGTCACGGGTGTCGGCCGACGTGGCGGCCGAGGGCAGGGCCGGTTACGCCGTGACCGGCGACCACGGCAGCATCTTCGAGGATCTGACCGCCCGCGCGGTGCAGTCCGATGACGCGCTGGTGGTGTTCTTCGGCTCCCGCAACGACCAGGGGGTCGATCCCGGGCTGCTGATCGAAAAGACGCACGCCGCTTTGGATCTGGCCCGCCGGCTGGCGCCGGCCGCGCGCCTGCTGGTGATCGGACCGCCGTGGCCGACCGCCGACGTGCCGCCGTCGATGTACCTGATCCGCGACATCCTCGGCGGCGCGGCCGGGGCGGCCGGGGCGACGTTCATCGACCCGATCGCCGAACACTGGTTCGTCGGCCGGCCCGACCTGATCGGCGCGGACGGGGTGCACCCGAATGACGCGGGGCACCAATACATGGCGGACAAGATCGCACCGCTGATCCGCACCCAGCTGTCGACCTGACCGGGGCGTCAGTCGTCGGCGTGCCGCTCGTAGTCCCAGCGTTCCAGCCGGGCCTGCAGCTGCAGCAGGCCGATTCCGGCGAAGGGTGCGGCGACGGCCACACAGACCAGCAGCAGCGGAGACATGTCCTACAACCTCCAATAACCCTTCACTGATCTGACGTTCGACGGCGCCGAGCGGTTCATCGCGCTCACCCGTCCGCCAGGGCGCGGTCGGCCAGCGCGCCCAGCACCGGCGCCAGCAGCCGCGCATACTCGGTCGTCACATGGTTGTCGTCGCGGAACACCAGGGTGTTGCCGACGATCAGCGGGCACCGGTCGGGCGTGCAGAACAAATCGGACAAATCGGCGTAGTGACCGCCGTTGCCCAGCGTCGCCGCCTGCTCGGCGGCGACGCCGTCGCCGTCGATCGCCGCGGATCTGGTTGGCGCACAAGCGGTTACATCGTCGAGATGAGCGGACAGGCAGACCGGTGCCGACGAATGCGGGTCGGGCGCGGGCCCCAGCACCAGCACGGTCGCGCCGGTGCCGCGCAGCTGCGCCACGGTGCGGCCCAGGGTGTCGATCCAGGCCGGGTCGTAGGAGGTGAAACCGAAGTCGGCGCCGTAGCGCCGGCTCATGTCCAGCACGACCAGCCGCGGGTGTTCGGCGTTCATCCGGGCCATGATCTGGGCACGCCACTGCTCGCATTCGGTGTACTCGCGGCCCAGATACGGGCTGACGATGTGCAGCTCGGCCAGTGGGCAGGTCACCTTCGCCAGGGTTTCCAGCCGCCAGTGCCGTTGCTCGGCCAGCTGCTCGAAGGCCGGATTCCACATGGCGGCGTGCGAGTCGCCGATCAGGGCCACGGTGGTCGGTGAGGCGGTGTCGCCGGTCGCGCACTCGCTCTGGCCGACGTCGCGCCAGGACCGCACGCAGCCGTTGACGAACACCGCGGCCTTGTCGGCGGGTGCCTGGGCCAGCGGCGGGTCCAGGTTCGACGGGACGGCCCGCACGCCGGCGGCGGCGGCGAGGATGACCCGGGCCTGCGCGAAGGCCTGACGAACCGCGGCCTCCTGCGCGCTGACGGCGGGGACGTTGGACGGGGGTGTCGCGATGATGTTCGCGCGGGGAGCGGCCACGCCGTGCCCCACCGGGGCCGGTATCACGTTGAGCAGCACCAGGCATGCGCACGCGGTGGCGGCGCTCGCGCCGCCCGCGACCACCAGGCTGACTTTCGCCGAGCGGCGCAGCGCGGCGGCGAAGCGGCCGGGATTCTCCACCAGATGCAGGGTGAGCACGGCCAATCCGGCCGACACCGCCGTCGCGCTCAGCCGGGCCGGCAGCCCCGCGGGCTCGCCGAGCAGCGCGGGCATCAGCAACAGCACCGGCCAGTGCCACAGGTACCAGGAATAGGAGATCCGGCCGATCGCGCGCATCGCCGGGCGGCACAGCAGCCGGCCCGGCCCGAGCCCGCCGGTGACGGCGCCGCCACCGATGATCAGCGCGGTGCCCAGCACCGGCAGCAGCGCCTCGGTGCCGGGATACGGGGTATGGGCGTTGAGCTGGGTGCAGGTCAGCAGGATCAACGCCAGACCGCCCCAGCCGGCGATCGACGCCGTTCGCAGCGACAGCCGGCGCCACTGCTGGATCGACAGGGCCACCAGGCCGCCGGCCGCCAGCTCCCAGGCCCGGGTGGGCAGCGAGAAGAACGCCCACGACGGCGAGGTGCGAGTCCACAGCACGCCCGCGACCAACGACGCCGCCCCGATCAGCGCCAGCACCACCGCGTACGGCACCGGGCGCGGCGTCGACCGCAGCGGCCGGACACGCCGCACCGACGCCGTGACGGCGATGATGAGCAGCGGCCACACCAGATAGAACTGCTCCTCCACCCCCAGCGACCAGTAGTGCTGGAAGGGCGACGGCGCGTCGGCGGTCAGGTAGTCGGTGCCGCGCAGCGCGAACCGGTAGTTGCCGACGTACAGGGCGCTGGCGACGCCGTCCAGGAACACACTGCGGGCCTGCAGCGGCGGCAGCACCGCGGCCGCGCCGATGGCGGTGACGGTGCCGACGATGGCCGCGGCCGGCAGCAGGCGGCGGGCCCGCGCACCGTAAAAGCGGCCCAGCGCAACGGTATTGGTGGTGGACGCTTCCCGGAAGAGCAGGCCGGTGATGAGGAAGCCGGAGATGACGAAGAAGACGTCCACGCCGATGTAGCCGCCGCCGATCCCGGGAATGCCGGCGTGGTAGAGCACCACGGCGATCACCGCGACGGCGCGCAGTCCCTCGATGTCGGGCCGGAATCCCCTTCGGGAGCCCCGCCGCTCCACGGGCTGTGGGCTGCTGGCGAGCGATTCCGGCCGGGGTGTCATCTGCGTGGGCTAGGTCGCCATCCAGGCCAGTTCGGCGGGGAGTTGACTGCGCCAGAAGGCGATATCGTGTCCGCCGAGGGAGAAGCTGCCCGCCGGTGGTGTCTTCAACTGGTAGACGAATTGCTTTGTGGCGAAATAGAAGCGGTCGAAGTTGCCGCAATCCACCCGCAGCGGAATCGAATTCAGCGCGGGCAGGCCCAACACGCTGTTCTGCACGAAGTCCTCGTAGCTGTCGAACGCCCCGGGCGCACTGGTGGCGTACGAGGTGTACAGCGCCGGGCTGATCGCGCAGATGCCGGCGGTGCGCGACGGGCCCAGCTTGGCGCCCAGGCGAAGCGCCCCGTAGCCGCCCATCGACCACCCCATGAACCCGACCCGGGAGGTGTCGAAGCCCATGGTGGACAGCATCGGCAGCAGCTCGTCGAGCACCATCGCACCCGAGTCCTCGCCGGAAGTCCTTTTGTGCCAATAGGTGTTGCCGCCGTCGACACCCACCACCGCGAACGGCGGCTTGCCGGCCTTGACCAGCTGGGCCAGCCCGTCGGGCACGCCCATGTCGAGCATCTGGTTGGCGTCGCCGTCCACGCCGTGCAGCGCGATCACCGGACGCAGCATCCCGGTCTGCCCGGGCGGGATGGCGATCACGTAGTTGGTCTTGATGCCGCCGCGGGCCGCCGACACGAACGATCCGGTGAGCCGGGTCGGCAGCGTCTTGCCCGCCGTCGGCGGCTCGAACGGCGCCGGGGCCTGCGGCAGGGTGGCGGCGCGCGCGGTGCCCGGATCCAGCAGGGCGCTGAGCGCGAACACGCCGGCGGCGCCGAGGCTGGCACCGGCGCCCATCCGGAGCACCGCCCGGCGTGTGAGGTCAGGCATGATCGCAATAATGCCGCGCCCGGCGGGCATAACCCGCCGAGCCACGCCGTATTGCAAGCATTGTGTGATCTGGCGTGACCTTGCGGTCACGAACCGGTGATCATTCGCCGCGCCGCGGGCCGCGAGCGACGCTCGATTTGCGCGGTCGGCCGTAGTCATCCTAGCGCCCCGCGCGGTGGCCGCCGTCACTTTGCGCGGGTCCGCATGTTCCGGCGCGCCCACCGCGTGCCGCGCGGCAAAACGCGCAGTCGCGCTTGACTTCTGGCGCGGCGGCGGCCGCCTCCGGTCCCGCCGCCGCACCGGGGCCCCGGCCGTCGTCGCCGCCGCTGGCGCGCCCCGATGCCGGCGCTGATCGCGGCGGCGCGTGGGGATGCAATCTCGAAGGTTTCAACCCTGGCCCGCCGGCGGCACCGCGACCAGGATGGAACCCCTGTGCACGGGGGGCGAACGCGCAACGAAGAGGATTGTGAATTGAGTCTGGCGTTTCACTGGTTTCTGCCGACCTACGGCGATTCGCGGAACCTGGTCGCGGGCGGGCACGGCACGCCGATGTCCGGTGACCGGCCGGCCACGCTGCGGTACCTGCACCAGATCTGCTCGGCCGCGGAGGACAACGGCTTCGAGGCCGTCCTCACGCCGACGGGATTGTGGTGTGAGGACGCGTGGTTGACGACGGCGATGCTGGTCGAATCGACCGAGACGCTGAAGTTTCTGGTCGCGTTCCGTCCCGGGCTGTTGAGCCCGACGCTGGCCGCGCAGATGGCCGGCACCTTCCAGCGGCACTCGCAGGGACGGCTGCTGCTCAACGTGGTCACCGGCGGCGAACCGCACGAGCAGCGCGCCTACGGCGACTTCCTGGACAAGGAGGCGCGGTACGCGCGCACCGCCGAATTCCTGCACGTGGTGCGGCAACTGTGGACCTCGCCACAGCCGGTCACCTTTGCGGGAGAACACATCCGGGTCGAGGGCGCGCAACTGAACAACCCACCCGACCCGATACCCGCGGTGTTCTTCGGCGGCTCCTCGGCGTCGGCCGGGCCGGTCGCCGCCAAGCACTCCGACGTCTACCTCACCTGGGGCGAACCGCTGACCGCGGTCGCCAAGAAGCTGGACTGGGTCCGCGGGCTGGCCGTCGACGCCGGGCGAATCCTGCAGTACGGCTTGCGGATTCACGTGATCAGCCGCGACACCTCGGCCGCGGCGTGGGCCGAGGCCGACCGGCTGCTGTCGGCGATCGACCCGGCCGACATCGAGCGGGTGCAGGCCAGCCTGGCGCGCAGCGAGTCCGAGGGCCAGCGCCGGATGCGGGAGCTGCACGGCGGCGACAGCGGCAAACTGCTTGTCGGCCCGAATCTGTGGGCCGGGGTCGGCCTGGTGCGCGGGGGAGCGGGCACCGCCCTGGTCGGTTCGCACGCCGAGGTCGCCGAGCGGCTGGCCGAATACGCCAAACTGGGCATCACCCACTTCATCCTGTCGGGGTATCCGCATCTGGAAGAGGCCTACTGGTTCGGCGAGGGCGTGCTGCCGCTGCTGGAGCGGATGGGGTTGTGGCGGCACCCCAATCGTCGGTCGCGTCCGGCGGCGACGACGCCGTTCGCGGTGGCATCGGCGCACTGACGGCCATGGCAGCCACCTTGCCCGCGCCGGCGCCCGCCGGGCTCGCCGACGGCCATCCGCTCGACGAATCCGCCGAGCAGCAGCGCCGCCGGCTGCGCATCGTGGTGGCCGCCAGCCTGCTGGGCACCACCGTCGAGTGGTACGACTTCTTCCTGTACGCCACGGCGGCCGGGCTGGTCTTCAACAAGGTGTTCTTCCCGAACGAAAGTTCTTTGGTGGGAACGCTATTGGCGTTCGCGACGTTTGCCGTCGGATTCGTCATGCGGCCCATCGGGGGCCTGGTGTTCGGCCACATCGGCGATCGGATCGGCCGCAAGCGCAGCCTGGCGCTGACCATGCTCATCATGGGCGGCGCGACCGCGCTGATCGGGGTGTTGCCGACGGCCGCGCAGATCGGGGCCTGGGCGCCGGTGCTGCTGCTGGTGTTGCGGGTGCTGCAGGGGTTCGCGCTCGGCGGCGAGTGGGGCGGGGCGGTGCTGCTGGCCGTCGAACACAGCCCGGGCGACCGGCGCGGCCGCTACGGGGCGGTGCCGCAGGTTGGGCTGGCACTCGGATTGGCTTTGGGCACAGGCATATTCGCTTTCCTGCAGATCGTGCTGGGCCCGGCCCGGTTCCTGTCCTACGGCTGGCGCATCGGGTTCCTGTTGAGCGTGCTGCTGGTGGCGATCGGCATCGTGGTGCGGTTGCGGGTGGAAGAGACACCGGCGTTCCGGGAACTGCAGGACCTGCAGGCCGCGTCCACCGTGCCGATCCGGGACATCCTGCGCGAGAGGCGTTCCCGGCGCAACACGGTGCTGGGGCTGCTGTCCCGGTGGGCCGAGGGCTCGGCGTTCAACACCTGGGGCGTGTTCGCCATCAGCTACGCCACCGGGGCGCTGGGACTCAACCGGGTCTCGGTGCTGATCGCGGTGACCATCGCCGCATTGCTGATGGCAGTGCTGCTGCCGGTGTCCGGCGTCCTGACCGACCGATTCGGTGCCCGCCGGGTGTACCTGGCCGGCATCGCCTGCTACGGCCTGGCCGCGTTTCCGGCCTTCGCGTTGTTCGGCACCAAGAAGCTGCTGTGGTTCGGGCTGGCGATGGTCATCGTGTTCGGCGTCGTGCACGCGCTGTTCTACGGTGCCCAGGGCACCCTGTATTCCGCGCTGTACCCGACCAACACCCGCTACACCGGGCTGTCGTTCGTCTACCAGTTCTCCGGCGTGTACGCCTCCGGGGTCACCCCGATGATCCTGACCGCGCTGATCGCCGCGCTGGGCGGCGCGCCGTGGCTGGCGTGCGGCTACCTGGTGGCCACCGCGGTCATCAGCGTGCTGGCGACCGCGCTGATCCGCGATCGCGATCTGTACCTCTAGCCGCGCCAAGCGCGGCCCTCGGCTGGCGCTGCCGATCCCGATGTGCTGTGGTTGATGCTCATGGCGGGCACTTCGCAACTGCGCCAAGGGCTGTCGCAGCGGCAACTGAGCATGATCGCTCTGGGCGGGGTGATCGGCGCCGGCTTGTTCGTCGGGTCCGGCGTGGTGATCAAGGACACCGGGCCGGCCGCGTTCCTCACCTACGCCCTGTGCGGCCTGCTCATCGTGCTGGTGATGCGGATGCTCGGCGAGATGGCGGCCGCGAACCCGTCCACCGGATCGTTCGCCGACTACGCGGCCGCGGCGCTGGGCCGCTGGGCCGGATTCTCGGTCGCCTGGCTGTATTGGTACTTCTGGGTGATCGTGGTCGGCTTCGAGGCGGTCGCCGGCGGCAAGGTGCTCAACTACTGGTTCCACGCCCCGCTGTGGGTGCTGTCGCTGGGCCTGATGCTGTTGATGACCGCGACCAACCTGTTCTCGGTGTCGTCGTTCGGCGAGTTCGAATTCTGGTTCGCCGGAATCAAAGTCGCCACCATCGTCATCTTCCTGGTGGTGGGCGCGGCCTATGTCATCGGATTGGTGCCGGGGCATCACGACGGCCTGACCAACCTGGTGTCGCACGGCGGGTTCTTTCCCCGCGGGGTGGGCGCGGTGTTCGCCGCCATCGTGGTGGTGATCTTCTCCATGGTCGGCGCCGAGATCGTCACCGTCGCCGCCGCGGAAAGCCGCGACCCGCGGCGGGCGGTGCAGAAGGCGACCAGATCGGTCGTCACCCGGATCGGGATCTTCTTCGTCGGCTCGGTGTTTCTGCTCGTGGCGATCCTGCCGTGGGACTCGGTGGAACTCGGCGCCTCGCCGTATGTGGCCGCGCTCAAACACCTGGGCCTGGCGGGAGCCGATCAGGTGATGAACGCGGTCGTGCTCACCGCGGTGTTGTCCTGCCTGAACTCCGGGCTGTACACCGCGTCACGCATGTTGTTCGTCCTCGCCGAGCGGGGCGAGGCACCCGCCCGGTTGGTGCGGCTGAGCGGGCGCGGCGTTCCCCACATCGCCATCCTGTGCTCCTCGGCGGTCGGCTTCCTGTGCGTCGTCATGGCCCGGGTCGCACCCAACACCGTGTTCCTGTTCCTGCTCAACTCCTCGGGCGCCATCATCCTGTTCGTGTACTGGTTGATTGCGTTGTCGCAGATCGTCCTTCGCCGCCGGACGCCGGCCGAGCGGCTGAGCGTGAAGATGTGGTTCTTCCCGGTGCTATCGGTTCTCACCCTGGCCGGCATCACCGCGGTGCTGGTGCAGATGGCCTTCGACGCCACGGCGCGCAGCCAGTTGTGGCTCAGCCTGTTGTCCTGGGCGGTGGTGGTGGCGCTGTACTTCGTGGCGCGCTCGCGCGGCCGGGTCGCCGCGCGGTGACCGCGCTCAGCCGGTGTGCGCGCCGGCCCGGTGCCGTATACCCGCGCCGGCCCGTTCTAGCGGAGCCCGGTCAGCGCCACCGCCGTTCGATGGACTTGACCACGGCCGTCAGGGTCGCATTCACCGGCGCGTCGACGCCGACCCGCGCGCCCTGCCGCGGCACCGCGCCGTTGATGACGTCGATCTCGCTGACCCGGCGGGCCTCGTGATCCAGCAGCGCCGAGGGTTTCGCGTCGGGCATCTGCGCCCCGAACGCGCGGACATGCTCGACCGCGTCGGCGACGGCGATCGCGACACCGGACGCGCGCGCCACCGACCACGCCTCGGTGGCCGCCGCCCGGCTGACCGGACCCATCTCGGCGTCGTCCATCACCTGGCCGACCGTCATGCCGGTCAGCGCGCACGGCGCGCTGTAGGCGACGTTGCAGATCAGCTTCTCCCACTGCATCGCGGCGATGTCGGTGACCGCGGCCGCGTCGAACCCGGCGTGCGCCCAGGTCCGGGCGATCGATTCCACCCTCGCGTGCGGCAGCGACGAGTAGGGGCCGAAGCGCATCGCCCGCATGGCGTTGTGGTGGACATGGCCCGGCGCCACCCGGGACGCGCCGAACCCGCTGGCGATCCCGACCGCGACCCGCTGTGCACCGACGACGCCGGCGACGGTCTCCGCCGACCCCAGGCCGTTCTGGATGGTCAGCACCGCGGTATCCGGCCCCAGCATCGGAAGTGCTTGGCGCGCAGCGGCTTCCACGTCGGCCGCCTTGACCGCCAGCACCACCAGGTCCATCGTCTCGTCGACCGCGCCGGTGCTGGCCCGCAGCGGCACCACCTGGTCGCAGCCGGGGCCGGTGACGCGCAGCCCGTCCCGGTTGATCCGCTCCACACTGGGCCGGTGCCGGTCGACCGCCAGCACCTGCTCGCCCGCGGCGGCCAGCTTCGCAGCGTAGATCGAACCCATTGCACCGCAACCGATTACCGCGATCTTCATCGGCGTTCTCCCGTCAGCTCGGCGATCAGTTCGGCCAGGCCGGGTTTCTGCTCCAACCCGAACCCGGCGGCGTCCGGCGGCGCGATCATGCCCGACGAGACGACGCAGCCGTCCGGATAGCCGCCGAACGGCGCGAACACCCCCGGGTAGGCCTCGCAGCCACCCAGCCCCAGCCCGGCCGCGACGTGCAGGTTGATCAGATGCCCGCCGTGCGGGAACGCGCAGCCGCGGTCGAAACCATGATCCGCCAGCACGTCGAGCATCCGCAGGTACTCGGACAACCCGTAGCTCAGGCCCGGATCCATCTGGAACACATCGTGATCCGGCCGCATGCCGCCGTAGCGGACCAGGTTGGTCACGTCGGGCACCGAAAACAGGTTCTCGCCGGTGGCCACCGGGCCGTCATAGCAGTCCGTCACCGCGCGGTGCAGCGCGTAATCCAGCGGGTCGCCCGGCTCCTCGAACCAGCGCAGGCCGTAGCCGGCCAGCGCGCCCGCCCACCGGATGGCCTCGGCCCGGCCGAACCTGCCGTTCGCGTCGACCGCGACCCGTCCGGCGTCGCCGACGACGTCGATGACGGCCTCGACCCGGGCCAGGTCCTCGCCCAGCGCGGCGCCGCCGATCTTCATCTTGACCGCCCGATAGCCCAGCTCGAGATACTCGCCCATCTCCCGGCGCAACGCATCAACGCCGCCCGCCGGGCGGTAGTAGCCGCCGGCGGCGTACACCGGCACCGCCGGCGCGGGCTGCCGCCCGGCGTGCCGGGCGATGGTCACGCAGGCGGGTTCGTCGCGCAGCTTGGCGTTCAAATCCCAGCACGCCAGCTCCAGCGCGGCCACCGCCGCCGCCCGGTCGCCGTGGCCGCCGGGTTTCTCGTCGGTGAGCGCGCACGCCGCCACCGCGGCCGGGTCGAGGAACCCGGAGCCGTCCAGCAGCGCGTCGGGGGCGGCGGCCAGCACCCGCGGGATCAGCCGGTCGCGCAGGATTCCGCTCTGGGCGAACCGCCCGATCGAGTCGAACGCCACGCCCGCCACCGGCCGCCCGCGCCGCACCGCGTCGGTGAGCACCGCCACCAGCGAGACCGTGTGGCCGGAGAAGTCGACCACCGCATTGGCCGGCCCGCCGCGGCCGGGCGCGTCGAGACGAACCGCCCGCTCGACGATCCCGGTGATCCGCACCAACGGGGGTTCAGGGCGTCCGGGTGAGCAACACCGCCTGCTCGAACGGCAGCCGGGCGAACACGCCGCGCACCCCGGGCCGCAGGTGCGACGCCGCCTCGGCCTTGCTGACCACGCGCGGATCGGCGACGCCGAACGTCTTGCCCCGGCTGCGAATCCGGCCGCCGCCCGCCGCGGTCAGGTTCTTCAGCCAGTCCCGGTCCGGGCCGTAGGTCAGCAGGATGGCCACCCCGGGCTTGCCGTCGACGTCGGCGCTGAACAGGTTGACGGGGGTGCGGTACGGCTTGCCCGAACGCCGTCCCACGTGCTCTACGATGCCGAACGGCGGGAGCCAACCGGCCCACATCCGCTGAATCGGGTTGGTGACGTGACGGTTGAACCGGGCAAGCCCTTGTGGGAGTTGCATACCGCCATCCAACTCGCAGGCGCCGGGCGACATCAACCCGATCTTTTCCCCGCCGCAGCGACTAAGGTCAGGTGATGGGCGACACACCGGGAATCGCGGCGGGCCGTCGCGGCTCGGAGCTGTCGCGCCGGGGCCGGGACCTGGCCGCCGGGAAGGTCATCACCGCGGCCGACGTGCAGTGCGCCGCCGAGCGCGCCGAGACGTCCCGTCAGCGTGACCTGGATGCGCACCGCCGCGACGAGCACCGCCACTATCAGGCGGCCATCGCCCACGAGCGGGTCGCCGAGGTCGAGGACAGGGCCGTCGCCGAGGGCCTCGGCGACGTCGCCGCGCACCAACGGGCCGCGGACCGGGAACGCGAGGCCGCCCGGCGCAACTTCATGGCGGCCCAGCAAGCCAACTCCTACGACGCCGACTAGCACCCTTCTGCTACACCCTGTAGTTGGAGGGGTGGCGAAGGCTGGGACACTGGTCGTCATGGGAAGCAGTGATCAGGCGACCGCGCACGCCAGGGCCCAGGCTGCCTCGGCGCGGTTGTTCGACGACGCCTGCGCCGTCATCCCCGGCGGGGTGAACTCACCCGTGCGGGCGTTCACCGCGGTGGGCGGGACGCCGCCGTTCATCACCGCCGCGCGCGGCTGCCGGCTGACCGACGCCGACGGCAACCACTACGTGGACCTGGTGTGCTCATGGGGGCCGATGATCCTGGGGCACGCGCACCCGGCCGTCGTCGAGGCCGTCGCCAAGGCCGCCGCGTCCGGGCTGTCCTTCGGGGCGCCCACCCCGGCGGAGAGCGAGCTGGCCGCCGAGATGATCGCCCGGGTGGCGCCGGTCGAGCGGATCCGGCTGGTCAACTCCGGCACCGAGGCCACCATGAGCGCGGTGCGGTTGGCCCGCGGCTTCACCGGGCGCGCCAAGATCGTCAAGTTCTCCGGCTGCTACCACGGCCACGTGGACGCGCTGCTCGCCGACGCCGGCTCCGGGGTGGCCACCCTGGGGCTGCCGTCCTCGCCGGGCGTCACCGGCGCGACGGCCGCCGACACGATCGTGTTGCCCTACAACGACATCGACGCCGTGCGGCAGGCGTTCGCGGAGTTCGGCGACCAGATCGCGGCGGTGATCACCGAGGCCAGCCCCGGCAACATGGGGGTGGTGCCGCCGGCGCCCGGCTTCAACGCGGCGCTGCGCGCGCTCACCGCCGAGCACGGCGCGCTGCTGATCGTCGACGAGGTGATGACGGGCTTCCGGGTCAGCCGAAGTGGTTGGTACGGAATCGATCCGGTGGACGCCGACCTGTTCACCTTCGGCAAGGTGATGAGCGGCGGCCTGCCGGCGGCCGCGTTCGGCGGCCGGGCCGAGGTGATGGAACGGCTGGCGCCGCTGGGCCCGGTGTATCAGGCCGGCACCCTGTCGGGAAACCCGGTCGCGGTGGCCGCCGGGCTGGCCACGCTGCGCCACGCGGATGCCGCCGCCTACGCCGCGCTGGACGCCAACGCCGATCGGCTGGCCCGGCTGCTGTCCGACGCGTTGACCAATGCCGGTGTGCCGCACCAGATTCCGCGGGCCGGGAACATGCTCAGCGTGTTCTTCACCGACACCCCGGTGACCGACTTCGCCTCCGCGCGGGCCACCCAGACCTGGCGCTATCCGCCGTTCTTCCACGCGCTGCTGGACGCCGGCGTCTACCCGCCGTGCAGCGCCTTCGAGACGTGGTTCGTCTCCACCGCGCTGGACGACGACGCCTTCGACCGGATCGCGGCGGCCCTGCCCGCCGCGGCCCGCGCCGCCGCGGGCGCCGACGAGGGGAATTCCTGATGGGCGAGCAGACCCGGGTGCACGTGGTGCGGCACGGCGAGGTGCACAACCCCGACGGCGTGCTGTACGGGCGGCTGCCCGGGTTTCACCTGTCCGAGGCGGGCCGGGCGCAGGCGGCCGCGGTGGCCGAGGCGCTGGCGCCGCGCGACATCGTCGCGGTGATCGCCTCACCCCTGCAACGGGCCCAGGAGACCGCCGCGCCCATCGCCGCGCGGCACGGCCTGGCCGTGGACACCGACCCGGACCTGATCGAATCGGCCAACTTCTTCGAGGGCCGGCGCATCAGCCCCGGCGACGGCGCCTGGCGCGACCCGAGGGTGTGGTGGCAGCTGCGCAACCCGTTCCGGCCGTCCTGGGGTGAGCCCTACACCGAGATCGCGGCCCGGATGGAGACGGCGGTGGACAAGGCCCGCGCCCGCGGCACCGGCCACGAGGTGGTGTGCGTCAGCCACCAGCTGCCGGTGTGGACGCTGCGGCTGCACCTGACCGGCCGGCGGCTGTGGCACGACCCGCGCAAGCGGGAATGCGGGCTGTGCTCGATCACCACCCTGGTCTACGACGGCGACCGGCTGGTCGACGTCGAGTACTCGGAGCCGGCGGCGCCTTGAGCGCGCGGGTGCTGGCGATGGCCGGGGCGGTGCTGGCCGGGTTGCTGACCGGCTGCTCGTCCGGTCACGATGCCGTCGCCCAGGGCGGCACCTTCGAATTCGTCTCGCCCGGCGGCAAGACCGACATCTACTACGACCCGCCGTCCAGCCGCGGCCGCCCCGGCCCGCTGTCCGGCCCGGACCTGGCCGACCCCGCGCACACGCTGTCGCTGGACGACCCGATCTTCGCCGGCCGGGTGGTCGTCATCAACATCTGGGGGCAGTGGTGCGGACCGTGCCGGTCCGAGGTCAGCCAGCTGCAGCAGGTGTATGACGCCACCCGCGGCGCCGGCGCGTCCTTCCTGGGCATCGACGTCCGGGACAACAACCGGCAGGCGGCGCTGGACTTCGTCAACGACCGTCACGTCACGTTCCCGTCCATCTACGACCCGGCGATGCGCACCCTGATCGCGTTCGGCGGCAAGTACCCCACCACGGTGATCCCGTCCACGCTGGTGCTGGATCGCCAGCACCGGGTCGCGGCGGTCTTTCTGCGCGAACTGCTGGCAACCGACCTGCAGCCGGTGGTGCAGCGGGTGGCCCAGCAGTGACCGGGCTGACCCAGATCGCCGCCGCCGGCCCGCTGCTGGCGGCCCTCGGCGTGTGCCTGCTGGCGGGCTTGGTGTCGTTCGCCTCCCCGTGCGTGGTGCCGTTGGTGCCCGGCTACCTGTCCTACCTGGCGGCCCTGGTCGGGGTGGAAGAGCAGCCGCAGGCCGGCGCGGTGCAGGCCCCGCCGGGCGCCCGCTGGCGGGTGGCCGGCTCGGCCGCGCTGTTCGTCGCCGGGTTCACCGCGGTGTTCGTGCTGGGCACCGTGGCCGTGCTGGGCATGACGACCACGCTGATCACCAACCAGCTGCTGCTGCAGCGGGCCGGCGGCGTGCTGACCATCGTGATGGGGCTGGTGTTCGTCGGCCTGATCCCGGCCCTGCAGCGGCAGGCCCGGTTCAGCCCGCGGCAGCTGACCACCGTCGCCGGGGCGCCGCTGCTGGGCGCGGTGTTCGCGCTGGGCTGGACGCCGTGCCTGGGGCCGACGCTGGCCGGCGTGATCACCGTCGCCTCGGCCACCGACGGCGCCAGCGTGGCGCGCGGCATCGTGCTGGTGATCGCCTACTGCCTGGGCCTGGGCATCCCGTTCGTGCTGCTGGCCTTCGGCTCGGCGGGCGCGGTAGCCGGCCTGGGCTGGCTGCGCCGGCACACCCGGGCCATCCAGATCTTCGGCGGCGTGCTGCTGATCACAGTCGGCGCCCTGCTGGTCACCGGGCTGTGGAACGACTTCGTCTCCTGGCTGCGCGACGCGTTCGTGTCCGACGTGAGGCTGCCGATTTGATGGCGCTCGCCACCCTTC
Organism: Mycobacterium timonense; assembly: GCF_025821985.1. NCBI lineage: Bacteria > Bacillati > Actinomycetota > Actinomycetes > Mycobacteriales > Mycobacteriaceae > Mycobacterium > Mycobacterium timonense. The sequence goes on along the minus strand of NZ_JACKSY010000104.1, from coordinate 210,152 downwards.
GCGCCACGGCCCGCAACACCTGGCGGGCGCTGACCTCGATGGGCACCGCGCTGGTGCTGCTGTTCCTGCTCGCGCTGGGCGCCATCCCCGGCGCCCTGCTGCCGCAGCGCAATCTCAACGCCGGCAAGGTCGACGACTACCTGAAGGCCCACCCGGTGATCGGGCCCTGGCTGGACCGGCTGCAGGCGTTCAACGTGTTCTCCAGCTTCTGGTTCACCGCCATCTACGTGCTGCTGTTCGTGTCGCTGGTCGGCTGCCTCACCCCGCGGATGATCGAGCACGTCCGCAGCCTGCGCGCCACCCCGGTGGCCGCCCCGCGCAACCTGGCCCGGCTGCCCAAGTACGCCGGCCACCGCATCGCCGCCGACGCCGAAGACCTGAACACCCTGGCCAACACCCTTGTCGGCCGGCTGCGCGGCTGGCGCACCGCCATCCGCCACCACGACGGCGCCGGCCCCGACGCCGTGGAGGTCTCCGCCGAGAAGGGCTACCTGCGCGAATTCGGCAACCTCGTGTTCCACTTCTCGCTGCTGGGCCTGCTGGTCGCCGTGGCCGTCGGCAAGCTGTTCGGCTACGAGGGCAACGTCATCGTCATCGCCGACGGCGGCCCCGGCTTCTGCTCGGCCTCGCCGGCCGCGTTCGACTCGTTCCGGGCCGGCAACACCGTCGACGGCACCTCGCTGCACCCGCTGTGCATCCGGGTCGACGACTTCGACGCCCACTACCTGCCATCCGGCCAGGCCGTCTCGTTCGCCGCGAACATCGACTACCAGTCCGGCGCCGACCTGGTCGCCAACACCTGGCGGCACTACCGGCTGCAGGTCAACCACCCGCTGCGGCTCGGCGGCGACCGGGTCTACCTGCAGGGCCACGGCTACGCGCCCACCTTCAGCGTCACCTTCCCGGACGGGCAGATCCGCACCGCGACCGTGCAGTGGCGCCCCGACAACCCGCAAACCCTGCTGTCGTCGGGGGTGGTGCGCATCGACCCGCCCGCGGGCAGCTATCCCACCGCCGCGGAGCGCCGCCAGCACGAGATCGCCATCCAGGGCCTGCTGGCGCCCACCGAGCAGCTGGACGGCACGCTGCTGTCGTCGCGGTTCCCGGCGCTCAACGCCCCGGCGGTGGCCGTCGACATCTACCGCGGCGACACCGGGCTGGACACCGGTCGCCCGCAGTCGCTGTTCACCCTGGATCCCCGGCTGATCGAGCAACATCGGCTGACCAAGGAGAAGCGGGTCAACCTGCGCGCCGGGCAGGCAGTCCGCATCGACCAGGGGCCCGCGGCGGGCACCGTGATCCGCTTCGACGGCGCCGTGCCGTTCGTCAACCTGCAGGTCTCCCACGACCCGGGCCAGACCTGGGTGCTGGTGTTCGCCGTCACGATGATGGCCGGCCTGCTGGTGTCGCTGCTGGTGCGCCGCCGCCGGGTGTGGGTCCGTCTGACACCGGACGCCGGCGGCGCGCCCGGTACGGTGAACGTCGAACTGGGCGGCCTGGCGCGCACCGACAACTCCGGTTGGGGGGACGAGTTCGAGCGGCTGTCGCAGCGGCTGCTGGACGGACTGGCCGAGCCCGCGTCCCGAGCGTCCCAAAGGAGTACCGAGGTGGACGTCAAATGAATACCGTGCACGTCAACATCGAGCTGGCGCGCTACTCCGACTGGGCGTTCACGTCGGCGGTGGTGGCGCTGGTGATCGCGCTGCTGCTGCTGGCCTTCGAGCTCGCCTACGCCGGCGGACGCCGCGCCGATGCGCGGGCCCGGGTGCTGGCCGGGGCGGTCAGCGCCGACTCGGCGACACCCGGGGTGGTGGACGAGGTGCCCCGCCGGCCCGTCGACGAGCGCGCCGGCCGCGCCGGCCTGGCCGTGGTGTACCTGGGCACCGGCCTGCTGCTGGCCTGCCTGGTGCTGCGCGGCCTGGCCACCCTGCGGGTGCCGTGGGGCAACATGTACGAGTTCATCAACCTGACCTGCCTGTGCGGGTTGGTCGCCGGGGCGATCGTGCTGCGCCGCCCGCAGTACCGCCCGCTGTGGGTGTTCCTGCTGCTGCCCGTGCTGATCCTGCTCACGGTGTCCGGGCGCTGGCTCTACACCAACGCCGCGCCGGTGATGCCCGCGCTGCAGTCCTACTGGCTGCCCATCCACGTGTCGGTGGTCAGCCTGGGCTCCGGGGTGTTCCTGGTCGCCGGCATCGCCAGCATCCTGTTCCTGCTGCGCACCTCGCCGCTGGGCGACCCCGGCAACGACAGCGCGCCGGCCCGGCTGGTGCGGCGGTTCCCGGACGCGCAGACCCTGGATCGCATCGCCTACCGGACCACCATCTTCGCGTTCCCTGTGTTCGGCTTCGGCGTCATCTTCGGCGCCATCTGGGCCGAAGAAGCCTGGGGCCGGTACTGGGGCTGGGACCCCAAGGAGACGGTGTCCTTCGTCGCCTGGGTGATCTACGCCGCCTACCTGCATGCCAGGTCGACGGCCGGATGGCGGGACCGCAAGGCCGCCTGGATCAACGTCGCGGGGTTCGTGGCCATGGTCTTCAATTTGTTCTTCGTTAACCTGGTCACCGTGGGTCTGCATTCCTATGCGGGCGTGGGTTGACATTGGATAACCGAGGTAACTAGCGCACAACGAGGGGGAGTGCCGTGTCCGAGCATCCGACGGCGGGCGTGGGGGCGCCCGAAGAACAGACAACGCAAATCCCCCCAGCCGCCGCAGCGGGCGACGACAAGAAGGACGCCGCCGAACCGCAGCCGGAGCCCGGCGGCGACGCCCCGACCAAGGCGTTCGCCGGGTTCCGCACCGAACGCCGGGTCCCCGAGCGGGAGCCGGCGCCACCCACCGCGCCGCGGCCCGGCGGCATGCCGCCGTGGGACTCCACCCCGGTCACCGGCATCCCGCGCGTCGACCCGACGGCGTACGGCGCCTACTACGCCGGCCCGGACGCCCCGCCCACCCAGATCCAGGGCCCGCCGCCGCGTCAGGAGCACCTGCCCCACACGCCGTACCCGGAGCTGTCCACCGGGATGCTGCTGCGCCCGGTGCAACCGCCGCCGTCCGAGGGCTGGCGGCTGCTGCTCTACAAGCTGTCCGGCGGGCTGATCAACCTGGGCGAAAGCCCCCGCGCCGCCCGGTACAACAACCTGGTCGCCCAGGTGAACCGGCCGCTGCGGGGTTCCTACCGGGTGGCCTTCCTGTCGCTCAAGGGTGGGGTCGGCAAGACCACCATCGCGGCGACGCTGGGCGCCACCTTCGCCTCCATCCGCGGGGACCGGGTGGTGGCGGTGGACGCCAACCCCGACCGCGGCACGCTGAGCCAGAAGATCCCGCTGGAGACGGCGGCGACGGTGCGCCAACTGCTGCACGACGCCGGAACCATCGAGCGCTACAGCGACGTGCGCCGCTACACCTCCAAGGGCCCCAGCGGGCTGGAGGTGCTCGCCTCGGAGACCGATCCCGCGGTCTCGGAGGCGTTCAGCGCCGACGACTACGTGCGGATCCTGGACATCCTGGAGCGCTTCTACGGCCTGGTGCTCACCGACTGCGGTCCCGGACTGCTGCACTCGGTGATGAAGTCGGTGCTGGACAAGGCCGATGCCCTGGTGGTGGTCAGCTCGGCGTCCATCGACGGCGCGCGCAGCGCGTCGGCCACCCTGGACTGGCTGGACGCGCACGGGCACGAGGACCTGGTCCGCAATTCGATCGCGGTGATCAACGGGGTGCGGCCGCGGCCGGGCAAGGTCGACATGAACAAGGTGATCGACCACTTCTCCCGGCGCTGCCGGGCGGTCCAGCTGGTGCCCTTCGACCCGCATCTGGAGGAGGGCGCCGAGATCGACCTGGACCGGCTGCGCCGCGGCACCCGCGAGGCGCTCACCGAGCTGGCCGCCATCGTCGCCGACGGATTCCCCGGCGCGCAGCGCAACCCGGGCGTGCTCGGTTAACCGGTGCAGCGGGGCCTAAATAGTCCTACAAGGTCTAAAAGGGATTGTTGTCGCCGTGGCCCAACCGCCGCAGGAAATCCGGATCGTCGTCGGGCCCGATGACGCGGGTCTTGGGCCGGGCGGCCTGCGACCGCGCCGCACGCCAGCCGACGTAGATCAGCGTCCCCAAAATCAGGACGAGCAGCAGGTAGACCACGCAAAACCTCCTCGGGACCTCCATCGCGAATATACCCGCGCCGTAGGCTTTGGCTGTGTCACAACAAGGTAGCGACGGATCCACCCCGGGCCCGGGCGGCGCCGTCGTCCCGGTCCTGGCCTACGCGGCGGCGCGGCTGCTGCTGGCGGTCGTGCTCACCGGCGTGATCTACGGCGTCGCGCGGCTGGCCGGCATCACCGAGTTCCCCGTCGTGGTGGCCGCGCTGTTCGCGCTGGTCATCGCCATGCCGCTGGGCATCTGGGTGTTCGGGCCGCTGCGCCGGCGCGCGACCGCCGCGCTGGCCGTCGCCGGCGAACGGCGGCGCCGGGAGCGCGAGTTGTTGCAGGCCCGGCTGCACGGGGACGTGCCCCCCGAACGGTGACGGCTCAGCCCGGCGGCAGCCGCACCACCTGCGCGGCGTAGCTCAACCCCGCGCCGTAGCCGATCAGCAGCGCCAGGTCGCCGGCCTTGGCCGCCCCGGTCGCCAGCACCTCGGCCATGGCCAGCGGTATCGACGCCGCCGAGGTGTTGCCGGTGTGCTCGATGTCGTTGGCGATCACCGCGTCCGGCCGCAGCTCGAGGCTCTTGGCCAGGATCTCGTTGATCCGGCTGTTGGCCTGGTGCGGCAGGAACACGTCGATCTCGTCGGGCCGCACCCCCGCCGCGTCCATCGCCTGCTGGCCGACCTTGCCCATCTCGAATGCGGCCCAACGGAATACCGCGCTGCCCTCCAGCCGCAGGAACGGGCGCGGCCCGGTGGGCCGGTCCAGGTAGTCCATCCAGTCGATGTCCTGGCGAATCGCGGTGGCCTGGGTGCCGTCGCTGCCCCACACCGTCGGCCCGATCCCCTGGGTGGGCGTCTCGCCCACCACCACGCCCGCGGCGCCGTCGGCGAAGATGAAGCAGTTACTGCGGTCGGTCATGTCGACCGTGGGCGACAGCTTCTCCGACCCCAGCACCAGCACCTTGCCGGCCGTGCCGCCGCGCACCATGTCGGCCGCCACCCCCAGCGCGTAGCCGAAGCCGGCGCAGCCGGCCGAGATGTCGAAGGCGGGCACGCCGGTGGCGCCCAGCGCTGCCGCGACCGCCGGGCCGCACGCCGGGGTCTGCAGGAAATGGGTGCTGGTGGCCACCACGACGCAGTCGATGTCGGACGCCTCCAGGCCGGCCTTGGCGATCGCCTCACGTCCGGCCTCGGTCGCCATCGAGGCCGTGGACTCGTCGCGCGCGGCGAATCGGCGTGTCTTGATGCCGGTGCGCGAATAGATCCACTCATCGGAGGAGTCGATGTTCTGGCACAGCTCGTCGTTGGTCACCACGCGCTGCGGCCGGTACGACCCGACGCTGAGCAAGCCGATGTTGGTGGGCCCGCTGGTCGCGGAAATCTGCTTCATTGCGGTCCTTCGCTATCCCCCGAGCAGACGCAAAAGTACCCCAAAAGCGCGGTGCGCGGGCGCCTTTGCGTCTGCTCGCACTGTCAGGTACCCCACGTCAACGCCGCCGCCACCGCGACCGCCCACACCACCATCGCCAGGCCGGTGTCGCGCAGCACCGGGATCAGCTCGGCGCCGCCGCGCCCCGACCGCACCGGGGTCGCCGCGCGCAGCGCCAGCGGCGTGGCCACCAATCCCGCGGCGCACCACGGCGTGGCCGCCACGAGCACCAGGGTCAACGCGACGGCGGCGGAAAGCAGCGCCTGGTACAGCACCCGGGTGCGGGCGTCGCCCAGCCGCACCGCCAGGGTGATCTTGCCCGACCGGGCGTCGGTGGGAATGTCGCGCAGGTTGTTGGCCACCAGCACCGACGACGACAGCGCCCCGACCGCCACCGCCAGCACCAGGCCCACCCAGTCCACCCGCAGCGCCTGGGTGTACTCGGTGCCCAGCACGGCGACCAGGCCGAAGAACACGAACACCGCGACCTCGCCAAAACCGGTGTAGCCGTAGGGTTTCGACCCGCCGGTGTACAGCCACGCCCCGGCGATGCACGCCGCCCCCACCGCGATCAGCCACGGCGCGCTGGACAGCGCCAGGGCCAGCCCGGCGAGCGCCCCGACGGCCAGGCTGGCGATCGCGGCGCCCAGCACCGCGCGCGGCGCCGCCAGCCGCGAGCCGACCAGCCGCACCGGGCCGGCCCGGTCGTCGTCGGTGCCGCGGATGCCGTCGGAGTAGTCGTTGGCGTAGTTGACGCCGACCGTCATCGCGACCGCGACGACCAACGCCAGCAGCGCCTTCCACCACACCGCGGCGTGCAGCCACGCCGCCGCGCCGGTGCCGGCGACCACCGGCGCCAGCGCGTTGGGCAACGTGCGCGGCCGCGCACCGGAGATCCACTGCCCGAGATTGGCCACACCGACATCCTGCCAGGATGCGCGGCCGGGCCCTGCGATCAGCCCGCGCTCATGCACCACAATGGTCGGATGCTCGGAGTCATCGGCGGCAGCGGCTTCTACATCTTCTTCGGATCCGACGCCGACGACGTCACCGTCGATACCCCGTACGGGCCGCCCAGCGCCCCGGTCACCGTCGGCGCCGTCGGCGGGCACCGGGTGGCCTTCCTGCCCCGGCACGGCGCCCGGCACGAATTCTCCGCGCACACCGTGCCGTACCGGGCCAACCTGTGGGCGCTGCGCAAACTCGGTGTGCGCCGGGTGCTGGCGCCGTGCGCGGTCGGCAGCCTGGTGCCCGAGCTCGGCCCGGGCGCCGTCGTGGTGCCCGACCAGCTGGTCGACCGCACCCGCGGGCGCGCCGACACCTATTTCGACTCCGGGGCCGTGCACGTCGACTTCGCCGACCCGTACTGCCCGGCGCTGCGCGAGGCGGTGACCGGGCTGCCGGGGGTGGTCGATGGCGGCACCATGGTGGTGATCCAGGGGCCGCGGTTTTCCACCCGCGCCGAGAGCCGGTGGTTCGCCTCGGCCGGGTTCTCGCTGGTGAACATGACCGGCTACCCGGAGGCGGTGCTCGCCCGGGAACTGGAAATGTGCTATGCGGCAATCGCTTTGGTCACGGATCTGGACGCCGGTGTGAGCGCCGGTGAGGGAGTGAAGGCGGTTGAGGTGTTCGCCGAGTTCGAGAAGAACATCGAGCCGTTCAAGAAGCTGGTGCGCGACGCCATCGGCCGGGTCGCCGCCGAGCGCAGCTGTACGCAGTGCTCACCGCACGCCGGGGTGAGCCTGCCGATCGAGCTGCCATGAGGGTGCTGGTGACGGGGGCGGCCGGGTTCATCGGCTCGCGGGTGGCCGCCGCGCTGCGGGCGGCGGGCCACGACGTCGTCGCCGTCGACGCGTTACTGGCCGCCGCGCACGGGCCGAACCCGTTGCCGCCCAACGGGTGTCACCGCGTCGACGTGCGCGACGCCGACGCGCTGGCCCCGCTGCTGGCCGGGGTGGACGTGGTGTGCCACCAGGCGGCGATGGTGGGGGCGGGGGTCGACGCCGCCGACGCCCCGGCCTACGGCGGCCACAACGACCTGGCCACCACGGTGCTGCTGGCCCAGATGTTCGCCGCCGGGGTGCGCCGGCTGGTGCTGGCCTCGTCGATGGTCGTGTACGGGCAGGGCGGTTACCGCTGCGAGCGGCACGGGCCGGTGCACCCGCTGCCGCGGCGGCGTGCGGACCTGGACGCCGGGGTCTTCGAGCACCGGTGCCCGATCGGCGGTGAGGAGCTGCGCTGGCAGCTGGTCGACGAGGACGCCTGCCTGCGGCCACGCAGCCTGTACGCCGCCAGCAAGACCGCCCAGGAGCATTACGCGCTGGCCTGGTCGGAGGCCACCGGCGGGTCGGTGGTGGCGCTGCGCTACCACAACGTGTACGGCCCCGGCATGCCGCGCGACACCCCGTACTCCGGGGTGGCGGCGATCTTCCGCTCGGCGCTGGAAAAGGGTGAGCCGCCAAGGGTTTTCGAGGACGGCGGGCAGATGCGCGACTTCGTCCACGTCGACGACGTGGCCGCCGCCAACCTCGCGGCGCTGGCTTGCCGCGACGGCTTCACCGCAGTGAATGTCTGCTCGGGGCAACCCATTTCGATCTTGCAGGTGGCGACCGCGCTGTGCGACGCCCGCGGCGGCGCGGTCGCGCCGGTGGTCACCGGCCAGTACCGCAGCGGCGACGTCCGCCACATCGTCGCCGACCCGTCGCGGGCCGCGCGGCTGCTGGGGTTTCGCGCCGCCGTCCAACCCGGCGACGGGCTGCGCGAATTCGCGTTCGCGCCGCTGCGGTGACGGCTACTGCTGCGGCGGCCGGTAGATCTGGGGCTTGGGCACCGGGATCTGCCGCGTCCCGGAGTCGTCGCCGCGGAAGATCCGGGGCGACCCGGCGAGCGGGGGGATCTCGGTGGTGGGCGGCTCGTGGTCCGCGCCGGGGCCGCCGGTGGCGATCCGGGTGGTCGCCGCGGCCGACGGCGCGGCGCCCTGGCTCACCGGGATACGCGTCGTCGGCGCCGCCGCATTCGCCTGCGCCGCGCGCCGGCGGGCGGCGCGACGGGCCCGGCGCCGACGGCCCAGCTGCCCGGCCACTACGGCGGCCACCAGAATGCCCAGGGCCAGCCCGCACAGCGTCACGTCGAACACGCTGGTGATCTGCTGGGCCAGGTTGTTGCCGTAAACCGGGTGGTGCACAGGCGAATTGGGGGTATCGGCGAACCGCGGCGCCAGCTGCACGCCGACCACCACGCGGGCGACGGCGAGCGCGGCGACCAGCCCGCACAGCGAGGTGACCAGTCGCGCGGCCAGGTTGGCCAGCTGGCGGCGCAGCCAGATCGCCAGCACCGCGGTCACCAGGTCGAAGGCGGCCAGCACCAGGCTGTCGTACCGGGAGAACGGATAGTTCAGCGTCACCGCGACGGCCAGGTCGGTGATCCGCATCGCCATCGACCCCAACGCCCACACCGCGATCAGCAGCAGGCCGTTGCGGGCCGTGGCCCGCCACGCGGATTCCTCGGTGTGCGAAGGGGTTCGGCGTTCGAACAGGGTACGGGGGGCGAACAGCGCCGCGCCGGCGGCCCAGGCCAGGTAGCCCTCGAAGCCCACCCCGGCCGTCGAGGTGTTCTGCGCGATGCCGTGGAAGGCGTCGAGGTCCCGCCCGGCGGGCAACAGCCACACCAGGATGCCGGCGGCCAGCGTGGACGTGCCCAGCGCGATCGTCGTCAGCCGGCTCGCCCGGTCGGAGCGCAGCAGCCACCGGGAGGCGACCAGCACCGCGACCAGCGCCACCACGCCGTACACCACCGCGGTCGCGATGACCGCGATGTTCTCCTTGCCGAATTGCGCTGCGCCGCCGGAACTCTGCAGCGCGTAGCGCACCCGCCAGTACAGGTTGAAACCGAAGCTGAGCACCGCCGCGAGCATCGACAGCGCGCCGATGATCCGCGCGGCCCGATGCCAACCGGTGGCCTCGTCGCCGGCGGGGGTGCCCGGCACCGGCGCGGCCGCCGTGCCGGCCGGCACCGCCTGGGCGCTCAGCAGCGCGCCGGCGATGCCCACCCAGGCGCCCGGCCCCACCCCGCCCGGCACGTCGACCGTGCCGCCGAAACGGACCGTCTGGACGGCGTCGAACCCGACGAAGGCGAGCACCAAAAGCAGGTAGGGAACGTTGAGCGCCAACCGAAGCCGAGCCGCCCGGGCCGGGTCGAACCGGGCGCCGCCCGCCCGCCAGGAACCGGCCACCGCGAGCGCGGCCAGCGCCAGCGCCGTCACCGCGACCAGGACCGCGAACACGATCGGGTTGCTGTCCGGGATGCCGACGCCGAAGTAGAGGTTCCAGGGCAGCAACACCGCGGCGAGCAGCAGCGCCACCGCGGTCAGGTCGGCGGCGACGCGCCGGCCGGTGGTCGCCGGGCCGGGCGGCGGCGTGGCGCCGGTGGCGTGCGACCGGATGATGCGGGGCGCCGCCGGTTGCCGGGGCTGGCCGGCGATGGGGCCGGTCGGGGTGTCGTCGCTGCTCTGGCTCACCATGCCCCCCGGAATTCAAGGACGACTGCTGTCGGCGCGGTTTCGGGTGTTCGGTCCGAAAGTACCCGGCCGAACCCCGTGCACTGCTCGCTTGCGAACATATTCTCCGTTCGGGTGCCCTGGCAGTGGCGGGCGACCGGCAGCGCAGCGGAGGTGATTCCGCGGCGACCGTCCGGTCCTTCGAAAAGCTGGTTACGCTGCGCTAGTAGGCGAAGCTTGACGGCCGAATGACTGATACTGCCAACGGTATCGCAAGTGTAGTGCTGCCGGGACATGCTGGTTGCGGGGTCGCCGGGGTGAAGGAGAACCGGGATGGACGTGGTTTTGGGGGTTGCGGTCACCGGCCCCGTCGCCCGCTTGGCGCTGGTCGGCTCGCGGGGCACCGACGTGATCGACCAGTCCGTCGTCGACCTGGCCGACAACCCCATCGAGACCCTCACCGAGACGGTGGTCGGCACCAATCGGCTGCTGGCCGGCGAGAACCACCGGCTGGTCGGCACCCGGCTGTGCTGGACCGATCACCCGCGGGCCGACCAATTGCGCAGGGCGCTGGAGGATTCCGGGGTGCACAACGTCGCGGTGCTCTCCGAGTCGCAGGCGGTGGCCGCGCTGATGCGTGCGGCCGGCCAGCCCGGCGCCGCGCTGGTGATGGACGACGCGACGGGCACCCTGTCGATGGTGAGCCCGGCCGCCGGCGACCCGGACGCGCCGCCGACCCTGCTGGCCCGCCAGCCGCTGGGCGGGGCCGTGGGCGGCGATGTGACCGCCGCGCTGCAGACGATGATGGCGAACCTGAGCGCCAACCCGGACGCGCCCGGGGAGGTGTATCTGGTGGGCGCCTCGCCCGACCTGGACCGGGTCGCCGAACAGCTGCGCGACGCGTCGACCATGCGGGTGCAGGTCGCCGACGATCCCACCTTCGCGCTCGCCCGGGGCGCGGCGATCGCCGCCGCGCCCGCCCTTGCCGCCGGGGACGCGACGGCGATGGCGCCCGCGGTCGGGGTGACCGGGGACGCGACGGCGATGGCGCCGGCCGCGGGGCTGACCGGCGACGAGACGACGGTGGTGCCGGCACCGGAGCTCGCCGAACCGCAGGACCAGCAGCTGGCCTACTCGATGGCCGACGACGCCGGCATCTATCCGGGCGAAATGGACGAGTACGCCCCGGAATTCGACGACTACGACGCCGACTATGACGACGCCGAAGAGGCCGCCCCGGCCAAGCTGTCGCGGCGGTCGTTGGTGATCGGCAACGCCGTCATCGCCTTCGCCGTCATCGGGTTGGCGTCGCTGGCCACCGCGATCGCCGTCGCCGTCGAGCCCACCGCCAGCCGGCAGCCGGTGGTGGGGGTGCAGAACGGCACCCCGGGCAAGTTCATGCCGATCCTGCCCAGCCAGCAACAGGCGCCGCTGCCGCCGCCCCCGGCCGACGCGCCCAATGCCGGGTTCCAGGGCGGCGTCGTCCAGGCCCCGAGCAACGCCCCGGTTCCGCAGCCGGCGGTTCCCGCGCCGGCCAACCCCGCGCCCGAGGCGCCGAGCAACCCCGGCGTCGTCCCCAATCCCAACCCCGGTTGGGCGCCCAACCCGAATCCCCTTGTGCCCGTTCCCATCCCGATCCCCGTTCCGATCCCGGGATGGAACCCGCCCTACAACCCGCCGTACACCCCGCCCTACAACCCGACGACGCCCTACACACCGCCGACCACCACGTACGAGCCGCCGACGACTACCTACCAGCCCCCGACGACGACCTACCAGCCCCCGACGACTACCTACCAACCTCCGACCACCACCTACCAGCCGCCGACCACGACCTACCAGCCGCCCACCACCACGCACGAACCACCCACCACGACGTACCAGCCGCCGAGCACCCGGGCGACCACCGAGGCGCCGCTGCCGACGCACACCCAGCAGACCGTGCCGCCCACGCATTCGCAGCCGCTGTTCCCGCAGGAGCCCCACACCCACCGCGGGTTCTGACCCGTGCCCGGCGCCGACGGTCGGGTCACGGTGGTCCTGCCCTGCCTCAACGAAGAGGAGTCGCTGCCGGGGGTGCTGGCCACCATCCCGCCCGGCTACCGGGCATTGGTGGTCGACAACAACAGCACCGACGACACCGCCGGCGTCGCGCGGCGGCACGGCGCCCAAGTGGTCACCGAGACCCGGGCCGGATACGGGGCGGCCGTGCACGCGGGCGTGCTGGCGGCGACGACGCCCATCGTGGCCGTCCTCGACGCCGACGGCTCGATGGACGGCGCCGACCTGCCCCGGCTGGTCGCCGCCTTGGAGGCGGGCGCCGACCTGGTCACCGGCCGGCGCCGGCCGGTGCGCGGGCTGCGCTGGCCGTGGGTGGCCCGGGTGGGCACCGTGGTGATGAGCTGGCGGCTGCGCACCCGGCACGGGCTGCCGGTGCACGACATCGCGCCCATGCGGGTGGCCCGCCGCGACGCGCTGCTGGGGCTCGGCGTGGCCGACCGGCGTTCGGGATACCCGCTGGAACTGCTGGTGCGCGCCGCGGCCGCCGGCTGGCGCGTGGTCGAACTCGACGTCCGCTACGGCCCCCGCACCGGCGGCAAGTCGAAGGTCAGCGGTTCGCTGCGGGGCAGCATCACCGCGATCCTCGACTTCTGGAAGGTGATTTCGTGATCCCGGTGACCCTGCTGGTGGTGGCCAAGGCCCCCGAGCCGGGCCGGGCCAAGACGCGGCTCGCGGCGGCGGTGGGGGAGCGGGCCGCCGCCGAGATCGCCGCCGCCGCCCTGCTGGACACGCTGGACGCCGTGGCCGCCGCGCCGGTGGCGGCCCGGGTGGTGGCGCTGACCGGCGACCTGGACGGCGCCGCGCGCGGCGCCGAGATCAGGGCGCGGCTGGCGTCGTTCACGGTGATCGCCCAGCGCGGCAACGACTTCGGTGCCCGGCTGGCCAACGCGCACGCCGACGCCGCGGACGGGTTGCCGGTGCTGCAGATCGGGATGGACACCCCGCAGGTGACCGCCGAGCTGTTGGCCGGTTGTGCGCGTCGACTGCTGGACGCGCCGGCCGTGCTGGGCCTGGCCCGCGACGGCGGCTGGTGGGTGTTCGGCGTGGCCGCGCCGGCGCTGGCCGACTGCCTGCGCGCCGTGCCGATGTCGGCCGCCGACACCGGGGATCTGACCCTGAAAGCGTTGCGCGACAACGGAATCGAGGTCGCCACGGTGCAGACGCTGGCCGACGTCGACGTCGTCGGCGATGTCGCGGTGGTGCGCGACGCGTGCCCGCCCGCCAGCCGGTTCGCCCGGGCCACCCGGGCGGCCGGCCTGTAAGCACGGCGCTACCAGTGCGTGAGGATGATCGTGTTGACCGCCAGGGCGCCGACGGCGTTGAGCGCCAACCAGATTCGATGCGTCCGCACCGGCAGCAGCGCGGCGGCCGCGGTGAGCCAGATGGTGAACGGCAGCCAGATGCGTTCCACCTCGGCCTTGCTGAGCATGCTCAGGTCCGCGCAGGCGGCGGCGGCCAGCACCGCCAGCAGCAGCAACGGGAAACCGCTGCGCCGGCGGATCGCGGCCCGGTCGAACACCCGGCCGACCCCCGCGACGCCGCCCAAACCGATCGCGCACACCACGCAGGCCAGGTTGGCCCAGCTCCAGTACTGGAACGGCCGGTCTTTGGCGATGCCCTGCCAATAGCGTTGCTGCACAAGGGTATAGCCGTCGAACCAGTAGAACCCGGCGACGGCGAAGGCAACCGCCACCGCGATCGCGGCCAGCGCCGCGGGGCCCAGCGCCCGCAGCACCGCACGCCACTGCGTCCAGCCGTCGCGAGGCGGCCGGGGGGCCGCGGCCAGCACCGCCGCTGCCGGCAATCCCATCAGCATCAGGCCGTAGTTGCAGAACACCCCCCAGCCCAGCAGCAGCCCGGCGCCGGCGGCGGTCAGCGCCGGGAACCGCACCGGACGGTGCACCGCCACGGCCAGCAGCGCGATGCCCCACGCCGCCACCCCGGCGAAGTACCCGTCGGCCGAGACCGCCACCCAGATGGCGGTGGGCGCCAGCGCGACGAACGGGGCGGCCCGCCGCGCGGTCGGCTCGTCGGCCAGCGCCCGCACCCCGATCAGCACCGCGGCGGCCGCGCTGGATCCGGCCAGCAGGCACAGCAACCCGGCCCAGCCGCCGCCGTGCAGCCCCAACCGGTCCAGCCAGACGAAGGTCAGCAGCGCGCCCGGCGGATGCCCGGACACGTGCGTGGTCCACGAGTGCGGCTGGTAGTCGACGATCCGGCTGGAAAACGTGCGCACCGCGGCCGCGATGTCGGTGACGCGCGGCACCTCCCACAGGTATTCGTCCCGGGTGGTCAGCCGGCCGGCGAAGCCGCGCTGCCAGCCGTCGATCATCGCCAGCGCGAACGCCCACCCGGCCGCGACGGCCCAGCTGCCCAGCGTCAACGCCCGCCACGAAAGCCGTTGTGCCAGAACGGGTCCCCAGGCCACGACGGCGGCCGCGAGGGCGACGGCCGGGCCGGTTCCCCAGCCGGCGTGGATCAGCCACTCACCGAAGATCGGCGCGGCCCCGGCGTGGGTGGCGAATCGCTCCGGGCCGACGTCCAGCCGCGGCCGCACCCCGAGGTTCAGCCGCGGCAGCAGGAACGCCGCCGCCACCAACGCCGCCCCGACCGCGGCCGCCACCGCGTCCCGCCGAGCGATTCTCACGGAGCAACAGCCTATTGTTCGCCGCCCCCGGCGAATCGGCGCACCAACGCCGCCCGGTCCACCTTGCCGATGCCCCGGCGCGGCAGCGCGGCGACAACGTGCACCTCGCGCGGCGCGGCGGTGGCGTCCAGGGTGCGGCTCAGGTGGGCGCGCAGCGCGTCCGGGCTCGGCGCCGCGCGGCCGTCGCGCAGCACGATCGCGGCGACCACCCGCTGCCCCAGCCGGTCGTCGGGCAGCCCGAACACCGCGCAGTCGGCCACCGCGGGATGCGTGCACAGCGCCGCCTCGACGGGTTGCGGCAGCACGGTCAGCCCGCCGGTGCTGATCGCGTCGTCGACGCGGCCGAACACGGTGAGCACGCCGTCGTCGTCGACGGCGCCCAGATCGTCGGTGAGGAACCAGCCGGGCTCGGCGAACGGATCGGGATCGACCGGATTGCGGTAGCCCTTGGCCAACGTCGCGCCGCCCAGCGCGATGCGCCCGTCGCTCACCTGCACCCGCACCCCGTCCAGCGGGACGCCGTCGTACACGCACCCGCCGGCGGTCTCGCTCATCCCGTAGCTGCGCACCACCGTGATGCCCGCGGCGGCGGCCGCCTGCAGCACCGGCCGCGGCGCGGGCCCGCCGCCCAGCAGCACGGCGTCCAGTTCGGCCAGCGCGGCCGTGGCCGCCGGGTCACCCAGCGCCTTGGCCAGCTGCACGGCCACCAGCGACGCGTACCGGCGGCCGGTGCCCAATGCCCTTGTCGCAGCGGGCAATTGGGCGACATCGAAGCCTCGGGAGACGTCGAGTTCGACGGGCGTCGAGCCGGCCAGCAGGCTGCGCACCAGCACCTGCACCCCGGCGATGTGGTGTGCCGGCAGGGCCAGCAGCCAGCTGCCCGGCCCGCCCAGACGCTCGTGCGTGGCCGTCGCGCTCGCCCTCAGCGCGGCGGCGGTCAGCATCGCACCCTTGGGAGCACCGGTGGTGCCCGACGTCGCCGCCACCAGGGCCACGTCGTCGTCGACGGGTTCGCCGACCCGCAGCCCCGCCCGCAGCGTCGCGGACTCGCGGTCGCCGGGCGGGCCGAGCACCACCAGGGCGGGATCGCGCCCGTCCAGCACCCGCCGCAGGGCCGGCAGCAGCGTCGGGACCGCCGCGCCGGGCGGGACGTGCAGCGCGCGCAGTGCGGCTATGCCGGGTCCCCGGCCTGGTCGGCGTCGTCGAACGGCCAGCCCTGGGCGGCCAACCGCACCCGGACCCGCTCGACGTCGTCGGGGGTGGGCAGCTCGTCGGTGATCTGGGTGATCAGCACGCCGATGTCGACGTCGTCGAACTCTCCGCGCCGGATCAGCTCGCTGGCAACGTCTTTGACCTCGTCGCCGGACAGCCGGCGCGCCAGCAACGCGAGCACCGGGAAGGTGTCGGTCGGCGGCACGCCCTCTGGATATCCCGCGCGGAGCCAGGAGACGATCGAACTGAGAAATCCGTTCACGCTCTGACAACACCCCCCGGTGTGTGGCTTAGCAACTCGGTGGGCACCTATCGATGCTACTTGGCTTTGGCTCCGAGGAACGGGTAGCCGGTGTGGTGGGCGATGAAGTCCCGGGCGATGTAGAGCAAAGCCAGCGTGATCACCGCGATGACCAGCGCGTAGATCGCCCACGCCAGCCCGGTCAGCAGCGGGTTGCGCCGCGCGGGCCTGCTGTCGGCGCCGTCCAGGGTGATGTCACCGGCCCCGGCCGACTGCAGCCGGATGCCCAGGGCGAACAACCCCGGCAGCGCCGCGCCGGCCAGCATGGCGAACAACAGGATCTTCAGGCTGGCCTGGTAGTTGAACCAGTCGCCGATGTGGCTCATGACGCGCTCGCCTTGAGCGTCGGGTCGTCGGACTGGTACCGGTCGCCCGGCCCGCCGAACGAGGGCCCGGCATCCGGGGGCGGGGAGTGGTCGTCGGCGCCTTCCAGCCCGGTGGTCAGGTCGCCCTTCCACTCGGCGTTGACGTTGTGGTGGTCCACCTTCACCTTGCGCGAGCGCAGGTAGATGGTGGCCGACACCGCGACCAGCAACGCGAAGCCGATGATCGCGCCCGGGTAGCCGCCGATCAGGTGCACGATCCAGTAGGTGACGGCGCCGACCAGCCCGGCCAGCGGCAGGGTGACCAGCCAGGCCACCCCCATCCGGCCGGCCACGCCCCAGCGGACCTCGCCGCCGGGCTTGCCCAGCCCGCTGCCCAGCACCGAACCCGTGCAGACCTGGGTGGTGGACAGCGCGTAGCCGAAGTGGGCGGACAGCAGGATCACCGCGGCCGACGACGACTCGGCCGCCATGCCCTGCGGCGACTGGATCTCCACCAGACCCTTGCCCAGGGTGCGGATGATCCGCCAGCCGCCCAGGTAGGTGCCGGTCGCCATGGCCAGCGCGCAGCTGACGATCACCCACAGCGGCGGCATGTTCGCGGTCTTGCTGACCGAGCCGTAGGAGATCAGCGCCAGGAAGATGATGCCCATCGTCTTCTGCGCGTCGTTGGTGCCGTGCGCCAGCGACACCAGCGACGCCGAGCCGATCTGGCCGCGCCGGAAACCGGCCTCGGTGCGTTTCTTCGGGACGCCTCGGGTGATCCGGTAGACCAGCCAGGTGGCGACCGCGCCGACCAGGATGGCCAGGATCGCCGAGACGATGGCGGGGATGATGGCCTTGGAGATCACGCCCTTCCAGATCACCCCGTGCGCGCCGACGGCGGCGATGGTGGCGCCGACGATGCCGCCGATCAGTGCGTGCGACGAGCTCGACGGGATACCCAGCAGCCAGGTCAACAGGTTCCAGACCACGCCGCCGACCAGGCCGGCGAACACCAGCTCCAGCGTGACGATGTTGGAGTCGATCAGGCCCTTGGCGATGGTGGCGGCGACGGCGGTGGACATGAAGGCGCCCACCAGATTCAGCACCGCCGAGAGCGCGACCGCGGTCTTGGGCTTGAGCGCACCGCTGGCGATCGAGGTGGCCATCGCGTTGCCCGTGTCATGGAAGCCGTTGGTGAAATCGAAAGCCAATGCCGTGATTACGACAATGATCAAGAGGAACAATTGGATGTTCACAGCGCCTGATTCTGGTGGTAGGGGCAATCCATTGTCGAATGCGGCATGACCCGAAACGCGGGTGTACCTTGAGTCGTCGCCAGATGTTACCTCTCAGTTAACCGGGCTTCGCTTGCCGTTCACCTCGGGTGTCGCGGCGCAGCGGGTGATCTGCGGGGATCTGGATGAAGATGAGCGTGATGCCGTCCGGGTCGACGACGTGCATCTCGTGCAGGCCCCACGGCTCCTGGCGGGCCTCGCGGGCGATGGCCACCCCGCGCCCGCGCAGCTCGGCCTGGGTGGCCTCGAGGTCGCGGACCTGCAGCCACAGCGCGCCGGGAAACGGGCCGCCGGAGTGGTCCGGGGCGCCGTAACCGGCCAGTTCCAGCAGCGACTGCCCCGCGAAAAAGACTGTGCCGCCGCTGTATTCGCGGGCTATCGCCAGGCCGATCCGGTCGCGGTAGAACGTCAACGACTGCTGATAGTCCGCCGGCCGGAGCAGCATCCGGCTGGCCAGGATCTCCATAGCCTCGTGTCTATCACACGCGCCGAATCAGGCCCCGGCTTCGCGGTTGGGCTGGACGGTCTGGCGCTGCATGACGGCGTTGACCCAGCGCGGGCCGAAGGTGTCCAGCGCCTTGGCGGCGATCGCCATCCGCGGGGCGATGCGCACCGGCCGGGTGCGCGCGGCGGTGATCATCCACCGGCCCGCCTCCTCCGGCGTCAGCGCCGGCACCCCCTGGTAGGCCTTGGTCGGCGCGATCATCGGGGTGGCCACCAGCGGGTAGTACAGCGTGCTGGAGTGCACCCCCTTGTCGCCCCACTCGGTTTCGACGACCCGGCTGACGGTGGACAGCGCGGCCTTGGAAGCGTTGTAGACCGCGAACAGCGGCGAGGCCTCCGAGAGCACCCCCCACGTCGAGACGTTGATGATGTGGCCGTCGCCGCGCTCGATCATGCCCGGGGCGATGCCGCGGATCAGCCGCAACGGCGCGTAGTAGTTGAGCACCATGGTCCGCTCGACGTCGTGCCAGCGTTCCAGCGACTCGGCCAGCGGGCGGCGGATGGACCGGCCGGCGTTGTTGATCAGGATGTCGACGCCGCCGAGCTGCTGTTGCACGTCGGCCACCAGCGCGTCGGCGGCGTCCAGGTCGGAGATGTCGCAGGGCATCGCGATGGCCTCGCCGCCGGCCCGGGTGATGCGCTCGGCCAGGGCGTCCAGCAGGTCCTTGCGGCGGGCGACGACGACCACCCGGGCGCCCTCGCGGGCGAACTGTTCGGCCGCCGCCTCGCCGATCCCCGACGAGGCGCCGGTGAGCAGCACGCGCTTGCCGGCCAGCTCGACCGGCTTGATCAGCGGCCGGTTGACCAGCACCTGCGGGGCCATGGGCGGTCGCATGGTGGCCAGCACCAACTGGTCGGCGAACCGGCGAAGCGGACTCTTGCTCACGGGACGCGAGTCTAGGCGGCGCCGCCGTGAGGCCCGTACGGCGCCGAGCGTCACGCCAGCGTGACGCGCGCCGCCGAGCGTCACGCCAGCGTGACGCTCGGGCCTCCTGCGCGGCGCGCGGGCGCGGCGGCCCCAGCGCGGTGCCAGCGCGGCGCCTCAGAAGTAGCGCGGGAACCGGCTGTAGTCCGGCGGCCGCTTTTCCAGGAAGGCGTCGCGGCCCTCGACGGCCTCGTCGGTCATGTAGGCCAGCCGGGTGGCCTCGCCGGCGAACAGCTGCTGGCCCACCAGGCCGTCGTCGAGCAGGTTGAACGCGAACTTCAGCATGCGTTGCGCCTGAGGCGATTTCGCGTTGATCTCGCGCGCCCACTCGATGCCCGCCCTTTCCAGCTCGGCGTGCTCGACGACGGCGTTGACCGCACCCATGCGGTGCATCTGCTCGGCGGTGTATTCGCGGCCCAGGAAGAAGATCTCGCGGGCGAACTTCTGCCCTACCTGGCGGGCCAGATAGGCGCTGCCGTAGCCGCCGTCGAAGCTGCCGACGTCGGCATCGGTCTGCTTGAAGCGGGCGTGCTCGCGGCTGGCCAGGGTGAGGTCGCAGACCACGTGCAGGCTGTGCCCGCCGCCGGCCGCCCACCCGTTGACCAGACAGATCACCACCTTGGGCATGAACCGGATCAGCCGCTGCACCTCGAGGATGTGCAGCCGGCCGGCCCGCGCCGGGTCGACGGTGTCGGCCGTCTCGCCGGAGGCGTACTGGTATCCGCTGCGCCCGCGGATGCGCTGATCGCCGCCGGAGCAGAACGCCCAGCCGCCGTCCTTGGGCGAGGGGCCGTTGCCGGTCAGCAGCACCACCCCGACGTCGGGGGACATCCGGGCGTGGTCGAGCACCCGGTAGAGCTCGTCGACGGTGTGCGGCCGGAACGCGTTGCGCACCTCGGGCCGGTCGAACGCCACCCGCACGGTGGCGTCGTCGACGTGCCGGTGATAGGTGATGTCGGTCAGGTCGTCGAAGCCGGCCACGGGTTGCCACTGGCCGGCATCAAAAGGGTTGTCGCTCATCGGATTACGCGGGGTCCAGCCGGAACACCGCGCAGCGGCCGGCCAGCGCCTCGAACTCCTCGGGCCGCCCGTCGGTGACCAGTCCCGCCCGCTTCATGAAACCGACGCCGGTGGGCACCTCGGTGGGGAAGGCGCGCAGGACCGGCCGCGCCTCAGCCGCCGACAGCTCGGTCATCCGCACCCGCTCGACGTGGCGGCCGCGCGCGATGGTCGCCTGTTTGGCGGCGCGGGCGTTGGCCACCCAGTCGGCGCCGGGAAAGCCGGCCACGACGTAGCGGCGGCCGTCGAGGGTCAGCGGCGTCACCGGGGTCGACCGCGCCGCACCGGATTTGCGGCCCGGCACGGTCAACACGACCGGGCTCTCGCCGCCGAAACTCAGTCCCAGCCGCGACAGTCTGATGAAGAGCTTGTTGGCCGGCTTCAGCCACCAGGGTGGCCGGACGTGTTCACTGGTGCCCACCCGTGACAGCGTAGTCATGGCCCGCCGCCGAGCCGACGGCGTCGAGCCGGGCGATCGCCTCGGCGCTCAGCGTGACGCCGGACGCGCCCATGTTCTCCTCGAGATGGGTGATCGATCGAGTGCCCGGGATCAGCAACGTGTGGGGGGCGCGCGCCAGGATCCAGGCCAACCCGACTTGTGCCGGTGTGGCCCCGAGTTCGCCCGCGATGTCCACCACGACGGCGTTGTCGGTGACCTTCGGCAGACCCGGGAACGCCGACCCCAGCGGGAAATACGGAACCCACGCGATCCCCTCGGCCGCGCAGACGTCGACCATCGCCTCCTGGGAGCGGTCCAGCAGGCTGTAGGCGTTCTGCACGCATACGATGCCGGCGGGCAGGGCGCGCCGCAGCACCTCGAGCGGCACACTGCTGATCCCGATGCCGCCGATCTTGCCCTCGTCGCGCAGGGCGATCATCTCGGCGAGCTGGTCGTCGAGGTCGACGTCCTGGTCGCCGCCGGTGGCCGCGCTGGGGCCGAGGTCCATCCGCCGCAGATTGACCACCGGGATGCGGTCGAGGCCGAGCTGGCTCAGGTCGTCCTCGACGGCGGCGCGCAGCTCGGCGGGTCGTTGCGCGGAGGCCAGCGGAATCGGCTGCTCGCCCGTGTAACGGGCGCCGACCTTGCTGACGATGACGAGGTCGTCGGGGTAGGGGGCCAGCGCGGCGCGGATGCGCCGGTTCACCTCGCCGGGGCCGTAGAACGACGCCGTGTCGATGTGGTTGACGCCGAGTTCGACGGCGCGGCGCAGCACCGCGGCCGCCTCGTCGGGCGACGTGTCGAACAGCTGCATGGCGCCGTAGCCGACGCGCGCGACGGGCAGGCCGCCGAGATCGCCGATACCGCCGGGGCGTGGTTTGTCTGTCATGGCGGCTCCTGAAGGATGCGGTGAGACACTGGAGAAAGCGGAGGGCCCTCCGCATTCGCAGCCTAGCAGAAACGGAGGAGCCTCCGCTTTGGTTGGAAGGTCGGACGCGCGCCGCAATCGCCAGCGGCTGCTGGAGGCGGCCACCGCGGCGTTCACGGCACACGGCGCATCGGTCTCGCTCGAATCGATCGCCCGCGACGCGGGGGTGGGCATCGGCACGCTCTACCGCCATTTCCCCAATCGGGAGGCTCTCGTCGAGGCCGTATACCGCGCCGAGCTCGCCGAGGTGGCCGCGGCCGCCGCGCAGCTGCTCCAACGTCATCCCCCCAAGACCGCGCTGCGGCGCTGGATGGACCGCTATGCGAACTTCGTCGCCACCAAGCGCGGCATGGCCGAATCCCTGCAGGCGATCTTCGAGTCCGGCGCTCTGGTACCGAGCCAGACCCGCGACAGCATCGTCGGCGCCGTCGAGACGCTGTTGCGCGCCGGCGTCGACGATGCCAGCCTGCGCGCCGACGTGCAGGCCGACGACGTGGTGTCCAGCCTGATCGGCATCCTTCTGGTCAGCGGTTCACCGGAGCAGACCGGACGCATGCTCGACCTGCTGGTCGCCGGGGTCACGCGCTGACTTCCACTCGCCGGGCGTCCTCACCCGCCTCGGCCTCACCCGCCCGCGGCGTCACTCGCCTCGGCCTCACTCGCCGAACGTGAAGCTAGTTTCACGTTCGCACGCGAGCGTGAAGTTAACTTCACGCTCGGCGGTAGGGCCCGGGCGAGCCCACACGCCACACGCTCACCTAGCCGACGGCGCGGCCGGCGCCCTCCCAGAACCGCGCGCGCACGGCCTTCTTGTCGGGCTTGCCCAGCGCGGTCACCGGCACGGAGTCGACGACGATCACCTGCTTGGGCGATTGCACCGAACCCTTGCGCTCCTTGACCGCCGCCTGGATCTCGGCCGTCACCTTCGCCACCGACTCCTCGTCGGAGGGATGGTCGGGCCGCAGCACGATCACGGCGGTGACGGCCTCGCCCCACTTCTCGTCCGGCGTTCCGATCACGCAGACCTGCGCGACGGCCGGGTGCTCGGCGACCACGTCCTCCACCTCGCGCGGGAACACGTTGAAGCCGCCGGTGACGATCATGTCCTTGACCCGGTCGACGATGAACCAGAAGCCGTCCTCGTCCTCGCGGGCCATGTCGCCGGTGTGCAGCCAGCCGTCCTTGAACGTCTTGGCCGTCTCCTCCGGCAGGTTCCAGTATCCGCCGCTCAAAAGCGGCCCGGACACGCAGATCTCGCCGACTTCGCCCTGCGGCACCGGGTTGCCGTCGGCGTCCAGCAGCGCGGTGCGGGCGAACAGCGTGGGCCGCCCGCAGGAGGTGAGCCGCTTCTCGTCGTGGTCTTTTTTGGCCAAGTACGAGATCACCATCGGCGCCTCGGACTGCCCGTAGTACTGGGCGAAGATCGGCCCGAAGCGGCGGATGGCCTCGGCCAGCCGCACCGGGTTCATCGCCGAGGCGCCGTAGTAGACCGTCTCCAGCGAGGACAGGTCGCGGGTGTGCGAATCGGGGTGGTCCATCAGCGCGTAGATCATCGACGGCACCAGCATGGTCGCGGTGATCTTCTGCTCCTCGATCACCCGCAACACCTCGGCCGGGTCGAACTTGGTCAGCACCACCAGCTCGCCGCCCTTGATGATGGTCGGCACGAAGAACGCGGCCCCAGCATGCGACAGCGGGGTGCACATCAAAAAGCGCGGGTTCTCCGGCCACTCCCATTCGGCGAGCTGGATCGTGGTCATCGTGGTGATCGACTGCGCGGTGCCCAGCACACCCTTGGGCTTGCCGGTGGTGCCGCCGGTGTAGGCCATCCCGCCGATGTGATCGGGCGGAAGATCGGCCGCCACCAACGGTTTCGGCGCATACTTGGCGGCCTCGGCCACCAGGTCCACCGCGGAACCGCTCAACGCCTCGGGCACCGGGCCGATGGTGAGGATCTGCTTGAGGCCGGGCACCTTCTCCAGCAGGCCCAGCGCCCGCTCGACGAACGCCGGGGTCGGGTCGATGATCAGCGACGTCACGCCGGCGTCGTCCAGCACGTAGGCGTGGTCGTCGAGCGAGCCCAGCGGGTGCAGCGCCACGCGCCGATACCCCTGGGTCTGGCCGGCGCCGATGATCATCAGCACCTCGGGCCGGTTCAGCGACAGCAACCCGACGGTGGCGCCGGTGCCCGCGCCGAGCGCCTCGAACGCCTGGATGTACTGGCTGATCCGCTCGGCGAGCTGACCCCCCGTCAGCGTGGTGTCGCCGAGATGCAGCACCGGCTTGTCCTTGTTGCGCTTGAGCGCACCGACGGTCAGGTGTCCGGAATGAATGGGATGGCGCAGCAGCTCGTCACCCATGGCGTGGCTCCTCCTCATCGCTTGGCTCTGCATCGTCGCCGGCGCGACTCATGGGGCCAGACTAGAACGTGTTGCAATTCCGGTCAGCCGCACCCTCGGACCGATAGCATCCGTGCACATGGGGCAGGCAGATCTAGTCCTCACCGGAACCGTACTGACCGTCGACGAGGCGCGGCCCACCGCCGAGGCGCTGGCCGTCGCCGACGGCCGCATCGTCGCCGTGGGAACCCGCGCCGAAATCGCGGCGCACGTCGGCCCGCACACCCAAACCGTCGACATCGGGGACGGCTGCGTGATGCCGGGATTCGTTGAGGCGCACGGGCATCCGCTGATGGAGGCGGTCGCGCTGTCGGACCGCATCGTGGACATCCGCCCGGTCACCCTGGCCAACGCGGACGACGTCGTCGCCGCCGTCAAGAGTGAGGTCGGCAAGCGGGGCGAAGCCGGTGCCTACCTCAACGGCTGGGATCCGCTGCTGCAGCAGGGACTTCCGCAACCGACGCTGGCCTGGCTCGACGACATCGCGCCCGACGGCCCGCTGGTGATCATCCACAACTCCGGGCACAAGGCATTCTTCAACTCCCGAGCCGCCCAGCGGCACGGCCTGAACCGCGACACCCCAGACCCCAAGGGCGCCCGCTACGGCCGCGACGCGGACGGCGAACTCGACGGCACCGCCGAGGAGACCGGCGCGGTGTTTCCGCTACTCGACGGCGCCATCGACACCGCCGGCTACCCGCGGATGCTGCACGCCGAGTGCGCCCGGCTGAACCGGGCCGGGCTGACCACCTGTTCGGAGATGGCGTTCGACCCGCGGTTTCGGCCGATGGTCGAACAACTGCGCGGGCAGCTGACGGTGCGGCTGCGCAGCTACGAGATCTCCAACCCGCAGCTGCGCACCGACGCCACCCCGGGCGAGGGCGACGACATGCTGCGCCAGGTCGGCATCAAGATCTGGGTGGACGGCTCGCCCTGGATCGGCAACATCGCGCTGTCGTTCCCCTACCTGGACACCGAGGCCACCCGCACCATCGGCGTCACCCCCGGCTCCTGCGGCTGCGCCAACTACACGACAGAGCAGTTGCGCGAGATCGTCGGCGCCTACTTCCCGCTGGGCTGGCAGCTGGCCTGCCACGTGCAGGGCGACGCCGGCGTCGACACCATCCTCGACGTCTACGAGGAGGCCCTCAAACGCCATCCACGCGACGACCACCGGCTGCGGCTCGAGCACGTCGGCGCCATCCGGCCCGATCAACTCCAAAGGGCCGCCGACCTCGGCGTCACCTGCAGCATCTTCGTCGACCAGATCCACTACTGGGGCGACGTCCTCGTCGACGGCCTGTTCGGCGAGGAACGCGGATCCCGTTGGATGCCAGCGGGTTCCGCGGTGGCCACCGGCATGCGCATCTCGCTGCACAACGACCCGCCGGTCACCCCGGAGGAGCCGCTGCGCAACATCAGCGTCGCCGCCACCCGGAAGGCGCCCAGTGGGCGGGTGCTGGCGCCCGAGGAGCGGCTGACGGTCGAGCAGGCGATCCGGGCGCAGACCCTCGACGCGGCCTGGCAGCTGTTCGCCGACGACGTGATCGGCTCGCTCGAGGTCGGCAAGTACGCCGACCTGGTGGTGCTGTCCGCCGACCCGCGCGCGGTGCCGCCCGAGCGGATCGCCGACCTGCAGGTGCGGGCGACGTATCTGGCCGGCCGCCGGGTGTACCCACAGTGATTCCGCCGCTGCAGGACCTGCTGGACCGGCTGCACGTGGTCGCGCTGCCGATGCGGGTGCGATTCCGCGGCATCACCACCCGCGAGGTCGCGCTGATCGACGGCCCCGCCGGCTGGGGCGAGTTCGGGGCGTTCGTCGAATACGGGCCGCCCGAGGCCGCGCACTGGCTGGCGTCGGCCGTCGAGTCCGCCTACCGGCCGGCGCCGCCGGTGCGCCGCGACCGGATCCCGATCAACGCCACCGTGCCCGCCGTCCCCGCCGCCGCGGTGCCCGACGTGCTCGCCCGTTTTCCCGGCGCCCGCACCGCCAAGGTCAAGGTCGCCGAGCCCGGCCAAACCCTGGCCGACGACGTCGCCCGGGTGAATGCGGTGCGCGATTTGGTGCCCACCGTGCGGGTGGACGCCAACGGCGGCTGGAGCGTGGACGAGGCCGCCCGCGCCGCTCGAGCGCTGAGCGCCGACGGCCCGCTGGAGTACCTGGAGCAGCCGTGCGCGACGGTCGGCGAACTCGCCGAGTTGCGCCGCCGGCCGGACATGCCCGACGTGCCGATCGCCGCCGACGAGAGCATCCGCAAGGCGGACGACCCGCTGGCCGTGGTCCGCGCCCGGGCCGCCGACATCGCGGTGCTCAAAGTCGCTCCGCTGGGCGGGATTTCGGCCCTGCTGGAGATCGCCGCCCGCATCGACATCCCGGTCGTGATCTCCAGCGCGCTGGATTCGGCCGTCGGCATCGCGGCCGGGCTGACCGCCGCGGCGGCGCTGCCGGTGTTGGGTCACGCGTGCGGGCTGGGCACCGGCGGGCTGTTCGTCGAGGACGTGGCCGACGTCGCCGCGCCCGTCGACGGCGCCCTGCCGGTCGGGCCGGTCACCCCCGACCCGGCCCGGTTGCGGGCCCTGGCCGCGCCCCCGCAGCGGCGGCAGTGGTGGATCGACCGGGTCACGGCCTGCCACGGGCTGCTTGTACCGTCGTCCGGGTGATCAACCTGGCTTACGACGACCGCGGCTCCGGTGAGCCCGTGGTCTTTATCGCCGGCCACGGCGGCGCCGGACGGACCTGGCACCCCTATCAGGTCCCGGCCTTCCTGGCCGCCGGATACCGCGTCATCACCTTCGACAACCGCGGCATCGGCGCCACCGAGAACGCGCAGGGATTCACGACGGAAACCATGGTCGCCGACACCGCGGCGCTGATCGAGGGGCTGAATGCGGCCCCGGCGCGCATCGTCGGGATGTCGATGGGCGCCTTCATCGCCCAGGAGCTCATGCTGGCCCGGCCCGAGCTGGTCAGCGCCGCGGTGCTGATGGGCACCCGCGGTCGGATGGACCGGGCCCGGCAGTTCTTCCGCGACGCCGAGGCCGAGCTGGCCGACGGCGGCGTCGCACTGCCGGCGTCGTACGAGGCGAAAATCCGTCTGCTGGAAAACTTTTCCCGCAAGACGCTCAACGACGACACCGCCGTCGCCGACTGGATCGCGATGTTTTCCACCTGGCCGGTCAAGTCCACGCCGGGCATGCGGGCCCAGCTCGACGTCGCCCCCTACACCAACCGGTTGTCCGCCTACCGCAGCATCGCGACACCGGTGCTGGTGATCGGCTTCTCCGACGACGTGCTCACCCCGCCGTACCTGGGCCGCGAGGTCGCCGACGCGCTGCCCAACGGCCGCTACGTGCAGATCCCCGACACCGGTCACCTCGGCTTCTTCGAGCGGCCCGACGCCGTCAACGCGGCCATGCTCAAGTTCTTCGGCGAGCAGCACTAGGCGCCCAACGTCGACTTGTGCGGCGAGATCGCGCCAGCGGGCCGCAGCAACTCCACGTTGGACGCCTCATCGACCGGCTGTGACACGCTGTATGGGTGAACCCCTCGACGACCCAGGCCCGCGTCGTCGTCGACGAGCTGATCCGCGGCGGTGTCCGCGATGTGGTGCTGTGCCCCGGTTCCCGCAACGCCCCGCTGGCCTTCGCGCTGGCCGACGCCGACCGCGCCGGCCGGATCCGGCTGCACGTGCGCATCGACGAGCGCACCGCCGGCTATCTGGCCATCGGCCTGGCCATCGCGGCCGGCGCTCCGGTGTGCGTCGCGATGACCTCGGGCACCGCGGTGGCCAACCTGGGCCCGGCCGTGGTGGAGGCCAACTACGCCCGGGTGCCGCTGATCGTGCTGAGCGCCAACCGGCCCTACGAACTGCTGGGCACCGGCGCCAACCAGACCATGGAGCAGCTGGGCTACTTCGGCACCCAGGTCCGGGCCGCCATCAGCCTGGGCCTGGCCGAGGACGCCCCCGAGCGGCTGGACGCGCTCAACGCCACCTGGCGCTCGGCCACTTGCCGGGTGCTGGCGGCGGCGACCGGATCCCGTACCGCCAACGCCGGCCCGGTGCAATTCGACATCCCGCTGCGCGAGCCGCTGGTGCCCGATCCCGAGCCGCACGGCGCCCCGACCCCGGCCGGCCGCCCGGGCGGCCGGCCGTGGACCTATACCCCGCCGGTCAGCTTCGACCAGCCGCTGGACATCGATCTGTCACCGGACACCGTCGTCATTGCCGGCCACGGCGCCGGGACGCACCCCAACCTTGCCCAGCTGCCGACCGTGGCCGAGCCGACGGCACCCGCCCCGGACAACCCGCTGCACCCGCTGGCGCTGCGGTTGCTGCGCCCCAAGCAGGTGATCATGCTGGGCCGGCCCACCCTGCACCGGCCGGTGTCGGCGCTGCTGGCCGACCCGCAGGTGCCGGTGTACGCGCTGACCACCGGTCCGCGCTGGCCCGACGTGTCGGGCAACTCGCAGGCCACCGGGACCCGGGCGGTCACCACCGGGGCGCCGAGCCCGGCCTGGCTGCACCGCTGCGAACAGGCCAACCGGCACGCCGTGGCCGCCGTGCGCGGCCAGCTGGCGGCGCACCCGCTGACCACCGGCCTGCACGTGGCGGCCGCGGTGGCCGACGCGCTGCGGCCCGGCGACCAGCTGGTGCTCGGGGCGTCCAACCCGGTCCGCGACGCGGCGTTGGTCGGGCTGGACAGCCACCACATCCGGGTGCGCTCCAACCGCGGGGTGGCCGGCATCGACGGCACGGTGTCGACGGCGATCGGCGCGGCCCTGGCCCACGAGGCGGCGCACGACGGGCGCACCGTCGCGCTGATCGGCGACCTGACGTTCGTGCACGACAGCTCCGGGCTGCTGATCGGGCCGACCGAGCCCACCCCGCGCCGGCTGACGATCGTGGTGTCCAACGACAACGGCGGCGGCATCTTCGAGCTGCTCGAGCAGGGTGACCCGCGGTTCTCCGACGTGTCGTCGCGGGTCTTCGGCACCCCGCACGACGTCGACGTGGGGGCGCTGTGCCGGGCGTATCACGTCGAGAGCGCCCAGATCGAGGTCGGCGAATTGGCTGCCGCCCTCGACGAACCCGGGCCCGGGATGCGGGTGCTGGAGGTCAAGGCCGACCGCTCGTCGCTGCGGCAACTGCACGCCGCCATCAAGGCGGCGCTGTGACGATATCCCCAAAAGCATTGCTGCACATCCTGATTCACGGACGCAGCGACCCGCCGGAGACAACCCGGGGTCGGATCGCGTTGCGCTGGGCCAGGATTGCGGTGCTGATCGTCACCGGCCTGGTCACGCTGCAGTCGGTGCTGCTGGTCGCCGGGGCGTGGCGCAACGATCTGGCCATCACCCACAACATGGGGGTGGCGCAGGCCGAGGTGCTCAGTGCCGGGCCGCGCCGGTCCACCATCGAGTTCGTCACCCCCGAGCGGGTCACCTATCGCCCCGAACTCGGCGTGCTCTACCCGTCGCATCTGGCCACCGGGATGCGGATCTACGTCGAATACAACAAGAACGATCCCAACCTGGTTCGGGTGCAGCACCGCAACGCCGGGCTGGCGATCATCCCGGCCGGGTCCATCGCGGTGGTGGGCTGGCTGGGCGCGGCGGTGCTGCTGGTGCTGCTGGCCCTGGCGGACAAATGGCTGGACCGGCGCGGCAAAGGTGCCGGACCTGCAGATTTCGCATGACGTATGCCCGCAGGCAACCTTTCCGACAAGCGGCGCTGACACCGTGATGGTGTGCGCGTTGCCATCGTCGCGGAATCCTTCCTGCCGGAAGTCAACGGGGTCAGCAACTCGGTGATCCGGGTGCTCGAGCACCTGCGCCGGACCGGTCACGAGGCCCTCGTCATCGCACCCGACACCCCGCCCGGGCAGCCCCGGGCCGAACGCATCCACGACGGCATCCGCGTCCACCGGGTCCCGTCGCGGATGTTCCCGAAGGTGACCACGCTGCCGCTGGGGGTGCCCACACCGCGGTTGGTGAGCGTGCTGCGCGGATTCGACCCGCACGTGGTGCATCTGGCCTCGCCGGCGCTGCTCGGCTACGGCGGGCTGCGGGCCGCGCGCTGGCTGGGGGTGCCCACGGTCGCGGTGTATCAGACCGACGTTCCGGGTTTCGCGGCCTCCTATGGCATTCCGATGACGGCGCGGGCCGCGTGGGCGTGGTTCCGCCATCTGCACACGCTGGCCGACCGCACCCTGGCGCCGTCCACCGTGACGATGGAATCCCTTGTCGCGCACCGCTTTCCGCGGGTTCACCGGTGGGCGCGCGGTGTCGACGTGCTGCGGTTCGCGCCGTCCGCGCGCAGCGAGGCGCTGCGCCGGCGGTGGTCGCCGCAGGGCAAGCCGATCGTCGGCTTCGTCGGCCGGCTGGCGCCGGAAAAGCACGTCGAGCGCCTGGCCGGGCTGGCCGCGAGCGACGCGGTTCAGCTCGTCGTCGTGGGCGACGGCGTCGACCGCGCCAAGCTGCAATCGGCAATGCCCACAGCGGTTTTCACGGGCGCGCTGTACGGCGACGAGCTCGCCGCGGCGTACGCCAGCATGGACGTCTTCGTGCACCCCGGCGAGCACGAGACGTTTTGTCAGGTCGTGCAAGAAGCGCTGGCGTCGGGGTTGCCGGTGATCGCCCCCGACGCCGGCGGCCCACGTGACCTCGTCACCCCGTGGCGCACGGGTCTGCTGTTGGCCGTCGACGAATTCGAGACCAAGCTGCCGGCCGCCGTCGCCCATCTGATCGGCGAACGCCACCGCTACGCGCCGGCCGCCCGGCGCAGCGTGCTCGGCCGCAGCTGGCCGGTCATCTGCGACGAGCTACTCGGCCACTACGAGGCGGTGCTGTCGCCGTTCGTCCGGCGCCAGGTCCGCGCCGGGCGCTACGCGCAAGGCGAATGAGCCGGTCCGGCGCCGGTCAGCCCTGCGCCAGCTCGGCGACCGGCTGCCATTCCTCCCAGGTGCGCAGCCGGCTTTCGTAGTCGGCCTTGGCCGTCTCCAGCGGGGAGGAGCCGAAAAAGACTCGCAGCGGCGGCTTTTCGGCGTCGACCACCTTCATCAGCGCGGCCGCGGACACCCCCGGCTCGATCAGCGTGACATGCACACCGAACGGCGCGATCTCTAGCCACGCAGAGGTGCAACGCTGGCGTCGCCGCGGCATTCCCGCACCGGGTAGCGTCAAGCGGGTGAGCCGCGCGGAGTTGGACAAGAATCCCCGGGACGTCGCGTCGATGTTCGACGGCGTGGCCCGCCGGTACGACCTGACCAACACCGTGCTGTCGCTGGGTCAGGACCGGTACTGGCGCAAGGCCACCCGGTCGGCGCTGGGCATTGGACCCGGCCAGAAGGTGCTCGACCTGGCCGCGGGCACCGCGGTGTCCACCGTCGAGCTGAACAAATCCGGGGCGTGGTGCGTGGCCGCCGACTTCTCGGTCGGCATGCTGGCGGCCGGTGCCGCCCGCCGGGTGCCCAAGGTCGCCGGTGACGCCACCAGGCTGCCGTTCGCCGACGACGTATTCGACGCCGTCACAATCAGTTTCGGGCTGCGCAACGTGGTCGACACGCAGGCCGCGCTGCGCGAGATGGCCCGGGTCACCCGGCCGGGCGGGCGGCTGGTGGTGTGCGAGTTCTCCACCCCCAGCAACGCGCTGTTCGCCACCGTCTACAAGGAGTACCTGATGCGGGCGCTGCCGCGGGTGGCGCGGGCGGTGTCCAGCAACCCCGACGCCTACGTGTACCTCGCCGAGTCGATCCGAGCCTGGCCGGATCAGGCGGCGCTGGCCGACCAGATCGCCGGCGCCGGCTGGGCGGGGGTGCGCTGGCGCAATCTGACCGGCGGCATCGTCGCGCTACACGCCGCCCACCGGCCGCCGCGCTGAGCGGTGCTTACCGGCCGGCCGCCTGGACGACGTCGATGTGCTCGGGGCAGTAGTGGTCCACCGCCGCGCCGAGGAACTGCAGCGACTGGCCCTCGGAGGTGCCGCGCGGCAGGTTGCGCTGGATGAAGGTCGCGGACTGGTGGGCGTCGTGGTCGACGCCGTGGTCCAGCCGGTCGCAGGTGATCTTGCCCAGCCACGCCAACTGGTCCTGCGGCTGGTAGATGCCGAAGCCGTTGACGGTGTTCTTGAACGGCGCGTCGTAGTCGCTCGGCGGCGACGGTGTCCGCGGCGTCGGGTAGGGCGCCGTCGGCGGGGGATCCGCCTGCGCGGGCGCGGACAGCTGCGCGGGCGCGGCCAGCGCGAAAGCAGCAACGGCGGCGGCACCGATAGTAGCCAGCATCGTTCCCTTCATTAGCCGGACTATACACGCCTGGACAGGGTCGTTCAGCTGAACGGTGCCCGCCGATCGATCAGCCGCGACAGCCGCCCGGCGCCCCGCCACGCCCGCGCCACCCAGTCCGCGTCGTCGTCGGTGACCAGGTTGGCCATCACCCGCACCGCGATCCTCATCAGCGTCGTGGAACGCATCGCGACCGGCCCCGTCGCGGGCAGGAACCGCTGGTAGGTCAGCAGCAACGCCAGCCGGCGCGCCACCGAGAAGCCGCGCGCGTAGTGCTCCCGCAGCAGCGCCGGCCACTCCTGCGACAGGTCCGGGCACCCCAGCAGGCCCGCGGCCAGCCGTCCCGTCTCCATCCCGTAGTCGATGCCCTCGCCGTTGAGCGGGTTCACACAGGCCGCCGCGTCGCCGATCAGCATCCAGTTGGGCCCGGCCACCCCGGACACCGCGCCGCCCATCGGCAGCAGCGCCGAAGCGACCGCCCGGGGTCTGCCGACGAAGCCCCACTCGTCGCGGCGCAGGTCCGTGTAGTGGTCGATCAGCGGCCGCAGCGCCAGCTCGGCCGGTCGCCTCGACGTCGACAGCGCCCCGACGCCGATGTTCACCTCGCCGTTGCCGAGCGGGAAGATCCAGCCGTAGCCGGGCAGCACCTTGTCCCGGGCGCCGTCGGGTCCGCGCAGTTCCAGGTGCGACGTCAGCCACGGGTCGTCGGCGCGCGGGGTGCTCAGGTAGCCGCGGGCGGCCACGCCGTACACCGTCTCCTGATGCCAGCGCCGGCCCAGCGTGCGGCCCAGCGACGAACGCGCCCCGTCGGCCACGATCAGCTGACGGCATTGCACCCCGGTGCCGTCGGCCAACATCAGCGACGTCACCGCGGCCGACGAGTCACGCTGCACACCAACGGCTTTGGTTCCCAGCAACATCCGCGCCCCGGAATCCTCGGCGACCCTGCGGATCCGGTCGTCCAACTCCGTGCGGGCCACCGCGCTGCCGGTGGACGGGAACGACGGGCCGGGCCAGTCGACCTGCACCTGGGCGCCGAACCCGCTCATCCGCAGCCCCCGGTGCCGGATGCGGCTGTCCAGCCAGCCGCCCAGGCCCAGGCGTTCGCACTCGGCGACGGCACGCGGGGTCAGCCCGTCGCCGCAGGCCTTGTCGCGGGGAAAGCGCGCCGCATCGACGACCAGCACGTCATGCCCCGCGCGCGCGGCCCACGCCGCCGCGGCGGATCCAGCGGGCCCGGCGCCCACCACCACCAGATCGGCTCGGGTCGCTGCCGTCGTCATGCACACCAGTATGTTTGGTCGGGTGAATACTCCGGCGACGGTGGTGGCGGGCGTGGATTTCGGTGACCCGGCTTTCGCGGCGACCGTGCGCGACGGCGTCGGGCGCATCGAGCAGCTCATGGACACCGAGCTGCGCAGCGCCGACGACATCATGACCGAGTTGCTGACCCATCTGTTCAAGGCCGGCGGCAAGCGGTTCCGCCCGCTGTTCACCGTGCTGTCCGCGCAGATCGGCCCCGACCCCGACGCCGCCGAGGTGACCATCGCCGGCGCCGTCATCGAGCTGGTGCACCTGGCCACGCTCTACCACGACGACGTGATGGACGAGGCGGAGGTGCGCCGCGGCACCCCCACCGCCAACGTGCGCTGGGGCAACAACGTCGCGATCCTGGCCGGGGACTATCTGTTCGCCACGGCGTCGCGGCTGGTGTCGCGGCTGGGCCCGGAGGCGGTGCAGCTGATCGCCGAGACGTTCGCCCAGCTGGTGACCGGGCAGATGCGCGAGACCCGCGGCCGCAAGGAGGGATCGGATCCGATCGAGCACTACCTGAAGGTGGTGTACGAGAAGACGGCGTGCCTGATCGCCGCGGCGGGCCGGTTCGGGGCCATGTTCTCCGGGGCCGACGCCGATCAGGTCGAGCGGCTGAGCCGGCTGGGCGGCATCGTGGGCACCGCGTTCCAGATCTCCGACGACATCATCGACATCGACAGCGACTCGCACGAATCCGGCAAGCTGCCCGGCACCGACGTGCGCGAAGGCGTGCACACCCTGCCGATGGTCTACGCGCTGCGCGAACCCGGGCCGGACGCGGCGCGGCTGCGCGAGTTGCTGGTCGGGCCGATCGACGACGACGAGGTGGTGGCCGAGGCGTTGACGCTGCTGCGGGCGTCGCCGGGCATGGCCAAGGCCAAGCAGTCGCTGCGCGAGTACGCGGCGCAGGCGCATCGGGAGCTGGACCAGCTGCCCGACGTCCCGGGCCGGCGCGCGCTGCAAACACTGGTCGACTTCACCATCAGCCGGCACGGCTAGCGCGTCGCGGAACCAACCGGGCCGTCTCGAGCGTTCAATTAGCGCAAGTCAGCAAGAGCGCGTGTGTGCCCGTGCACTGCGAGGAGGACAGCGATGACCTGGCATCCGCATGCCAACAGGTTCAAGACGTTCGCCCTGTTGGTCGGCATGTCCGCGTTGATCGTGTTCGTGGGGTCGTTGTTCGGCAGGACCGCGATGTTCTTCGCGGTGCTGTTCGCCATCGGCATGAACGTCTACACCTACTACAACAGCGACAAGCTGGCGCTGCGCGCCATGCACGCGCAGCCGGTCTCCGAGCTGCAGGCGCCGGCGATGTACCGGATCGTGCGCGAGCTGGCCACCGCCGCGCACCAGCCGATGCCCCGGCTCTACATCAGCGACACCAACGCGCCCAACGCGTTTGCCACCGGCCGCAACCCGCGCAACGCCGCGGTCTGCTGCACCACCGGCATCCTGGGCATCCTCAACGAGCGTGAGCTGCGCGCCGTGCTGGGACACGAGCTGTCCCACGTCTACAACCGCGACATCCTGATCTCGTGCATCGCCGGCGCGATGGCGTCGGTGATCACCGCGCTGGCCAACATGGCCATGTTCGCCGGCATGTTCGGCGGCAACGACCGCGACGGCGAGAATCCCTTTGCGCTGCTGCTGGTTTCGCTGCTGGGCCCGATCGCGGCCACCGTGGTGCGGCTGGCGGTGTCCCGGTCGCGCGAATACCAGGCCGACGAGTCGGGCGCGGTGCTGACCGGCGACCCGTTGGCCCTGGCGTCGGCGCTGCGCAAGATCTCCGGCGGGGTGCAGGCGGCGCCGCTGCCGCCCGAGCCGCAGCTGGCCAGCCAGGCGCACCTGATGATCGCCAACCCGTTCCGGGCCGGTGAACGGATCGGCTCGCTGTTCTCCACGCACCCGCCGATCGAGGACCGGATCCGCCGCCTGGAATCCATGGCGGGGCGCTGACGTCGGCCGCGCGTGCCCGCCGGTCATGCGCGGGCAATCGCTGCGCCCGCCGCCACCACGGCAGTAGCATCGGGGATGTATGCGGTCCTCGAGCTGGCCGTTGATGGAAGCGGTGATGGCGATGCCGGACTCTGACTCACTGGACATTCACGAGGCCGGGCTGGCGCTGGATCTGCCCGACCTGATCTTCGAGACACGCGCCGGCGCGGGCATGAACCAGGCCGCGCTGGCGCAGGCGCTGGGTGTTCCCCGGGCGAGCGTCGCCGCGTGGGAGAGCGGGACCGAGGTGCCGCGGGTCGATATGCTGCAACGGCTGGCGCAGGTGTGCGGCAAGCGATTGCACATCAGGATCGACGTCGACTGATCGACGGGCCGGGCCAATTACGCTGCAGCGCCGGGCATTTCGGCTTCCACCTGCGGTTCGTCGCGGCGGCCCGTCGCCACCACGGCGCCCTCGATGCGCACCGTGCCGCCCGTCGCCTCCTGCTGGCGCTGCCAATCGGTGATCGCTTGGTGGGCGGCGTGATCGAGGTAGTGCACCGCGATGGCCACCGTCACCGTCGCGCCCCGCGGCACCGACGCCAGCACCCGGGTCAGCCTCGGCAGCGCCAGGAAGGTGCACGCCGCGCCCTCGATCGTCACCCGCCACTCGCCGTCGAGCTGGGCGGCCTCGATCTTGGCCCGGATCACCCGCCAGCCGGTCAGCGCGATGGCCAGCGCCAGCCCGATCATCACCCCGTGCAGCAGGTTGAGGAAGATGACGCTGACGGCCGTCACCACGTACACCGCGAGATCGCCGTGCTTCATTGCGGTTTCGATGTGCGCCGGCTTGAGCAGCTGGATGCCGATGACGATGAGCAGCCCGGCCAGGGCGGCCGTGGGGATCTCGTCGACCAGCCCGGCGAACGGAATGGTGAACAGCAGGATCCACACGCCGTGCATGATCGCCGAGGCGCGGGATCGGGCGCCCGCGTTGACGTTGGTCGAGCTGCGCACGATGACCCCGGTGACCGGCAGCCCGCCGACGGCGCCGGAGATCATGTTGGCCGCGCCCTGTCCCACCAATTCGCGGTTGAAGTCGGTGCGCGGCCCGTTGTGCATCCGGTCGACCGACACCGCGGACAGCAGGCTCTCGACGCTGGCGATCAGCGCGACGGTGATCACCCCGACGGCGACACCGCTCCAGTTGCCGTGCGGCAGGTCGGGCAGCTGCAGCGCATCCAGCGGCGACCCGTCGAGGTCGATCCGGCGCACGTGAAAGGGAAAGACCACCGAGATCACCGTCACCGCCACGATGGCGACCAGCGGGCCGGGAACGCGGCGCACCTTGGCGGGAACCCAGCGCCAGGCGACCAGGATGACGATCACCAGCACGCCCAGCAGCACCCCGGGCCGGTGCGCGCCGATGATCTGCCCCGGCAGGCCGATCAGGTTGTGCCAGGCCGTGCTCTTGGATTTCCCGCCCAGCAGCACGTGCGTCTGCTGCAGGGCGATGGTGATCCCGATGCCGGCCAGCATGGCGTGCACCACCACCGGCGAGATCGCCAGGGCGGCGCGCGCCACCCGGCTGAGCCCCAACAGAACCTGCACGGCTCCGGCCGCGACGGTGATGAAACAGGTGACGCCCCAACCGAAGTCGGAGACCAGACCGGCGACCACGACGGTCAGCCCGGCCGCCGGGCCGCTGACTTGCAGCGGCGATCCGCCCAGGGCGCCGACGACGATTCCGCCGACGATGGCCGCGATCAGACCGGCCAGCACCGGGGCGTTGGACGCGATCGCGATGCCCAGCGACAGCGGCAGCGCCACCAGGAACACCACCAGCGAGGAGGGCAGGTCGTGCCGGATGACGCCGCGCAACCGCTCGGCGCGCGACGCGGTGGGCAGGGCATCGTCCGCCCGTTGAATGTCTTGCATCGGTCCCGTCCCTCGTTAGGAGTTTGCGGGGGATGTTCCGATATGCGCCCCGTCTTGCGGCCAGTTACGTCGTCGTAACGGGTTGGCGTGCAGCGGATTACAGCCGGATGACCCGCGGGAGCGCACCGGAGAACCACTGGCTACCTGGACTGACGGTATTTTGCTGGCAAACACCGGTCAAGCCGACGTGACCGGCCCATAGAGAACGCAAAGATTTGAATTCGGCCAGCGCGCGACGCCCAGGTCAGAAGCCGGAGCCGTGCACCTCGTGGCCGGGAACCTCGGCGATCAGCCCCCGATAGGCCTGCTCGACCGTCGAGCCGTGGTTGATCACCGCATCGACTTCGCGGGCGATCGGCATGGTCAGGCCGAACTCGTTGGCGAACTCCATGATCACGCTGGCCGCTTTGACGCCCTCGGCGACCTGGTTCATCGACGCGATGATCTCGTCGATCGGTTTGCCGGCGCCCAGTTGTTCGCCGACGTGCCGGTTGCGGCTGCGCTGGCTGGTGCAGGTGACGATGAGGTCGCCGAGTCCGGCCAGTCCCGGGAAGGTGTCGGGGCTGCCGCCCATCGCCACCCCCAGCTTGGTCATCTCGCGCAGCGCGCGGGCGATCACCAGCGCGCGGGTGTTCTCGCCGATGCCCAGCGAATACCCCATGCCCACGGCGATGGCGAACACGTTCTTCAGCGCCCCGGCCATCTCCGCCCCGACGACGTCGTCGGTGGTGTAGACGCGGAACCGCCGGGTGCGGAACAGCCCGGACAGCCGGGTCGCCAGATGCTGGTCGGGCATCGCCAGCACCGCCGCGGCGGCGTAGCCCTCGGCCACCTCGCGCGCGATGTTCGGCCCGGCCAGGATGCCCGCCGGATGACCGGGCAGCACCTCCTCGACGATCTGCGACATCCGCATGTTGGTGCCCTGCTCGAGCCCTTTGACCAAGGACACCACCGGCACCCACGGCCGCAATTCCCGCGCCAGTTCGGTGAGTACGCCGCGAAAGCCGTGCGAGGGGACCCCCATCACCACCACGTCGGCGGTGTTGGCCGCCTCGCAGAAATCGGTGGTGGCGCGCAGCGTGTCGCTCAGCACCACGTCGTTGCCCAGATAGCGGCTGTTGCGGTGGTTCTCGTTGATGTCGTCGGCGGTCTCCCGCGAGCGCACCCACTGCAGCGTCGGCCCGCGGCGCGCACAGATCGACGCCACGGTGGTGCCCCAGGAGCCGCCTCCGAGCACAACGACTTTGGGTTCACGCATCTGAGCTGCCATGGCGATCAGCGTATTGCCGACATCTGAGTTTTAGAAGGAATTCACCAACTCGCCCCGGCGCCCGCCGATCAGCCGGCCAGCGCAGCCCGGTCGGCGGCCCGGCCGAACACCATCGCCTCTTCGATGCGGTCGAAGCGGTAGTCGATGGCGTCGGCGAGGTAGTTCTGCCGAACGTTCCACGGCCGCTTGGTGCCCGACTTCGGCAGCGCGTGCACCGAGCGCAGCACATACCCGGCGTTGATGTCCCACGACGGCTTCTCGGTCATCGGCTCGTTGCCGCGATGTGGGTAGGCGTGCGTGTAGCCGTGAGTCGTCATGTGCTCCAACAGTTTTGCCGTCGCCCGGGCGGTGATGTCGGCCCGCAGCGTCCACGACGCGTTGGTGTAGCCCACACACCAGAACAGGTTGGGCACGTCTTCGAGCATGTGCGCCTTGTAGACGAACCGGTCGTTGGTCTTGATCTCGTTGCCGTCCAGGCTGATCGTGGCCCCGCCGAGGGCCTGCAATTGCAGGCCGGTGGCGGTGATGATGATGTCGGCGTCCAGGTGGGCACCGGACCGCAGCGCGATGCCGGTGGCGTCGAAGTGGTCGATGTGGTCGGTGACCACGTCGGCGCGCCCGGCGGTGATGGCGTTGTACAGGTCGGCGTCGGGGATCAGGCACATCCGCTGGTCCCACGGGTTGTAGCGCGGCTTGAAGTGAATGTCGACGGCGTAGCCGGGGGGCAGGCTGTTGATCGCCTTGCGGCGCAGCAGCCAGCGCACCAACCGCGGCGCCTTGCGGGACAGCGCGAAGAACACCGCCTCGGTCAGCGCGCTGTACATCCGGATAACGAGGTGAGCGGGCTTGCGGGGCAACACTTTTCGCGCCACCGCGGCGACCTTGCCGTACTTGGACGCCGAGATCAGGTAGGTGGGCGAGCGTTGCAGCATGGTCACCTTGGCGGCGCGGTCGCTCAACGACGGCAGCAGCGTGACCGCGGTCGCCCCGCTGCCGATCACCACCACCTTCTTGCCCGTGTAGTCGAGGTCCTCGGGCCAGTGCTGGGGGTGCACCACGGTGCCGGTGAACTCCTCGATGCCCGGGAAGTCGGGGGTGTAGCCCTCGTCGTAGTTGTAGTAGCCGCTGCCGAAGAACAGGAAGCGAGCGCGGTAGAGCTTGCGTTCGCCGTCCCGCGCCCCGTCTTCGACGGTGACGGTCCAGGTGTCGCTGGTCGAGTCCCAGTCCGCCGAGCGCACGTAGCTGTTGAACCGGATGTGGCGGTCGATGCCGTACTTGTGCGCGGTGGCGGTGAGGTACTCGCGGATGTGCACCCCGTCGGCCACGCCCTCTTTGCGGGTCCACGGCTCGAACGGGAAGGACAGCGTGAAGATGCTGCTGTCCGAGCGCACACCGGGGTAGCGGAACAGGTCCCACGTCCCGCCGATCCGCGCGCGCCGCTCCAGGATCGCGTAGCTCAGCTGCGGATTGCGCTCGGTGATCCGGTAGGCCGCGTCGATGCCGGAGATCCCGGCGCCGACGATCAGGACGTCGAAATAGTCGGCCTCGGCCGCGCCGTGGTCGGCGGCTTCCTGGGGAGTCACGGTCATCGCGAACCTCGCTCGAATTGTGGGACTGGTCACCAGGGTAGAGACCCACCGGTTGGTTGGGCTAGTGAACGGCCGCGCTCACGTTCGTGCGCCGGGAATCACCGGTAGTTGACGAACTGCAGCGCCACGTCCAGGTCGGCCTGCTTGAGCATCGCGATGACGGCCTGCAGGTCGTCGCGCTTTTTGCTGCTCACCCGGATCTCGTCGCCCTGGATCTGGGTTTTGACGCCCTTGGGGCCCTCGTCGCGGATCAGCTTGGTGATCTTCTTTGCGCTCTCGCTGCTGATGCCCTGCTTGAGGGTGCCGTTGACCTTATAGGTCTTGCCGGAGGCCTGGGGTTCGCCGGCGTCGAAGGCCTTCATGGAGATGTCGCGGCGGATCAGCTTCTCCTTGAAGACGTCGACGGCCGCCTTGACGCGTTCCTCGGTGGACGACGTCAGCTCGATAGCCTCGTCGCCCTTCCAGGCGATGGTGGTGTCGGTGCCGCGGAAGTCGAAGCGGGTGGCCAGCTCCTTGGCGGCCTGGTTGAGCGCGTTGTCGACCTCCTGGCGGTCCACTTTGCTGACGATGTCGAACGATGAGTCCGCCATGCATTCCGTCCTTTCATCGAGTGACAGGCGTTTGTGCTTTGTCTACTCGCTCGTTGTAACCTGTCTGGCGGCAGGTTGCCCGAGCGGCCAATGGGAGCGGACTGTAAATCCGTCGCGAAAGCTTCACAGGTTCGAATCCTGTACCTGCCACCACAGGGTCAGAGCGTATTTCTGGCCGCGCCGCGGAGCCGTGAGGCGCTGACCGTCCGCAGAAGTTCTGGCGGCGGCCTCGACAGCGCTGGCTACGGCGTCCCACCCATCAGGGTCGGCGGATCGTCACGATGCCGCGCTCGTGGCCGGCCACCCCGGAGAAGGCGGCAGCGTGGGGAAGTCGGTGCGGGGATATTCGCCTCGTTGGAGGTCGGGTGATCGAGTTCAGGACGCCGTTGACGCGGGAGGCGGCCCCCTTGTCACCCGCCAGGGCATCGGTGACGTCTTGTCTTGCCTGGTCGGGTGTTTCGGCTTCATGGGCGTCTGCACCGAAGGTCGATGTGGGGTCGTACCCGTCGTTGGCCAGATTGGTCTGCGCATGACGGAGTGTGCTCGAATAGCTGTCGCGGGTGGCATGCAGCTGGTTGAGAGCTACAAGGAGCAATTGTCAAATCCTGTGAACGGGAGCGCCGCTAACGCTGCCGGCCTGTGCCCAGCGTCGACGTGTAGTAGGTGACGCCATTCATCGTCTGTCGATCATCGTCGGCACGCGCGATCGCCGGCAACCCGTGGTCGGCTAGCAGCTCGGCCATCGGCGTTGCGACCGTCGTCCAGCCGAGCGCCTGCAGGTACGTGCCGACGTCGTGGCGCTCACCCGCAAATGAGATCACGTCGACGTCGAGTTCGAAGCCGTGGTCGCGCCACTTGGCCGTCGCCGCGCGCATCCGTTCGCGCGCTGCGTGGGGGTCCATGTCGGCGGTATTCGGCACAGCCTCACTCCCGAGTCGGCTGCCTGGCGTGCTCAGCGCGGTGACGGCATCGAGCAGCCCATCTTGGGCCTCGGGTGCCAGGTAGCCGAACAGACCTTCGGCGATCCACGCCGTGGGTTTACTGCTGTCCAAACCCGCCGTCGCGAGTGCCGTCGACCAATCGTCGCGCAGGTCGACCGCGACCGTGCGCAAGTCGGCTTTTGGCTCGGCTCCCAGCCTGGCCAGTGTCGTGGTTTTGAACTCGATGACGGCCGGTTGGTCGATCTCGAAAACCGTCATCCCTGCGGGCCAGTCCAGTCGATAGGCGCGGGTGTCCAGCCCCGAGGCGAGGATGACGGCTTGGCGGATGCCCGCCGCTGCGGCATCGGCATAGAACTCGTCGAAGTACCGGGTGCGGGCCGCAATCGATGCAGGCATCTGCGCCAAGCCCCATGGGCTGCCTTCGACGTCGACATCCGAGGCGACCAGCTCACCGATAGCCCAACGGGTCAAAAAATTCACACCGACCGCCCGCACCAACGGCTCGGCGAATGGATCGTTGATGATCCCATCCCGGGTGGCGATGGCCCTTGCCGCCGCCGCCATCGTGGCCGTCGTTCCCACGCTGGTGGCCGGACCCCAGGTGTCGTCGTTGGGTACCGTCATCGTCAACCTCCGAAAGTCGCCTGGATGCGGTGCAACCCGTTGTGGTCCTGATGCACCCGCGCAGAGCCCAAGGTATCGGGCCGCAATCCCGAATCGGCCTTGTGATGGACGGGGCCGGCGTCACCGTATTCGTTGCGTGACCTCCAAACCCGAAGAGCGCGGGAAACCTGGTGATCTCCGGCTACACCGGTTGCCGGCTGCCCCGCGACACGAAATGGGGCCCGACTCCTCCGCCGTGCCGGCGCTTCCCGGGAAAGCTCCGTCGGTTAGGTAAACCTTGGCTATCATCCACGGGGCGGATCGCGGCGCGCGGCCGCAGTCCTGGGAGGAAGTGGCAACGGTGACCGAGACAACCACGCAGCCGGTGGCCGACGCCGTCGCGGATCGGCCGTCGGTGTCATTGCGGACCCGTGGCCGCTGGCTGCGGTGGGGGCTGTTGTCGGTATGGGGTCCCGGCCTGGTCGTGATGCTGGCCGACACCGACGCCGGCTCGCTGATCACCGCCTCCCAGTCCGGCGCCCAGTGGGGTTACCGGATGGTGCTGCCGCAGCTGATCCTGATGCCGGTGCTCTACGTCGTGCAGGAGATGACGGTGCGGTTGGGCATCGTCACCGGGCGCGGCCACGGCTCGCTGATCCGGGAGCGGTTCGGCCGCGGCTGGGCGTGGCTGTCGGCGTTCACCCTGTTCGCCTCGGCGATCGGGGCGCTGCTGACCGAGTTCGCCGGCGTCGCCGGGGTGGGCGAACTCTTCGGTGTCTCACGCTGGGTGAGCATCCCGGTCGCGACCATCGCGCTGCTGGCGCTGGCGCTCACCGGCAGCTACCGGCGCGTCGAGCGGATCGGCCTGGCCGTCGGCGCGGCCGAACTGGCCTTCTTGGTGGCCATGGTGATGGCCCGGCCCGACCCGGGTGCGCTGGCGCATGGCCTGACGTCGATGCCGTTGGGCGACTCGTCGTATCTGCTGCTGATCGCGGCCAACGTGGGCGCGGTGATCATGCCGTGGATGATCTTCTACCAGCAGGGCGCGGTGGTCGATAAACACCTGTCGGAGAGCACGATTCGGCAGGCCCGCTACGACACCGCGTTCGGTGCG
This sequence comes from Mycobacterium timonense, assembly GCF_025821985.1. Lineage (NCBI taxonomy): Bacteria > Bacillati > Actinomycetota > Actinomycetes > Mycobacteriales > Mycobacteriaceae > Mycobacterium > Mycobacterium timonense. The sequence goes on along the minus strand of NZ_JACKSY010000104.1, from coordinate 166,437 downwards.
GTGCTGACCCAGCTGATCATGATCGCGGTGGTGATCACCATGGCCTCCACCATCGGCCGGCACGGCGACGGTGCCCCGCTGGAGACCGTGGGCCAGATCGCCCAGTCGCTGACGCCCTACCTGGGCCACGTCGGCGGCACGGTGCTGTTCGGCCTGGGCATGCTGGGTGCGGCGCTGGTGGCCGCGATCGTGGCGTCGCTGGCCGGTGCGTGGGGACTCGCGGAGGTGTTCGGCTGGAAGCACACGCTCAACCAGCGGCCCAACCGCGCCACCGCGAAGTTCTACCTCACCTATTCGCTGGCCCACATCGTGGGCGCGGTGCTGGTGCTGGCCAGCGTCGACCTGGTCAACCTGGCGGTCGACGTCGAGATCATGAACGCGTTGCTGCTGCCCATCGTGCTGGGCCTGCTGCTGGCGCTGGAAGCCCGGGCGCTGCCCGAGCAGTGGCGCATGCGTGGCCTGCACAAGCATGTCACCCGCGCGCTGTGCCTGGTGACCATTGGCTTCGGCCTGTACATGGTGCCGCAGGCGCTCGGCTGGGCCTGAGGTCAGAACCACGGCCCGGGGTAGTGGCCGTCGCGGTCTTGCACCATGACGATCTCCTTGCACTCCCCGTTGGCGCCCGGTGCGGTCTCGCCGCGGCACACCAGTGTCCATCCGGAGATCCGCTGGAACGGGCGCAGGGCCCAGTTGGATGCGACGGGATCTCCCGCGGGCAGGTCGATGACGGAGAACGTTCCGCCGCTGCCGGTGAGGTAGAGGTGGTCTTCGAAGAACGCCACCTTGGCAAGCGACAGCTTCCGGGCGTCGTCGCGGTTCTTCAGAAAGTCCCACTGCTGGCCGCGCAGGTTCCACACCCCGAACCCGAATTGGGAATTGTCGCGGTTGTGGCCGTCGACGAACAGTTTCCCGTCCGAGAGCGCCGCGGTCAGCCCGCCTCCCGAAATCCGGTCGGAGTCACCGATTTTGATGACCGACTTGGCGTCGAGGTCATAGAACATCGTCGACACCTCGGCGGGGTTGGCCGGATCCCGACGGGTGAGCTGTACCAATTTGCTTGAGCCGTCGGTCAATTCGGCGTCGACGGACACGACGTCGTTGTCCTGGTAGATCTCTTCCCCGCCGGGCCGGCGCAGCCGGACGCCCGGAGTCTGGGCGGGATCGCTGCTGCGGGTGAACGCCAGCACGTCCGGCCAGACTCGGGCGGGCTCTGGATCGCTCCACAGCGTCGACAGGTCCTGACCCGACAGCACCACGGTCCGCGGTGGCGCCGCGGCGGCGTGGCCGTCGGTGACGGCGTTCAGCCACGCCACGCCCGAGGCGGTCGAGGCCAGGGACCAGTCCTTCGGCGCGGCCAGCCGCTGATCGGGGGCCGGTGCCTGCAGGTCCTTGGTGACCAGCGGCTGGCCGCTCGTCAGGTCGAAAACGTAGCCGGTGGTTTTGGCGGCGGTGGTCACGACGTACACCACCCGCAGCTGCTCTGCCGTGCCCGTCAGCGCGCAGATCGCGCCGGTCACCGTCTCGCCGGCCGGAACGGACGGGACACCGGGCGCCAGGTACTGTCCGGTCTTCGGGTCGAACACCTTCGGCCGGATGTCCTGCAGCGCGGACTTGCTAAACGAAAACCGTTGCGGGCAACCGAAATACGCGGTACCGCCGTAGCTTTTCCAGTCCTTTTCCAGCGGGCCCGTCATCGGGGGTGCGGCGGCCGAATCGGGCCCGGCTTTGGACGTGGACTTCGACGTCGAGGTGGTCGCGGTGAGCGGCGGCGCGGGCACGGTGTCCGAACACGACGCCAGGGCCAGGCACCCCAGCGCCGCCAGCGCGGCGCCTCGGCTCGCGGCCGGTCGGCGTCGCGCCGTGGGCCACCGGGCTGCGCGCATGAAAATCCCCCAGTGAGTTCGTAACCACAGGAGCGTACGGCCGCCCCGGCCCGTTGCGCGACTCGTGCGCCCCGCGGCGACTATCGGTCGAACTCGATGGGCAGGCTCGTCGGCCCGCTCAGGCTCACCATCGGCTTCCAGGGCGCCGGCCCGGCCAGCCGCGGGTTGCGCAGCCGGTTGGCCAGCACGTTGAGCGCCTCGGCGATCTCCCGCCGGGCCAGGTTGGCGCCCAAACAGTAATGCACGCCGCCGCCGAAGGTCAGGATGGGCGGTGCCGCCTCGCGGGTGATGTCGACCCGGTCGGGGTCGTCGTAGACCGCCGGATCACGGTTGGCCGCAAAGGTATTCACCAGCACGGCGGTGCCGGCGGGGAACAGGTGGCCGTCGAGCTCGGCGTCCTCGACGACCAGGCGCAGCGTCCCGCACGCGATCGGCGAATGCCGCATGGTTTCCTCGACGGCGCGCATCGCCAGCTCCGGGCGCTGCCGCAGCAGCTCCCACTGGTGGGGGTGCTCGCAGAGCACCTGCACCGAGGCGGCCACCTGGTTGCGGGTGGTGTCCGTGCCCGCCAGCAGCAGGCCGCCCGCCAGCATGCGCAACTCGGCGGCGTCGAGGCGGTCGCCCTCGTCCCCGGCGCGGATCAGGTCGGAGAGCAGGTCGTCGGTCAGGCTGTGCCGGCGCCGCGCCACCATCTCGTCGACGTAGTCGTCGAGCTCGCGCCACGCGCGCATCACGACCGGCTCGACCTCGCGCAGGTCGACGGTGAAGCTGAACGCCTTGAACACGTCGTCGGCCCACGACGAGAACCGCCGCCAGTCCTCGCGCGGCGCGCCGAGCAGCGCGCAGATGATCGGCACGGGGTAGGGGCGGGCGATGTCGGTGACGACGTCGCAGCGACCCGCCGCGGCCACCCGGTCGACCAACTCGTTCATCACCGCGGCCATGGTGTCGTGCAGGCGGGCGACCGTGCGCGGGGTGAACGCCTTGGAGCACAGGCTGCGCAGTCGATGGTGCGCGTCGCCCTCCAGGCACAGCAGGCTGTTGGCGACCTTGTCCCACAGCGGGCCCGAGTCGATGCCCTGGGCCAGCAAATTGATGCCCGGCGGAATCTGGAACCGCGGATCCCGCAGCACGGACCGGACCAGGTGATAGGAGAGCACCTCCGGGCCGTGCGGCCCGATCGCCACGGCGGCCCGCCGCTGCGCCTCGCGCAGCCGCGGATAGACCTGCGCCGGTGTCTCGTCGGAGTGATAGTGCAGCGTCGGCAGGTCGGAGTCGAAAACGCTTGGCGGAGCGGCACCGACGGTCATCGCGGTCTCCTCATCGACCCCGCAGCACGCTGCGGACGACTTTCAGTCAATGTATGGCCAGGTCGGGGGAGTGTCAACGACCGGCGGCGCCGCAGGCACGAAACGCCATACACCAAACGAAAAATGCATGGCCGGGATTGGGCCGGGATGGGCTGGGACGGGCCGGAGTCGGGACGGGGCGATCGGGGCGGCGAATTCACTCGTGCGGGCGCAGCCGCACCATCCGCGTCGTCGACGTCTCGTCCAGCTCGACGACGTCGGAGCGCGACCGCAGGAAATCGCTGAACGAGCGGAAACCCAAAGACTTTTCGCTGAACGACGGATCCATCCGCTTCATCTGGGCCTTGACGGCCGAGTTGTGCAGCCAGTCGACGTCGTCCTTCTCCAAACCGATCTGCAGCGCGCGGGTCAGCAGCGCGGTGGCCGCGGCCTGCGGGTCGGGCTCCTCGGGTTGGGCTGCCTTGCCGCGCCGGGTGCGCGGTTTGGCGGGCACCGTTTCGGCCGGCGCGGGGGTGCGGTCCAGCGCCGTTACCCCGGGCAGCGCGTCGTAGATGACGAACTCGTCGCACGCCGCCGCCAGCGCCCGGCTCGACGCGCCGGCCACCCCGATGCCGACCACGTACCGGCCCAGCCGCTTGCAGCGCTGGGCCAACGGAATGTAGTCGGAGTCACCGGCGACGATCACCACATGCGTCAGGTCGGGCAGCCGGAACATGTCCTCCACCGCGTCGACGGCCAACCGGATGTCGGCGCCGTTCTTGCCGTAGGCGGCGGCCGGGAACAGCTGCACCAGGTCGACCGCGCGGGCCACCAACTGCCCGCGATACCCGGCGTTGATCTCGGCCGACCAGTCGGCATAGGCGCGGGTGAGCACCAGTGTGCCGAACGACGACGCGAAATCCAGGATCGCGCCGACGTCGACCGTCGCCTGCTCGAGCCGCTCGGTGAACTGCTCGAGCCCCTTGGCCTTGTCCCGCTGGAACGAGTTCCGGCCGTGAATCTGGTCGTAGCGGGAGATCACGATGTTGTCGAAGTCGAGGTAGACGGCCACGCGGGGGGCAACCGGTTCGGACATGCCTTCGATCATTGCCGAGATAGACGGCGTCGGGTGGGTATCCGAGCCACATGAGCGAGCTGAAGTTTCTCGAACTGCACGGCGACCGCGTCGCCTTCCGCGACCAGGGGGAGGGCGAGGTGCTGCTGCTCATCCACGGCATGGCCGGCAGCTCGGAGACCTGGCGGTCGGTGATACCGCCGCTGGCCAAGAAGTTCCGAGTCATCGCCCCCGACCTGCTCGGGCACGGCGAGTCGGCGAAACCGCGCACCGACTACTCGCTGGGTGCCTTCGCGGTCTGGCTTCGTGACTTCCTCGACGAACTCGGCGTCAGCCGGGCCACCGTGGTCGGCCATTCGCTCGGCGGCGGGGTGGCCATGCAGTTCGTGTACCAGCACCCCGATTACGCCCAGCGGTTGATCCTGATCAGCAGCGGCGGCCTGGGCCCGGACGTCGGATGGGTGCTGCGGCTGCTCTCCGCACCCGGCGCGGAGCTGGTGTTGCCGGTCATCGCGCCGACGCCCGTGCTGTCCGTCGGCAACAAGCTGCGGTCCTGGCTGCGCGGCGCCGGCATCCAGTCGCCGCGCGGGGCGGAGTTGTGGAACGCCTACTCGTCGTTGTCGGACGGCGAAACCCGCCAATCGTTCCTGAAGACGCTGCGATCGGTGGTCGATTACCGCGGGCAGGCGGTCAGCGCGCTCAACCGGCTGCGGTTGCGCGAGGAGCTACCGGTCATGGCGATCTGGGGGGAGCGCGACGGCATCATTCCCGTCGACCACGCCTACGCCGCGCACGAGGCGCGCACCGACGCCCGGCTCGAGGTGCTGCCCGACGTCGGGCACTTCGCGCAGGTCGAGGCGCCCATGCGGGTGGTGGAGCTGATCGAGGACTTCATCGCCACCGGTGAGCGCCGCGATGCGACGAGCCCGCAGCCCGGCTAACCCGCCGGTGCCGCCGGTAGCAAACGTGGCCGCGTCCGGTCAGCGCGGCGCGGCGGTGGCCGTCCTGACGTCTTCGCGGCCACCGAGATTGGTGGCCGTGCTGATGACGGCCCGCTCGATCTGGCGCAGGGCGTGCACGGCGGTCAGGAATCGCCGGACGTCGGGCCGTGTCTCGCCGTCACCGTCGCTGTCGTGCTGGCGGGCCGCGGTTTCCGCGGCGTCGAGTTCGTCGGCCGCCGACACCAACGTCGGCGGGTGGCCACTGTCGATCGCCTCCAGTAACGCGTCGAGGTTGCGCCGCGTCTGGGCCGCGGCCGCCGAAAAGGCTTGCGCCAGTTGGGGGCCGGGCCCGGGCGAGCCGCGGTACTGCTCGCTGCTGCGCGCCAGCGCCCGGCCGTACCGGTCGCAGGCGGTGAAGATCCGCAGCGCGCGGCGGATGCCGCGGCGGCCCGCGAGCCCGGCGACACCGGCCAGCAGCGGCTTGGCGGTCACCCGGAACTGCTGCAGGTCGCGGTCCAGCTGACGTGCCTGCTCGGACGGGCTGGCCGCGCCGCCGGACATGGCCGCCGCGCAGGCCTCGATCAGCGCGGACAGGCTGGTCAGAAAGGCCCGGGTGTCGGCGCGGATCGCGGTCCGGGTGTTGGTCGGCAGCACCACGACGGCCACCGTCGCACCGATTACCGCGCCGAGCGCGGTCTCTTCGATGCGAAGCATCAGCACCCCGAACGAGAACTGGCCGAGCAGCCCGTACAGCAGCGCCAGCATGGTGGTGATCCAGAAGGTCATCAGGCTGTAGGTCACCGTCATGAAATAGAAGGCACAGAACAGGCACACGAAGATGCCGGCCAGCGCGGCCGCCTCGTGTCCGGTCAGCAGTGTGGCCACCAGCACGCCGGCGGGCACGCCGAGCATCGTGCCGAGCAGCCGCTGCCAGCCCTTGGTCAGGGTTTCGCCCCACGAGTTGGTGCCGGCGAAGATGACGAACGCGGCGATCACGGCCCAATACCAGCGGGCCGGCGACACCAGCTCGCCGGTGATGATGGCCAGCGACGCCGCCACCGACACCTGGATGGCCTGACGGGTGGTGGGCCGCAGACCCGCCGGTTGTTCTTCTTCTTGCTCGGCGGGCTCCTCGGCCGCGACGCCGGCGGCCGCCGGCGGGCGCTCGCTGCCGGCGACGTCGGGCACCGCGGCGCCGGCAGCCCCGTCGACGATGGCCCGCACGTCGGCGGTCGCCGTCGCGGCGTTGATGATCGCCAGGGCCAGCCGGCGCACCTCGGTGCCGGCGGGCCGGTCGTCGGTGGCCGCGTCCAGCAGCCGGCGCGCTCGGCTGGCGGCGTCGCGCAGGCCACCCGGTTCGGGCAACCGGATCGCGCGGCCCAATTGGGTTAGCGCCGAGACCAATTCGGCGCGCACGGCCTCGGGTAACTCGGCGCCCAGGGCCGCGGCCCGCCGCCCGGCCGTCGCCACCCACTCGATGGCCAGCTCGGCGTCCAACAGCCAGGGGGCCAGCTGTTCGGCGGTGACTCCGGGCCACAGCGTGCCCGGGTCGGCCCTGTCCTCGATCTGGCTCTGCACCATCAGGGCGGTCTCGTTGAGCCGGACGGTGCGGGCCCGCATGCGCCGGCGCCGCCGCTCGTCCAGCCGGCCGGTGCGCACCGCCTCGGCGGTGGTGTCGATCACGATCGCCATGCGGGCCCGCAGCGCCCGGATGGTGGCCCGCAGCACCCGCTCCGGCCGGTCGGGCAGCACATGGCTGGTCATCACATACGTGCACACCGTGCCCACCGCGACCGCCCCGATCATCCAGGGCAGCTCCGAGACCCGGGCACGCAGATACAGCGTGAAGAAGTAGGACATGAACGCGACCATGCCCAGCGCGCGGCCCCGCGCGCCGAAGCGGCGAATGTAGGCCGCCGCGAACACGATCAGCACGAACACCACGTCGCCGGCCACCGGGTGCGGCGCCAGCACCGCAGCGGCCGTGATGGCCACCGCGGCCGGAACCGGCAACAGCGCCATGGTGATCCGCTGCTGGCGCGGATCGGGCTCGTTGACCGAGCGCGACGCGACCATGGTGATCACCACACCCAGCAACGCGACGGTCAACGGCTGTCCCGTCGCCCTGGTCAGCAGCCACAGCGCCAGCAGTGACAGCCCGAGCGCGGCCGTGGTCCGAGTCGCCATGCGCAGCCGCAGCAAGCCGGGATCGGAGCCGATCACCCAGTTGCGGGCGCGTTCGTAGAGATCCGTTATTCCGATGACCGCCTCTCTTGCGCGTACCCCCCATGGTTACCCGAACCGCGCGGCGGCGACCAAGCTAGTGTTCGACATCATGGGGCCGACGCGGGCGAAGCTGGCTGACGGTCGCGACCTGCTGTTCTTCTCGCTGCCCGGGCACCGCGCTTCGCCGGTCGAAGACCGCCGCCCCCTGCCGCCCCGAACCGCCGAAACCGTTGCGCCGGGCGGACAGTCGCAGCTGCGGTTCGACCGGTCCACCGGGCAGTGGGTGATCATCGCCGCGCTGCGCCAGGACCGCACCTACAAGCCGCCGCCCGACGCGTGCCCGCTCTGCCCCGGGCCGACCGGGCTGACCAGCGAGGTGCCCGCCGCCGACTACGACGTCGTGGTGTTCGAGAACCGCTTTCCCAGCCTGTCCGGTGCGGCACCGGGGCTGCCGGCCGCCGGCGCCGACGGGTTCGTGTCCGCGCCCGCGCACGGCCGCTGCGAGGTGGTCTGCTTCTCGGCCGACCACACGGGGTCGTTCGCGGGGCTGCCACCCGCGCACGCCCGGCTGGTGGTGCAGGCCTGGCGGCATCGCACCGCCGAGCTGATGGCCACCCCGGGCATTGAGCAGGTGTTCTGCTTCGAGAACCGCGGGGAGGAGATCGGGGTGACCCTGACCCATCCGCACGGCCAGATCTACGGCTACCCCTACCTGACCCCGCGCACAGCCGCCATGCTGGGCCAGGCGGACGACCATCGAAAACGCCACGGCGGCAACCTCTTCGGTGACCTGCTGGCCCGCGAGGTCGCCGACGGCAGCCGAATCATCGCCCGCGACGACCTGTTCACCGCGTTCGTGCCGTTCGCGGCGCGGTGGCCGGTGGAGGTGCACATCTACCCGAACAGGTTCGTGCCCAACCTGACCGCACTGCGCGACGACGAGGTGGACGGGTTCGTGGCCGTCTATCTGGACGTGCTGCGCCGCTTCGACCGGATGTATGACGCACCGCTGCCCTACATTTCGGCGCTGCACCAATACACCGGCACCGGTGCTCAGGCCCACGGCTACTTCCACGTCGAACTGATGTCCATCCGGCGCAGCGCGACCAAGCTCAAATTCCTCGCCGCCTCCGAATCGGCGATGGACGCCTTCATCAGCGACGTCACCCCGGAAAGCGTGGCCCAGCGGCTGCGGGAGCTGCGATGACCGTCCGCTACGCCGCGCCCGGCCGGATCAACCTGATCGGCGAACACACCGACTACAACCTGGGTTTCGCGCTGCCGATCGCCCTGCCCCAGCGCACCGTGGCCAGCTTCACGCCCGCCGACGACGATGCCATCACGGTGGTCAGCGACCGCGCGGACGCGCCGGTGCGGATCCCGATCGACACCGGCCCCGGCGACGTCACCGGCTGGGCGGCCTATCCGGCCGGGGTGATGTGGGCGCTGCGCACCGCCGGCCACCCGGTGCCCGGCGGGGCGATGTCGATCACCAGCGACGTGCCGATGGGTTCGGGCCTGTCGTCCTCGGCGGCGCTGGAATGCGCCGTGCTGGGCGCGATCTCGTCGGCCGCCGGGATTCGCATCGACGCCACCGAACAGGCCCGGCTGGCCCAGCGCGCCGAAAACGAATACGTCGGCGCCCCAACGGGTTTGCTCGACCAGCTGGCCGCGCTGTACGGCCGCCCTGCCGCCGCGGTGCTGATCGACTTCGCCGACCTGGCCGTCACCCCGGTGGCCTTCGACCCTGACGCCGCCGGGGTCGCCCTGTTGCTGATCGACTCCCGGGAGCGCCACACCCACGCCGGCGGCGACTACGCGGCCCGGCGGCTGTCCTGCGAGCGGGCGGCCGCCGACCTGTCCGCGTCCTCGCTGCGGGCGGCCGCCGACCGCGGCTGCACCGACCTGGCCGCGGTCCGCGACCCCGTCGACGCCCGCCGCGCCCGCCACGTGCTCACCGAGAACGGGCGGGTCATCGATTGCGTTGCGGCGCTGAACAATTCGGACTATACCGAGGCGGGGCGGATCTTCACCGCCTCGCATGCGTCCATGCGCGACGACTTCGGCATCACCACCGAACGCATCGACTTGATCGCCGACACCGCGCTGCGCGCCGGCGCGCTGGGGGCACGGATGACCGGCGGCGGGTTCGGCGGCTGCGTGATCGCCCTGGCGCCGGTGCAGCGCGCCGAGGCGATCGGGCAGGCGGTGCGGCGGGCCGCGACGCAGGCCGGCTTCGCCCAACCCGTCGTCACCCGTACCCGCGCCGCCGCGGGCGCGGGCCCGTGCCGGTGAGCGAGCCGGCCGGCTACGTGGAGGTTCGGGCCTACGCCGAACTCAACGACTTTCTGCCCGCCGAGTCGCGCGGCGCCGCGGTGCGCCGCCCGTTCCGGGCGCACCAGACCGTCAAGGATGTGTTGGAGGCGATGGGAATTCCGCACACCGAGGTCGACCTCATCGTGGTGAACGGCTCCGTCCACGGGTTCGACCACCGCCCCCGGGCCGGCGACCGCATCGCCGCCTACCCGATGTTCGAGGCGCTCGACATCGGGCCCACCGCCCGGCTGCGGCCGGTGCCGTTGCGCGATCCCCGGTTCGTCATCGACGTCAACCTGGGCCGGCTGGCCTGGCTGTTGCGGCTGTTCGGGTTCGACGTGTGGTGGTCGAACGACGCCGACGACCAGACCCTGGCCGCGATCAGCGCCGAGCAGCACCGCATCCTGCTGACCCGCGACCGCGGCCTGCTGAAGCGCCGCGCGGTCACCCACGGACTGTTCGTGCGCCCCGACGACCCCGAGGAGCAGGCGCTGGGCGTAATCCGCCGGCTCGACCTGACCGGGCGGCTGGCGCCGCTGTCGCGCTGCGTGCGCTGCAACGGGACCCTGACCGCGGTCGCCAAGGACGAGGTGAGCGACCAGCTGCCGCCGCTGACCCGGCGGTACTACGACGACTTCAGCCGCTGCACCCGATGCGGCCGCATCTACTGGCCAGGGTCACACCACGCGAAGCTGCTCGCCCTGGTGGAAAGACTGCGACGGCAGCTGTAGCGTGAAACTTAATCGCCCGGCAATTTCACCGTTTTGGCGGTGACCGCTGGTCAGAAAATGTAACCTGACCGCCATGGGGGCAGTTGACTCCTGCACGCGCCGTGCCAGTTCTCCGGGGCCGCCAGTGGCGATCCGCGCCGGATCGCTACCGCTGTGCGCCGCCGCTCTCGACCCGAAATGTCCGCCGTGGCTTGGAATCTAGACGGGCAGGCCGCGGCGCTGGAGCGGGGCCTGGCCGGCGCCACCCCGCAGCGGGTGGGCTGGTTCCGCTTCTACTTCGAGGGCGAACGCTGGGTGTGGTCCGACCAGGTGCAGCGGATGCACGGCTACCAACCCGGCACCGTCACCCCCACCACCGAACTGGTGCTGTCGCATAAGCATCCGGCCGATCGCCCGCAGGTGATCGACGGCATCAACGACATGATCCGGCGCCGGCAGGCGTTCAGCACCCGGCACCGCATCGTGGACACCGCCGGCATCATCCACCACGTCGTCGTGGTGGGCGACCAGCTCTTCGACGACAGCGGCGAGCTCGTCGGCACCCACGGCTTCTACATCGAGGTCACCCCGGCCGCCACCCGCAACCGCGAGGACTCGATCAGCGCCAAGGTCTCCGAGATCGCCGGGCGGCGCGGCGTCATCGACCGCACCAAGGGAATGCTGATGCTGGTCTACGGCATCGACGAGGACGCGGCGTTCAACATGCTCAAATCGCTGTCCCAGCACGGCAACATCAAGCTGTCGGTCCTGGCGCAACGCATCGCCGAAGACTTCACCGCGCTGGGCAAGGAGGTCATCACCGCGCGCTCGCGGTTCGACCAGCGACTGCGCACCGCCCACCTGCGCCCGCCCGGCGCCGGCGAGGCCGGCTCCGGCTGAACGCCGCCGCCGTCAGCCCGTGATGGTGGTCTGCTCGTCGATGATGTGGGTGGCGTCCATCAACGGGCCCTGGTCGCTCTCCAGCCCGTCGGCGTTGAGCTGCAGCACGTAGACCGCGCCCTGGCTGGGGATCACCACCGTCTTCTGCGCGATGACGCGGGTCTTGCCGCCGCGCTGGTAGGTGCCGCCCAACTGCCAGGCCTGGTAACCGCCCAGCGTGGACGCCGAGCCGTCACCGCTGCCGGAGTACCCGGGCAGGTTCTGCACCTCGCCCGGGGCGTACTGGATGATCTTCGCCGGGTCGACGTCGCCGGTCAGCTTGGAGAACAGCGCCGACACGGTGGGCGGGTCGGACGGGTCGGCGGGCTGGCTCTGCACGATGCCGCCGTAGGAGGTGCCGGAGTTCTGGTTGAGCTGCCAGCCGGCGGGCACCGGCAGGTCGACGTTCGGGCCGGGATCGCCGTGGTGGACCGGGGTCTCGGAGATGTGGTTGTCCTTCACGTAGTCGGCGATGGTGTATTTGGCTTGCGCCGCCGGTGCGGTGCTGGATTTCGAGGACGTCGCCGTCGACGTGGAGGTCGAGGTCGACGTCGACGACGACGTTTTGTTACCGGATTTGTGATCGTGGCCGCAGCCCACCAGCGCTAAACTCAGCGCTACGGAAATCGTTGCTAGAGTCAAGTGTTTCATTAATCCAATCTCCCGACAATTGGGGTCGGTACCTGCGGCCGACCGGGCTGCCGCAACAGTAGCGGAAATGCTTTGAAAGTTTGCCGGTATCTTTTGGACTTTTTGCTGGCGCCCGGCCGCGCGGGCTGGCCGGCGATCGTTATTCCAATTAGTGGCCGAAAACGCCACGGCAATACACCGCCAACCACCGGCGATCCAGTATTAGACAGGTATGCGGTCGCGAACGGCCCCGATTGCGCTGGTCGCGACCCTGGCCGTGGTGATGACGGTGATCGCGCCGGCGCCGCCCCGGGGCTACGACGGACCGCCGCTGTTCGTGGCCAATCCCGTCGACCACGTCGTGACGCTCATCGGCACCGGCACCGGCGGCGAGACGGTGGGGGAGATCAACAACTTCCCCGGCGCCACCGTGCCGTTCGGGATGGTGCAGTACTCGCCGGACACCGCCGGCAATTACGCCGGCTACAACTACGACAACCCGCGGGCGACCGGGTTCAGCATGACGCACGCCTCGGTGGGATGCGCTGCGTTCGGCGACATCTCAATGCTGCCGGTCACCGGCGGGCTCGGCGTGCAGCCCTGGAACGCCACCGAACGCATCGCCCACGACGACACCGAGCGCGGGGTGCCCGGCTATTACACGGTGCGACTCCCCGGCGCCGGGGTGACCGCCGAACTCACCGCCACCGCGCACACCGGCGTCGGACGGTTCAGCTACCCGGGCGACGGACGGCCCGCCCTGCTGCAGGTGCGTTCCGGCTCGTCGCTGGCCGGCAACTCCCGCGCCACCATCCAGCTCGGCGAGGACAACACCACCATCACCGGCTGGGCCACCAGCGGCGGCTTCTGCGACAAGCCCAACGCCTACACCGTGTACTTCGCGATGAAGTTCAGCCGGCCGTTCATCTCGTACGGGTCCTGGGACGGCAGCACCGTCTACCCCGGGGCCCGCAGCGCGAACGCGCCGTACAGCGGCGGGTATGTCGAGTTCCCGGCCGGCTCGGTGCTCGAGGTGCGCACCGCGATCTCCTACGTCGGCATCGAGGGGGCCCGAGCCAACCTGGCGGCCGAGGGCAACGCCGGCTTCGACGACGTCCGCGCCGCCGCGGCCCGGCAATGGAACGCCGCGCTGTCCCGGGTGACGGTGGCCGGCCGCAACAGCGACGACCTGACCACCTTCTACACCGCCCTGTACCGAACCCTGTTGCACCCCAACATGTTCAACGACGCCGACGGGCGCTACGTCGGGTTCGACGGCGGCATCCACCGGGTGGCCGACGGTCACGTCCAGTACGCCAACTTCTCCGACTGGGACACCTACCGCTGCCTGGCGGCGTTGCAGGCGTTGCTGTTCCCGGACCGGGCCGCCGACATGGCCCAATCGCTGGTCACCGACGCCCAGCAGAGCGGCGCGCTGCCGCGCTGGGCGTTCGCCAACGCCGCCACCGGCGAGATGAGCGGCGACAGCGTGGTCCCGCTCATCGTGAACCTGAACATGTTCGGCGCCAACGACTTCGACACCGCCGCGGCGCTGCGTTACATGGTGGACGGGGCGACCAAGGGCGGGGTGGGCCTGGCCGGTTACGTGGAACGGCGCGGCATCGCCACCTACCTGCGGCTGGGCTACGCGCCGTTCACCCTGGAATTCGGCCGCAACGGCTGGATCGCGGACGCGTCGATCACCCTCGAATGGTCGATCGACGACTTCGCCATCTCCCGGTTCGCCGACTCGCTCGGCGACGCCGCCACCGCCGCCGAATTCGCGAACCGGGCGCAGTACTGGCAGAACCTGTTCAATCCCAGCACCCGTTCGGTGGTGCCGCGCAGCTGGAGCGGATTCTTCCGCCCCGGGCCCGCGGTCGTGGTGTCCCCGGACAACTTCGGCCAGGTCGGGTACGACGAGGGCAACGCCGAGCAGTACGTGTGGTCGGTGCCGCACAACATCGCGGGCCTGGTGACCGCGCTGGGCGGGCGCGCCGCGGTGGCCGACCGGCTCGACCGGTTCACCAAGAAACTCAACGTCGGTCCCAACCAGCCGTACCTGTGGGCCGGCAACGAGCCCAGTTTCGGTGTGCCGTGGCTGTACAACTACATCGGCCAACCGTGGAAGACCCAACACACCGTCGACCGGGTGCGCGGGCTGTTCGGTCCGACCGCCGACGGTGAACCGGGCAACGACGACCTGGGCGCGCTGGCCGGCTGGTACGTGTGGGCGGCGCTGGGACTGTACCCGGCCACCCCGGGAACCCCCATCCTGACGGTGGCCGCGCCGCTGTTCGACCGCATCGAAATCGCGCTGCCCGCAGGCAAATCCATCCGGATCGCCGCCCCCGGCGCGTCCGGGCCGCACCACCCGGCCTACATCAGCGGCCTGAAGGTCGACGGCCGGCCCACCGGGCACACCTGGCTGCCCGAGTCGATCATCCGCACCGGCGGCACGCTGGCGTTCTCGCTCGCGGCCTACCCCGACAAGCATTGGGGCACGGCCGAATCTGATGCGCCGCCGTCGTTCGGGGCGGGGAGTTCGGCGGTGGCGGTCAACGTGCCGCAACCCGTCGTCAGCATCGCGCCCGGGCACCGCGGCAGCGTGACCCTGGACGCGCAACGCATGATCGACGGCGCCGGTGGATACACCGTCTCCGGCGCCGCCTCCGACGCCGGCGTCGCCGTGACGCCCACGTCCGGCCAATTCGACGCCGACGGGGCGGCGTCGGTGTCCGTCCCGATCACCGTGGCACCGACGGTGCCCCAGGACTACTACCTGGTGTCCTTGACCACCACCGTCGGCCAAAGCACCCGCACCACAACGGTTCTGGTGGACACCCAGGCCGAACCGGAGAGTCGTTGACCCTCAGACCATCTCGTGCTTGGTCAGCCAGCGCATCACCGGCCAGCCGACGAACACCGGCAGCCAGCAGGTCAGCATCCGATACAGCAGCACGGCCGGCACCCCGATGGCCGCCGGCACCCCGAACGCGGCCAGCCCACCGATCAGCGCCGCTTCGACCGCCCCGACACCGCCGGGCGTCGGCGCCGCCGAGGCCAGCGTCCCGCCGACCATCGTCACCACGGTGACGGCGACGAACGTGGTGTCGCCGCCGAAGGCCTGAATGCTGGCCCACAACGCCAGCGCCGCACCGAGAGTCGTTCCCGCGCAACCCAACAGGATCAGCGCCAGCCGCCGCGGTTCGCGGGCGAGCTTGGCCAGGTCGCTCACCACCTCGTCCAGCTTCGGGCGCACCTCGGTGGCCAGCCACCTGCGCAGTGTGGGCACGAACAGGAAGGTGCCGACGATGCCCAGCGCCACACCCGCGATCAGATACAGCATGGTTGCGCTGGGCACGAAATGCGACAGATTCATCGATGCGCCGGCCGCCGCGCTGAACAGCACCAGCAGCGCCAGATGCGCGATCACCTGCACCGACTGCTGCAGCGCGACCGCCGCAGTCGCCCGCATCGCCGACAGGCCGCTCTTTTGCAGGAAGCGGGTAGACAACGCCAGCCCGCCGACACCGGCCGGCGTGGTGGTCGCGGCAAAGGTGTTGGCCACCTGCGCGATTGACAGCATCCAGAAGTTCACCATGCCGTCGGTGCAGGCCCATAGCGCCGCAGCCGCGCCGACATAGGTCAGCGCCGACACCAGCAAGCCCAGCAGCGCCCACCACCAGTCCGCGGTGCGCAGCTGGGAGAAGAACGTCGGCGCCGTGCTGATGAACGGATACGCGACGTAGACCAACGCCCCGAACAGCACCAGCTGAATGATCTGGCTGCGGGTGAACCGGGTGATGGTCTGCGGTTTGATCTGGTCGGCCCCCGTTTGCCGCTTCACCTCGGCGCGGGCGCCCGAGATGACGGCCCCCGAGTCCGGCACCGTACGCCGAACCGATTTGGGCACAGCGACTTTGGTGAGCCGCCGGGACGCCGACAAAATGGTGTCCGCGCCGAAGACGTCGATGGCGGCGCCCACCGCGGACTTCGGGTCGTAGTGCGCCGACGTCGTCACCAACAGCTGCGCGATGTCGGATTGCAGCTGCGCCTCGGTGGCCCCGTACTCGGCGCTGCCGAAGCCGCCGAACAACACGGCCCCGTCGTCGACGGTGATGTGGTGGGCGCGCAGGTCCCCGTGGGCGATCTGGTGGTCGTTGAGCACCCGCAGCGCTTCCCAGAGCCGTTGCACCGGTGTGGTTTTCGCGCATCGGTCGATGGGCGTGCCGCGAGGAGGCTTGTGCGAGTACAGCATCCAGCCCCGGTCCAGGGTGGCGACGGCCACCGTCGCGGTGTTGGCCAGGCCGGCCTCGCCGATCGCGATGGCCATCAGCGCGCGGTGCTCCACCGCGCGGCGCATCGAGGTCAGCAGCGGCGCGGTCTCGGCGTCGCGCAGCTTGAGCTTGCCCCACAGCTGGCGCAGCGCCCCGCCGCTGCGTTGGTGCGGGCCGTACAACTCGATCAGGGCCGTGTGGTCGGCGTCCTGGCCGTCGGCGGACAGAATGAGCGGGCCGCGGCCGGCCGGCCGGACCACGGTGAGCCGGCAAACCTCGAAGCCGGCCTTGGCCAACGCCCGCACCGCGGCGTCCAGCGGAACCTCGAGCGCCGGCGTGCCCACGACGAGCACCACCAGCGCCCCGACCACCCAGCCGACCGCCAAACCGACCAGCGAGCGCGCCGGGACGATCGCGCTGACCACAAGGTGGATCGGCACGAACGCCAGCAGCAGCGCCCACCACCAGTGCCGCCAGCGCGCCGGCAGCCACGGTCCCGACACCGTCAGCACCGCCGCCAGCATCCCGATCCAGCGCGGGTCGTCGAGCAATTGCGCCGGCAGCGTGGTGAGCCGGTCGAGGACGTCGAAATGCCATCGCGGCGCGGCCAATCCGGTGCCGCTGATCGACAACAACACGATGGCGCTCAGCCCCGCGGCGGCGTAGGCGCCCAACAGCTTCCACTGCCCGGCCGCGATCAGACCGATCAGGATCATGAACGGCAAGGCCACGATCGCCAACCCGTACACCAGGTAGACGACATCGGATTGGGTGGGCGAGAGGACACCGACGATCTGGGAGACCGATTTCTCCAGCGCGATCCACTGCGGGCGGGTGATCACCGAACCCGTGATCACCACCGCCAGGAAGATCAGCGCCATCCCCAGCCGCAGGATGTCGTTGGTCCGCCGGGTCAGCGGCTGCAGCAAGCTGCCGGAGACGATGATGTCGCGCCCGTCAACTCGCATCTATCAACGATCCTCCGGATTCGCCCGGCATCGCCGATACCGCGCTCACGGCCGCTGATCGGCCCGCCGACAAGTTAACTCAATCCCCGCTTGGTTGACAGCTCCCACTCATGCAGCGCGCGTAGGGTCGTATAGGTAGCCGAGCTAGCGAAGTGGGGAGGAGGCGCACGTGCCCAGGACCGACGACGACAGCTGGGAGATCACCGAGAGCGTGGGGGCGACCGCGCTCGGGGTGGCCGCCGCCCGCGCCGCCGAGACCGAGAGCGAGAACCCGCTGATCAGCGACCCGTTCGCGCGGGTGTTCCTGGACGCCGCCGGCGACGGCATGTGGAACTGGTTCGCCGCGCCCAACCTGCCCGCCCAGATCGCCGAGGCCGAACCCGACCTCAAGCCGCGGATGCAGGGCATGGTCGACTACATGGCCGCGCGGACGGCGTTCTTCGACAACTTCTTCCTCGCGGCGACCCGCGCGGGCGTCCGTCAGGTGGTGATCCTGGCGGCGGGCCTGGACTCCCGGGCGTGGCGGCTGCCGTTCGAAGACGGCACGACGGTCTACGAACTGGACCAGCCGCGGGTGCTGGAGTTCAAGGCGACGACGCTCGCCGAGCACGGGGCCCGGCCGACCTGCCACCTGGTCAGCGTCCCGGTGGACCTGCGCCACGACTGGCCGGCCGCCTTGCGCCAGGCCGGATTCGATGCGCACGCGCCCAGCGCGTGGTCGGCCGAGGGCCTGTTGCCGTTCCTGCCGGCGGCCGCCCAGCAGCTGTTGTTCGAGCGGGTGCAGACCCTCGCCGCGCCGGGCAGCCGGATCGCGGTGGAGGCGCCCGGCCCCGACTTCCTCGACGAGGCCGCCCGCGAGCGGCAGCGCCAGACCATGCAGCGGGTGCGCGACCTGATGGCCGACCTGGAGCCCGACCGCGACATCCCCGACGTGCAAGACCTCTGGTACTTCGAGGAACGCGAGGACGTGGGCGACTGGCTGGGCCGGCACGGCTGGGACGTGACGGTCACCCCGGCGCCCGAACTGATGGCCCGCTACGACCGCAGACCACCGCACGACATCGAAGACGCCACACCGCAGACGCGGTTCGTGGCGGCGCAACGCACGGAAAGGACCCGACCCGACCGATGAGCACAGCCCGGAGCGACGACGACAGCTGGGAGATCACCGAAAGCGTGGGGGCGACCGCGCTGGGGGTGGCCTCGGCCCGCGCCGCGGAGACCCGCAGCGAAAACCCTTTGATCAAAGATCCGTTCGCACAGGTCTTCCTGGACGCCGCCGGCGACGGCGTGTGGAACTGGCACTCCGCGCCGCAGCTGCCGCCCGAGCTGATCGAGGCCGAACCGACCATACCGCTGCAGCAGCAGGCCATGGTCGGTTATATGGCTTCGCGCACAGCGTTTTTCGACTCGTTCTTCCTGGAGGCAACCGGTGCGGGCATCCGTCAGGCGGTGATCCTGGCGGCCGGGCTGGACGCGCGGTCCTGGCGGCTGCCCTGGCCGGCCGGGACCACGGTCTACGAGCTCGACCAGCCCCGGGTGCTCGAATTCAAGGAGTCCACCCTGGCCGAACACGGGGCGCAGCCCGCCTGCAACCGGGTCGCCGTGCCGGTGGATCTGCGCCACGACTGGCCGGAAGCGTTGCGGCAGGCCGGGTTTGACGCGTCGGCGCCCAGCGTGTGGTCGGCCGAGGGGCTGATGCCGTATCTGCCGGCTGCCGCCCAGGACTTGCTGTTCGACCGCATTCAGGGCCTCACCGTCGCCGGCAGCCGGGTCGCGGTGGAGGCGTTGGGGCCCAAGTTCCTCGACCCGCAGGCCCGCGCCAAGCGCCGGGAACGGATGGACCGGATCCAGGCCCTGATGGCACGGATCGATCCGGATCGGGCGGTGCCCAGAACCGACGAGCTGTGGTACTTCGAGGAACGCGAGGACGTCGGTGAGTGGTTCGGCCGGCACGGCTGGGACGTGCGCGTGACGCCGTCGGACGAGCTGATGGCCGGCTACGGGCGGCCGGCGCCGGCCGAGGTCCGCGACTTCGTGCCGGGGAACCTGTTCGTCGCCGCGCAGCGGCGGTAGACCAGAAGGCCTAGCCTTTCGGCAGGGTGAAAGCCGGCCGACGCAGCCACGAGCCGTCTCGCCAACGCAACGCGCCCGCCGTGATGCGGCCGCCGGCATCGCGGACAGCCTGGCCGACGCCGATGCGGTCCAACGCGGCCAGCGCGTTGGGCCAGATGCTGATCCCGGCGCCCGAGGACGTGTCGGTGCGCTCCTTGACGACGGTGACTGCGTATCCGCGCCGCTGCATCGCCACCGCCGTCGCCAGGCCCGCAATGCCGGCTCCGATCACCAGGATCCGTTGCGCCATGGTGTCGAACCTAACGCCGCACGATGCCGGCACAGAAAGCAGTCACCCGGTAGAAGAGGATGTTACCCGGCGGCGAGAGAAGGTATCGGCTGCTCAACGGCCGTCCGAAGCTTCGGTCCGCTTACGGTCGAGGAACGTGTCGAAGTCGAACGGCGTCGAGGTGCCGCTGCGTTCGCCGGCTTCGAGAGCTTCGCGCAGCGCCCCCGTAGCTGGGTTTCGCGATCCTCGAGCAGCCGTAGCGCGGAGCGCACGACGTCACTGGCCGACCGGTAGCGTCCCGAGGCGACCTCGCTCTCGAAAGGCGCTGTAGTGCTCGTCGAGGCTGAAAGACGTGTTTTTACCCCACAACGCTCACCATGCCAATAATTGGTATCGCGCGCTTGCCGGCGGGTTGGGTGAGTCGCGGAAAGATGCGCGACACGCCGGTGGTCTGACCACCTGACTGGCCGTCGGCCCGCCACACTGGCCGCATGGCGCTGCAGCCGGTGATTCGCCGATCGGTGCCCGAAGCGGTTTTCGACCAGATCGCCACCGACGTGCTCAGCGGTGAGCTGCCAGCGGGTTCGGCGTTGCCCAGCGAGCGCCGGCTGGCGGAGGTCTTCGGGGTGTCGCGCCCCGCCGTCCGCGAGGCGCTCAAGCGGCTGTCGGCGGCCAGCCTCGTCGAGGTGCGCCACGGCGGCGTCACGACGGTGCGCGACTTCCGGCGGCACGCCGGTCTTGACCTGTTGCCGCAGTTGGTGTTTCGCGACGGCGAACTCGACGCGGGGGTGTTCCGCAGCATTCTGGAGACGCGGCTGCGGATCGGTCCGAAGGTCGCGGAACTGGCCGCCGAACAGCACGGCCCGGAACTGGCTGCGCTGCTCGACGATTCGCTGCGCCGGCTGGAGGCCTCGCGCAGCGCGGTCGAGTGGCATCGCGGCACTCTCGAGTTCTGGGATCACATGGTCGACAGCTCCGGCTCGATCGTATTCCGGCTGATGTACAACCCTTTCCGCGCGGCCTACGAGCGAGCTCTGGGTGTGCTGGCCGCCGCGATTCCCGCGAGATCAACCGCACCGACGCGTATCGTGCACTGGCCCAGGCGATCTGCGCCGGCGATGCGGACGAGGCGGGCCGCGGCGCCCGCGAGGTCCTCGAACTCGCCAACGCCACCATGATCGGCGCGCTGGAGCGGCGATGAGCAGCCAAGCCGTGATCGCGAACTACCTGCGGGGCCAGATTCAGCCCGGGATCGACGCGGTCGGCGGCTTCTTCAGGACGTGCGTGCTGACCGGCAAGGCGTTGTTCCGGCGGCCCTTCCAGTGGCGGGAGACCATCGAGCAGGGCTGGTTCATCACCAGCGTCTCGCTGCTGCCCACCCTCGCCGTCGCGATCCCGCTCACCGTGCTGATCATCTTCACCCTCAACATCCTGCTGGCCGAGTTCGGCGCCGCCGACATCTCCGGCGCCGGTGCGGCGTTGGGCGCGGTGACGCAGTTGGGCCCGCTGACCACGGTGCTGGTGATCGCCGGCGCCGGCTCCACGGCCATCTGCGCCGACCTGGGAGCGCGCACCATCCGCGAGGAGATCGACGCGCTGGAGGTGCTGGGCATCGACCCGATCCACCGATTGGTGGTGCCCCGGGTGGTCGCCGCGACCATCGTCGCCACCCTGCTCAACGGTGCGGTGATCACCATCGGCCTGGTCGGCGGATTCGTGTTCGGCGTTTTCATCCAACACATTTCGGCGGGCGCCTACGTCGGCACCCTCACCCTGATCACCGGCCTGCCCGAGGTGGTGATCTCGGTGGTGAAGTCGGCCACCTTCGGGACCATCGCCGGCCTGGTCGGCTGCTATCGCGGGCTGACCACCAAGGGCGGTCCCAAGGGGGTGGGCACCGCCGTCAACGAGACGCTGGTGTTGTGTGTGATCGCGCTGTTCGCCGTCAACGTGGTGCTGACCACCATCGGCGTGCGGTTCGGGACGGGCCGCTGACATGGCGGCCATCTCCGCGCCCGGCGCCCTGCGGGCCCGCTACCCGCGAACCGCGGCCAACCTCGACCGCTACGGCGGCGGAACCGTCCGAAGGCTTTGGCAGATAGGCATTTTCGCGCGCTTCGCCCGGATCAGCATCGGCCAGATCGGCTGGGCGTTGCGCCACTACCGGCGCGAGACACTGCGCCTGGTCGCCGAGATCGGCATGGGCACCGGGGCGATGGCCGTGGTCGGCGGCACCGTGGCGATCATCGGCTTCGTCACCCTGTCCGGCGGCTCGCTGATCGCCATCCAGGGTTTCGCGTCGCTGGGCAACATCGGCGTCGAGGCGTTCACCGGGTTCTTCGCCGCGCTGGCCAACACCCGCATCGCCGCACCGATCGTCGCCGGGGTCACGCTGGCCGCCACGGTCGGCGCCGGCGCCACCGCCCAGCTCGGCGCCATGCGGATCAGCGAGGAGATCGACGCGCTGGAAGTCATGGGCATCAAATCGATTTCGTTCCTGGTGTCCACCCGGATCCTGGGCGGGCTGGCGGTGATCGTGCCGCTGTACGCGCTGGCCCTGGACATGGCCTTCACGTCCGGACAGGTCGTCACGACGGTGTTCTACGGCCAGTCGAACGGCACCTACGAGCACTACTTCCGCACCTTCCTGCGCCCCGAGGACGTGGGCTGGTCGGTGTTCGAGGTCGTCATCATCGCGGTGGTGGTGATGATCACCCACTGCTACTACGGCTACACCGCCAGCGGCGGCCCGGTCGGCGTCGGGCACGCGGTGGGCCGATCGATGCGGTTCTCCCTGGTCTCTGTGGTGGTGGTGGTCCTGCTCGCCCAGTTGGCGCTCTACGGTGTCGACCCGAACTTCAACCTGACGGTGTGAGCGCGATGGCGACACCGGTGCCGCAGCGGGGCCGACGCGCCTGGGTGTACGTCGAGGGGGTGCTCCTGCTGCTGGTCTGTGCGCTGGTTCTGGCCTTGGTATACCTGCAATTTCGCGGGGACTTCACCCCCAAGACCAAGCTCACCATGGTCGCCACCCGGGCCGGCCTGGTGATGGAGACGGGATCCAAGGTCACCTACAACGGCGTCGCGATCGGCCGGGTGGCCGACATCTCGGAGATCGAGCGCGACGGCGCCCCCGCGGCCAAACTGGTGCTGGATGTGGATCCGCGCTATGTAAATCTGATTCCGGCGAACGTGGTGGCCACCATCGAGGCGGCCACGCTGTTCGGCAACAAGTACGTGTCGTTGAGCGCCCCGGAAAACCCGTCGCGGCAGCGGATCTCGCCCCGCGACGTGATCGACGCGCGGTCGGTGACCACCGAATTCAACACCCTGTTCGAGACGGTCACCTCGATCGCGGAGAAGGTGAGCCCGATCGAGCTCAACGCGACGCTGTCCGCGCTGGCGCAGGCGCTGGACGGGCTGGGCGGCAAGTTCGGCGAATCCATCGTCAACGGCAATCAGATTCTGGCGCAGCTGAATCCGCGAATGCCGCAGATCCGCTACGACGTGCGCCGCCTGGCCGACCTGGCCGGCGCGTACACCAAGGCCGCACCCGACCTGTTGGACTTCCTGTCCAACGCGGTGACCACCGCGCGGACGCTGACCCGGCAACAGGGCGACCTGGACGCCGCGCTGCTGGCGGCCGTCGGCGTGGGCCATGAGGGCGAGGACATCTTCGCCCGCGGCGGACCGTACCTGGCGCGCGGGGCCGCGGACCTGGTGCCCACCGCCGAGCTGCTCGACACCTACAGCCCCGAACTGTTCTGCATGATCCGCAATTTCCACGACGCCGCCCCTGAGGTCGCCAAAGCGGCCGGCGGCAACGGCTATTCGCTGGCGGCGGCCGGATCGATCGTCGGCGCGCCGAATCCCTATGTGTACCCGGACAACCTGCCGCGGGTGAACGCGCACGGCGGCCCGGGCGGGCGGCCCGGCTGCTGGCAGAAGATCACCCGGGACCTGTGGCCCGCGCCGTATCTAGTGATGGACACCGGCGCCAGCCTGGCTCCTTACAACCACCTCGAGATCGGTCAGCCGCTGGCCACCGAATTCGTCTGGGGCCGCCAGTACGGGGAGAACACGATCAACCCATGAGAATCACCGGTACCGCAGTCAAACTCGTCGTCTTCTGGTCCGTGCTGGCGATGTTCACAGTGATGATCATCGTCGTGTTCGGCCAGGTCCGATTCGATCGGACCACCGGCTACTCCGCGGTGTTCACCGACGCCGGCGGGTTACGGGCCGGGCAGTTCGTGCGCGCCTCCGGGGTGGAGGTGGGCAAGGTCGCCGCCGTGACGCTTTCCGGCAAGGACAGCCGGGTGTTGGTGGAGTTCAACGTGGACCGCTCACTGGCACTGGACCAGGGCACCACCGCGTCGATCCGCTACCTCAACCTGATCGGCGACCGCTATCTGGAACTCAAGCGCGGCACCAGCGGCCGCCGGCTGCCCCCGGGCGGCCGCATCCCGGTCGAGCACACTCAGCCGGCGTTGGATCTCGACGCGCTGATCGGCGGATTCCGGCCGCTGTTCCAGGCTTTGGACCCGAACAAGGTCAACAGCATCGCCCAGTCCATCATCACCGTGTTCCAGGGACAGGGCGCCACCATCACCGACATCCTCGACCAGACCGCGGCGCTGACCGCCGCGCTGGCCGACCGCGACAAGGCGATCGGCGAGGTGATCAACAACCTGAACACCGTGCTGGCCACCACCGTCAAGCACGAGAAGGAGTTCGACCGAACGGTCGACAAGTTGGAACTGCTGATCACCGGATTGAAGAACCGGGCCGACCCGCTGGCCGCGGCCGCGGCACACATCAGCGACGCGGCCGCAACCGTGGCCGGGCTGCTCGGCGAGGACCGGCCGTCGCTGCACGGCACCCTCGGACACCTCGAGGGCATCCAGCAAGCGCTCATCAACGACCTGCCCACCGCCGACAACGTGCTGGAGAAACTGCCGGGCGCGTTCCGCGTCATCGGCCGCGCCGGCGGCATCTACGGCGACTTCTACAACTTCTACCTGTGTGACATCTCGATCAAAGTCAACGGATTACAGCCCGGCGGTCCGGTGCGCACCATCAAGCTTTTCGGACAGCCGACCGGGAGGTGCACGCCGCAATGAGGACGCTGACCGAGTTCAACCGCACCCGGGTCGGCCTGATGGGCGCGCTGGTGACGGTGCTGGTTGTCGGTGTGGGACAAAGCTTTACCAGCGTGCCGATGCTGTTCGCCACGCCGACCTACTACGCGCAATTCACCGACGCCGGCGGTATCAACGTCGGCGACAAGGTGCAGATCGCCGGGGTGAACGTGGGATTGGTGAGTTCGCTGGTGATCCGCGGCGACCGGGTGCTGGTCGGCTTCTCGATGCCCGGCAAGACGATCGGCGCGCAGAGCCGGGCGGCGATCCGCACCGACACCTTCCTGGGACGCAAGAACATGGCCATCCAGCCGCGCGGCGCGGATCCGTTGCCGCCCAACGGGATAATCCCGTCCGGGCAGACCACCACGCCCTACCAGATCTACGACGCGTTCGTCGACGTCACCAAGGCGGCCACGGACTGGAACATTGACGTCGTCAAGCGGTCGTTGAACGTGTTGTCGGAGACCTTCGATCAGACCGCGCCGCACCTGAAGGCCGCCCTCGACGGGGTGGCCAGATTCTCCGGCACCATCGGCAACCGGGACGAACAGATCAAGCAACTGCTGACCAACGCCGACAAGATCACGCGCGTGCTCGGCGACCGCAGCGGGCAGGTCGACGCCCTGCTGGTCAACGCCAACACCCTGCTCGCCGCGTTCCGGCAGCGCAGCCAGGCGCTGAGCGCCCTGCTGAGCAACGTGTCCGCGGTGTCCACCCAGGTGTCGGGATTCATCAAGGAAAACCCCGATGCGCACCAGGTGCTGCGGCAGCTGGGCACCGTCAGCGACGAGCTGGTCAAGCGCAAGAAGGAACTCTCCGATGTGCTCGTCCTGGTCAGCAGGTACACCGCATCCCTGACCGAAGCCGTCGCCTCCGGCCCGTTCTTCAAGGCGATCGTGGCGAATCTGCTTCCCTACCAAGTACTTCAGCCGTGGGTCGACGCGGCGTTCAAGAAACGCGGCATCGACCCGGAGAACTTCTGGCGCAGCGCCGGGCTGCCGGCGTTCCGCTGGCCCGACCCCAACGGCACCCGGTTGCCCAACGGCGCGCCACCGCCGGCCCCGCCGGTGGCCGAGGGCACCCCGGCCCATCCCGGGCCGGCCGTCCCACCCGGGTCGCCGTGTTCGTACACGCCGGCCGCCGACAGCCCGCCGCGGCCGGGAAACCCGTTGCCGTGCGCGCTTTCCGGTCAGGGGCCGTTCGGCCCGGTCCCCGACGGCTTCCCGGCCCCGCTGGATGTCGAGACGTCGCCGCCGGCGCCGGACGGGCCGCCGCCATCGCCCGGGGTGCCGAGCGCGGGACGCCCGGGTGAGGCCCCGCCCGACGTCCCCGGCACCCCGGTGCCGCTGCCGGCGCACGCCCCGCCGGGGGCGCGCACCGAGAACCCGCCCGACGCGACAGGGGGGAGCACCCGATGAGCACCATCTTCGACATCCGAAACCTGCGGCTGCCCAAGGTGTCCGCCCGGGTGCTGGTGATCGCGGCGCTGGCGGCGGTCTTCGTCTTCATCGCGGCCGTCGCCGGCGTCCAGCTGTACCGCAAGCTCACCACGACCACGGTCGTGGCCTACTTCTCCGAGACGCTGGCGCTGTATCCCGGCGACCGGGTGCAGATCATGGGCGTGCGGGTGGGTTCGATCGACAAGATCGAGCCGGCCGGCGACAAGATGCGAGTCACGTTGCACTACAACAACAAATACCGTGTCCCGGCGAACGCGACCGCGTCGATCCTCAACCCCAGCCTGGTGGCCTCGCGCACCATCCAGCTGTCGCCGCCCTACACCGGCGGGCCGGTGCTGCGCGACGGCGCGGTCATCCCGATCGAGCGCACCCGGGTGCCCGTCGAGTGGGACCAGCTGCGGGACTCCATCAACGCCATCCTGCGCCAGCTCGGCCCCACCCCCCAGCAGCCGGCGGGGCCGTTCGGTGACATCATCGAATCGGCCGCCGACAATCTGTCCGGCAAGGGCAAACAGGTCAACGAGACCCTGAACAGCCTGTCGCAGGCGCTGACCGCGCTCAACGAGGGCCGCGGCGATTTCGTCGCCATCACCAAGAGCCTGGCCCGGTTCGTCACCGCGCTGTACCAGCACAAGCAACAGTTCGTCGCGCTCAACAACAACCTGGCCCAGTTCACCGACTGGTTCACCCAATCCGACCACCAGGTGAGCGACACCATCGCCCATCTCGACCAGGTGCTGGACGCGGCCCGAAAGTTCGTGAACGACAACGGATCCGCACTGACCCACGACGTCGGCAACCTCGCCGACGTGACCACCACGATCCTGCAACCCGAGCCGCGCGACGGCCTGGAAACCGCGCTGCACGTGCTGCCCACCTTCGCCGGCAACTTCAACAACCTCTACCAGCCGGCGCACAGTTCGCTGGTCGGCCTGTTCGTGTTCCCCAACTTCGCCAACCCGATCCACTTCCTGTGCAGCGCCATTCAGGCCGGCAGCCGGCTGGGCTACCAGGACTCGGCCGAACTGTGCGCACAGTATCTGGCCCCGGTTCTCGACGCCATCAAGTTCAATTACCCACCGGCCGGCCTGAACCCGTTCAACTCGGCGGCCACCCTGCCCAAGGAGGTGGCTTACTCCGAGGAGCGACTGCGCCCGCCGCCCGGATACAAGGACACCACCGTCCCGGGCATCTTCGCCCGCGACACCCCGTTCTCCCACGGCAACCACGAGCCGGGCTGGGTGGTCGCGCCGGGAATGCAGGGCATCGACGTCCAGCCGTTCACCGCCGGCATGCTCACCCCCGAATCGCTGGCCGAGCTCATGGGTGGCCCGGACGCCGCGCCGCCGCCGCCGGGGGTCACCGCCGCCGGACCGCCGAACGCCTACGACGAGTCGAATCCGCCGTCACCGCCGTGGTTTTCGCGGCCCACACCGCCGGGGCCGGGCCGGTGATGCGCCGGGTCGCCGTCGCGGGGCGGCGCGCGCTGGTGGTCGCGCTGGCGGCGATGTTGACGTCGTGCACCTGGCGGGGCATCGCCGACGTGCCGCTGCCGGTCGGCCGCGGCACCGGCGGCGACCACATGACGATCTACGTGCAGATGCCCGACACGTTGGCGCTCAACACCAACAGCCGGGTCCGGGTGGCCGACGTGTGGGTCGGCACGGTACGCGCCATCACCCTCAAGGATTGGGTCGCCACGCTGAGGTTGGACCTCGATCCGGGCGTGCGGCTACCAGCCAACGCCACCGCGAAGATCGGCCAGACCAGCCTGCTGGGCACCCAGCACGTCGAGCTGGCCGCGCCGAAAAACCCGTCCGTGCAACGGTTGAAGAGCGGCGACACCATCCTGCTGCAGAACTCGTCGGCCTATCCCACCGTCGAACGGACGCTGGCCAGCGTCGCGGTGATCCTCAACGGCGGCGGCATCGCCAACCTCGACGCCATCCAGACCGAGGTGCTCAACATCCTCGACGGGCATGCCGGGCAGATCCGCGAATTCCTCGGCCGGCTGGACACTTTCGTCACCGAGCTGAGCCGACAACGCGACGATCTGACCCGGGCGATCGATTCGAGCAACGAACTGCTGACCGTGTTCGCCAACCGCAGGGACACCCTGGATCGGGTGCTGACCGAGCTGCCGCCGCTGATCCGGCATTTCGCCGACACCCGCGAACTTTTCGCCGACGCCACCGAATCACTGGGCCGATTCAGCGACGCGGCCGACCGGGCGCTCACCGACACCCGGGCCAATCTCTACCGTAGCCTGCTGTCGCTGCAACGGCCGTTGCGCCAGCTCGTCCCGGCCGCCCCGTTCGTGGCCGGCGCGTTGAAGCTGGGGCTGACGGCCCCGTTCAACATCGACGACGTCGCCCAGGTGATCCGCGGCGACTACGTCAACGTCTCGGCCGCCCTCGACCTGACGCTGTCCACCATCGACAACACCATGCTCACCGGCACCGGCCTGTCCGGCGCGCTGCGCGCGCTCGAGCAGTCCTGGGGGCGCGACCCCGCCACGATGATCCCCGACGTCCGCTACACGCCCAACCCGAACGACGCCCCGGGCGGACCGCTGGTGGAAAGGGGCGAATGAAAGATGTTGCCCCGCATGATCAAAACCCAGCTGGTGCTGTTGACGGCGGTGGCGGTGGCCGCGGTGGTCGTCCTCGGCTGGTACTACCTGCGGATCCCGAGCCTGGCCGGTATCGGCCGCTACACCCTGTACGCCGAATTGCCGCAATCCGGCGGCCTGTACCGGACCGCCAACGTCACCTACCGGGGAATCACCATCGGCAAGGTCACCGGCGTCGAGCCGACCGAGCGTGGCGCGCGGGCGACGATGAGCATCGAGGACGGCTACCGGATCCCGGCCGATGCCGCCGCCCACGTGCATTCGGTCTCGGCGGTGGGCGAGCAGTACGTCGACCTGGTCTCGACCGCCGGGCGCGAACCGTATCTGGTCGACGGGCAGACCATCCACAAAAGCACGGTGCCCAGCCAGATCGGTCCCGCGCTGGACGCCGCCAACCGCGGACTGGCGGTGCTGCCGCGGGACAAGATCGCCTCGCTGCTCTACGAAACCTCGCAGGCGGTCGGTGGCCTGGGGCCGTCGCTGCGGCGCCTGGTGGATGCCACCCAGGCGATCGCCCACGATTTCCGGGGCAGCATCGACGACGTCGACGACATCGTCGAGCGCTCGGCACCGATCATCGACAGCCAGGCCGATTCCGCTGACACGCTTGGGCGTTGGGCCGCCAACCTGAACACGTTGGCCGCCCAGACCGCGCGGCAGGACCCGGCGCTGCGCAGCATCCTGGCCAACGCGGCGCCGACGGCCGAGCAGGTGCGGGCCACGTTCGGCGGTGTGCGGGAGTCGCTGCCGCAGACGCTGGCCAATCTCGAGGTCGTGATCGACATGCTCAAGCGCTATCACAACGGCGTCGAGCAGGCGTTGGTGTTCCTGCCGCAGTCCGGCGCGATCGCCCAGTCGGTGACCGCGCAATCGCCGGGCCAGGCCGCACTGGGCGTCGGCGCCATCTCGCTCAACCAGCCGCCGCCTTGCCTGACCGGTTTCCTGCCGGCATCGCAGTGGCGCGCCCCGGCGGACACCAGCACGGCGCCGCTGCCGGCCGGCACCTACTGCAAGATCCCGATGGACGCCACCAATGTCGTTCGGGGAGCCCGCAATTACCCGTGCGTGGACGTGCCGGGCAAGCGGGCGGCCACACCGCGGGAGTGCCGCAGCACCGAGCCCTATGTGCCGCAGGGCACCAACCCCTGGTACGGCGACCCCGACCAGATACTGACCTGTCCGGCGCCGGGCGCGCGGTGCGACCAACCGGTGAAGCCGGGCCTGGTGATCCCCGCACCCTCGGTCGACAACGGCCTCAATCCGCTGCCCGCCGACCGGCTGCCGGGCACCCCACCGCCGATCAGCGACCCGCTGCAGCGGCCGGGATCGGGCACCGTGGTGTGCAACGGGCAGCAGCCCAACCCGTGCACGTACACCCCCAGCGCGCTCTACGACGTGCGCAGCGGCACGGTGGTGGGCCCCGACGGGGTGGTGTATTCGGTGGCCAATTCGGCGACCATCGGCGACGAGGGGTGGAAGACGATGCTGGGACAGGCCCGCTGACAACGCCGGTCAGGCGCCCTCGTCCCTGGGTCGGTCGCGCCACTGTCGGTAGCCGCGATGCGCGGCGAACGCGCCGACGATCGCGCTCACGCACCACACCGCGACCGCGGCATAAGCCAGCAGCGAGGACCGATTCCCGATCGAGGCACCCAGCGCGGTGTAGGCAAAGGCGCGCGGGGCCGAACCGATGAACGCGCCAACGGCCATCTGCCACAACGGAACTCCGAACGCCCCGAAGGCGTAGGAGGCCAGCGCATCCGAGATGCCGGGGACGAAGCGCTGCCCGACGACCGCCCACAGGCCGCCGCGCCCGATCAGGGCGTCGACGCGATCGGCCCGCGCCGGGCCCAGCAGCGCCCGGGCGCTGTCGCGGCCGGCCCGCCGGCCGACGAAACTCGCGGCGGTCGCGGTGCCCACCGTCGCGCCCAGCGTCACGAAGACGCCCAGCAGCGGACCGAACAGCAGCCCACTGCCGGCGGCCAGTATCGAGCCCGGCACGAACAACGCGCCGGCGAGCGCCGAGGCCACCACGTAGGTCAGCGGCGCGGCCGGGCCGGTGGCCGACACCACGGCCCGGATCTCGCCGACGTCGATCACCCGCGCCACCGCCACCAGATAGAACACCACGGCCAGAAAGCCGGCGAACACGGCGAGGCGCAGGATGTGAGCCCGCCGCGATGCCGGGGCGTCGGAAGCGTCCTGGTCGTCCATACCGGCCGTCACCCGACCGCCCGCAGCCGCTGCCGCAATCCGGTGGCCCGGATCGCCCGGCGCTCGATCGCGGCCCGCACCGACGCCTCGGGCCCCACCACCCGCACCCTGCTCTTGGCCCGGGTCACCGCCGTGTAGAACAGTTCCCGGGTCAGCAGCCGCGAATCCTCCGGCGGTATCAGCACCGTCACCTCGTCGGCCTGGCTGCCCTGACTCTTGTGGATGGTCATGGCGTGCATCGTCTCCACCTCGCCGAGCCGGCTGGTGGCGAAGTCCAGCGGGCCGGCCGCACCGGCGATGACGGCCCGCAGCCCGTCCGCACCGGCCACCGTCACGCCGGTGTCGCCGTTGTACAGACGCAGCCCGTAGTCGTTCGCCGTCACCAGCAGCGGACGCCCGGCATACCATTGCGACCAGGCCGGCTGACCGGTTTCTTCGGCAATCCAGTTGTGCACCAACGTGTTCCACCGCACCGCCCCGTGCGGCCCGTCGCGGTGCGCACACAGCAGCCGGTGCTCGTCCAGCGTGGCCAGCGCGGCCTGAGCCGCGCCCAGCAGCGCCGCCGAGCGCAACCGCAGCGCGTGCGACACCAGCACCTCGCGCAGCCGGTCGGCCGGGCGTTCGGAATCCACCCACTCGATGTGCTCACCGCCGGCCGCCAACAACTCCACCACCCGGTCGGCGTCGCCGGCCCGGATCGCCGCGGCCAGCGCGCCGATCGCGCTGCCGAACCGGTGCGGGGTGGCCAGCGCGGCGACCCGCACCCCGGCGCGGCCGGCCAGCCCGTCGACCAGATCGGCCAGCACGGCGCCCGCCTCCACCGAGGCCAACTGGTCGGGATCGCCGACCAGGATCAGCCGGGTGTCCGGCCGGACGGCTTCGGCCAGCCGGGCCATCATGGTCAACGACACCATCGACGTCTCGTCGACCACGATGATGTCGTGCGGCAGCCGGTTGCCGCGATTGTGCTTGAACCGCACCGACGTATCGGGGCGCGGCCCCAGCAGCCGGTGCAGCGTGGTGCCGGTCAGCCCGGCCAGCCGCGCCCGGTCGGCCGGGTCGAGGTGCTCGATCTCGGCGGCCACCGCCTCAGCCAGCCGCGCGGCCGCCTTGCCGGTCGGGGCGGCCAGCGCGATCCTCGGCCGCGGCTCACCGGCGCGCTCGGCCTGCTCGACCAGCAGGGCGAGCAGCCGCGCGACCGTGGTGGTCTTGCCGGTGCCCGGCCCGCCGGTCAGCACGGTGAGCGCCTGGGACACCGCGATCCGGGCGGCCGCCCGCTGTTCTTCGTAGCCGGGCGGGAAAAGCCTTTCGTAGCAAGAGGATTCGACATCGCCCGCCGGCGCCGACAGGGCCAGCAGATCGGTGCACACCTGCTCTTCCTCCAGCCAGTACCGGTCGAAGTAGAGCAGATCGCCGAAGAACCGCAGCACCGGCGGCGGCCCGAGCAGCGGGCTGGCCCGCACCGCGGCCAGCCAGTCGCCGGCGGCGGGCCAGGGCAGGTCCGCCGCGCCGACCTGTGCCGGCACCGCCCGCAGATCGACGCACACCGAACCGCCCCGCAGCGCGCGCACCAGCAGGGCGACGGCCAGCGCCACCCGATCGTCGGACTCGCCGGTGAGCGCGGTAAGCCGTTGCGCCACATGGATATCCGCTGCTTCGAAGATGCCGGCGTCGGCGAACGGGCGCAGCGGCCCGGCGTCAAACACCCGCTCCGGCAACACGTCCGCCGTCACACCGCCACCCCCTGGGCATCCAGCAGGTCGGACAGCGCCGCGATCAACGACGACGGCGGTCGCCAATCGAAGACGCCCGACGGGTGACCGTCGCGCACCGGCGTGTCGGGGCCGCACATGCCCCGCACGAACAAATAGAGGATGCCGCCGAGATGGCGGTCCGGATCGTAGCCGGCCAGCCGCCAGCGCAGGAACCGGTGCAGCACAGCGCTGTACAGCAGCGCCTGCAGCGGATAATCCGAGTGCAACATCGCCTCCACCATCCGGGGCCGGTCGTAATCGGCGGCGGTCAGCGGGTGCTGCGCATCACCGAGCCGGTTGGTCTTGTAGTCCACCACCAGGTAGCGGTGCCCGGCCCCGTCCGGGATCCGCAGCACGGCGTCGATCGAGCCGGTCAGGTATCCGCGCAGCGACTCCGCGCCGAGGGAGCGGTCCGTCAGCCGGTCGGCGTAGCAGGCCAGCACATCGTCGGCCGGCAGATGCGCGCGCAACAGCGGCGCCAGATCGGCCAGCCGAACCTCCGGCGGGGCCGAGCGCCGATCGCCGCCAGCCAGCGGCAGCTCGAAGTCCAGCTCGCACAGGCGATCCGACAACCCGATCCGGCGCAGCGTCAGGCCGCCGGCCAGCGGGCCCAGCGGTGTGTCGTGCATCGGCACCATCGCCGCGGCCATGTCTTCGGGGGTCGCGGCCACCGGCCACCACACCGAGTGCTCCCGGATCCGGGCGGTCAGCTCGGCGGCCAGGTCGGGGGCGAACGGGTCGGCCGTCTGCAGCACGGCGTGCACCAGGGTGCCGAAGGTGGCGCCCGCCGGAAGGTCCGCCATCGGCGAGGCAACATCGCCGACGGATGTCGCCGGGGCCAGAAGAATGTCGCCGACCTCGTCGTCGAGCCCGGCGGCCTCGGGTTCGCTGCCCACCCCGCTGGGCTGGGCCTGCCGGATCAGGCCGGAATAGGAGGTGCGCCGCCAACCGGTGTCGATGCCGCGGTGGAAGTGGCGGTTCTCCAGCCGTGCCGGCACCGGCACACCGGGCAGCGGCGGCGCCGGCGCCGGCACCGCCTCCTCGATGACCGGGCCGCCGGCCGCCTCCCACTCGCGCAGCCGAGCCAGGGCATCCTCGTCGGAGATCTTCGCCGGCTCGCAGCGGTCCGGCACCACCGGCTCGCCGGGCCGGCGGCCCCGCAGCAGCCGGGACAGGCCGCCGTTGGGCTCGTGGTAGGCCGGTGACCACCACGCCACCACCTGGGCCTGCGCTCGGGTCAACGCGACGTACGTCAGCCGGCTGTCGTCGCTGGCATCCTCCTTACGGCCAAGCCGCTCAACGGTTTTGAAGTCGGGGCTGTCCTTGCCGCCGACGTGCAGGCAGCGGGTGCCGTCCTCGTCGTGGAACAGCACCACGTCGCTGTCGGTGGTGTTGCGGTGGAAGGCGAACGGCAGGTACACGATCGGGTACTGCAGCCCCTTGCTGACGAAGACGGTCATGATCTGGACGGCGGCGGCGTCGCTGTCCAACCGGCGGTTGCGTTCCGGCGCGCCGCTTCGCTCGTCGCGCTGCCGGCGCAGCCAGTCGCGCAGCGCGGGCAGGTTGTGGTGTTCGCAATGGGCCACCTCGCCAAGCAGCTGGGTGAGATGCGCCAGGTCCGTCATGTGCCGCGCCCCGCCCTGCCAGCCGAGCACCCGATTGCCCATCCCCAGCAGCTGGGCGGCCTCGAAGATGGCGGCGACGCCGCGTTCGCGGGCGTGACCGGCCCACTCCCGCAAGGTCTGGGCGATCCGGTCGGTCAGCGCGTCACCGCCGGCCGCCAACGTCTCGGCGGTCTCGCCGAAGAACATCGTCGCCGCCGCCGCGCGCACCACGCCGGGCCGGTGCGGCTGATCGAACGCCTCCAGCAGGCACAGCCAATCCTCGGCCGCCTGCGAGGTGAACACGTCGGAGTTGCCGGTGTAGACGGCGGGAACGCCGGCGTCGCACAGCGCGGTGAAACAGGCCTGGGCGTCCCGGTGCCGTTCCACGATGACCGCGATGTCGCCCGCCCGCACCGGTTTCCCGTCGAAGGTGGCGCCGGCGGCCAGCAGCGCACGGATGTCGGCGGCGAGATCGGCGCCGATGTGCTGTCGCAGCTCGTCGATGGGAAGATTGGCAATACCGCGACGTCCCAACGTGTTTCGTGACACCACCCGCAGCCGGAACGGGTCGTTGCGCGGTGCCCCGGACAGCCGGTGACCCCGGTGGTGCGCCGCGACGTCGTTCACCACGATCGCGGGGTCACCGAGCTGCGCGCCGCGCAGCACCACCTGCAGCCGCTGCAGCAGCGCGGAATCGCTGCGCCAGTTGGTGTCCAGCGTCTTTTTCTGCCCCGCGGTCTCGGCCGCCCGCAGGTAGGTGACGATGTCACCGCCGCGAAACGCGTAGATCGCCTGCTTGGGGTCGCCGATGAGAATCAGCGTCGAACGGCCGCTGAACGCGCGGTCGATCACCTGCCACTGCACCGGGTCGGTGTCCTGGAACTCGTCGACCATCACGATCGGCCAACGCTGGTGCATGCGCAGCCGGGCGGGGGAGTGCTCGGTGGCCAGCGCGTCGGCCAGCCGGGTCAGCAGATCGTCGTAGCCCAGCACGCCGAGCCGGCGTTTGCGCGTATCCAGTTCGGCCAGAACGTCATTGGCGAAGCGCAGGCTGACCGCCGCTCGCGAACCGGGCTCGGGGTGCAGCGGCCGCAGCTGCGCTGACGGGTTGTTGACCACGTCGCGGGCCAACCGCAGCGCCTCCCGATAGTGCAGCACCGGGTCGTCGTGGTCCTGCCCGAAATGCGCCAGATACAGGTCATCGACGATCTCGGCCACCAGCTCGTCGAGGCTGTCCAGCAAGGTCACCCCGGCGGCGGTGTCGCCGGCCACCCCGAGCGAGCGCAACACCAGCTGGCAGAACTGATGCGTGGTGGCGATCGTCGCCGCGTCGAAGCCGGCCAGCCCGTCGCGCAGGCGTTGCCGCCGCGCGGCGAGCCGGTCCTCGGTGCCGTCCAACAGGTAGGCCACCAGCTCGTTGTCGCCCGCCCGCGACGGGTCGGCGAAAGCGGCTACCGCGTCGACGATTTGACAGCGCACCCGTTCCCGCAGCTCCTGGCTGGCGGCCCGGCCGAAGGTGATCAGCAACATCTGGTCCAGGGTCGCGGCGCCGTCGGCGAGATAGCGGGTCACCAGCCCGGCCAACGCGAACGTCTTTCCGGTGCCCGCGCTGGCCTCGAGCACCGTGGTGGAGCGCGCGGCCGGCAATGCGCCCAACAGGTCGAAGCGTTCCATCACGCCGTCGTCCGCTCGGCCCGCAACATCGGCAGCCACAGCCGGGCCGCGTAGGCGCCGAGCCGGTTGTCCTCGCCGTCGCACTCCTCGCCCGGGCGTACCGGCTGCATCAGGTCGTCCAGCGGCGCACCGCGTCCCCAGGCCCGCACATGCGCCGGCGCCTGGTCCTCCCCTGGGTAGCGGTCGCTGGACTTCCACCGGTAGCGGGCCTCGGCCACCGGGTCGTCGCCGCCGTAGCGGGCGGCCGCCCACGCGTAGGAGGTCTTGAGCGGCAACGGAATCGGCTCGCGCCGCCCGGCGTCGTAAATGCTCACCAGCTCGTGCAGCAGCTCGACGGGATCGTCGTCCGGCGACCCGAGCCGCTGCACCCGGATGCCGGTGCCCCGGCGCATCCGCCCGATGCACACCGCCGACCAGTCGCGGCCGCGATCGTGAGCGGCCAACGCCAGCAACGGAATCCACGACTCGAGCAGATGCCTGCCGTCCAGCCGCGAATAGGTCACCGCGACCAGGCGGTTGCCGTAGACCGGGGTCACCGTGCCGGTGAGCCGGCGCCCGCGGCCCAGATCGATGTCGACGTCGTGGGCGCCGCCCGGCTGCTCGGCCCGGTGCTGGTGCGCCTCCCGCGCCAATCGGGCTGCCTGGTCGCGGATCTCGGTCACCCTGCGCCAGCCCAGCTGTCCCGGCGGCAGGGTGCCGCGGCGCCACTCGGCCTGCCGCGCGTCCTCCGGGGTCATCCCGCGCAGCATGTCGCGCAGCATCCGATCGCCGACCGTCCACTCCTGCAGGGCGTCGATGTCCACCGGCATCGCGTCCTGCACTCCGTCGACGTCGTGGGGCAGCGTGAACTGCAGGGCCCGGAAGAACCCCTGCACCGGGTCTTTGAAGAAGCCGACCAAATCGGCCAGGATTACGTCAGCGGGCGGCGGGGGCGGCAGCGGCGCGGAGATGAACTTCGGTGGCTCGCAGTGTTCGCCGGTGGCCGCGCGCGCCGCGCGCAGCACGGTGGGGTCGAAACTGAACGGCACCCCGGGCACCAGCTCGTCGGGGATGACGTTGCGAATGTCGAACGGCTGCAACGGATGTCGCACGACGATGCGGTCGCGCACCGGCTCGGCGGTGGTTATGTCGAGGGTGTCCAGCAGTTCGGCCAGCGGCACCGCCGGCGGGCGCGGCTGACCCGAATACTCGTTGGCGCCGGTGTAGGTGATCACCAGCTTCTCGGTGGCCGCGCCGATCGCGTCGAGCAGCAATTGCCGGTCCTCGGAACGGATGTCGCGCTCCCCGGTCATCGGGCAGCGCGACAGTGCGTCGTCACCGTCGACGACACCGAGCCGCGGGAACAGCCCGTCGTCCAGACCGACCAGGCACACCACCCGGTGCGGTACCGAACGCATCGGCACCATGGTGCACACCGTCAGCGTGCCGGTGCGGAAATTCGCGCGGGTCGGGCGTCCGGACAGGTGCCGGGTCAGCAGCGCGCGGACGTCGGGCAGCCGCAGCACGGTGTCGGCGCGGGATCCGGCCTGCGCGGACACCGCGGCGAACTCGCGCTGCAGCTGACCGCTCTGCCATTCGTCGGCATCGCGCACCCGGGTCAGCAGGGCGATGCCGTCGGCGACGGCGGTGAGCCATTCGGTCAGCGGCCGGGCACCGGTGAGCGAGTCCAGGACGTGCTGCAGCCGGGCGACGAATTCCGCGAGCTGGCCGGCCAATTGGACACGATTGCTGC
Organism: Mycobacterium timonense; assembly: GCF_025821985.1. NCBI lineage: Bacteria > Bacillati > Actinomycetota > Actinomycetes > Mycobacteriales > Mycobacteriaceae > Mycobacterium > Mycobacterium timonense. Next base: position 128,622 of record NZ_JACKSY010000104.1, on the reverse strand, counting down.
TGACGTCGTCGAGCGGCAGCGTCGCGTCGATCCATGCGTTCGAGTCGTCGGACATCGCGACGCCGGCCAGTATCCGGTCGATGCCGAAACGCCAGGTGTTGTGCACGAAATCGACGTGGTAGGGCCGCCGATGCTGCCGGTCCAGCCCCCAGCGGATGTTGGCCTGGCGGACCCATCCGGTGATGGCCTCCAGATCGTCGTCGGTGAAGCCGAACCGGGCGCGCACCGCCGGCGTCTGGGCCAGGTTGAGCACCTCGCTGGCCCGCACCCGGCCGCCGGCCAGGGCCAGCAGCTGCGCGGCCACCCCAAGCAGCGGGTTGGTCTGGATCAGGGAACGGTCCGCCAGCCGCACCCGCAGCTGGTGGGCGGGGTGCGCGCCGTGCACCACGTCGCCGAGGCCGAAGTCGGCCATGATCAGCGGCGCGTAGCTTTCGATGTCGGGGCACATCACCAGGATGTCGCGCGGCTGCAGCGTCGGGTCGTCGGCGAGCAGGCCCAGCAGCACCTCGCGCAGCACGTCGACCTGGCGGGCCGGCCCGTGGCAGTTGTGGATCTGCACCGAGCGGTCCCCGGCGGCCAGCGAGCGGCCAACCGGGCGAATGGCATTGGCGGCGATGTCGGACTGCAGCCAGCCCAGCAGCGTGTCGGGGCGGGCGTCGCCGGCGAGGTACTCGTCGGTCCGCGGATCCGCCGGCAGGCCGCGCTGCAGTTCGCGCAGATCCCGTCCCAGCGTGGCCAGCAGCGGGTGGGCGACGGCGCGGTGGCTGGTGTCGTCGCGCCGGGGGATCACGCCGTTCGTGCCGGCCAGCGCGCGCCACAACCGGTCGCTCGGGTGCGGCAGCCACAGGTGCAGGTCGTGGTGGGTGGCCAGCGCGTCCAGGAGCTCCACGTCGGTGCACGCCAACCGGGTGTGCCCGAACAGCGACAGCCGCTGCGGCAGGTCGCTGGGCGCCCGCCGCAGCCGGGCGATGGTTTCGGCGTGCCGAACGTGCGGTGGATCGGCGGCCACCCGGGCCACCAGCGCCCGCCACAGCGGCGGTTGCCAGCGCAGGTCCTCGTCCAGATCGCCCGGGTCGCCGTCGAGCCAGTCGACCAGCAGCCGCGGCCGTTGCCGGGCGTAGCCGGCGAACAGCCCGGCCAGCCGGCGCGCCGCCTCGTAGCGGCGGGTGCGGCGCGGCTCGGCCTCGGCGCCGCTGTGGAAGTGGCCCAGGTGCGTCGCCAGCGTGCGGCACCACGGCTCGTCCAGCGAACAGTCGATCGCCTCCAGCAGCGGCCAGGCCAGAGCGTCCGGCGACCAGGGATCGTCCTCGGCCGTGCCGGTGATCTCGGCGATCAGCGAGCCGGGACTGCGGAATTGCACGCCGGCGCAGACCCCGTCCCCGTCGCGGGCGCGGCCCAGCACATGCGACAGCCGTTGACTCAGCCAGCGCTCCACCCCACGCGCGGGCACCACGACGAGCTCGAGGGCGAACGGGTCGGCCGGTGGATTGGCCAACAGCGCGCCGAGACCGTCGGCCAGCAGATCGGTGCGCTCGGCACGGTGCAGGTGAAGCGGCATTGCGCTGTCACGATAAACCCGGGCACCGACGGGCGGGGGTTACTTGGCCAGCGTGAACTGGTTGACGTCGATGTAGCCGGCCCGGAACGCGTCGGCGCAGCCGGTCAGATACCTCATGTAGCGCTGGTAGACCTCTTCGGACTGGATCGCGACGGCCTCGCTGTGGTGCGCGCGCAACGCATCGGCCCAGTGGTCGAGCGTGCGGGCGTAGTGCAGCTGCAGGGACTGCCGGCGTTTGAGGGTGAACCCCATCTTCGAGGAGTGGAACTCCACGACCTCGATGGCCGGCAGCTGCCCGCCGGGGAAGATCTCGGTGGCGATGAATTCGTTGAAGCTGGTCTGCTCCTCGGTGAGCGGCAGGCCGCGCTCCACGATCTGCTCCGGGGTCAGCATGGTGATGGTGTGCAGCAGCATCACCCCGTCGTCGGGCAGTACCCGGTAGGCGGTCGCGAAGAAGTCGTCGTAGCGGTCGTAGCCGAAATGCTCGAACGCGCCGATGGAGACGATTCGGTCGACCGGCTCGTCGAACTCCTCCCAGCCGTGCAGCAGCACCCGCCTGCTGCGCGGGGTGTCCATCGCGTCGAGCAGCTGCTGCACGTGGGCGGCCTGGTGCCGGGACAGGGTCAGGCCGATGACGTTGACGTCGTAGTTCTCGACGGCGCGGCGCATGGTGGCGCCCCAGCCGCAGCCCACGTCGAGCAGCGTCATCCCGGGCCGCAGCCCCAGCTTGCCCAGTGACAGGTCGATCTTGCGTAGCTGCGCCTCCTCCAGCGAGATGTCGCGGTTGCGATCCCAATAGGCGCAGCTGTAGGTCATGGTGGGGTCGAGGAACAGCCGGAAGAAGTCGTCGGACAAGTCGTAGTGGGCCTGTACCTCTTCGAAGTGCGGTGTCAGATTCTCTGCCACGGCGGCTACTCGCCTTTCTGACTCGGGGCCATTGGGGTTGTCACGAACGGGCCGGTGAGTCGGTTCACCTCGGCTTCCCCGGTTCCACATCGTCTAACCGGGCGATGAGTGTTGATTTGTGGGCCAGGGTGTTTGGCTGCGCCCGCACCCGTCTACCCACGTTTGTCGCGCCGGACGGCGGGCGACCGCGCCATCGCCATCCGGGAATTCACGCCATCCTACGCGGGTTGAGCAGGGAGAACAGTCACTGGAAGGACGCTTCATGGAAGCTTGGGACGCGATCTGTGCGCGACGCAATGTGCGGGAGTACCAGCCGCGGGCGATTGCCGAGGAGGATCTGGACCGCATCGTGGAGGCCGGCTGGCGCGCGCCGTCGGCGAAGAACCGGCAGCCGTGGGACTTCGTCATCGTCACCGACCGGACCCAGCTGCAGGAGCTGTCCACGGTGTGGCGGGGCGCCGGCCACATCGCCGGGGCGCCGGCGGCGATCGCGATCGTGGTGCCCGAGCCGCCCGACGAGCGCCGGCTGGTCACCGACAACTACGACGTCGGCCAGGCCACCATGGCGATGATGATTGCGGCCACAGACCTGGGCATCGGGACCGGGCATTCGTCGGTGGGGGATCAGGACAAGGCGCGCGCCATCCTCGGCGTGCCCGACGGTCATCTGGTGGCGTTCCTACTCGGGGTGGGCTATCCCGCCGATCGCCCGCTCACCCCGATCCGCAAGCCGAACCGCCGGCCGTTCACCGAGGTCGTGCACCGCGGCCGTTGGTGAGCGCGCAGCCGAAAAACGTTCGGCGCCTTGTCGAGTCGTAAGCTGATAGGCGTGCATGACCACCGGGGCGAATACGGAGTCGACGGGTCCTTTCACACGGTCTCGGCACGCGCGCAGGCGATAGGCATCGGCGCCCAGGCCGCCGGCCTGGCGGTGTGGGCCGGGATCAGCTGGGCGCGCGGCAAGCGGCGCAGGGCCGCGCTGGCCGCGCTGTCGAGCGCCGGCATCGCGGCCAACACCGCGTTGTACATCTACGCGACGCGGGCCGGGAAATTCGTTGTGTGGGACCGGATTCTGAGCGATCTGCGGCTCGCCGGCGACGAAACCCTGCTCGATCTGGGCTGCGGTCGGGGTGCGGTGTTGCTGGCCGCGGCCAAGCGGTTGCCGCGGGGCCGGGCGATCGGCGTCGACCTGTGGCAGGCGGACCAGACGGACAACTCCGAGCAGGCCACGCTGGCCAACGCGGCGGCCGAGGGCGTCGCCGACCGCGTCGAGCTGCACACCGCCGACATGACCGCGCTGCCCCTGGCCGACGAGAGCGTCGACGTGGTGGTGAGCAACCTCGCGATCCACAACATTCCGACGCGCGCCGGCCGGCGCCAGGCGCTCGACGAAGCGGTGCGGGTGCTGCGGCCGGGTGGCCGGCTGGCCATCGCGGATCTGTGGGAGACGCGTCAGCACGCCGCCCGGCTGCGTGAGCTGGGCTGGCGCAACGTGCGGCGGCGCAACCTCGGCTGGCGGATGTGGTACGGCGGCCCCTGGTTTTCGACGCGGATCGTCACCGCCACGAAACCCGAATAGTCAGAACAGCAGCGGGTCAACCGGCTCGGCCATGGAACGGATGATGGCTACCCCCCGACGCGGCGTGCATGCTGGGACGCATGACGAGAAACCAACTCACCGAACAGATCGTCGTCGCGCGGCTGGCCAAGGGGCTGACCTGGCAGGAGCTGGCCGACGCCATCGGCCGCCCGCTGCTGTGGACCACCTCGGCGCTGCTCGGACAGCACCCGATACCGGCCGAGCTGGGCCGGATCCTCGTCGACAAGCTGGGCCTCGACGAGTCGGCGGTGCCGGTGCTGGCGGCGCCGCCGATGCGCGGCGGCCTGCCCACCGCCGTGCCGACCGACCCCACCATCTACCGCTTCTACGAAGCCCTGCAGGTCTACGGCGGCGCCCTCAAAGAGGTGATCGCCGAGCAGTTCGGCGACGGCATCATGAGCGCGATCAACTTCAGTGTCGATCTGCAGAAGAAACCACACCCGTCCGGAGACCGGGTGGTGGTCACCTTCGACGGGAAATTCCTTCCCTACCAATGGGTTTCATCGGAGCAGTAGGTGACGCCCAAGACGGAGCCGGCGAAGCCGGTGGACCTGGTGCTCTCCGGCGGCGGCGTCAAGTTCATCGGTCTGGTGGGTGCCATCGTGGCGCTGATGGATGCCGGCTATTCGATCAAAAGGGTCTCCGGGGTCTCGGCCGGCTCGGTGGTGGCGGCGATCCTGGCGGCCGGCTGCCACGCCGGCGAGCTGACCGGCGCGCAGGTCAAGGAACTCGCCTTCTCCGTCCCGCTGCACAAATGGCGCGACGCCGGGCCGGTGCCCTATCTGGGTGCGGCGTGGGGGCTGGCGCGGGACACCAGCATGTACCGCGGCGACGTCGCGCACGACTGGATTCGCAGCGAGCTGAAGAACTTCGGGGTCAGCACCTTCGGCGACCTTGTCTTCGACGGCGACGATCTGCCCGACGAGCGCCGCCGCCGGCTGGTGGTCACCGTGGCCGACGTCACCGCGGCCCAGCTGGTGCGGCTGCCGTGGGACTACCGGCGGCTCTACGGCTTGGACCCCGACGAGCAGCCGGTGGCCGACGCGGTGCGCGCCTCGATGGCCATCCCGTTCTTCTACCGGCCGGTCAAGCTGGCCAGAGCCGACGGGACCGCCTGCACCCTGGTCGACGGCGGGGTGTTGTCGAATTTCCCGATCGACACCTTCGACCGTCCCGACGGCCGGGCGCCGCGCTGGCCCACCTTCGGGATCACGGTCATGCCAAGCCCCACCGAGGGCATCGGTGCGGTGATGCCGGCCCTGAAACCGCTGCGCTTCTTGCCGCAGACGGCGCTGTTGGAAAGCCTGCTGATCACCATGCTGGCCGGCCACGACCAGACCCATCTCAGCCAGCCGTGGGTCGCGGCCCGCGCCATCGCGGTGGAATCGACGAACGTCGGCGTGCTCGACTTCGACGTCCCCCGGTCTCGCCTGGAGGAGCTGTACGACAGCGGCTACGCGGCCGCCCAGGCGTTCCTGTCGACCTGGGATTGGCAGGCCTACCTGGACCGGTTCCGGTATCCGGGCGGGCGCGGGTGAAGTGACGGCCCGGCGCGCACGTGCCACACTGGCGGCGAGGAGGCGAGCAACGCGGTGGCGGCGAGCAGCGGCCACCGCGTTCGCCTCTCAGTTCATCAACACCTGCGGCGAAAGCTCCTTGAGCATCGCGTTGGCCCAACGCATCTGGCGCAGCGTCTCGGGGTGACAGCGCGACGCCAGGCCCAGCAGCTCGGCATCTTTGGCCGCCTGCGCACCTTGGGCCAGCAGCTCCCAGTCCAGCGACACGCCGGCGGCCAGCCGGTGGATCCGGCGCAGGTCGGCCAGCAGCACCAGCCCGGGTTCCGGCCGGTGCCGCAGCAGACCGCTGATCCGCTGCTGCACGACACCGGTGCGCGCAGCGGTGTGCGGATCGGCGGACAGCCGCAGACCGTAGTGGCGGCCGTGCCGCGCGAGCTCGCCGAGGTGCCGGTGCGACCAGCCGGCCAGGTCGCGGGCCAGGTGGCAGATGTCCTGGTCGCTGTGGTGCCGGGCGGCCATCACGGTCAGTTGGTGGGCCAGCTTGCGTTCGGAGCGGTGCAGTTCGCGGATCGCCAGCCTCAGTTTCATGACGGGCTCCCGGCCGCGACGGCCTCGCTCACCGGCGCCGCCGTGTGGGTCGGGGCCATGTCGAGCCGGGCGGCGGCCGTTTTGAAGCTCGGCTGCTTGGACGCCGGGTCCCAGTCGGTCACCGTGAGTTCGTTGCCGGCCCGTTGATGATCCCCGCCATCCCGGTCCCAGTAGCCGTAGTGGAAGGGCACGAACAGCACCCCGTCGCGGATGCCGCCGACGCGCGCGGCGCAGGTGATTCGGCCGCGCGGAGTGCTCACGTGCACCAGATCGCCGGCCTCGATGCCCAGGCGGCGCGCGTCGCGTTCGGAGACCTCCACCCACACCTCGGGCGCGGCATCCTGAAGCTGTTGGGCCCGAGCCGTTTTCGTGCGGGTGTGAAAGTGGTAGACGGTGCGGCCGGTGATCAGCGCGAACGGGTAATCCGGGCCGGGCCGCTCGTGCGGGGGCAGGTATTGCGCCGCCTTGATGATGGCCTTGCCGGACGGGTTCAGCGAGCGGTACTCGTCGGGCTGCAGCGGGGCGCCCGTGATCAGGTCCTTGCCGTACGCCTCGCAGTAGTCGGGCGCGGCCGGAAATCTCCCATCCTCATACAGCCGCTCGGTACCGTCGGGATGATCTGTGTTGCACGGCCATTGGATGCCGCTGCCGCCCCGCAGCTTCGCGTAGCTCAAGCCGGTGTAGTCGCACGGCCGGCCCGCGCTGCATTTCTTCCACGCCTCGAACGCCGACTCCGGATCGGTCCACGGCGGAAACGGACGGCCGTCCTTGTCGCGGAAATCCATCCGGCGCGCGAAGTCCAGGAAGATCTCCAAGTCCGAACGCGCGGAACCCGGTGGCTCCACGGCCTTTTCGGACAGGTGCACCGTGCGGTCGGCGTTGGTGAAGGTGCCCGTCTTCTCCGCCCACGCCGCGGCCGGCAACACCACGTCGGCCAGCGCGGCGGTCTCGGTCAAGAAGATGTCCTGGACGACGAGGAACAGCCGCTGCTGCGACAGGATGTCGCGGATGCGCGGCAACTCCGGCAGCGACACCGCGGGGTTGGTGGCGGTCACCCACAGCATGCGCAGCGTCCCCTCCTCGGCGAAGCGGAACATCTGCATGGCGTGCGTGGGCGGACCGTAGTGCGGGATCTGCAGCGGCTCGAGGTTCCACAGGTCCGCCAACTCGGCGACGTGGGAGTCGTTGGACCAGTTGCGGAAACCGGCCAGGTCGCCGTCGGCGCCGCACTCGCGGGTATTCTCCGCGGTCGGCTGTCCGTTCATCTGCAGCACCCCGCAGCCGGGCCTGCCCAGCATGCCGCGCACCAGGTGAATGTTGTTGACCTGCACGGCCGCCGCGGTGGCCTGGTGCGACTGGTAGAAACCCTGCAGCACGGTGGACAGTAGCCGCTGCGCGGTGCCGATCAGCCGGGCGGCCCGCCGAAGGTCCGTGGCGGCCACACCGCAGATCTCGGCCACCCACTCGGGCGTGAATTCGCTTACCCTGCATTGTAATTCGTCGAAACCCACGCTGTGCGCGTCGATGTAGTCCCGATCGATCCAGCCGTTGCCGATGATCTCGTGCAGCAGGCCGTTCATCAGCGCCACGTTGGTGCCCGGCAGCGGCGCCAGGTGCACGGTGGCGTGCCGGGCGACCGGCGTCAGCCGGGGGTCGACGCAGACGATGGCCGGCGGGTCGCTGCCGGCCAGCCGGTCCAGCATCCGCGCCCACAGCACGGTCTGCGTCTCGGCGACGTTGTGCCCGAACAGCGCGATGACGTCGGCGTGGTCCACGTCGGTGTAGGACCCGGGCTGGCCGTCGCAGCCGAACGATTCCTTCAACGCCTCGGCGGCCGTCGCGGTGCACAGCCGGGTGTTGCCGTCGACGTGGTTGGTGCCGATCGCCCCGTGCGCGATGGCCGCCTGGGTGTAGTACTCCTCGGCGAACAACTGCCCGGAGGTGTAGAAGCCGATCGAGCTGGGGCCGTGGCGGTCCAGCAGTTCGCGGCTGCGCGCGACGATCCGCTCCATCGCGGTGTCCCAGTCGCACGGCCGCAACGCGCCGCGCACCCGGAGCAGCGGCGTGGTGAGCCGGTCGGCGGAGGCGTTGGCCTGCCAGCCGAACAGATCCTTGGGATCGAGCCGGCCGTGGTTGACCCGGTCGACGGCGCGCCCGCGCACCCCCACGATCCGTCCGTCCTTGACGGCGATGTCCAAACCGTCGCCGTTGGAATGCAATACCGCCGCCGATTGCACCCAGCGGTCCACCGACTCGGCGGTGACCCCGTCGGCCAGATAGGTGTCGACGCGTTCCGGCCATCGGGTGCCGGGCGCATAGGGTGTGCGCGTCCCCCACGGGTTCGCGATGCGATCTGTTGCCACACCGGTGACTTCCCCGGTCGTTGCGGCCGAAACGCCGAAATACGCTCCGGGCCTACAGACCGAATTCGGCTTCGATGCCGTCGATCCCGGCGCGGATGGCCGCCAGCGCGTCGGCGCGGGCCCGCAACTTGGTGGCGGCGTGGGCGCGCTGGTTCAGCTCGGCGAATTCGGCGGCGGCCTCCTCGGCGCGGTCAACCACCACCTCGGGCAGCACGATCTCGTCGACAAAGCCTGCGGCCAAAGCGGTTTCGCCGAAGAACGTTTTGGCCAGCCCGCTGGCCTGCTGGTAGGCCGATGGCGTGAGCCGCAGCTTCATGATCTCCATCGCGGCATACGGGATGACCATGCCGATCGCGACCTCGTTGGCCTGGATGTTGTAGGCGTGCGCGGCCACCCGGTGATCGCCCGACGACAACAGGAACGCACCCATCGCGATGGCGTGCCCGGTGCAGGCCATCACCACCGGCTTGGGATACGACAGCAGGCGATAGGCCAGCTCGAACCCGCCGCGCAGCATGTCGACCGCGGGCTGCACCTCGCCGGACGTGAGGATCTTCAGGTCGAAGCCGCCGCTGAACACCCGCTCGTTGCCGGTGATCACCAGCGCCCCGGCGTTGTCCGCCTCGGCCCGGTCGATGGCCTCGCCCAGGGCCTGCTGCATGGTCGGGCCCAGCGCGTTGACCTTGCCGTCGTCCATCCTGATGACGGCGACGGGGCCCTTGGTGCTGTAGTGGACCGGGCCGCTCATGAGTTGCTCCTTGCCGTCACGCCGGCTGGCTGTGGTGCTTGCCCAGGTCGTCTTCGGCGTTGCTCCAGCGCAGGCTGACATCGGTGGGTTCGTCGAGTTGGCGGCTGCGCCACCTGTCTTGGGTTTCCCGGACCGCGGCGTTGATCCGTTCGATCTCGCTGCGGAACACCTCGGGACGGGTTTCCTTGCTGGCGTAGTGGAAGTAGGTGAGCAGCCCGCGCAGCAGCTCCAGCTTCTCCTTCTCCCGCTTGGCCAGGTCGTGGGTGGTCATCAACTCGATGCGCTGCACGGGCGGCAGGGCGTCCCAGTCCAGCACGACGTCGGTGTGCAGCGGCGTGCGTTCCCGCTGCCAGAACCGCCGGCCGCCGGCCGGCGCGGGCCGGTCGTAGTAGGTGACCGTGCCGGTGAAGCGGGATTCGATGCCGCTGCCGATCTCGGCGCGGTCCAGCGCGGAGTCCCACACCGTGCGCCACTCCTGGCCGGGCGCCAGCACCGGCAGCTGGCGGGGCAGCCGCAGTTCGACGACGTCGGCGTAGCCGTCGGTGGCGCTCTCGTATTCGGCCACGGTGGGCGGATTGTCGAAGGAGAATTCGATGTCGTAGGCAGCGGTCTGGCCGAAGTTGCGGACCACCAGTTCGATGACGTGCCAGTCGGCCGGGTGCGGCTCCATGAACATCGCGACGTGCGGGCGGGTCTGCTCGGCGGCCGCCCGGCGATTGCGGGCGATCTGGCTGTTGGTGAAGATCAGCGTGATGACGGCGAGCGCGATCGCCGCCCATGCTGCCCACGCGATCCAGGTGCTGGACCCGACGTGCGTGACCCCATGCCAGCTGTCCTGGATCCAACCCATGGAATCCACCCTCCGCTTATATCACAGGGCCGGCCGCGGGGTGATCACGATCGAGCGATCACCGGACGGCTCAGCCGCCCATCAGCATCCGCCATTGGTCAAGGTCGGAGGCCCGGTAGACGTAGTTGGACCGCTTCACCTCCGACAGCGAGGCGCTCGGCTCGGCCGAGTACCAGTGCCCGGGAAACACCGTCGGGTCCCCGGGAAGCTTCGCCAGCCGCTGCAGGCTGCGGTACATCTCGTCGGAGTCGCCGCCGGGAAAGTCGGTGCGCCCGCAGCCCTCCAGGAACAGCGTGTCCCCGGCGACCAGCCGGCCGTCCAGCAGGAAGCACTGGCTGCCCGGCGTGTGACCGGGGGTGTGCAGCAACTCGATCTCGATGTCGCCGACGCTGACCTTGTCGTGGTTCTCGTGGGCGGTCAGGTCGCTTGCGCTGATCCCGGTGACCCGCGAAACCCACAGCGCCTCATGGCTATTGACGTGCACCGGCACCGGCGCCCGCTCCAGCAGTTCGGCCAGGCCCGCCAGCGTGAACCCCATCATCGAGCCGCCCACGTGGTCGGGGTGGTGATGGGTCACCAGCACGCCGGACAGGTGCATGCCGTCGGCCTCGAGCGTGTCGAGCAGGTCGGAGGCGGCGTAGGCGGGGTCGACCACCACGCAGTCCCCGGTCTGCCGGTCACCGATCAGGTAGGCGAAGTTGCGCATCTGCGTCGCGAACATGTCGCCGGCGGCGAAGTCGCGACCGGAGAGCAGTTGGCGAAAGTACAGCCGGTCGTCGGACACCTGACCAGACTATGACGCGGCCGCGGGTGGCCCGCCACCCCTTGCGGATTCGGCCGGCCGGACTTTGCCGCACACGGCCTGCCAGCAACGGCTTCGGCGGGTGGTCAGTGGGTATTGTTGTCGCATGAGGAAGAAGGTTGAAATCGAGGTCGACCTCGAATTGGTCGATGAGGCGATCCGCCGCTTCCATCTCGCCGACGCCCGCGAGGCCGTCAATCTCGCGTTGCGGACCCTGCTGCACGAGGGCGATTCCGTCGCATCCGAAGACGAGTACGACGAGTTCAGCGACCTCAGCGCCTGGCAGCCTCGGCGGAACGCCGAAAGCGGCTGATCGGCATCCGGCGTGGTTTGGTGCCGCTGCGAACCAGGCTGTACCCTCTTCTAGGCCCGCGCGACTGGTCGCTTCGGGTGTACGGCCCCCTTAGCTCAGTCGGTAGAGCGTTTCCATGGTAAGGAAAAGGTCAACGGTTCGATTCCGTTAGGGGGCTCGGCGGACGCCGAGCAGGCGTGGCGGCCCCGACCCCAAAAGGGGTGGCCAGAGGCGATGTAGCTCAGTCGGTTAGAGCGAACGACTCATAATCGTTAGGTCGCCGGTTCGAGTCCGGCCATCGCTACAACCCAACAGCACGGATTTTTTCACGAATCGAGGCAGAACCGTCATGGCTTCCAGTACCGACGTACGGCCGAAAATCACCTTGGCGTGCGAGGTGTGCAAGCACCGCAACTACATCACCAAGAAAAACCGCCGGAACGACCCGGACCGACTGGAGCTGAAGAAGTACTGCCCCAACTGCGGTAAGCACCAGGCGCATCGGGAGACACGCTAGCGGCCGGCCGCGCGCGTTCACTCCGATTGACTAGGTAGTTTAAGAACCGTGCCGTTAACCACAAACCTCGTCGGGATGCACTACCGCTACCCCGACCATTACGAGGTGGAGCGGGAGAAGATCCGCGAGTACGCGGTCGCCGTGCAGAACGACGACGCGTGGTACTTCGAGGAGAAGGCGGCCTCCGAGCTCGGCTACAAGGGCCTGCTGGCCCCGCTCACGTTTGTCTGCGTCTTCGGCTACATGGCGCAGTCGTCGTTTTTCAAGCACGCCAACATCGCGGTGAAGGACGCCCAGATCGTCCAGGTGGACCAGGTGTTGAAGTTCTACGCCCCGCTGGTGGCGGGCGACAAGCTCTACTGCGACGTCTACGTGGACTCGGTGCGGGTGTCGCACGGCACCCAGATCATCGTCACCAAGAATGTCATCACCAACGAGGCCGGTGACGTCGTGCAAGAGACCTACACGACCCTGGCGGGCCGTGCCGGCGAGGATGGAGAAGAGGGATTTACTGATGCCACTGCGTGAGTTCAGCTCCGTGAAGGTGGGTGACCTGCTTCCGGAGAAGGTCTACCCGCTGACCCGTCAGGATCTGGTGAATTACGCGGGGGTGTCCGGCGACCTGAACCCGATCCACTGGGACGACGAGATGGCCAAGGTCGTCGGCCTGGACACCGCGATCGCGCACGGCATGCTGACCATGGGCATCGGCGGGGGCTACGTCACCGCGTGGATCGGCGACCCGGGCGCGGTCACCGAATACAACGTGCGGTTCACCGCCGTGGTGCCGGTGCCCAACGACGGCAAGGGCGCCGAGCTGGTGTTCAACGGCCGGGTGAAGTCGGCGGACCCGGAGACCAAGTCGGTCACCATCGCGCTGACGGCCACCACGGGCGGCAAGAAGATCTTCGGTAGGGCCATCGCGTCCGCGATCCTTGCGTAGGCCATGGCGCTCAAAACAGACATCCGGGGAATGATCTGGCGCTATCCCGACTACTTCGTTGTGGGGCGCGAACAGCTGCGTCAGTTCGCCCTGTCCGTCAAGAACCGCCACCCGGCCCACTTCTCCGAGGACGCCGCCGCCGAACTCGGCCACGACGCGATCATCGCGCCGCTGACCTTCGCGACCATTTTCGCCAAGCTGGTCCAGCTGGATTTCTTCCGGCACGTCGACATCGGCATGGAGACGCTGGTGATCGTGCAGGTCGACCAGCGGTTCGTGTTCTCCAAGCCGATCAAGGCCGGCGACAAGCTGTGGGCGCGGATGGACATCGTGTCGGTGGACGAGCGGTTCGGCGCCGACATCGTGGTCACCAAGAACATCTGCACCAACGACGACGGTGAGCTGGTGCTGGAGGCCTACACCACGCTGATGAGTCAGTTCAACGGCGACCAGTCGGCGAAGCTGCGCTGGGACTCCGAGTCCGGCCAGGTCGTCAGAACGGCGTAATTGGTATCTGACTCCCGCTCCGATGTACACTCGGGCCTCGGGGTTTTCCCAGCATCAGCGCGCTTTCCGTGAGTCGAGCAATCGGGAGGCGCGCGTGTCATGTAAGCCCCGGTAGGTAAGCGCAGGTTGGCCTGCCAACCGCGAAGGGGCGTAGCTCAACTGGCAGAGCAGCGGTCTCCAAAACCGCAGGTTGCAGGTTCAAGTCCTGTCGCCCCTGCTGAACAGGGATCCGTGTCATGGTGGACACTGGAAGACATGCCGCCACTGATGGGACGGCTCTTGGGGTACTAGCAAACAAAGGAGCATGCGGTGAGCGACGAAGGCGACGTTGCCAACGACGCCGCAAGCGACGGCGCTGACACGACGGACGACCGCGCCGGCGGTGGCCGGACCGCGGTGGTGACGCGGCCGCAGCGCCCTACCGGCAAGCGGTCACGGCAGCGGGCGGCGGGGGACGCCGACGCGGAGCCGTCGGACGAGGCCGAGGTCTCCGCGCCGGAGAAAGCCGAGAAAGCCAAGCGCAAGAAGGCCGCGAAGCCGAAGAAATCCGCGGACACCCGGGCGAACCCGTTTGTGTTCGTCTACAACTACCTCAAGCAGGTCGTTGCAGAGATGCGGAAGGTCATCTGGCCCAACCGCAAGCAGATGCTCACCTACACCTCCGTCGTGCTGGCCTTCCTGGCCTTCATGGTGGCGCTGGTCGGCCTGGCGGATTTCGGCCTGACCAAGCTGGTGCTGCTGGTGTTCGGCTGAGCGAGTGACGCCGCTTTGAAAGTGACAGAGAGGACTCAACCCGTGACTACCTTCGACGGTGACCCGTCCGCGGGTGACGCGGTCGACCTGAGGGAGACCGACGAGGCCACCGAGGCCGCCGACGAGGCCGCCGAGACCACCGAGGACGCCGCCGAGTCGGCCGAGACGCAGGGCGAACCGGCGGAAGAGGTTGACCCGGCCGCCGCGCTCAAGGCCGAACTGCGCAGCAAGCCCGGCGACTGGTACGTCATCCACTCCTACGCGGGATACGAGAACAAGGTCAAAGCCAACCTGGAAACGCGGGTGCAGAACCTCGACGTCGGGGACTACATCTTCCAGGTCGAGGTGCCCACTGAAGAGGTCACCGAGATCAAGAACGGCCAGCGCAAGCAGGTCAACCGCAAGGTGCTGCCCGGCTACATCCTGGTGCGGATGGATCTGACCGACGACTCGTGGGCCGCGGTGCGCAACACGCCCGGGGTCACCGGGTTCGTCGGCGCGACGTCGCGCCCGTCGGCGCTGTCGCTCGACGACGTGGTGAAGTTCCTGCTGCCGCGCGGCGCGACGAAGAAGGTCGCCAAGGGTGCGGCCAGCACCGCGGCCGCCGCCGAGGCGGGCGGCCTGGAGCGTCCGGCCATCGAGGTCGACTACGAGGTGGGCGAGTCGGTGACGGTGATGGACGGACCGTTCGCCACCCTGCCGGCCACCATCAGCGAGGTCAACGGCGAGCAGCAGAAGCTCAAGGTGCTGGTGTCCATCTTCGGCCGCGAAACGCCGGTGGAACTGACCTTCAGCCAAGTCTCCAAGCTCTGAACCGGCGCCGGCGCCGGGCACAAACCAGGAAGGACAACAACATCTCATGGCCCCGAAGAAGAAAGTCGTCGGGCTGATCAAGCTCCAGATCCAGGCGGGGCAGGCCAACCCGGCGCCGCCGGTCGGGCCCGCGCTCGGTCAGCACGGCGTCAACATCATGGAGTTCTGCAAGGCCTACAACGCCGCCACCGAAAACCAGCGCGGCCAGGTCATCCCCGTCGAGATCACCGTCTACGAGGACCGCAGCTTCACGTTCGCGCTCAAGACCCCGCCCGCGGCCAAGCTGTTGCTCAAGGCCGCCGGTGTGGGTAAGGGCTCGGCCGAGCCGCACAAGAACAAGGTCGCCAAGGTCAGCTGGGACCAGGTCAAGGAGATCGCCGAGACCAAGAAGGCCGACCTGAACGCCAACGACATCGACGCCGCGGCCAAGATCATCGCCGGCACCGCCCGGTCGATGGGTATCACCGTCGAGTAGTCCGAGCATGACGGAGCGGGGCGAGGAACGAGGCCCAGCGTAGGAGTGCGAAGGACGAATCGACGCAAAGATACCGTCGAGTAGGACCCCTCGTCGAATAAACCTGAGCACGACGGAGCGGGCCGAGGAACGAGGCCCAGCGTAGGAGTGCGAAGGGCTTATTCGACGAGAAACAACACCGTGGGAGGGCCAGCTTCGGCCCGCCAACCACGACCCAACACCAGATTGGATGAGTCAATGAGCAAGCGCAGCAAGGCATATCGCGCGGCCGCCGAGAAGGTGGACCGCGACAACCTCTACACCCCGTTGCAGGCGGCCAAGCTGGCCAAGGAGACGTCGTCGACCAAGCAGGACGCGACCGTCGAGGTGGCGATCCGGCTCGGCGTCGACCCGCGCAAGGCGGACCAGATGGTGCGCGGCACGGTCAACCTGCCGCACGGCACCGGCAAGACCGCCCGGGTCGCGGTGTTCGCCGTCGGCGAGAAGGCCGAGCAGGCGCAGGCCGCCGGCGCCGACATCGTCGGCAGCGACGACCTGATCGAAAAGATCCAAGGCGGCTTCCTGGACTTCGACGCGGCCATCGCCACGCCCGACCAGATGGCCAAGGTGGGCCGCATCGCCCGGGTGCTCGGCCCGCGCGGCCTGATGCCCAACCCCAAGACCGGCACCGTCACCCCCGACGTCGCCAAGGCCGTCGCCGACATCAAGGGCGGCAAGATCAACTTCCGGGTGGACAAGCAGGCCAACCTGCACTTCGTCATCGGCAAGGCGTCGTTCGACGAGAAGGCCCTCGCGGAGAACTACGGTGCCGCGCTGGACGAAGTGCTGCGGCTCAAGCCGTCGGCGTCCAAGGGCCGGTACCTGAAGAAGATCACCGTGTCGACGACGACGGGCCCGGGCATTCCGGTGGACCCGTCGATCACCCGCAACTTCGCCGAGGCCTAGGTCCCTCCGCGAGAGTGCAACTGGCGACGGCCGTTCTCGGGAAATGCGTCGCCAGTTGCACTTTCGGCAGCTGAAGTGCACTCGGCGATGCGCCGCCTCAGGAATTCGCGGCCCGGCTCGGATCCGTTGGACTGCAACGCGATTCGGTACCAGGGCAGCGCCTCGGCGGGCCGCCCGGCGCGCCGCAGGAGATCGGCGCGGAGCGTCGCGATGAGATTCGAGCGTTCCAGCTTAGGTTCGTCCACCTCCTCCAAGGCGGCTAAGCCGGCGTCGGGACCGTCGCGCAGCCCGATCGCCAGCGCCCGATTCGCGGCCACCACCGGTGAACGGGTCAATTGCCATAGCCGGTCGTAGGCGGCGCAGATGGTGACCCAGTCGGTTTCTTCCCAGGACGGCGCGGTGGCGTGCAGCGCGGCGATCACCGCCTGCGGCAGGTAGGCGCCGCTCGACCCCTCGGCATAACGCAACCGGTCCAGTCCGGCCGTGATGCGCCGGCGGTCCCAGCGCGTACGGTCCTGCTCCTCGAGCGGCACCGGCACACCGTGGGCGTCGACCCTTGTGGCGCGCCGCGAATCGTGCAGCAGCATCAGCGCGGACAGCGCGTGTGCCTCGCGCTCGTGGGGCAGCAGCGCGCACAACTCGGCGCCCAGCCGAATGCCTTCGTCGCACAGGTCGTCCCGGATCGCCGACGGCCCCGCGGTGGACCAGTAGCCCTCGGTGAACACCGAGTACACGCAGCCCAGCACGTGCGGGGTGCGCTCGCCCAGCAGCTCGGCGGGCGGCACCCTGAGCGGGATGTTGGCGTGGCGAACCTTGTTCTTGGCGCGGGTGATTCGCTGACTGATGGCGGCCTCGGACTGCAGCAGCGCCCGGGCGATCTCGGCGACGGTCAGCCCGGACACCAACCGCAGCGTCAGCGCCAGCTGCGACGGTCGGTCCAGGGCCGGGTGCGCGCAGGTGAACATCATCCGCAGCTCGTCGTCGCGCACCGGATGCGGGTCGGCGGCATCGGTGCGCGCCCGAATGTCGTCCAGCACGGCGGCCAATTCCTTTCCGGGACGCGCGGATTCGCGGCGCAGCCGATCGCGGGCGCGGTTGCGCGCGACGGTGACCAGCCAGCCGCCCGGATTGGCGGGCATCCCGTCGCGGGGCCAGGCGCGCAGCGCCTCGGCGCAGGCCTCCTGGACGGCGTCCTCGGCGACGGTGAGGTCACCCGACCACCGCGCCAGCGCGGCGACGGCGGGTCCCCACTCCCGGCGGAAGACGCCGTCCAGGTCGGCCATGCGCCTACAGGTCGGAGACTCCCGCCAGCTGGCGCAGCTGCACCGTGGACGCGGGAATCATGGACGCGATCTTGACGGCCTCGTCGCGATCGGCGGCGCCCAGCAGGTAGATCCCGGTGGCGATCTCCGCGCTCTCCACATACGGCCCGTCGGTGATCAGCACCTCGCCGTCGCGCACCCGCACCGTGGTGGCGGTCGACTTGTCGTGCAGCGCGGCGCCGCCGATGATGTGGTCGCCGGCGGCCGCGTGCAGCTCCGCGTGCTTGGCGGCCACCGCCTCCCACTCCGGCGTGCCGGGCGTGTGGGCGGATTCCGCCGGTTCCAGCAGCAGCGCCAGCCAGTCGTTGCCGGTGATCCTGCGGGACGGCTCGACCGCGTGCACCACCGGCCACAGCTCCACCGCCCCGAACGCGGCGACCGGCACGTCGCGCGCCAGCGCCAGCGCCTCGTCGAGGTTTTCGGCCTCGAAAATGTAGTAGCCGCAGGCCACCTCCGCGGTCTCGGCGAACGGGCCGTCGGTCACCACCGGCGCGTCGGGGCCGCCGGTGATGACGGCCGCGGCCGCGGCGGGCGCCAGCGCGTCACCGGCCTTGATCGCCGGACCGGCCTTGGCGTGGAAGCTTTCCCACGCCGCCATGGCGGCGGCCGCGTCGTCGGGCTTGCGCTCCTGCTCCCTACTGATCAACAGCGCGAAGTACTGCATGTCGTCACCTCCAGGTGGTGAGCGGAACCGTGTGTTCCACTCTCTACCTACTCGACGAACGGCGCAGCCCTAATCCGACAGCCGCCGCGAAAATCAGGCGGCCGCCCCCGGCTTGAGGTAGGTCACCAGGCTGCAGTCGAGCATCTCCTCGGTGAAGTAGTGCTCGCAGCCGCGCAGGTACTTGATGTAGCGGTTGTACACCTCTTCGGAGGTGACCTCGATGGCCTTGTCCCGGTTCGACTCCAGCGTGTCGCCCCAGATGTGCAGCGTCTTGATGTAGTGCGGCCGCAACGAAAGAGGTTCGGGCACAACGAATCCCGCCTTCTCGCCGTGATCGACCATCATCTGGGTGGACGGCAGCCGGCCGCCGGGGAAGATCTCGGTGACGATGAACTTGATGAACCGCGCCGTCTCGAAGCTCAGCTTCTTGCCGCGGGCGGCCAGGTCGTAGGGGTGGTAGCTGACGCTGCTCTGCACGGTCATCCTGCCATCGTCGGGCATGATGTCGAAGGTCCGCTTGAAGAAGTCGTCGTAGTTCTCGTGGCCGAAGTGCTCGAACGCCTCGATGGACACGATGCGGTCGACCGGCTCGTTGAAGTCCTCCCAGTTCTGCAGCCGCACCTGGCGGCAGCGGTTGCTGTCCAGCGAGGCGAGCAGCTCCTCGCAGCGGGCGTGCTGGTTCTTGGACAGCGTCAGGCCGATCACGTTGACGTCGAACCGCTCCACGGCGCGCTTCATGGTGGTGCCCCACCCGCAGCCGATGTCCAGCAGCGTCATGCCCGGCTTGAGGTCCAGCTTGTCCAGGTTGAGGTCGATCTTGGCGTACTGGGCCTCTTCCAGGCTCATGTCGTCGCGCGCGAAGTAGGCGCAGCTGTAGGTCCGGGTCGGGTCCTGGAACAGGCCGAAGAAATCGTCGGAGACGTCGTAGTGCGCCTGGATGTCCTCCGAACGTGTCCGGGTCTTGGTCGGGCTACTCGGTTGCTCAGCCATGTTCGTCCTGTTCTCCTGGAGGAGGCGTTCCTGACGGTGCGAGTGCGCGTCGCGGGCCCGACCGCGGATGCAAAGTCTACTGCGCTACTTGGTCAGGGTGTATTGGGCCACGTTGGAGATTCCTTTGCGGAACAGCTCCGCGCAGCCGGTCAGGTAGCGCATGAAGCGGTCGTAGACCTCCTGCGACTGGATGGCGATGGCCTGCTCCCGGTTGGCCTCCAGGTTGGCTGCCCAGGTGTCCAGGGTCCGGGCGTAGTGCGGCCGCAGGTACTGGACCTGCTCCAGCGAGAAGCCGCTGGCCTGGGACAGGTCGACGATGTCGGCTTCGCCGCACATCTGCCCGCCGGGGAAGATCTCCTTGCCCAGGAAGTGGAAGAACCGCAGATCCGACATGGTGATCGGGATGCCGCGTTCCTTCCACTGCGACTGCGGGTAGGTGAAGATGCTGTGCATCAGCATCCGGCTGTCGTTGGGCAGGCTCTTGTAGGCCCAATCCCAGAACGCGGGCCAGCGTTCCTTTTTGAACGCGTCGAAGGCCTCGAAGCTGATGATCCGGTCGACGGGCTCGTCGAACTCTTCCCAACCCTGCAGCCGCGCCTCGGCGCGCCGGGTGGTCGGGATCGCGGCCAGCCTCTCCTTGGTGCGCGCATAGTGGTTGCGGCTGAGCGTGATACCGATGACGTTCACGTCGTATTTTTCCAACGCCCGCACCACGGCCCCACCCCAGCCGCAGCCGACGTCGAGCAGCGTCATGCCCGGTTCGAGGTTCAGCTTGTCCAGCCCCAGATCCAGCTTGGCCAGCTGCGCCTGTTCCAGCGTCATGTCGTCGTTTTCGAAATAGGCGCAGGTGTACACCATGTTGGGGTCAAGGAACAACGCGAAGAAGTCGTCGGAAATGTCGTAGGTTGCTTGCGACTCTTCGTAATACGGCTTCAGCTTGGCCATCGGTTACACCCACCCTCCTTCGACAACCGTACAACTCTGTGACTTGGACTGAAAATTGCGGGGAACCGTTTCTACCGAGAGTTTTTGGCTCAGCTGGCCTTGGCGAAGTTGTTCGCCAGCACGCCGATCACCTGATCCCACAACTGCTGTGGCAGATCATGACCCATCCCGTCGAATAACACCAATCGGGCGCCGTCGATGGCGCCGGCCACCGCGCGGCCCCCGAACGGCCGCATCAGCTTGTCCGCCCGGCCGTGGATCACCACGGTGGGCGCGGTGGTCCGACGGTTGTAGCGGCGCAGGCTGCCGCTGCCCAGCACGGCGGAAAAGTGTCGGGCGACGCCCTGCGGGTAGTAGTTGCGGTCGTAGCCCTCGGCGGCCTCGGCGCGCGCCTGCTCCTCGGGCACCCGGTAGCGCGTGCTGCCGATGATCCTGCCGACCCGCACCGCGTTGTCGATGATCACCTCGCGCGGCGAGTCGGGCGGCGGCCCCTTCAGCAGCGCCAGCAGCGCCCGCGGCGCCGGCGGCGGCAGCAGCGCGGAATTGTTGCTGGAGAAGATGACCGCCAGGGTTTTGGTGCGCTGGCGGAACCGGGCGGCGAAAATCTGGGCGATCATGCCGCCCATCGACGCCCCCACGATGTGGGCGTCGTCGATGCCCAAATGGTCCAGCACGGCCGCGGCGTCGTCGGCCATGTCCTCCAGCCGGTACGCCGATTGGCTGGGCAGGCCCAGCCAGGACCGCAGCAGCCGGGTGACCAGCGGTTGCCCCGAGCTGCGGTGCTCGGTCTTGCTGGACAGCCCCACGTCGCGGTTGTCGTACCGGATCACCCGCAGCCCGCGGCCCACCAGCTTCTCGCAGAACGCGGTCCGCCACAGCAGCAGCTGGGCGCCCAGCCCCATGATCAGCAGCACCGGCGGGTCGTCGATGTCGCCCATGTCCTCGTAGTAGAGCTTCAGGTCGCCTGATATGGCGTGCCCCGTGCGGACCTGCACCATCGAAGGCCCTAGACCTCGACGTCGGATTCGAACTCGGAGGAGTGCTCGCGGCTGACCTCGACCATGAAGTTGGCGAAATACCCGGTCAATTGCGGATCCGACATCATCTGCCACTTGGGTGCCAGCAGCTTCATGTAGCGCTCGACGTAGAGGAACTGCTTGCCGATCAGCACCAGCTCGCGGGGCAGCTTGACGTCGTAGGCGTCGGCCAGCGCCGACAGCTGGCGGCCGATGTCGGCATAGGACATGTCGCCCAGGGTCTGCATGGTCAGCGGGGTGGCGAATTTCTCCAGGTCCTTGGCGGCCTGGGCTTCGGGTTTCACGGTGCCCACGGCGCCCATCAGCACCACGATCTTGCCGGCCGCGGCGTGGTCCTTCTTGACCAGCAGCGCATACACCAGCTCGCGCAGCAGCCAGCGGGTGCGCGGGTCGATGCGGCCCATGATGCCGAAGTCGAAGAACACGATGCGGCCCGCCTCGTCGACGTAGAGGTTGCCGGCGTGCAGGTCGCCGTGGAACAGGCCGTGCCGCAGCCCGCCCTCGAACAGGCTGAACAGCAGCGCCTTGACCAGCTCAACCCCGTCGAACCCGGCCTTGCGGACCGCGGCGACGTCGTCGATGCGGATCCCGGACACCCGCTCCATGGTCAGCACCCGGTCGGTGGTGAAGTCCCAGTACACCTGCGGCACCCGGATGTTTTTGCCCAGCGGCGAGGCGTGCAGGTGCGACACCCAGGCCTCCATCGACTGGGCCTCCAGCCGGAAATTCAGCTCCTCGGCCAGGTTGTCGGAGAAGTCGGCGACCACGTCCTGGGCGGACAGCCGGCGGCCCAGCTTGGCCAGCTCGACGGCCTGGGCGAAGCGCTTGAGGATCTGCAGGTCGGCGGCGACCCGGCGGCGGATGCCCGGCCGCTGGATCTTGACGACGACCTCCTCGCCGGTGTGCAGGGTGGCGTAGTGCACCTGGGCGATGGACGCCGAGGCGAACGGGGTCTCGTCCCAGCTGGCGAACAGCTCGGACGGGTCGGCCCCGAGCTCCTCGAGGAACAGCTTGTGCACCTCGTCGGGGTCGGCGGGCGGCACCCGGTCCAGCAGGCCGCGGAACTCCCGGGACAGCGATTCGCCGAACGCGCCGGGGCTGGACGCGATGATCTGCCCGAACTTGACGTAGGTGGGCCCCAGGTCGGCGAACGTCTGGGGGAGCTGCTTGATCACCTTCTGCTGCCACGGGCCCTTGGCCGGCAGCTTGGTGAGGATGCGAGCGGCGGAGCGGGTGACCTGCCAACCGGTCGCCGCTACCCGGGCCGCCTCGACCGGCAACGGCACCCGGTCGAGCTTGGCCACCTCTCGATGTTTGGTAGAGCTCATCAGTGCAGTGTGCCAAATCGGCGCTGGCGAGTCCCAATCCGCTAGCGCCGATCGCCGCCCTTCCAGGGCTGCACCCAGCCCTCGATGGCCCAGCCCTCCCGCGCGGCGATCAACTCGTACATGGTGGCGCCGTCGATCGTCTCCCGGATGATGTCGGCGTGCCCGGCGTGCCGGGCCAGCTCGTTGATGACGTGCAGGATCACCCAGCGCACCGACCAGGCCTGCTGGTCCTTGGGAAACCAGGGGATGTCGTGCGGCACCGGCACCGCGGCGTCCAGGTCGGCGGTCCGTGCCAGCCGCAGCGATTCGGCGTTCTGGGCCTCGAACGCGTCCAGCAGCTCTTGCAGCGTCTCGTCGGGCCGCATCACGTGCTGGTCGGCGAACTCGGCGGCGACCTGCTCGAACGGGCGGGTGTCCTTCGGGGGTGCGCCGGGCGCGGCGGCGACGCGGGCCATCCAGCTGCGTTGCATGCCGGTGGCGTGCTTGATCAGCCCGCCGATCGACAAGGCGCTGACCGACGGCGCCGAGCGGGCCTGCTCGTCGGTCAGGCCGTGCGACACCGCGAAGTAGGCGCTTTGGTGATACGCCAGGAATTCGCACAGGGCACTGCGTTCGTCGGCCACCGGACGGGCGAGAGCGGGCATCGGTCGATCTTAGGCTGTGCGGGCCGTAAAGTGCGGGGATGCAGGTGGTTTCGGCATGGAAATAACGTCGGCGCTCTCGACCGAGCTGTTCGTCGGGCCGCCCGAGGCGCCGCTGCAGCGGGTGCGCGTCGCCGTCGCCGGCTGCGCCGAGCGCACCCCGGTCCGCGTCGACGGCCCCGGTCTGCGCGGGCGCGCGCTCGCCGAACCCGGCGCCGAGGTCATCGAGGTGGCGGTGACGGTCGACGAACCCGTCGTCGGGCAGCGCCGGCCCGCCCGGGCGGGCGCCGGCGAGGCGGAGCTGCCGTTCGAATTCACTGTGGCCGAGCCGGGCTGGACGATGTTCATGGTCAGCCACTTCCACTACGACCCGGTGTGGTGGAACACCCAGGGCGCCTACACCAGCGAGTGGACCGAGGACCCGCCCGGGCGGGCCCGGCAGACCAACGGCTTCGACCTGGTGCACGCACATCTGGAGATGGCCCGCCGCGAGCCCGAGTACAAGTTCGTGCTGGCCGAGGTGGACTACCTCAAGCCGTACTGGGACACCCGCCCCGAAGACCGCGCCGACCTGCGCCGGTTCATCGCGCAGGGCCGGGTCGAGGTGATGGGCGGCACCTACAACGAACCCAACACCAACCTCACCAGCCCGGAGACGACCATCCGAAACCTGGTGCACGGCATGGGTTTTCAGCGCGACGTGCTGGGGGCCGACCCGGCCACCGCGTGGCAGCTGGACGTGTTCGGTCACGATCCGCAGTTCCCGGGGCTGGCCGCCGACGCCGGCCTGACGTCGAGCTCCTGGGCGCGCGGGCCGCACCACCAGTGGGGCCCGGCGACCGGCGACGGCTCCGACGGCGGCGTCGAGCGCATGCAGTTCTCCAGCGAATTCGAGTGGATCGCGCCGTCGGGCCGCGGCCTGCTCACCCACTACATGCCCGCGCACTATTCGGCGGGCTGGTGGATGGATTCGGCGGCGTCGCTGGCCGAGGCGCAGGACGCCACCTACGCGCTGTTCGTCCAGCTGAAGAAGGTCGCGCTGACCCGCAACGTGCTGCTGCCGGTCGGCACCGACTACACCCCACCGAACAAGTGGGTCACCGCCATCCACCGCGACTGGGCGGCCCGCTACACCTGGCCGCGGTTCGTGTGCGCGCTGCCCCGGGAGTTCTTCGCGGCGGTGCGCGCCGAACTGGCGCAGCGCGGCGGCGCGCCGTCCCCGCAGACCCGCGACATGAACCCGATCTACACCGGCAAGGACGTGTCCTACATCGACACCAAGCAGGCCAACCGGGCCGCCGAGAACACGGTGCTGGCCGCCGAGCGCTTCGCGGTGTTCGCCGGGCTGCTGGCCGGCGCCGAATACCCGCAGGCGGCCCTGGCCAAGGCCTGGGTGCAGCTGGCCTACGGCGCCCACCACGACGCCATCACCGGCTCGGAATCCGACCAGGTTTACCTGGACCTGCTGACCGGCTGGCGGGACGCCTGGGAGCTGGGCCGCACCGTCCGCGACGACGCGCTGGCCCTGCTGTCTCGCCGGGTCGACGGCGCCGACGTGACGGTGTGGAACCCGCTCAACGGCCGGCGCACCGACGTGGTCACCGCGCGGCTGGACGCGGCGCCGGGCGCCGGGGTGCGGGTGCTCGACGCGGACGGCGCCGAGGTGCCCGCGCACGTCGAGCACGGCGGGCGCTCGGTCAGCTGGCTGGCCCGCGACGTGCCGTCGCTGGGCTGGCGCGCCTACCGGCTGGTCGCGGGCGAGGCGGCGAGCGGGTGGGCGCCGCTGCGGGGCAGCGCGATCGCCAACGAGCACTACCGGCTGGCGGTCGACGCCGAGCGTGGCGGGACAGTGGCGTCGCTGATCGCCGACGGTCGCGAGCTGATCGGCGAGGGCCGGGTGGGCAACGAGCTGGCCGTCTACGAGGAGTACCCGTCGCACCCGAGCCAGGGCGAGGGCCCGTGGCACCTGCTGCCCAAGGGGCCGGTGGTGTGCTCGTCGGCGACGCGGGCGCGGGTGCGGGCCTACCGGGGCCCGCTCGGGGAGCGGGTGGTGGTGCACGGCCGGATCGGCACGCTGCTGCGCTACACCCAGACCCTGACGCTGTGGCGCGGCGTCGCGCGGGTGGACTGCCGCACCACCATCGACGAGTTCACCAGCGCCGACCGGCTGGTGCGGCTGCGCTGGCCGTGCCCGGTGCCGGGGGCCATGCCGGTCAGCGAGGTCGGCGACGCCGTCGTCGGCCGCGGTTTCGCGCTGCTGCACGACGGGGACCGGGCGCTGGACACCGCCCGGCACCCGTGGACCCTGGACAACCCGGCCTACGGCTGGTTCGGCTTGTCCTCGGCGGCCCGGGTCCGCATCAGCGACGGCGGCCTCCGGTGCCTGTCGGTGGCCGAGGTGGTGTCGCCGGCGGAGACGACGTCCGGCCCGCTGGCCCGGGAATTGCTGGTCGCGCTGGTCCGGGCGGGCGTCACGGCCACCTGCAGCGCCGCCGACGGGCCGCGCTACGGCCACCTCGAGGTCGACTCCAACCTGCCCGACGTGCGAGTCGCGCTGGGCGGGCCGCGCCGCAACGCCTTCACCGCGGCCGTGCTGGCCGACGCCGACCCGGCCTACGCCGACGAGCTGCGGCGTCAGCTGGCCGCGACCGGCCGGGCCAGGCTGTGGGTGCCGGCCCGCGCCCCGCTGGCCGCGGTGTGGCTGCCCGACGCCGACCTGCGCGACGCGCGGGCGCTGCCGGTGCTGGTGGTCGACGGCCGCGACGAGCGCGAGCTGCGCGCGGCGATCGCCGCGCTGGTCGACGACCTCGGCGACGCCGAGATCACCGTCACCCAGCAATCGCCTTCGCGGACAGAGGGTTTCGACGATTACACCGTCGCGCTGCTGAACCGGGGTGTGCCCAGCTTCGCCGTCGACACTGCGGGCACCCTGCACACCGCGCTGCTGCGGTCCTGCACCGGCTGGCCGTCGGGCATCTGGATCGACGACCCGCGCCGCAGCGCGCCGGACGGCTCCAATTTCCAGCTGCAGCACTGGACCCACCATTTCGACTACGCGTTGGTCAGCGGCCCCGGCGACTGGCGGCGCGCCGAAATCCCTGCTCGCAGCGCGCAATTCGGGAATCCGCTGTTAGCCGTCGCGGCGGGCGGCGGCGCGGGCACCGGGCCCGGTCTGCCGCCGGCCGGTTCGCTGCTGCGGGTGCAGCCCGCCGAATCGGTCCAGCTGGCCGCCCTCAAGGCGGCCGGCAACCCGCTGGCGTCGGGCAGCGCGGCACGGCCCGACCCGACCGCGGTGGCCCTGCGGCTGGTGGAAACCGCCGGGGCGGGCACCCGCGTCGCCGTCGACTCCGAGGTGGCCACGGTGAGCGACCTGCACGCCGCCGATCTGCTGGAAAAGCCGTCCCGCCAAGTGAATTCGATCGACCTGCACGGCTACCAGGTGGCCACGGTGCTGGCCCGCCTGCACGCGCCGGCCGCCCCGGCCGGCGCCGCCGCGCTCGCGCCGCACGCCGAGGCCGCCCAGCCGCTCTACGCGCGCTACTGGCTGCACAACCGGGGCCCCGCGCCGCTCGGCGGGCTGCCCGCCGTCGCCCACCTGCATCCGGCGCGGGCGTCGGCCGACCCGGACAGCAGGGTCACGCTGCGGCTGTCGGCGGCCAGCGACTGCACCGATGCCACGCTGGCCGGCGCGGTGCTGCTGCGCTGCCCGGACGGCTGGTCGGCCGACCCGGCCGAGCTGCCGCTGCGGCTGTGCGCCGGCCAGCACCTGCAGGCCGACATCGCGGTGTCGGTCCCGGCCCGCGCCGCACCGGGGCTCTATCCGGTCCGGGCCGAACTGCGCCTCAGCGGGGACCACCTCCCGGCGTCCTGGCGCCAGGGCGTCGAGGACGTGTGCGTGATGGCGGTGGGCGACGCCGAGCGGGCGCCGCTGATCTACCTGGCCGACGAGCCGGCCGAGGTCACGCTGGAACCCGGCGAGGCCGCGGACCTGACCGTCGCCGTCGGCAGCCACGCCCGCGCCGAGCTGGCGCTGGAGGCCCACCTGATCAGCCCGTGGGGCACCTGGGACTGGATGGGGCCCGCCGCGGTCGGCGCCGTCCTGCCCGCCCGCGGCGCCGTCGACCTCGGCTTCCGGCTGGCCCCGCCGGCCTGGCTGGACCCCGGCCAGTGGTGGGCGCTGGTCCGGATCGGCTGCGCGGGCGAACTGCTCTACTCGCCGGCGGTGCGGGTGACGGTCACATGAGCGGCCACCCGGTTGCGACCGTTGCCGGCGTCCCGGTTTCCTCCGTCGAGGTCGACGCCGCCGAGGCCCGGTTGCGCGGCGGGCGCGGCGCGGCGGCGCTGCCGACGCCCGGCACCAGCGAGGGCCGGCAACTGCGGCGCTGGCTGACCCAACTGATCGTGACCCGCCGCGTCATCGCCGCCGAGGCGGCCGCGCGCGGCCTGACCCCGGCCGGTGCGCCGAACGAGGCCGAGCTGTTGCCCGACGTGACCGCCTGGCTGGAAATCGGCAGCGTGACCGCCGCCGTGCTGGCCGACCCGCTGGCCCGGGCGCTGTTCGCCGACGTCACCGCCGCGGTGGACGTCGCCGAGCCGGAGCTGGCCGCCTACCACGCCCGCAACCCGCTCCGGTTCGCCCCGTCGCAGCCCGTCCAAAATGTTTGGCACACAACGGCTTTGGTTGCCCCGCCGCTGGACGAGGTGCGACGGGCGATCCGCGAGCAGTTGCGCGGCGCGGCGCGGCGGCGGGCCTTCCGGCTGTGGCTGGACGAACGCCGCGCCGCGCTGGTGCGGCTCGCGCCCGGCTACGAGCATCCCGGCGACCCCCGCCAACCCGACAACACGCATCGGCACTGATCGGCATGCTCACTCTCGGCCTGGATATCGGCGGCACCAAAATCGCTGCCGCACTTGTTGATTCGGCCGGCACGCTGGTCCACACCGCCGTCCGCCCCACCCCCAACCCGGCACCCGCCGACGACGTGTGGGATGTGGTGCACGCCCTGATCGCCGAGGAGGTGCGGGCGGCCGGCGCCCCGATCGCGGCCGTGGGTATCGCGTCGGCCGGGCCCGTCGACCTACCCAGCGGATCCGTCAGCCCGATCAACATCGCCGGCTGGCACCGTTTCCCGTTGCGCGACAAGGTCGCCGCGGTGGTGCCCGCGACACCGGTGGTGCTGGGCGGCGACGGGCTCTGCATGGCGCTGGGGGAGCAGTGGCTGGGCGCGGGACGCGGCGCCCGCTTCCTGCTGGGCATGGTGGTCTCCACCGGGGTGGGTGGCGGCCTGGTGCTCGACGGCGCCCCCTACCCGGGCCGCACCGGCAACGCCGGTCACGTCGGGCACGTGGTGGTCGAACTGGACGGCCGGCCCTGCACCTGCGGCGGGCACGGCTGCGTGGAGACGGTGGCCTCCGGGCCGTCGATGGTGCGCTGGGCGCGCGAAAACGGGTGGTCGGCGGCGCCGGGGGCCGGCGCCCGGGACCTGGCCGCCGCCGCGGCCTCAGACCCGTTGGCGCAGAAGGCGTTTCACCGGTCGGCCGACGCGCTGGCGGCGATGATCGCCTCGGTCGGTGCGGTGTGCGATCTGGACGTGGTGGTGATCGGGGGAGGCGTCGCCCAGTCCGGGCCGCTGCTGTTCGACCCGCTGCGCGAAAGGCTGGCCCACTACGCCGGGCTGGACTTCCTGTCCGGGCTGACGGTGGTGCCGGGGGAACTCGGCGGCAATGCCGGACTGATCGGCGCGGCCCGGCTGGCGACCCTGGCGCGACCCGCCGGCTCCTAGGCTGACCCGATGGACCACAGCATCGACGCACTCGCGGTCGTGATCATGGGGCTGATGGTCGGCGTGGAGCTGGCGGTCGCGGTGTTCTTCCACCCGCTCATCGCCCGGCTGCCCGACGACGCCTTCCGCACCGCCCGCGGCGGCGCCGCGCGGGCGCTGGGCACGGTGATGCCGTTCTGGTACGCGATGACGTTGTTGCTGCTGGGCTCGCTCGCCGTGCAGGAACGGGGCGCCCCCTACGACTGGCTGGTCGGCGTCGCCGCCGGCCTGATGGCCGTGGTGGTGCTGGTGACGGTGACCATGCTGGTGCCGATCAACAACCGGATCGCGAAATGGCCGGCCACCGGGCAGCTGTCGCGCGAACTGGCGGCGCGCTGGGACCGGCGCCACCGGCTGCGGGTGGTCCTGCTGCTGGGTGCCTATGTGCTGCTCACCGTCGCGGTCACCGGAGCCGTCACCTGAGCCGTGAACCGAGCCGTCACCTGAACCGTGAAGACGCCGTTTTGGCTGATCGCGCGGCCCGCGCTATGGTGTTAGCCGATCCACCGAAGACCGTCGGTCACCGAGCAATCGGTCGAAGGTCCGGGAACATCCCGGCGGCCCACGCAGGAGGACGAGGCAGCAGCGCCGGCATCAGCGCCGGTTGTTCGTTACGCCCCGGCCGTGTCCTGCGCCGGGGCGTTCGTCGTTTTCGGGGGACACGAGACGACACGTCGCACTGACTTTCACTTCAGGAGCAGGAGGTAGGCATGGCCAGGGCTGACAAGGCCACCGCCGTTGCAGACATCGCCGAGCAGTTCAAGGAGGCGACCGCGACCCTGATCACCGAGTACCGGGGTCTGACGGTCGCCAACCTGGCCGAGCTGCGGCGCTCGCTGAGCGGGGCGGCCACCTACTCGGTGGCCAAGAACACGCTGGTCAAGCGGGCGGCGTCGGAGGCCGGCATCGAGGGCCTGGACGAGCTCTTCGCCGGCCCGACGGCCATCGCGTTCGTCACCGGGGAACCGGTCGACGCGGCCAAGGCCATCAAGACCTTCGCCAAGGAGCACAAGGCGCTGGTCATCAAGGGCGGCTACATGGACGGCCGGGCGCTCTCGGTCGCCGAGGTGGAGCGCATCGCCGACCTCGAGTCCCGCGAGGTGCTGCTGGCCAAGCTGGCCGGCGCGATGAAGGGCAACCTGGCCAAGGCGGCCGGGCTATTCAACGCCCCGGCCTCGCAGGTCGCCCGCCTGGCGGCCGCCCTGCAGGAGAAGAAGGCCGCCGAATGCCCCGCCGAGGCCCCGCAACCAGCTGCCGAAACACCCGCCGAGGCCCCCGAGGCCCCGGCCGACGCCGAATAACCACCAAACCCGGAACTTGGGAAGAACAAGGAAGGACCCACACCCATGGCAAAGATGTCCACCGACGACCTGCTCGACGCGTTCAAGGAGATGACCCTGCTGGAGCTCTCCGACTTCGTGAAGAAGTTCGAGGAGACCTTCGAGGTCACCGCGGCCGCCCCGGTCGCCGTCGCCGCGGCCGGCCCGGCCGCCGGTGGCGCGCCCGCCGAGGCCGCCGAGGAGCAGTCGGAGTTCGACGTGATCCTCGAGTCCGCCGGCGACAAGAAGATCGGCGTGATCAAGGTGGTCCGCGAGATCGTCTCCGGCCTGGGCCTCAAGGAGGCCAAGGACCTGGTCGACGGCGCGCCCAAGCCGCTGCTGGAGAAGGTCGCCAAGGAGGCGGCCGACGACGCCAAGGCCAAGCTCGAGGCCGCCGGCGCCACCGTCACCGTCAAGTAAGCCGGTTCGCGCGATACCCCCGGGACGCCTGCCCGTGCAGGCCCCGGGGGTTTCGTGTGCTCAGCTCCCGAGCATCGCTGAGCGCATCGACTGCGACACCCGCTTGGGTGAATCGCCAAGAGCGACAAGCAGATTCGAGGTCATCGAGCCGAGCACCGGCAGCACCGCCGAGCCGTCGTCGCCGCAGTAGCCGGCCAGCTCGAGCATCACGAACCCGTGGATGGACGCCCAGAACTGGGCCGCCGTCGCCACCACCGCGCCGTCGTCGTCGGCCGAGCCGGCGGTGATCCGCCCGGCCCGCATGCACCGGTGCACCGCGCGCACCACGTGCGCGAAGCTGGGGTAGTTCTGCTCGATCTCGGCCACCGTCAGCGTCAGCACGTTGTGGGCGGGCGCGTTGATGCCGTGCGCGCTGGTGCTGCCGAACATCAGCCGATACATGTGCCGATGTTTGATCGCGTAGCGCCGGTAGGCCGCGCCGATCACGAACAGGTCCGCGACCGGGTCGTCGGTCGGCGGCACCGTCAGCGCGGCGTCGAACTGCCGCAGCCCCTCCTCGGCCACCTCGGCGATCAGCCCGCGCATCCCGCCGAAATGGGTGTACACCGCCATCGTCGAGGTGCCCGCCGCCCCGGCGACCTTGCGGGTCTGCAGCGCGTCGGCACCGTGCTCGTGCAGCAGCGCCACGGCCGCGGCGAGCATGCCGTCGCGGACGTTGCGCTGCGGGGCTGGTTGCGAAGTCATCGTTGCGATCGTCCCTTCCCCGGCGTACCGTCGCAATAACAGCGTCATATCAATGTTATAGGAGTCGGGCATGACCACCACGCGCACCGTCGCCAATCCCTATCTGGACGGCTTCCTGGCGCCGGTGCGCGCCGAAGTCACCGCGTTCGACCTGCCCGTCACCGGACGCATTCCCGACCACCTCGACGGGCGCTACCTGCGCAACGGCCCCAACCCGGTCGCCGAGGTCGACCCGGCGACCTACCACTGGTTCAGCGGCGACGGGATGGTCCACGGCGTCGCGCTGCGCGACGGGCGGGCCCGCTGGTATCGCAACCGCTGGGTGCGCACCGCGCACGTGTGCGCCGCGCTCGGCGAGCCCGCGCCCGGCGGGCTGGACCCGCGCGCCGGAATGCTGTCCGTCGGACCCAACACCAACGTGCTCAGCCACGCCGGGCAGACGCTGGCCCTGGTCGAAGGGGGCGGCGCCAACTACCGGCTCACCGAGGACCTGGACACCGTCGGCACCTGCGACTTCGACGGAACCCTGTTCGGCGGCTACACCGCCCACCCGCACCGCGACCCCCGCACCGGCGAATTGCACGCCGTCTCCTACTCGTTCGGGCGGGGGCGCCGCGTGCAGTACTCGGTGATCGACACCGCCGGGCGCGCGCGGCGCACCGTCGACATCGAGGTGAGCGGGTCGCCGATGATGCACGACTTCTCGCTCACCGACGAGTACGTGGTGATCTACGACCTGCCGGTGACGTTCGACCCCGTGCAGGTGATGCCGGCCGACGTGCCGCGCTGGCTGAGCGCACCGGCCCGGCTGGTCGTGCAGTCGCTGCTCGGGCGGGTGCAGCTGCCCGGCCCGATGGCCACGGCGATGAACCGCAATCGGCAGCCGCTGCACCGGATGCCCTACCGGTGGAACGACGCCTACCCGGCGCGGCTGGGCGTCATGCCCCGCGACGGCGGTAACGACGAGGTTCGGTGGTTCGACATCGAGCCCTGCTACGTCTACCACCCGCTCAACGCCTACTCCGAAATACGTGACGGCGCAAAGGTTTTGGTGCTCGACGTGGTGCGCTACTCGCGGATGTTCGACCGCGACCTGCGCGGTCCCGGCGACACCCGCCCGACGCTGGACCGCTGGACCGTCAACCTGGCGACCGGGGCGGTCGGCAGCGAGCTGCGCGACGACCGCCCGCAGGAGTTCCCCCGGATCAACGAGGCCCTGCTGGGCCGGCGGCACCGCTTCGGCTACACCGTCGGCACCGACGGCGGCTACCTGTCCGACGGCGCCTCGGAGATGTCCACCGGCCTGTACAAGCACGACTACGCCACCGGCTCGCGCCGGGTCGCGCCGCTGGACCCCGACCTTTTGATCGGCGAGATGTGCTTCGTGCCCAACCCGGCCGGCGGCCAAGACGGCACGGAGGACGACGGCATCCTGATGGGCTTCGGCTATCACCGCGGCCGCGACGAAAACCAGCTGGTGTTGCTGGACGCCCAGAGTCTCGAGCAGGTGGCGGCCGTGCACCTGCCGCAGCGGGTCCCGATGGGCTTCCACGGCAACTGGGTGCCCGCTGGCTAACACGTGCGTCAAATAAGTTGTGCCGCGCGCGGTTCCGGGTGATCTCGGGACGGCCAAATTTGCACGGCGGTGCCGCGCAACCCTGATGCCGTGTGGCAGGCGTGCGCTACAGTGACTCATGCCACAGAAAAGGGCAGGTGGCGGGCATGAGCGTCGACGGAAGGATCTCCCATGGGTGTCGCTATTGAGGTGAACGGCCTCACGAAGTCCTTCGGATCGTCACGAATTTGGGAGGACGTGACCCTGGAAATCCCCGCCGGGGAGGTCAGCGTGCTGCTGGGGCCGTCGGGTACCGGCAAATCGGTGTTCCTGAAATCGCTGATCGGTCTGCTGCGCCCCGAGCGCGGCTCGGTGGTCATCGACGGCACCGACATCCTGCAGTGCTCGGCCAAGGAGCTCTACGAGATCCGCACCCTGTTCGGCGTGATGTTCCAGGACGGCGCCCTGTTCGGTTCGATGAACCTGTTCGACAACGCCGCCTTCCCGCTGCGCGAGCACACCAAGAAGAAGGAAAGCGAGATCCGTGACATCGTCATGGAGAAGCTGGAACTGGTGGGTCTGGGCGGCGACGAGAAGAAGTTCCCCGGCGAGATCTCCGGCGGTATGCGCAAGCGCGCCAGCCTGGCCCGCGCCCTGGTGATGGACCCGCAGATCATCCTGTGCGACGAGCCGGACTCCGGTCTGGACCCGGTGCGCACCGCCTACCTGAGCCAGCTGATCCTCGACATCAACGCCCAGATCGACGCCACCGTCCTGATCGTCACGCACAACATCAACATCGCCCGCACTGTGCCGGACAACATGGGCATGCTGTTCCGCCGCAAGCTGGTCATGTTCGGCCCCCGCGAGGTGCTGCTGACCAGCGACGAGCCCGTGGTCAAGCAGTTCCTCAACGGCCGCCGCATCGGGCCGATCGGCATGTCCGAGGAGAAGGACGAGGCCACCATGGCCGAAGAGCAGGCCGCGCTGGAGGCCGGCCAGCACGCCGGCGGTGTGGAGGAGATCGAGGGCGTGCCGCCCCAGATCGTCGCCTCGCCGGGCATGCCGGAGCGCAAGGCCGTCGCCCGGCGCCAGGCCCGGGTGCGCGAGATCCTGCACACCCTGCCGCAGAAGGCGCAGGCGGCGATCCTCGACGACCTGGAGGGCACCCACAAGTACCGGGCACACGAGGTCGGCGACTAGCGCGGCCGGCCCGAAAGTTCGCGATAACTTCGCGTAACTTGGCGGCCCGCCCTCTTGACGACGGGCCGTAAACGGGCCAGTCTGTTGGGCAGCATGTATCCAGCGGAAACTCGAGACGCCAGCCAGCGCCGATGTCCCTGGATTGCTTGTGCTGGACAGTTGAGGAATGCGCCGCCCTGCGCTATTGTTGGACGTTGCGCTGGCTACCTCCTGCCCACCTCACCCGCCACTTGACACCGTGGTCTAAGCCTGAGCCCCTTGATGTGGCTTAGTTCTTTAGTTGCGCGCGTGAGATCCGGACAGTTCGTTTGCCGGCCGAACCGACACAATTCGCGGCGAACGCAGCCGGTGGCCCCGGCCTTCGTGAGTCGCACGAGGTGCTGGAAGGATGCATCTTGGCAGATTTCCGCCAGAGCAAGACGGATCGCCCACAAAGTTCCTCAAACGGATCAAGTTCCTTGAACGGCTCCGTGCCCGGAGCGCCCAACCGAGTTTCCTTCGCCAAGCTGCGCGAACCGCTCGAGGTTCCCGGCCTGCTGGACGTGCAGATCGACTCCTTCGAGTGGCTGATCGGCGCGCCACGGTGGCGTGAGGCCGCGATCGCCCGCGGCGACGCGGAGCCCAAGGGCGGGCTGGAAGAGGTGCTCGACGAGCTGTCGCCGATCGAGGACTTCTCGGGCTCGATGTCGCTGTCTTTCTCCGACCCCCGCTTCGACGAGGTCAAGGCGCCGGTCGACGAGTGCAAAGACAAGGACATGACGTACGCGGCCCCGCTGTTCGTCACGGCCGAGTTCATCAACAACAACACCGGCGAGATCAAGAGCCAGACGGTGTTCATGGGCGACTTCCCGATGATGACCGAGAAGGGCACCTTCATCATCAACGGGACCGAGCGCGTGGTGGTCAGCCAGCTGGTCCGCTCGCCGGGCGTGTACTTCGACGAGACCATCGACAAGTCCACCGAGAAGACGCTGCACAGCGTCAAGGTGATCCCCAGCCGCGGCGCCTGGCTGGAGTTCGACGTCGACAAGCGCGACACCGTCGGCGTGCGCATCGACCGCAAGCGCCGCCAGCCGGTCACCGTGCTGCTCAAGGCGCTGGGCTGGACCAACGAGCAGATCACCGAGCGGTTCGGCTTCTCCGAGATCATGATGTCGACGCTGGAGAAGGACAACACCGCCGGCACCGACGAGGCGCTGCTGGACATCTACCGCAAGCTGCGCCCGGGCGAGCCGCCGACCAAGGAGTCCGCGCAGACCCTGCTGGAGAACCTGTTCTTCAAGGAGAAGCGCTACGACCTGGCCCGGGTGGGCCGCTACAAGGTCAACAAGAAGCTCGGCCTGCACGCCGGTGAGCCGATCACCAGCTCGACGCTGACCGAGGAAGACGTCGTCGCCACCATCGAGTACCTGGTGCGCCTGCACGAGGGTCAGCCCACGATGACCGTCCCCGGCGGCATCGAGGTGCCGGTGGAGACCGACGACATCGACCACTTCGGCAACCGCCGGCTGCGCACCGTCGGTGAGCTGATCCAGAACCAGATCCGGGTCGGCATGTCCCGGATGGAGCGCGTCGTCCGCGAGCGGATGACCACCCAGGACGTCGAGGCCATCACGCCGCAGACCCTGATCAACATCCGTCCAGTCGTGGCGGCGATCAAGGAGTTCTTCGGCACCAGCCAGCTGTCCCAGTTCATGGACCAGAACAACCCGCTGTCGGGGCTCACCCACAAGCGCCGCCTGTCGGCGCTGGGCCCGGGTGGTCTGTCCCGGGAGCGGGCCGGGCTGGAGGTCCGCGACGTGCACCCGTCCCACTACGGCCGGATGTGCCCGATCGAGACCCCGGAGGGTCCCAACATCGGTCTGATCGGCTCGCTGTCGGTGTATGCGCGGGTCAACCCGTTCGGGTTCATCGAGACGCCGTACCGCAAGGTGGTCGACGGCGTGGTCACCGACGAGATCCACTACCTGACCGCCGACGAGGAGGACCGCCACGTGGTGGCGCAGGCCAACTCGCCGATCGACGACAAGGGCCGGTTCGCGGAGGCCCGGGTGCTGGTCCGCCGCAAGGCGGGCGAGGTCGAGTACGTGCCCTCGTCCGAGGTGGACTACATGGACGTGTCGCCGCGCCAGATGGTGTCGGTGGCCACCGCGATGATCCCGTTCCTCGAGCACGACGACGCCAACCGTGCCCTGATGGGCGCCAACATGCAGCGCCAGGCGGTTCCGCTGGTGCGCAGCGAGGCGCCGCTGGTGGGCACCGGCATGGAGCTGCGCGCCGCGATCGACGCCGGCGACGTCGTCGTCGCCGAGAAGTCCGGGGTGATCGAGGAGGTCTCCGCCGACTACATCACCGTTATGGCCGACGACGGCACCCGGCACACCTACCGGATGCGCAAGTTCGAGCGGTCCAACCACGGCACCTGCGCCAACCAGAGCCCGATCGTCGACGCCGGCGACCGGGTCGAGGCGGGCCAGGTCATCGCCGACGGTCCGTGCACCGAGAACGGCGAAATGGCGCTGGGCAAGAACCTGCTCGTGGCGATCATGCCGTGGGAAGGCCACAACTACGAGGACGCGATCATCCTCTCCAACCGGCTGGTTGAGGAGGACGTGCTCACCTCGATCCACATCGAGGAGCACGAGATCGACGCCCGCGACACCAAGCTGGGCGCCGAGGAGATCACCCGGGACATCCCGAACGTCTCCGACGAGGTGCTGGCCGACCTCGACGAGCGCGGCATCGTGCGCATCGGCGCCGAGGTCCGCGACGGCGACATCCTGGTCGGCAAGGTCACCCCGAAGGGGGAGACCGAGCTGACGCCGGAGGAGCGGCTGCTGCGCGCCATCTTCGGCGAGAAGGCCCGCGAGGTCCGCGACACCTCGCTGAAGGTGCCGCACGGCGAGTCCGGCAAGGTCATCGGCATCCGGGTGTTCTCCCGCGAGGACGACGACGAGCTGCCCGCCGGGGTCAACGAGCTGGTCCGCGTCTACGTGGCCCAGAAGCGCAAGATCTCCGACGGTGACAAGCTTGCCGGCCGGCACGGCAACAAGGGCGTCATCGGCAAGATCCTGCCGCAGGAGGACATGCCGTTCCTGCCGGACGGCACGCCGGTGGACATCATCCTGAACACCCACGGTGTGCCGCGACGGATGAACATCGGCCAGATCCTGGAGACCCACCTGGGGTGGGTGGCCAAGTCCGGCTGGAACATCGACGGCAATCCCGAGTGGGCGGTCAACCTGCCCGAGGAGCTGCGGCACGCACAGCCGAACCAGATCGTGTCGACACCGGTGTTCGACGGCGCCAAGGAAGAGGAGCTGGCCGGCATGCTG
This sequence comes from Mycobacterium timonense, assembly GCF_025821985.1. NCBI lineage: Bacteria > Bacillati > Actinomycetota > Actinomycetes > Mycobacteriales > Mycobacteriaceae > Mycobacterium > Mycobacterium timonense. The sequence goes on along the minus strand of NZ_JACKSY010000104.1, from coordinate 91,120 downwards.
TCGTGCACGCTGCCCAACCGCGACGGCGAGGTCATGGTGGACGGCGACGGCAAGGCGGTGCTGTTCGACGGCCGGTCCGGGGAGCCGTTCCCGTACCCGGTGACCGTCGGCTACATGTACATCATGAAGCTGCACCACCTGGTGGACGACAAGATCCACGCCCGCTCCACCGGCCCGTACTCGATGATCACCCAGCAGCCGCTGGGCGGTAAGGCGCAGTTCGGTGGCCAGCGCTTCGGTGAGATGGAGTGCTGGGCCATGCAGGCCTACGGCGCGGCGTACACGCTGCAGGAGCTGTTGACCATCAAGTCCGACGACACGGTCGGCCGGGTCAAGGTGTACGAGGCGATCGTCAAGGGCGAGAACATCCCGGAGCCGGGTATCCCCGAGTCCTTCAAGGTGTTGCTCAAGGAGCTGCAGTCGCTGTGCCTCAACGTCGAGGTGCTCTCCTCCGACGGCGCGGCGATCGAGCTGCGCGAAGGCGAGGACGAGGACCTGGAGCGGGCCGCGGCGAACCTGGGAATCAACTTGTCCCGCAACGAATCCGCGTCCGTCGAGGACCTGGCTTAACCAACTTTTTCACTAACCAAACCCGCAAGGGGAAAGGGAGTTACGTGCTCGACGTCAACTTCTTCGATGAACTCCGGATCGGTCTGGCCACCGCGGAGGACATCAGGCAATGGTCGTACGGCGAGGTCAAGAAGCCGGAGACCATCAACTACCGCACGCTCAAGCCGGAGAAGGACGGCCTGTTCTGCGAGAAGATCTTCGGACCGACTCGCGACTGGGAGTGCTACTGCGGCAAGTACAAGCGCGTGCGCTTCAAGGGCATCATCTGTGAGCGCTGCGGCGTCGAGGTGACCCGCGCCAAGGTGCGCCGCGAGCGCATGGGCCACATCGAGTTGGCCGCGCCCGTCACGCACATCTGGTACTTCAAGGGCGTGCCGTCGCGATTGGGCTACCTGCTCGACCTGGCGCCCAAGGACCTCGAGAAGATCATCTACTTCGCCGCGTACGTGATCACGTCCGTCGACGAGGAGATGCGGCACAACGAGCTCTCCACCCTCGAGGCCGAGATGATGGTGGAGCGCAAGGCCGTCGAGGACCAGCGCGACGCCGACCTGGAGGCGCGCGCCCAGAAGCTGGAGGCCGACCTGGCCGAGCTGGAGGCCGAGGGCGCCAAGGCCGACGCGCGGCGCAAGGTCCGCGACAGCGGCGAGCGGGAGATGCGCCAGATCCGCGACCGCGCCCAGCGCGAGCTGGACCGGCTGGAGGACATCTGGAACACCTTCACCAAGCTGGCCCCCAAGCAGCTGATCGTCGACGAGAACCTCTACCGCGAGCTGGTCGACCGTTACGGCGAGTACTTCACCGGCGCCATGGGCGCGGAGTCGATCCAGAAGCTCATCGAGAACTTCGACATCGACGCCGAGGCCGAGCAGCTGCGTGACGTCATCCGAAACGGCAAGGGGCAGAAGAAGCTTCGCGCCCTCAAGCGGCTCAAGGTGGTCGCCGCGTTCCAACAGAGCGGCAACTCGCCGATGGGCATGGTGCTCGACGCCGTCCCGGTGATCCCGCCGGAGCTGCGCCCGATGGTGCAGCTCGACGGTGGCCGGTTCGCCACCAGCGACCTCAACGACCTGTACCGCCGGGTGATCAACCGCAACAACCGGCTCAAGAGGCTGATCGACCTCGGCGCGCCCGAGATCATCGTCAACAACGAGAAGCGGATGCTGCAGGAGTCCGTCGACGCGCTGTTCGACAACGGCCGCCGCGGCCGCCCGGTCACCGGGCCGGGCAACCGCCCGCTGAAGTCGTTGAGCGACCTGCTCAAGGGCAAGCAGGGCCGGTTCCGGCAGAACCTGCTCGGTAAGCGCGTCGACTACTCGGGCCGTTCGGTCATCGTGGTCGGCCCGCAGCTCAAGCTGCACCAGTGCGGCCTGCCCAAGCTGATGGCGCTCGAGCTGTTCAAGCCGTTCGTGATGAAGCGGCTGGTCGACCTCAACCACGCGCAGAACATCAAGAGCGCCAAGCGGATGGTGGAGCGCCAGCGTCCGCAGGTGTGGGACGTGCTGGAAGAGGTCATCGCCGAGCACCCGGTGCTGCTGAACCGCGCGCCCACGCTGCACCGGTTGGGCATCCAGGCCTTCGAGCCGATGCTGGTGGAGGGCAAGGCAATTCAGCTGCACCCGTTGGTGTGTGAGGCGTTCAACGCCGACTTCGACGGTGACCAGATGGCGGTGCACCTGCCGTTGAGCGCCGAGGCGCAGGCCGAGGCCCGCATCCTGATGCTGTCGTCCAACAACATCCTGTCGCCCGCGTCGGGCCGCCCGCTGGCCATGCCGCGACTGGACATGGTGACCGGGCTGTACTACCTGACCACCGAGGTCGAAGGCGACAAGGGCGAGTACCGGCCCGCGGCCAAGGACACCCCCGAGGTGGGCGTGTACTCCTCGCCGGCCGAGGCCATCATGGCCGCCGACCGCGGGGTGCTCTCGGTGCGGGCCAAGATCAAGGTGCGGCTGACCCAGTTGCGTCCGCCCGCCGAGATCGAGGCCGAGCTGTTCGGCGCCAACGGCTGGCAGCCGGGCGACGCCTGGATGGCCGAGACCACGCTGGGCCGGGTGCTGTTCAACGAGCTGCTGCCGGTGGGCTACCCGTTCGTGAACAAGCAGATGCACAAGAAGGTGCAGGCGTCGATCATCAACGACCTGGCCGAGCGCTACCCGATGATCGTGGTCGCGCAGACCGTGGACAAGCTGAAGGACGCCGGCTTCTACTGGGCGACCCGCAGCGGTGTCACCGTGTCGATGGCCGACGTGTTGGTTCCGCCGCGCAAGAAGGAGATCCTCGACCAGTACGAGGAGCGGGCCGAGAAGGTCGAAAAGCAGTTCCAGCGTGGTGCTTTGAACCACGACGAGCGCAACGAGGCGCTGGTGGAGATCTGGAAGGAAGCCACCGACGAGGTCGGTCAGGCGCTGCGCGAGCACTACCCGGCCGACAACCCGATCATCACGATCGTCGACTCGGGCGCCACCGGTAACTTCACCCAGACCCGGACGCTGGCCGGCATGAAGGGTCTGGTGACCAACCCGAAGGGTGAGTTCATCCCGCGTCCGGTCAAGTCGTCGTTCCGCGAGGGCCTGACCGTGCTGGAGTACTTCATCAACACGCACGGCGCTCGAAAGGGCTTGGCGGACACCGCGTTGCGTACTGCCGACTCGGGTTATCTGACCCGTCGTCTGGTGGACGTCAGCCAGGACGTCATCGTGCGCGAGCACGACTGCGAGACCGAGCGGGGCATCGTCGTCGAACTGGCCGAGCGTCAGCCCGACGGCACCCTGATCCGTGACCCGTACATCGAAACCTCGGCGTACGCACGGACTTTGGGCACCGACGCGGTCGACGAGGCCGGCAACGTCATCGTCGCCCGCGGCGAGGACCTCGGTGACCCGGAGATCGACGCCCTGCTGGCGGCCGGCATCACGTCGGTCAAGGTGCGCTCGGTGCTGACCTGCACCACGGGCACCGGCGTGTGCGCGACCTGCTACGGCCGGTCGATGGCCACCGGGAAGCTGGTCGACATCGGCGAGGCCGTCGGCATCGTCGCCGCCCAGTCCATCGGTGAGCCCGGTACCCAGCTGACCATGCGTACCTTCCACCAGGGTGGTGTCGGTGAGGACATCACCGGCGGTCTGCCCCGGGTGCAGGAGCTGTTCGAGGCCCGCATCCCGCGCGGTAAGGCGCCGATCGCCGACGTCACCGGGCGGGTCCGTCTCGAGGACGGTGAGCGCTTCTACAAGATCACCATCGTTCCCGACGACGGCAGCGAAGAGGTCGTCTACGACAAGCTGTCCAAGCGGCAGCGGCTGCGCGTGTTCAAGCACGAGGACGGCTCCGAGCGGGTGCTCTCCGACGGCGACCACGTCGAGGTGGGTCAGCAGCTGATGGAAGGCTCGGCCGACCCGCACGAGGTGCTGCGTGTGCAGGGCCCGCGCGAGGTGCAGATCCACCTGGTCCGCGAGGTCCAGGAGGTCTACCGCGCCCAGGGTGTGTCGATCCACGACAAGCACATCGAGGTGATCGTCCGCCAGATGCTGCGCCGCGTCACCATCATCGACTCGGGCTCGACGGAGTTCCTGCCCGGCTCGCTGATCGACCGCGCGGAGTTCGAGGCGGAGAACCGCCGGGTGGTGGCCGAGGGCGGCGAGCCCGCCGCCGGGCGTCCGGTGCTGATGGGTATCACGAAGGCGAGCCTCGCCACCGACTCGTGGCTGAGTGCGGCGTCGTTCCAGGAGACCACGCGAGTGCTGACCGACGCGGCGATCAACTGCCGCAGCGACAAGCTCAACGGTCTGAAGGAGAACGTGATCATCGGGAAGCTGATCCCGGCCGGTACCGGGATCAACCGGTACCGCAACATCCAGGTGCAGCCGACCGAGGAGGCCCGGGCCGCCGCGTACACGATCCCGTCCTACGAGGATCAGTACTACAGCCCGGACTTCGGCCAGGCCACCGGCGCCGCGGTGCCGCTGGACGACTACGGCTACAGCGACTACCGCTAGTCAGTGCGAAAAGCCCCCGCCGTGTGCGGGGGCTTTTTCGTGCGCTACCGGTCGAGTGGCTTGCTTCTCGCCGAGATTCCGAGTGTGCTCTTATGCGACAAGTGCGAAAGCAGCGGAGGTGAACGCGATGGCGCAGCCTGACAATGTCGGGGCTGAACCGGTGCCCGCGGAAGATCGGTTGGATTACCGAGGCGAAGTGTTCATCAATTTCCGCAACCACACCTATCAGTGGGTCAGCATCAAACTATTCGCGTTGCCGGCGGAAGCCGACGACTATGAGGTTCTGGCGTCATTGATCCGCCATGTTCGCTACCGCGACAGCTACGGCGGCACCGGCGAGAAGGACATGGAGACCATTCACGGGCCGTATTGGTTGTACGCCATTACGCCCGAAGTTTTCTTTCCCGTATCGGCTTTCAGCGCCGAAACGTTGATCCGCACGTGGGCCGAGTACGCGGCACCGCTGCCCGCCGACCGCCGTGACGAATTGGAGCGGGAGCTGTATCCGCGTGTCCTGGAGGCCACCAGCCGGTACCAGTTGCCCGATCTGCGCGGTGTCGCCGAACACGACTGGGGTAGCTCGGTGGGCTCGGTGACGGGCTTCTTCGAGTTTGTGCTTATCGATCGGAGGACCGAACGTTTGGCGTTGGTGGTTGCCAGCGACGACTGACTAGCCGTTGCTGCACTCGTTGGCGAGTGTGCCAACGAAACCCTGGTAAACCGCGTTGCTCAACCGGTTCACGTCCTCGGCGAACCGGGGACGGGATGTGGCCTCGACCAAAATGGTGTGCACGATCAACCGGCTCGCCTGCGGTTGCTCAGAACCAGCCACATAGTGGGTTTGCTCGACCCAAACATTCCGCTCACCGATTGCGGCCGAGCCGATGCTGCGAATTGCGGCTGTCCGTTGCACGGGGGGCACGGGCAGAACCCTGACGGCAATCCCGGCGGCATTGAGGCCACGCAGCGTCCGATCGGCGCTTTGGAACACGTCATAGAACGCGGGCCAGCCGGTGTAGGCGAAGACACTGATCGTGTCGGCGGCCTGCCATTCACCATTACCGAGTGGTCCACGGACGGCCATCCGCGTTAGCGACGGTTCCGCGCTGTCGGGAAAATCGATGAGCTGCCAGTGCGGCGGAACGTCTAACCGCTGCAGCCATCCGGGAACCTGGTGTTCCGCTAACAAGGTGACATCCTCGATGTCTTCGTCGTCGGCAAGCATCTCGGCCAACGAGGATGCTTGCAGCGGCTGCCAGCCTTGTGACGGAGAAGATCCGCTCATGGCACGGCCCCCTCACTGCTTTGGCCGCCCCCGGAGAGGATCGTCCACACAAGAACTCCGCCAACCATCACCCAGCCGAACACCGCCTTGCCTCCCTCACTGAGATCATGGCCGATTTCCGGCAGCCACGAGTGGCCACCCACCGGTGGTGGCGCCGAGTGGGGCACCGGTGGTGCCGGTGGGTCCGGCTGATCCCAAGCGAACACAGGTGGTTGCTGTACCGGGTTCACGCTGAACCCAGGCGGCGAAGGATTTTGCAGCCACGGCGGCAAGTCGGCCGGATCGGGGAACTGCGCGCGCGGCAGCGGGGTAGGAAGCGGATGACCGGGCGCTGGCGTCACGGGTGCCCCAGGAGGGTGAGTGACCACTGGGGGCGGCTCGGGTGGGTCATCGACGAACGGCAACGGCAAGTGCACTTTCGGGTTCTTGCCAGACGGCGTAACTACTTCAATGGTCGGTCCGCCCGATTCACTGTCTGGCCGAAGATCAATCTCGGTCCCGTCACCCAGCGCCTTCCGCAAGGTATCGCCGCGTGGCGGCAAATCACGAGCTCCTTTGGTAAGCCAGTCCCAGAAATTCTTTAACTCGTCGGGAGTATCTACTTCTCGAACCGGCTTATTTACGCCTGGACGCAATTGCCGCAACGCATCGCGGACGTCTTTCAATGTCCGCGGAGGAGGCCGGTCCTGCCACGGTGTGTCAGGATCCGGTTCAGGCGTTGGCGCTGGGTCTTGTTTCCAGTGACGATCAACGGCTTGGATTTGGGGTTTCGGAGGTGTATTGGTACTAGGGCTCTGCGGGAAGGTCTCACGGATACCGGCCATGGCTGCGGTCACTCTGCCGGCTACTTGTTGATCGAGGCCGACCAGTTGCGCGGCGCGTTGGCGGATGTCACTGGCCAAGGTTTGTGCTTGGGCTTGTCGGGCGGCGCGCAGCGCGGCCGACCCACCACTCGAGCGGTCGGTCACTGACAGGTCTTCACCGACATTGAACCCCGCCGTACGGGCATCTTCGACTGCGTAGCGCACCCGAGATCGAGCCGCAGAGAGATCTGAAGCCCCGCTGCGCGCGACTTTGGCCGCCGCGTGCATCTGGTCGACTGCCGCGCTTGTCGTCACCATGTCGGCATGGGTTGCGGTACGCAGCGATTCCGCTGCGTCGCCTTGCCAACCGATCGAGAGTGCATCCCGCCAGACCCGGTTGGCCACTCCGTAGCTGCGCGCACCGACGGTCTCCCAGTGGTCGGCCGCCTGGGTCAGATGCTCGGTGGGCCAGGCCAACAGTTGCGAAAGACTGGGACTACCTACGACCGCGGACATTGCTACACGCCGGTCACCGGCGGTGTCACCGCGGCGAGCTCGGTGGCCGAGTCAGCTTCGTTGGCAACGTAATAGGTGTGGGCGACGGCGACATGCGTTGCGCGGCTTTCTACCTGGCTGGCCAACGCGGCTGTGAAAGCGGTGACGTCGGCGTGGGCGGCGTTCACGGCGGCCGCGCTCGCCTGACACGACAGACCCAGTCCTGCGGGAGCCGCTGTTTGCCCTAGTTCGCCCGCTGAAACGCCCCACCGGTCGGCCATCGCCAGCACGGCAGCGGTATCAATGCGCAGTTCCGACGGCATGGACCGAATTTTAGTCGGACCATCCTGCAGCGAAAGTCAGTCAACTGCGCTGGCGCATCCGCCGAGCGTGTACTGGCTGCGCCTTTTCGCGCGAGATTTCGCAATGAGTGCACGCTCGGCATCGCCGTCTGTCGCGACCGCTCACTAGACTGGCCGACGTGCTCATCGGTTCTCACGTCCGCATTGACGACCCGCTGGCCGCCGCGCAGGCGGACGGCGCAGACGCGGTGCAGTTCTTCCTCTCCAACCCGCAGAGCTGGAAGAAACCCCAACCCCGCGACGACGCCGAGGCGCTCAAGGCGTCGAGCGTGCCGCTGTACGTGCACGCGCCGTATCTCATCAACGTCGCCTCGGCGAACAACCGCGTGCGCATCCCGTCGCGCAAGATCCTGCAGGACACCTGCGACGCCGCCGCGGAGATCAACGCCACGGCCGTCATCGTGCACGGCGGCCACGCCGACGACAACGACATGGAGGCCGGTTTCGAACGCTGGGTGAAGGCGCTCGACTACCTGGAAACCGACGTGCAGGTGTATCTGGAGAACACCGCCGGCGGCGACCACGCGATGGCCCGCCACTTCGACACCATCGGCCGGCTGTGGGATCGCATCGGCGACAAGGGGATTGGCTTCTGCCTGGACACCTGCCACGCCTGGGCCGCGGGTGAGGCGCTGATCGACGCCGTGGACCGGATCAAGGCGCTGACCGGGCGCATCGATTTGGTGCACTGCAACGACTCCCGGGACGCGGCGGGCTCGGGGGCCGACCGGCACGCCAACTTCGGCACCGGCCAGATCGACCCCGACCTGCTTGTCACTGTGGTCAAGGCCGCCGACGCGCCGGTGATCTGCGAAACCGCTGACGAGGGCCGCAAGGACGACATCGCCTTCCTGCGGGAGCACACCAAGAGCTGAGCACCGCGGCGCGCTGTTACACCTCTTGTGCAACTGTCGAGAAAATGTAACATTGGTGGCATGTCGGACACGCATGTCGTCACCAACCAGGTGCCACCCCTGGACAACTACAACCCCGCCGGCTGCCCGGTGCTCGTCGAGGCCCTGATCCGCGAGGGTGGGCAGTGGGGCCTGGACGAGGTCAACGAGGTGGGGGCGTTGTCGGCCAGCCGTCAGGCGCAGCGCTGGGGAGAGCTCGCCGACCGCAACCGGCCCATCCTGCACACCCACGACCGCAACGGCTACCGCGTCGACGAGGTCGAGTACGACCCGGCCTACCACGAGCTGATGCGTACCGCGATCGCCCACGGCCTGCACGCCGCGCCGTGGGCCGACGACCGGCCGGGGGCGCACGTCGTCCGCGCCGCCAAGACCTCGGTGTGGACGGTCGAGCCGGGACACGTCTGCCCGATCTCGATGACCTATGCGGTGGTGCCCGCGCTGCGCTTCAACCCCGAGCTGGCCAAGGTGTACGAGCCGCTGCTGACCAGCCGCGAATACGACCCGGAACTCAGGGTGGCCACCACCAAAGCCGGGATCACCGCGGGCATGTCGATGACCGAGAAGCAGGGCGGCTCCGACGTGCGCGCCGGCACCACCCAGGCCGTGCCGAACGGCGACGGCTCCTACCGCCTGACCGGCCACAAGTGGTTCACCTCGGCGCCGATGTGCGACATCTTCCTGGTGCTGGCCCAGGCACCCGGCGGGCTGTCTTGCTTCCTGCTGCCGCGGGTGCTGCCCGACGGCACCCGCAACCGGATGTTCCTGCAGCGGCTCAAGGACAAGCTCGGCAACCACGCCAACGCGTCCAGCGAGGTCGAATACGACGGCGCCGTCGCCTGGCTGGTCGGCGAGGAGGGCCGCGGCGTGCCGACCATCATCGAGATGGTGAACCTGACCCGGCTGGACTGCACGCTGGGCAGCGCCACCAGCATGCGCACCGGCCTGACCCGCGCGATCTACCACGCCCAGCACCGAAAGGCGTTCGGCGCCTACCTGATTGACCAACCGTTGATGCGCAACGTGCTGGCCGATCTGGCCGTCGAGGCCGAGGCCGCGACCATGGTCGCGATGCGGATGGCCGGCGCCACCGACAAGGCGGTGCGCGGCGATCAGCGTGAGGCCCTGCTGCGCCGCATCGGCCTGGCCGCCAGCAAGTACTGGGTGTGCAAGCGTTCCACCCCGCACGCCGCCGAGGCGCTGGAATGCCTGGGCGGCAACGGCTACGTCGAGGACTCGGGCATGCCGCGGCTGTACCGGGAGGCGCCGCTGATGGGCATCTGGGAGGGCTCGGGCAATGTCAGCGCGCTGGACACGTTGCGCGCCATGGCAACTCGCCCGGAATGCGTCGAGGTGCTGTTCGACGAACTCGCCGAGGCCGCCGGTCAGGATCCGCGCCTGGGCGGCCACGTCGACCGGCTGCGGGCCGACCTGGCCGAGCTGGACACCATCCAGTACCGGGCCCGCAAGGTGGCCGAGGACATCTGCCTGGCGCTGCAGGGCTCGCTGCTGGTGCGCCACGGCCATCCGGCCGTCGCCGAGGCGTTCCTGACCACCCGGCTGGACCGCCGGTGGGGAGGCGCCTTCGGCACCATGCCCGACGGGCTGGACCTGGCGCCCATCCTCGAGCGGGCCCTGGTAAAGGGCTGAACCACAACATGACTTGCGCCGGCGACGATGCAGAGCACGGCGATGGGGAGGAGCGGCGCCGATGACCCACGCGATCAGGCCGGTCGACTTCGACAACCTGAAAACGATGACCTATGAGGTCACCGACCGGGTTGCCCGGATCACCTTCAACCGGCCGGAGAAGGGCAACGCGATCGTCGCGGACACCCCGCTGGAGCTCTCCGCGCTGGTGGAGCGGGCCGACCTGGATCCCAACGTGCACGTCATCCTGGTCTCCGGCCGCGGCACGGGTTTCTGCGCGGGCTTCGACCTGAGCGCCTACGCCGATCGCACCGGCTCGGCCGGCGGGACCGGTGCCTACGCGGGCACCGTGCTGGACGGAAAAACCCAGGCGGTCAACCATTTACCCGATCAGCCGTGGGACCCGATGATCGACTATCAGATGATGAGCCGTTTCGTGCGGGGCTTCTCCTCCCTGATGCACGCCGACAAACCGACGGTGGTCAAGATCCACGGCTACTGCGTGGCCGGCGGCACTGACATCGCGCTGCACGCCGACCAGGTGATCGCCGCCGCCGACGCCAAGATCGGCTACCCGCCGACGCGGGTGTGGGGCGTGCCGGCCGCCGGCCTGTGGGCGCACCGGCTGGGTGATCAGCGCGCCAAGCGGCTCCTGTTCACCGGCGATTGCATCACCGGCGCGCAAGCCGCCGAATGGGGTCTGGCCGTCGAGGCACCCGATCCGGCCGATCTCGACGAGCGCACCGAGCGGCTGGTGCAGCGGATCGCGGCGGTGCCGGTCAACCAGCTGATCATGGTCAAGCTCGCGCTGAATTCCGCTCTGCTGCAACAGGGGGTGGCCACCAGCCGGATGGTCAGCACGGTGTTCGACGGCGTCGCCCGGCACACCCCGGAGGGCCACGCCTTCGTCGCCGACGCCGTGAAGCACGGATTCCGTGAGGCGGTGCGGCATCGCGACGAACCGTTCGGCGACCACGGCCGGCAGGCCTCGCAGGTGTAGCGATGCCGGATCTGACAGCGCGGTCGGTGGTGCTCAGCGTGCTGCTGGGTGCGCACCCCGCGCACGCCCGGGCCAGCGAATTGGTCAGGCTCACTTCTGATTTCGGCATCAAGGAGTCGACACTGCGGGTGGCGCTGACCCGGATGGTGAATGCCGGCGACCTGATCCGCTCGGCCGACGGCTACCGGCTCTCGGATCGCCTGCTCGCGCGCCAGCGGCGACAGGACGACGCCATCGACCCCAAGGTCCGTCCCTGGCGCGGGCAGTGGGTCACGCTGATCGTGACCAGCGTGGGCGACGACGCGCGTACCCGCGCTGCACTGCGAAATGCCATGCACGACAAGCGTTTCGGTGAACTGCGCGAGGGCGTGTGGATGCGCCCGGACAATATCGACACCCAGCTCGGACCGGACGTCACCGACCGGGCGCGGGTGATCACCGCCCGCGACGACGACCCCGCCGACCTGGCGGGGCGGCTGTGGGACCTGCCCGGCTGGGCCCGGGCCGGGCATCGGCTGCTCAACGAGATGGCCGCGGCGCCAGACGTTCCCGGCCGTTTCGTGGTGGCCGCGGCGATGGTCCGGCACCTGCTCACCGACCCGGTGCTGCCCGACGAACTGCTGCCCCCGGACTGGCCCGGCACCCGGCTGCGGGCGGCCTACCACGACTTCGCCGCGGAGCTGATGGCGCGGCGCGACCCACTATTTGCGGAGGCGACATGAGCGATCCGGTGCGAATCGAACGCAACGGCCCGGTCACCACGGTGATCATCAACCGGCCGGCGGCGCGCAACGCGGTCAACGGCCCGACGGCGGCCGCGCTGTACGCGGCGTTCGAGGAGTTCGACCGCGACGACTCCGCGTCGGTGGCCGTGCTGTGGGGCGAGGGCGGAACATTCTGCGCCGGAGCCGATTTGAAGGCGTTCGGCACGCCCGAGGCCAACGCCGTGCACCGGAGTGGTCCCGGCCCGATGGGCCCGACCCGGATGGTGCTGTCCAAACCGGTCATCGCCGCGGTCAGCGGCTACGCGGTCGCCGGCGGTCTGGAGCTGGCCATCTGGTGCGACCTGCGGGTGGTCGAGCAGGACGCCGTGTTCGGGGTGTTCTGCCGCCGCTGGGGGGTCCCGCTGATCGACGGCGGCACGGTGCGGCTGCCGCGGCTGATCGGGCACAGCCGCGCGATGGACATGATCCTCACCGGCCGCGCCGTGGCCGCCGACGAAGCCCAGGCCATCGGCCTGGCGAATCGCGTTGTCCCCAAAGGTCAATCGCGCCGGGCGGCCGAGGAATTGGCGGCGCAACTGGCCGCGCTGCCGCAGCAGTGCCTGCGCTCGGACCGGCTCTCGGCGCTACATCAGTGGGGCGCAACGGAATCCGAGGCCCTCGACTTCGAATTCGCCAGCATCTCCCGGGTGGCCGCCGAGGCCAACGAAGGCGCCGGCCGGTTCGCCGCGGGCGCGGGACGGCACGGCGCCTCCGCGGTTTGAGGGCCGGCTGAGGGTCAGCCGCCCTTGTTGATGGTGTTGCTCTGGCCGATCTTGTCGACCTTGGGGTCACCGTCCTTGTAGGTGATCGTGTTGTTCATCCCCAGCACGGTGATGCGGGTGTTGACCTTGTCGAAGGTGATCTTGTTGTTGGTGCCGCTGACGGTCGCAGACTCGCAGGTGCCGGTGACGGTCAGGGTGTTGTCCGAGCCGCCCACGTTCAGCGACTTGCCGCCGGCGCAGTCCAGGGTGGTGGTGGTGCCCATCGACCCGTAATTGATCGTGTTGCCGATCTCGATGGACGCGGTGGTGCTCGCCCCGCCCGATCCCGTCGTCGGCGCCGCGCCGGCACTCGTCGTGGCGGTGCTCTTGGTGGTGGTCGTCGACGAGCCCGCCGGCGGGTTGGCCGTCGAACTGCAGCCGGCCAGTAGCAGCGCGGCCGCGGCCGGTGCCACGGTCAGGCGCAGCCAGCGGTCACGGACAGGTGTGGGCGTACGGGCGGGCATGGTTCCTCGTTCCCCCTTGATCGAATTGTGTTGTGCTGCTGTGCTTTAACCAGGCACCTGTTGGAGCCGGTTGGTCATGCCCAATTCGCGGCCGCGGTCCCACAGGAACGGCTGACCGCTCTTGTAGAACACCGTCTGGTCATAGCCGTACACGGTGATGTCGTGCGAAACCGAGTCGGCGATAACGGTGTTCGACGATCCCATCACCGTCACGGCATAGCAGTTGCCCAGCGCGGTGACGACGTTGCCGGTGCCGTTGACCAGCAGGGTGGCGTCGTTGCAGTCGATGGTCTGCTCGGTGTCCTGCCCGATGATGTGGGTGTCGCCGTTCTTGGCCTGCGCGACCCGCGGCGGGGCAACCGCCCCGGCGAGGACGGCAAGCGCGCAGGCGGCCAGTGACCCGGCGACGGTCGTCCACTTCACGGCGGGCCCCCTTTTGTCACGCGGCTCGAAGATGCTCGAACGAGGCAAGCATGACATTACGTGCAGATGCCCGCCGGAGGGCAGAGTTTCTTTTCCTTCGGCGCGCGTCAACTAGAGTCATTAGTTGATCCGTACCTGATCGAAGGGCGACCGCATGGCAGCTCAACCCGAACCGCCGACGGCGGCCGGGCGGCAGCGCGCGGGACGGCCCGCCGCCCGCCCGGCCAAGCTGAGCCGCGAGGGGATCATCGACGGCGCGCTGACGTTCCTGGATCGCGAGGGCTGGGACGCGCTGACCATCAACGCCCTGGCTACCCAGCTGGGCACCAAGGGGCCGTCGCTGTACAACCACGTGGACAGCCTGGAGGACCTGCGCCGCGCCGTGCGGATCCGGGTCATCGACGACATCATCACCATGCTCAACCGGGTCGGCGAGGGCCGCGCCCGCGACGACGCGGTGCTGGTCATGGCCGGCGCCTACCGCAGCTATGCCCACCACCACCCCGGCCGCTACTCGGCCTTCACCCGGATGCCGCTGGGCGGTGACGATCCCGAGTACACCGCCGCCACCCGCGGCGCGGCCGCACCGGTGATCTCGGTGCTGTCCTCCTACGGGCTGGACGGCGAGGAGGCGTTCCACGCCGCGCTGGAGTTCTGGTCCGCCCTGCACGGCTTCGTGCTGCTGGAGATGACCGGCGTGATGGACGACATCGACACCGACGCCTTGTTCTCCGACATGGTGCTGCGGCTGGCGGCGGGTCTGGAACGGCGCACCGCGCACGGCTAGTTCGCCGCTTTGACCTGCGAGACCGGCGGCGGGTATTGTGGTTGCTCGTGCCTGGCGGCTTACGGCGCCTAACCGTAAGGAAGTGAATGCCGGGCGAATTCGCGTGTCCAGGATGCATCGGACCCCGGTCCGGTGCGCAGCGCATGCGACACACCCGGCCGCGGGGTGACCCGACCGGTCATAACTGCACTACGAAGACTTGACACCGCCCAAAAGACGCCAACACCAACACAGAAAGCCGCCTAGATGCCAACCATTCAGCAGCTGGTCCGCAAGGGTCGTCGGGACAAGATCGGCAAGGTCAAGACCGCGGCTCTCAAGGGCAGCCCGCAGCGCCGTGGCGTATGCACCCGCGTGTACACCACCACCCCGAAGAAGCCGAACTCGGCGCTTCGGAAGGTCGCCCGCGTGAAGCTGACGAGCCAGGTCGAGGTCACCGCCTACATCCCCGGCGAGGGCCACAACCTGCAGGAGCACTCCATGGTGCTGGTGCGCGGCGGCCGGGTGAAGGACCTGCCCGGTGTGCGGTACAAGATCATCCGCGGCTCGCTGGACACCCAGGGTGTCAAGAACCGCAAGCAGGCTCGCAGCCGTTACGGCGCCAAGAAGGAGAAGAGCTGATGCCGCGCAAGGGGCCCGCGCCGAAGCGCCCGTTGGTCAACGACCCGGTCTACGGGTCGCAACTGGTCACCCAGCTGGTGAACAAAGTCCTGCTGAAGGGGAAGAAATCGCTCGCCGAGCGCATTGTGTATGGTGCGCTCGAGAACGCCCGGGAGAAGACAGGTACCGATCCCGTGATCACGCTCAAGCGTGCTCTCGACAACGTCAAGCCCGCCCTCGAGGTGCGCAGCCGCCGGGTCGGCGGTGCCACCTACCAGGTGCCCGTCGAGGTGCGTCCGGACCGGTCCACCACGCTGGCGCTGCGCTGGCTTGTCAGCTTCTCGCGGCAACGCCGGGAGAAGACCATGGTCGAGCGGCTGGCAAACGAGATCCTGGATGCCAGCAACGGCCTCGGGGCCTCCGTCAAGCGGCGCGAGGACACCCACAAGATGGCCGAGGCCAACCGCGCCTTCGCGCACTACCGCTGGTGATCAACGCCGCGCGCACAGTGGCGGCGGCGACAGCGAACTAACCGAGCAATCGAAAGAGTGGGAAGACTTCTGTGGCACAGAAGGACGTGCTGACCGACCTGACCAAGGTCCGCAACATCGGCATCATGGCGCACATCGACGCCGGCAAGACGACGACGACCGAGCGCATCCTCTACTACACCGGCATCAGCTACAAGATCGGTGAGGTGCACGACGGCGCCGCCACCATGGACTGGATGGAGCAGGAGCAGGAGCGGGGGATCACCATCACCTCCGCGGCCACCACCTGCTTCTGGAACGACAACCAGATCAACATCATCGACACCCCGGGCCACGTCGACTTCACCGTGGAGGTGGAGCGCAGCCTGCGCGTGCTCGACGGCGCGGTCGCGGTGTTCGACGGCAAGGAGGGCGTCGAGCCGCAGTCCGAGCAGGTGTGGCGCCAGGCCGACAAGTACGACGTCCCGCGCATCTGCTTCGTCAACAAGATGGACAAGATCGGCGCCGACTTCTACTTCTCCGTGCGCACCATGGAGGAGCGGTTGGGCGCCAACGTCATCCCGATCCAGATCCCCGTCGGCTCCGAGGGCGACTTCGAGGGCGTCGTCGACCTGGTCGAGATGAAGGCCAAGGTGTGGAGCGCCGAGGCCAAGCTCGGCGAGAAGTACGACGTCGTCGACATCCCCGCCGACCTGCAGGAGAAGGCCGAGGAGTACCGCACCAAGCTGCTCGAGGCCGTCGCCGAGACGGACGAGGCGCTGCTGGACAAGTACCTCGGCGGTGAAGAGCTCACGATCGAGGAGATCAAGGGAGCCATCCGCAAGCTGACCATCAGCTCGGAGGCCTACCCGGTGCTGTGCGGCAGCGCGTTCAAGAACAAGGGCGTGCAGCCCATGCTGGACGCGGTCATCGACTACCTGCCGTCGCCGCTGGACGTCCCGCCCGCCGAGGGCCACGTCCCCGGCAAGGAAGAAGAGCTGATCACCCGCAAGCCGTCGACGGACGAGCCATTCTCCGCGCTGGCGTTCAAGGTCGCCACGCACCCGTTCTTCGGCAAGCTGACCTACGTCCGGGTGTACTCGGGCAAGGTCGACTCGGGCAGCCAGGTCATCAACTCCACCAAGGGCAAGAAGGAGCGGCTGGGCAAGCTGTTCCAGATGCACTCCAACAAGGAGAACCCGGTGGAGACCGCCTCGGCCGGTCACATCTACGCGGTGATCGGGCTGAAGGACACCACCACCGGTGACACCCTGAGCGATCCGAACCACCAGATCGTGCTGGAGTCGATGACCTTCCCCGACCCGGTCATCGAGGTGGCCATCGAGCCCAAGACCAAGAGCGACCAGGAGAAGCTGAGCCTGTCGATCCAGAAGCTCGCCGAGGAGGACCCCACCTTCAAGGTGCACCTGGACCAGGAGACCGGCCAGACCGTCATCGGTGGCATGGGTGAGCTGCACCTGGACATCCTGGTGGACCGGATGCGCCGCGAGTTCAAGGTCGAGGCCAACGTCGGCAAGCCGCAGGTGGCCTACAAGGAGACCATCCGCCGCAAGGTGGAGAACGTCGAGTACACCCACAAGAAGCAGACCGGTGGCTCGGGCCAGTTCGCGAAGGTCATCATCAACCTCGAACCGTTCACCGGCGAGGACGGCGCGACCTACGAGTTCGAGAACAAGGTCACCGGTGGCCGCATCCCGCGCGAGTACATCCCGTCGGTCGACGCCGGCGCGCAGGACGCCATGCAGTACGGTGTGCTGGCCGGTTACCCGCTGGTGAACCTCAAGGTGACCCTGCTCGACGGTGCCTTCCACGAGGTCGACTCGTCGGAGATGGCCTTCAAGATCGCCGGTTCGCAGGTGCTGAAAAAGGCTGCGGCGCAAGCCCAGCCGGTCATCCTGGAACCGATCATGGCCGTCGAGGTCACCACGCCCGAGGACTACATGGGCGACGTGATCGGCGACCTGAACTCCCGCCGTGGCCAGATCCAGGCCATGGAGGAGCGCAGCGGCGCTCGCGTGGTCAAGGCGCACGTGCCGCTGTCGGAGATGTTCGGCTACGTCGGCGACCTGCGGTCCAAGACCCAAGGCCGGGCGAACTACTCCATGGTCTTCGACTCCTACGCCGAAGTGCCGGCCAACGTGTCGAAGGAGATCATCGCGAAGGCGACGGGTCAGTGAGTGTCAACTCACTGGCTCGGAGCCGAGCAATCGGCTCAGCGAAGGCGACGGGTCAGTAGCTACTGGCAGCGGAGTAATCTTGCCGGGTCATTGGAATGCCTTGGGCGCGGCACAACTGAAAACACCAACACTGCTTTAACAAGCACCAACTAGTCCAGGAGGACACAGAAGTGGCGAAGGCGAAGTTCGAGCGGACGAAGCCGCACGTCAACATCGGGACCATCGGTCACGTTGACCACGGCAAGACCACGCTGACCGCGGCTATCACCAAGGTTCTGCACGACAAGTACCCGGACCTGAACGAGTCCCGCGCGTTCGACCAGATCGACAACGCGCCCGAGGAGCGTCAGCGCGGTATCACCATCAACATCTCCCACGTGGAGTACCAGACCGACAAGCGGCATTACGCTCACGTCGACGCCCCGGGTCACGCCGACTACATCAAGAACATGATCACCGGCGCCGCCCAGATGGACGGCGCGATCCTGGTGGTCGCCGCCACCGACGGCCCGATGCCGCAGACCCGCGAGCACGTGCTGCTGGCCCGTCAGGTCGGTGTGCCCTACATCCTGGTCGCGCTGAACAAGGCCGACATGGTCGACGACGAGGAGCTGCTCGAGCTCGTCGAGATGGAGGTCCGCGAGCTGCTGGCCGCCCAGGAGTTCGACGAGGACGCCCCGGTGGTGCGGGTGTCGGCGCTCAAGGCGCTCGAGGGCGACGCCAAGTGGGTGGAGTCCGTCGAGCAGCTGATGGAGGCCGTCGACGAGTCGATCCCGGACCCGGTCCGCGAGACGGACAAGCCGTTCCTGATGCCGGTGGAGGACGTCTTCACCATCACCGGTCGTGGCACGGTGGTCACCGGCCGTGTCGAGCGCGGCGTGATCAACGTGAACGAGGAAGTCGAGATCGTCGGCATCCGCCCGTCCAGCACCAAGACCACGGTCACCGGTGTGGAGATGTTCCGCAAGCTGCTCGACCAGGGCCAGGCCGGTGACAACGTCGGTCTGCTGCTGCGTGGTATCAAGCGTGAGGACGTCGAGCGCGGTCAGGTCGTCACCAAGCCCGGCACCACCACGCCACACACCGAGTTCGAGGGCCAGGTCTACATCCTGTCCAAGGACGAGGGCGGCCGGCACACGCCGTTCTTCAACAACTACCGCCCGCAGTTCTACTTCCGCACCACCGACGTGACCGGTGTGGTGACGCTGCCGGAGGGCACCGAGATGGTGATGCCCGGTGACAACACCAACATCTCGGTGAAGCTGATCCAGCCCGTCGCCATGGACGAGGGTCTGCGGTTCGCCATCCGCGAGGGTGGTCGCACCGTCGGCGCCGGCCGGGTCGTCAAGATCATCAAGTAGTTCGCTCAGTCGGTTCAAAGCCCGGATTGCCCACGCGGCGATCCGGGCTTTGTTCTGCTGTGCGCCCCGCGGACCCGGATCGACGCCGGAGAAATAATGCGCCGACCGCGCGGCCTGCACTAGGATTTTGCGGTAGTTGTCCCTCGGGGACCGTAGGACGTGGCGGGGTGGTGCCGATGTCGTTCGTTCAAGCGACTCCGGAATTCGTCGCGGCTGCCGCGACGGATCTGGCCCGGATCGGGTCGACGATCAGTTCCGCGAACACCGCGGCGCTGGGTCCCACCTCCGGGGTGCTGGCTCCCGGCGCCGACGAGGTGTCGGCCAGCATCGCCGCCCTGTTCGACGCCCACTCCCAGGTCTATCAGGCGCTGTCCGCCCAGGCCGCCGCCTTCCACAGCCAGTTCGTGCAGTTGATGAACGGCGGCGCGCTGCAGTACGCCGTCACCGAGGCCGCCAACACCACGCCGCTGCAGAGCGCGGCCGGCCCGGCATCGGTGGCCGCGCAGCTGCCGGCGGTCAGCGGCGCGGTGGGCGGTTCGGCGCCGACGGCACCCGCGGCGCCCCTGGCGGCGGCGGTGGCGCCGGCGGCGGCCGCGGCCACCCCCGGCCCGGCCGGCACGCCGGTCGCGGCGGCCCCCGCGGGATCGGCGACGCTGGCCTCGGCCACCGCCCCGGCCGGCCCGGCCCGGGTGGCGACGCCCGCGTACGCGCCGGCCGGTTCCCCGTCCCCCGTGCAGCCGGCGGCTTCGTCGGCGCCGGCGCCGGCCGGCACGCCCGCGGCGGCCGCGCAGCCCGAGGCGGCGCCGCAGACCTCGGCCGGCCCGGCGCTGCCTGTCTCGGCGCGCCCCGCGCCGCACGCCCCCGCCCAGGCGCAACCCGCGACCGCCCCGGTGCGCCGAGTGCCCATCGTGCCGCCGGAGTCCGGGTAAGCGGTTTGCGCGTATCGCCGCCGCGGCGACGCCGTGAGCGCTAATCTGACACGGATTCCCCAGCAAGACCGAGGAGGGGCAAGTGTTAGCGCGCTACCTGAAAGCACAGTTGGTGGTTTTGCTGTGCGGCGGCCTGGTCGGGCCGATCTTCTTGGTCGTGTACTTCACGCTGGGGCTCGGCAGCCTGCTGCAGTGGATGTTCTACGTCGGCCTGCTCATCACCGTGGCCGACGTGCTGATCGCGCTCGCGCTGGCCAACTACGGGGCGAAGTCGTCGGAGAAACTGGCCGCGCTCGAGCAGAACGGGGTGCTGGCGCTGGCCCAGATCACCGGCATCACCGAAACCGGGACCTGGGTGAACAACCAGCAGGTCGTCAAGGTGCACCTGCACATCGCCGGCCCCGGGCTGGTGCCGTTCGACAGCGAGGACCGCGTCATCGCCAGCGTCACCCGGCTGGGCAACCTCAACGCCCGCAAGGTGGTGGTGCTGGTCAATCCCACCACCAACGAATACCGAATCGACTGGGAGCGAAGCGCTTTGGTCAACGGCCTGGTGCCGGCGCAGTTCACCGTCGCCGAGGACAACACCACCTACGACCTGAGCGGGCAGGCCGGCCCGCTGATGGAGATCATGCAGATCCTCAAGGCCAACAACATCCCTTTGAACCGGATGGTCGACATCCGGTCGAACCCGGCGCTGCGCGCCCAGATCCAGGCGGTGGTGCGCCGGGCGGCCCAGCAGCAGGCGCCGGCCGGGCAACCCGCGCCGGCGGGGCAACCGGCGACCGGGCAGCCGTCGGCGCCGGTGGCCGCCCCGCCGGGACCGTCGATCGCCGCGCGGCTGCAGGAGCTCAACGATCTGCACGCCAGCGGGGCGCTCACCGAGCAGGAATACAACAGCCGGCGGGCCGCGATCATCGCCGAGATCTGACGCGGTTTCCGGCAACCGCCGGGCGAATTAGAACACGTTTCAGTTCCGCTGCTAGCCTGGCTTGGTCTACTGGCGGTCGAAGGGATGAGCTGTGGCGGGACAGGCCGGATCACTGCAGGGGCGGGTGGCATTCATCACCGGGGCGGCCCGCGGGCAGGGACGCTCGCACGCGGTGCGGCTGGCCGCCGAGGGCGCCGACATCATCGCGTGCGACATCTGCGCGCCGGTGTCGGCCAGCGTCACCTACGCCCCGGCCAGCCCCGAGGACCTCGACGAGACCGCCCGGCTGGTGGAAGATCAGGGCCGCAAGGCCTTGACCCGCGTCCTCGACGTCCGCGACGACGCCGCCCTGCGGGAGCTGGTCGCCGACGGCATGGAGCAGTTCGGCCGGCTGGACGTCGTGGTGGCCAACGCCGGCGTGCTCAGCTGGGGCCGCGTCTGGGAACTCACCGACGAGCAGTGGGACACCGTCATCGGCGTCAACCTGACCGGCACCTGGCGCACCCTGCGCGCCACCGTGCCGGCGATGATCGAGGCGGGCAACGGCGGCTCCATCGTGGTGGTCAGCTCCTCGGCCGGGCTCAAGGCCACCCCCGGCAACGGCCACTACTCGGCCAGCAAACACGGGTTGACCGCGCTCACCAACACGCTGGCCATCGAGCTCGGCGAATACGGTATCCGGGTCAACTCCATCCACCCGTACTCGGTCGAAACCCCGATGATCGAGCCCGAGGCGATGATGGAGATCTTCGCCCGCCATCCCAGCTTCGTGCACAGCTTCCCGCCAATGCCGGTGCAGCCCAACGGTTTCATGACCGCCGACGAGGTCGCCGACGTGGTGGCCTGGCTGGCCGGCGACGGCTCGGGCACGCTGACCGGCACGCAGATCCCCGTTGATAAGGGCGCCCTAAAGTACTGAGCGGCCATCGTGCTAAGAACTCCACGTGAGTAGTGACGCAAGCGCCAGCAACGGAATCGTGATCGTCGGCGGCGGCCTGGCCGCCGCCCGCACCGCCGAGCAGCTGCGGCGCTCGGAGTATTCCGGGCCCATCACCATCGTCAGCGACGAGGTGCACCTGCCCTACGACCGCCCGCCGCTGTCCAAAGAGGTGTTGCGCAAAGAGGTGGACGACACCGCGCTCAAACCCCGCCAGTGGTACGACGACAACGACATCACGCTGCGGCTGGGGTCGGCCGCGCGCAGCCTGGACACCGCGGCGCAGACGCTGACGCTCGAGGACGGCACCACGCTCGGCTACGACGAACTCGTCATCGCCACCGGCCTGGTGCCGCGGCGCATCCCGACCATCCCGGACCTGGACGGCATCCGGGTGCTGCGGACCTTCGACGAGAGCCTGGCGCTGCGCGAGCACGCGTCCGCGGCGCAGCGCGCGGTGATCATCGGCGCCGGCTTCATCGGCTGCGAGGTGGCCGCCAGCCTGCGCAGCCTGGGCGTGGACGTGGTGCTGGTCGAGCCGCAACCGACCCCGCTGGCCGCGGTGCTGGGCGAGCAGATCGGCGAGCTGGTGGCCCGGCTGCACCGCGCCGAGGGCGTCGACGTGCGCCTCGGTGTCGGGGTTTCAGAGGTGCGCGGTGACAGGCACGTCGAGGCGGTGGTGCTGACCGACGGCACCGAGCTGGCGGCCGACGTGGTGGTGATCGGCATCGGGTCGCGTCCGGCCACCGATTGGCTCGAGGGCAGCGGCGTGGCGATCGACAGCGTCGACCGGGGCGTCCTGTGCGACGAGGCCGGACGCACCAGCGCCCCCAACGTGTGGGCGCTCGGCGACGTCGCGTCGTGGCGCGACGCGACGGGACACCAAGGGCGGGTGGAACATTGGAGCAACGTCGCGGACCAGGCCCGGGTGGTGGTGCCGGCGATGCTGGGCAAGGAGGTGCCGCCGGTGGTGGTGGTGCCCTACTTCTGGAGCGACCAGTACGACGTCAAGATCCAGTGCCTGGGTGAACCGGAGGCCGGCGACATCGTCCACATCGTGGAGGACGACGGCCGCAAGTTCCTGGCCTACTACGAACGCGACGGGGCCCTGGTCGGGGTGGTCGGTGGCGGCATGCCGGGCAAGGTCATGAAGACCCGCGCCAAGATCGCCGCGGCCGTGCCGATCGCCGAGATGCTCGGCTGAGCCGACGGCGGGCGTTCAGCCGACGGCGGCCGCGTACTGGTCGCTGGGGACCTCGGTGTTGCGGATCACGGTGGCCAGCTGCTCGGCGATGCCCGGCGCGGCGACGACGGTCGACGCGGACTTGTGGGTGTGCGGGTTGCCCTGCGCGTCGGTCAGCCGCGCTCCGGCTTCGCGGGCGATCAGCGTCCCCGCGGCGGTGTCCCACGGCTTGTTGGACATCATCACGCAGGCGTCCAGGGCGCCCTCGGCGACGAACGCCAGGTCGAGCGTCGCGGCGCCGATCATCCGGATCCGCTCCGCCCGGGGCACCAGCTCGGCGGTGAGCGCCAGCCGGTGCGCGTTGAGCCGGCCCGCATCGTGGCCGACGGCGTAGTCGCCGAGCGAGACGATCGCCCCGCTGAGGCTGTCGGTGGCGCTGGCGGTGATCCGTTCCCCGTTGACGAACGCGCCCTTGGACTCGATCGCGTGGTAGGTCTTGCCCAGCAGGGGAGCGTGGGTGACGGCCACCACGGTGCGGCCGGCGTGCAGCAGGGCCAGCGATACCGCGCACAGCGGCAGCCCGTGCACGAAGTTCGACGTGCCGTCCACCGGGTCGAGAACCCAGAGCCACTCGGCGGTTTCGATGTCGGGTTGGTGGTCGGACTCCTCGGCCAGCAGCGCGACGTCCGGCGTGGTCTGGGACAGGTAGTTGGCGATGTCACGCTGGATGGTCAGGTCGACATCGGATACCAGGTCGCGGTCACCCTTGTGCTGCACCGAGCTCGGCTGCGTTTTCTTCAA
The DNA here is from genome assembly GCF_025821985.1 of Mycobacterium timonense. Taxonomy (NCBI): domain Bacteria; kingdom Bacillati; phylum Actinomycetota; class Actinomycetes; order Mycobacteriales; family Mycobacteriaceae; genus Mycobacterium; species Mycobacterium timonense. Next base: position 67,437 of record NZ_JACKSY010000104.1, on the reverse strand, counting down.
CGTCGTGGCACCGATTTGCGTTGCCTGCCAAGCTATTTCAAAAAGCTCTTGCATTGACTTCATGGGAGAGACTTGCCTCGCTTCCAGTGGTGGCTTGCGTTCGGCGTCGTTCGATCATACGGGCTCGGCGATTTCGCGTCTCGCGCACCCCGGCGTCGTGCTGAACTAACGCGAAAAAGCTTAAGCCATCGACACTTTCGACGGTGATGCAGTTCACTCCAGGTGAATGTTTGAGCCCGCTCGTCGTGGGGAGCGTGACGCCGCTGTAGCGCGGGTCACAAAATTGCCAACGACCGCACGCCAAAACCATTGCGCTGGAAAAGCGTAACGCTGACCCGCGACGATTTTTGCTGTGGCCGCATCGGTTCTCGGGTTCGGTGCAGCGGTTGCCGAGCTCGGTTAGGGTCTGCTGTCGGGCGATATCGAGGGGCCTTCGGGCAAGTCGGCTCCGAATCGTTCTCATCGAAGGAAAATCCAGCACGCGACTTGGCAGGCAGGTGATTGACCAGTGACAGTGATTGATGAGATATACAGCTCTTCCAGCGCGATTCCGACCGTCGCTCTCAATGACGAGGCGAAGATGCCAGTACTCGGCTTGGGGGTGGCCAAGCTGTCCGATGAGGAGACGGAAAGCTCGGTTCTCGCGGCGCTGGAAGCCGGCTGCCGCCTCATCGACACCGCTGCCTCCTACGGAAACGAAGCCGCCGTCGGCCGGGCCATCGCCGCGTCGGGCATCCCTCGCGAGGAACTGTTCGTCACCACCAAACTGGGCACCTCGCGGCAGGGCTTCCACAGTGCCCAGGAGTCGTGCAAGGAGAGCCTGGACAGGTTGGGGCTGGACTACCTCGACCTCTACCTGATCCACTGGCCGGCCCCGAAGCTGGGCAAGTACGTGGAGAGCTTCGAGGGCATGATCGAGGCCCGCGAGCGGGGCCACGTGCGCTCGATCGGCGTCTCGAACTTCACCGAGGACCTGCTGGCCACGGTGATCGAGGAGACCGACGAGGTGCCCGCGGTGAACCAGGTCGAGCTGCACCCGCGGCTCAACCAGGCCGAGCTGCGTCAGGTGCACGCCCAGCACGACGTGACGACGCAGTCCTACAGCCCGTTGGGCGTCGGCCGGCTGATCGAGGAGCCGACCGTGACGACGATTGCGGCCGAGTACGGCCGCACCCCGGCGCAGGTGCTGGTGCGGTGGAACCTGCAACTGGACAACGTCGTGGTCTCGCGGTCGTCCAAGCCGGAGCGGGTCGCCGAGAACCTGGACGTGTTCGACTTCACCCTGGAGCCCGAGCACATGGAGGCCATCGAGGGACTGCACGACGGCACCCGGGTGCTGCACGACCCGATGACCTTCATGGGAACCTGACGGTTTCGCGAAAACCCCAGCGCCCCTTGGCTTTTAGAGCCAGTCGACCGGCGGCCCGTGCGGATGGCACTGTGCCAGCACGCGCGGCCCGCCGTCCGGCCAGCCGCGGGCGCGCACCAGGAACCTGATCGGTGCGCCCGGCCCGTCCCGGGCCGGCTCCATGGTCAGGTGGACCAACGGGGCGGACGCGTCGGCCCGTGCGCCCAGCGCGTCCACCCCGGCGCACACCGCGGCGCGTTCCCCGGCGGACAGGTACTGCCAGGTGATCGAGTGCCACAGCACGGTCAACGCGCCCTCGGCGAGGCTCAGGCGCCCGACGGCGTCGGCCGCCGTCCGGCGCTCGAGGGTGGCCGGGACCCGGCGGGCGACCTCGATGGCGCCGCGCAGCCGCGCCAGCCGCGCGGCCTGGTCGGGCCAGACGTAGCTCAGTACCGTCAGCTCGCCGTCGGAGTTCCCGACGTCGACGGGCGCGATGTCGAAGCCGTGCCGCTCGACGATCCGGACCCCGCGCGCCGGCGGCAGCGCGCCGCGCCAGGCGTCGTCGATGCAAACCGGCGAGTCGGCCGGTCCCCACCCGCCACCGGCATACCGGTACCGGTAGTGGTCGGCCCGCAGGTTCAGCCCCGCGCTCGACCCGATCTCGAAAAGCCTTACCGGCAAACAGGATTCATTGATGTGCAGCAGCCCGCCGATCAGCGCGGCCGACCGGCCCACCTCGTTAGTCTGCGGTGGGCGGTCCAGCGCCGCGCGCAGCGCGGCGGCGTGCTCGGCCGCGGCGGCCAGGATCGGCGGCCACGCCGCCCCGGCGTCCCAGCTGCCGCCGGTGCTGGGATACCAGCGGCGCAGGGAGCCGGCGCGGCCATCGAGCACCAGTCGGTGCAGGCCACCGAGCAGCCGCAGCGGAATCGCGTCGCGCGACGGGGCGTCCCGGTGCCCGGACAGGATGTCGGCGAACACCCCGCCGGCCTCGACGTCGGAGGCCACCAGTTCGAACAGGTCGCCGTACATCGGCGAGCCCGAGGAGGCGCAGAAGCTGCCCTGCGCCCGCAGCATGTGCACCAGGTGCTCGGCGCTCACCGGTCCAGCCCGTTCAGCCCGGCGCCGACCACGTCGAAGGCGTTGCCCAGGGCCACCGGCAACGGCACTGACTCATCGCCCAGCCAATGCTCGTAGGCCGACAGCGCCACCCCCAGCATCATCCAGGCGACGGTCTGGGGCGCCAGGTCGGTCGTCTTGCACTCGCAGCGGCGGGCCACGAACCCGGCGATCACCTCGCGCCATCCGGCGTACATCGTCATCGAATACGCTTGCAGCTCAGCGGTTTGCAGGATGACGCGCATGCGCTGTCGGTGCCGCGCGGTCTCGGATTCGTCAAAGGTGTTGAAGGCCAACAACGCGGTGCGCAGCGCATCGCCCAGCGGTACCCGGGATTCGACGTTGTCCAGCAGCTCGCGCAGCCGGGCCAAATGAGTGTCGAAATCGCCCCAGGGGATGGCGTTCTTGGAGGCGTAGTAGCGGAACAGGGTGCGCCGCGAGATGCCGGCGGCCGCCGCGACGTCGTCCACGCTGACCTCGGCGAAACCCCGGGCGGTGAACAGGTCGATGGCGACGTCGGTGATGTGGTGCGGCGTGGTCGAGCGGCGCCTGCCCACCCGCTGCTGCGGCATCCCGGACTCCGGCCCTTCCATTTCGGCACTCGATGCCATATTCTGGCCGCGAGTGTGACTCAGACCCATCGTCGTCAAGACCGCAGGAAAGGCAAGGCCCCGTGGAGCACGAGACCGAAACCGACGCCCAACTCGTCACCGAGACCCTGGTCGAAGAGGTGTCCATCGACGGCATGTGCGGGGTCTACTGACCGTGCCGGCGCCCGCGCAGGCTCGCGCGGCCGGTGCCGCCTTCGATCCTGACCGCGGCTGGCGACTGCACCCGCAGGTGGCGGTGCGGCCGGAACCGTTCGGCGCGCTGCTCTACCACTTCGGCACCCGCAAGCTGTCGTTTCTGAAGAACCGCACCATCCTCACGGTGGTGCAGTCGTTGGCCGAGTACCCCGATGTCCGGTGCGCATGCCGCGCGGCGGGCATCGACGACGCCGGGCAGGCGCCGTACCTGCACGCGCTGGGCGTGCTCGCCGACTCCAACATGCTGGTGCCCCGGGAGGACCATCCATGACCACAGCGGCCCCTGTGCCCCGGCTGATCGAGCAGTTCGAGCACGGCCTCGACGCGCCCATCTGCTTGACCTGGGAGCTCACCTACGCCTGCAACCTGGCCTGCGTGCACTGCCTGTCCTCGTCGGGCAAGCGCGACCCGCGCGAGCTGTCCACCCGCCAGTGCATGGACATCATCGACGAGCTGGAACGCATGCAGGTCTTCTACGTCAACATCGGTGGCGGGGAACCCACTGTGCGGCCGGACTTTTGGGAGCTGGTCGACTATGCGACCGCACACCACGTCGGCGTGAAGTTCTCCACCAACGGGGTCCGGATCACGCCCGAGGTGGCCGCCCGGCTGGCGGCCAGCGACTACGTGGACGTGCAGATCTCGCTGGACGGCGCCACCGCCGAGGTCAACGACGCGGTGCGCGGGCCCGGCTCGTTCGACATGGCGGTGCGGGCGCTGCAAAACCTCGCCGACGCCGGCTTCACCCAGAACGGGGGCGCCAAGATCTCGGTGGTCGTCACCCGGCACAACGTCGGGCAGCTGGACGAATTCGCCGCGCTGGCAAGCCGTTACGGGGCCACGCTGCGCATCACCCGGCTGCGCCCGTCCGGCCGCGGCGCCGACGTCTGGGACGAGCTGCACCCCACCGCCGACCAGCAGGTGCAACTGTATGACTGGCTGGTCGCCAAGGGGGAACGGGTGCTCACCGGCGACTCGTTCTTCCACCTGGCCCCGCTCGGCCAGTCCGGCGCGCTGGCCGGTCTGAACATGTGCGGCGCGGGCCGCGTCGTCTGCCTGATCGACCCAGTCGGCGATGTGTACGCCTGCCCGTTCGCCATCCACGACCGCTTCCTGGCCGGAAACGTGTTGAGCGACGGCGGTTTTGACAACGTGTGGAAGAACGCCCCGCTGTTCCGCGAGCTGCGCGAACCGCAGTCGGCGGGCGCCTGCGGCAGCTGCGGGCACTACGACAGCTGTCGGGGCGGGTGCATGGCGGCCAAGTTCTTCACCGGCCTGCCGTTGGACGGCCCGGACCCCGAGTGCGTGCAGGGCCACAGCGCGGCGGCGCTGGCGGGCGACCGCGAGGCGCCCCGACCCCGGGCCGACCACTCCCGCGGCAAGCGCATCCGCCAACCCGTGCCGCTCACCCTCTCGGTGCGGCCGCCGGTCCTGACCCCCGCCGCGCCGCCGGCCCGGTTGTGCAACGAAAGCCCGGTCTGACCGTGGCCGACGAATGGTTTGAAACCGTCGCCATCGCCCAGCAACGGGCCAAGCGGCGGTTGCCGAAATCCGTTTACGCGGCCCTGATCGCGGCCAGCGAAAAGGGAATCACGGTCTCCGACAACGTCGAAGCGTTCGGCGAACTCGGTTTCGCCCCGCATGTCGTCGGCGCCCCGGCCAAGCGTGAGCTGGCGACAACCGTTATGGGACAAGAGATCTCGATGCCGGTGCTGATCTCGCCGACCGGTGTGCAGGCCGTCGACCCGGACGGCGAGGTCGCCGTGGCGCGCGCCGCCGCGGCCCGCGGCACCGCTATGGGCCTGTCCTCGTTCGCCAGCAAGCCGATCGAGGAAGTCATCGCGGTGAACCCCAAGGTGTTCTTCCAGGTGTACTGGCTGGGTGGGCGCGACGCGATCGCCGAGCGGGTGGAGCGGGCCCGGCAGGCCGGCGCGGTCGGGCTGATCGTCACCACCGACTGGTCGTTCTCGCACGGGCGGGACTGGGGCAGCCCCAAGATCCCCGAGGAGATGAACCTGCGCACCATCCTGCGGTTGTCCCCGGAGGCGGTGTTCAAGCCCCGCTGGCTGTGGAAGTTCGGCAAGACGCTGCGGCCGCCGGAGTTGCGGGTGCCCAACCAGGGCCGCCGCGGCGAGCCCGGCCCGCCGTTCTTCGCCGCTTACGGCGAGTGGATGGGCACGCCCCCGCCGACCTGGGAGGACATCGCCTGGCTGCGCGAGGTGTGGGGCGGGCCGTTCATGCTCAAGGGCGTGATGCGCGTGGACGACGCCAAAAGGGCGGTGGATGCCGGGGTTTCGGCCATCTCGGTGTCCAACCACGGCGGCAACAACCTGGACGGCACGCCGGCGTCGATTCGCGCCCTGCCCGCGATCGCCGAGGCGGTCGGCGACCAGATCGAGGTGTTGCTGGACGGCGGTGTCCGGCGCGGCAGCGACGTCGTCAAGGCGGTGGCGCTGGGGGCGCGCGCGGTGATGATCGGCCGGGCCTACCTGTGGGGCCTGGCCGCCGCCGGCCAGGCCGGGGTGGAGAACGTCCTCGACATCCTGCGCGGGGGCATCGACTCGGCGCTGATGGGTCTGGGGCATTCCTCGGTGCACGATCTCGGGCCGAGCGACATCCTGGTGCCGCCCGGGTTCACCCGGGCGCTGGGCGTGCCGCCGGCCGGCTGAGCAAAGCCGGGCCATCCGGGGCGGCTTGGCCGGGATTATTTGACGGCCGCGGTAATCCTGGTACGGGCGGGGTAACCGTGACGAACGAGCCCACCGTTCGAACGCCCGATGAACGGCCGGAGAAAAAAAGTTATTTTCCCGCCTCAACAATTGGTGCACGCCAGGTGAATTCGTCCTACCATCACCGAGTGTCCGTACTCGGCGAATTGGGAACCGTGACGTCGAGCCAGCTGTCCGGCACGGCGGTCTCACTGCTGGTTCCGCTGGGGTCGACCGAGCAACACGGCCCGCACCTGCCGCTGGACACCGACACCCGCATCGCGTCGGCGGTGGCCGGCCGGGCCGCGCCGCGGCTGGGGGACGGGTGGCTGGTGGCGCCGGCCATCGCCTACGGCGCCAGCGGCGAGCACCAGAGCTTCGCCGGGACCGTCTCCATCGGCACCGAGGCGCTGACGCTGCTGCTGATCGAGTACGGCCGCTCGGCGGCCGGCTGGGCGCAGCGCGTCGTCTTCGTCAACGGCCACGGCGGCAACGTCGCCGCGCTGGGCCGCGCGGTGGGCACGCTTCGCGCCGAGGGCCGCGACGCCGGATGGTGCCCGTGTGTGGCCGCCGGCGGGGACGCCCACGCCGGTCATACCGAAACATCGGTGTTGCTGCATATCTCGCCCGCCGAGGTCCGCACCGGGCAGTGGCAGGCCGGCAACCGGGCGCCGCTGCCCGAGTTGTTGGGATCGATGCGCCGCGGGGGAGTGGCGGCGGTCAGCCCGGTCGGCGTGCTGGGCGACCCGACCACCGCCACCGCCGCCGAGGGCGAGCGCATCCTGTCCGAGATGGTGAACGAGTGCGTCCGCCGGGTCGCCCGGTGGCGGCCCGGGCCCGACGGGATGCTCGCATGACCGCGCCGGCGCCGCGGTTGCCGGACGGGTTCGCCGTCCAGGTCGATCGCCGGGTGCGGGTGCTCGGCGACGGCTCGGCACTGCTCGGCGGGTCGCCGACCCGGCTGCTGAAGCTGGCCCCGGCCGCCCAGGACCTGCTGTGCGACGGCCGGCTGAAGGTGCGCGACGACGTCAGCGCGCAGTTGGCCCGCACCCTGCTGGACGCCACCGTGGCGCATCCGCGGCCCGCGGGCGGGCCCTCGCACCACGACGTCACCGTGGTAATTCCGGTGCGGGACAACCTTTCTGGCGTGCGGCGGCTGGTGAGCTCGCTGCGCGGTCTGCGCGTGGTGGTGGTGGACGACGGATCGTTCCCGCCGATCGAGCCGGAAGACTTCGTCGGCGCGCACTGCGACATCGAGGTGTTGCGCCACCACCGCAGCAAAGGACCGGCGGCGGCGCGCAACACGGGGCTGGCGGCCTGCCGGACGGACTTCGTCGCCTTCCTGGACTCCGATGTCGCGCCGCGCCGGGGCTGGCTGGAAGCGCTGCTCGGCCACTTCTGCGACCCGACCGTCGGGCTGGTCGCGCCGCGCATCGTCGGCCTGTCGCACAGCGAGAACGTGGTGGCCCGCTACGAGGCGGTGCACTCCTCGCTCGACCTCGGTGAGCGCGAGGCGCCGGTGCTGCCGCACAGCACGGTGTCCTACGTGCCCAGCGCGGCGATCATCTGCCGGTGCTCGGCGATCCGCGAGATCGGCGGATTCGACGAGACGCTGCAGTCCGGCGAGGACGTCGACCTGTGCTGGCGGCTGATCGAGGCGGGGGTCCGGCTGCGCTACGAGCCCATCGCCCTGGTGGGCCACGACCACCGCACCGAATTGCGGGATTGGCTTGCGCGCAAAGCGTTTTACGGCGGATCGGCGGCCCCGCTGTCGGTGCGCCACCCGGACAAGACGGCGCCGGTGGTGATCTCCGGCTGGGCGCTGATGACCTGGATCCTGATGGCCTTCGGCTCCACGCTGTCGCGGCTGGCTTCCCTGCTGCTGGCCGTCCTGACGGGCCGGCGGATCGCCCGGGCGATGCGCAGCGCCGAGACGTCGATGACCGACGTGGTGACGGTGGCCGGGCGCGGCCTGTGGTCGGCGGCGTTGCAGCTGGCCTCGGCGCTGTGCCGGCACTACTGGCCGCTGGCGCTGCTGGCCGCCACCATGTCGCGCCATTTCAGACGGGTGGTGCTGGTGGCGGCCGTGATGGACGGGGTGGTCGACTGGCTGCGCCGCCGCGATGCCGTCGGCGACGACGTCGAACCGATCGGGCTGCCGACCTATCTGGTGCTCAAGCGGGTGGACGACCTGGCGTACGGGCTCGGGTTGTGGTGGGGTGTGCTACGGGAGCGCAACGCGCGCGCCCTCAGACCCCAGATCCGGAGTTAGCCCCCGCCCTTGAATGACGCCGTCTCGCACAGCGATGTGCTGATAGTCGGCGCCGGCAGCGCCGGATCGGTTGTCGCCGAACGTCTTTCCGCTGATCCAGGGTGCACGGTGACCGTGGTCGAGGCGGGCCCGTCCCTCGACGACCCGGCGCTGCTCGCCCGGACCGCCAACGGGCTGCAATTGCCGATCGGCGTCGGCAGCCCGCTGGTGCGCCGATACCAGACCCAGCTCACCGAGCGGCCCGCCCGCCGGCACCCGCTGGTGCGCGGCGCCACCATCGGCGGCTCGGGCGCGATCAACGGCGGCTACTTCTGCCGCGGGCTGCGCCGCGATTTCGACCGCCTCGGCCTGCCGGGCTGGGCATGGTCGGACGTGCTGGACAGCTTCCGCGCCATCGAGACCGACCTGGACTTCGACGGACCCGCGCACGGCCGCAGCGGCCCTATCCTGGTCCGCCGCACCCGCGAAATGACCGGAACCACAGAGCGTTTCATCGACGCCGCGCGGCGCGCCGGATTCGGCTGGATCGACGACCTCAATGACGCTGCGGCCCAACCGGTTTCGGGGATCGGCGCGGTCCCGCTGAACATCGTCGACGGCGTCCGCAAGGGCTCGGGTGCGGGGTATCTGATCCCCGCGCTGAGCCGGCCCAACCTGCGCGTGCAGGCGCACACCCGGGTGGCGCGGCTGCGTTTCGCCGGCACCGTCGCCCGGGGCGCCGACGTGGTCGGCCCGCACGGCCGGGCTACGCTGACCGCCGACCGAATCGTGTTGTGCGCCGGCGCCATTGAAACGGCGCACCTGCTGATGCTGTCCGGCATCGGCGAGCCGGGCATGCTGCGCGCCGCCGGGGTGCCGGTGCGCGTGGCGCTGCCGGTGGGGACGTCGTTCAGCGATCACGCCGAATGGGTGCTGCCCACCGATTGGCCGGTGGCTCCCGGACGGCCGGTGCTCGAGGTGGTGCTCAGCACCGCCGACGATCTCGAGATCAGGCCGTACACCGGCGGGTTCGTGGCGATGACCGGCGACGGAACCGCCGGGCACGCCGACTGGCCGCACCTCGGGGTGGCGCTGATGCAACCCCGCGCGCGGGGTTGCCTGACGCTGATGTCGGCCGATCCCGCCGTGCCGCCCCGCATCGAGCACCGCTACGACAGCGAGCCCGGCGACGTCGCCGCGCTGGCCCGCGGCGCCGAGTTGGCCCGCGAATTGGCCGGCGGCACAACCGATGCCGCGGCGGCCATCTGGTCGACCTCCCAACACCTTTGCGGCACGGCGCCGATGGGGGTCGACGGCGACCCGCGGGCGGTCGTCGACCCGCGGTGCCGGGTCCGCGGCATCGACAACCTGTGGGTGATCGACGGCTCGGTGCTGCCCGCCATCACCAGCCGCGGCCCGCACGCCACCATCGTGATGATCGGGCACCGGGCCGCGGAATTCGTGCGGTGACGCCCCACCCGGGAGCTATCGCCGGGCCCATCCAGACCGATAGTCTCGTAGCTCGACCGATGGTCTCGTTGGCAATACGGTTCGCAATACGGGAGGTGGCGCACAATTTCCGCCGCGACGTCCGATCCACGGCCCGCCCGGTCGCGGGCCCGGCTGCTCGAAGCCGCCGTCACGCTGCTGCGTGCCGGTGGTCCCAGCGCGGTGACGGTCGACGCGGTCACCCGCACCGCCAACGTGGCCCGGGCGACGCTGTACCGGCACTTCCCGAGCGGAAACGATCTGCTGGCGGCGGCGTTCAACAGCCTGATCCCGGCCTCGCCGACCCCGCCCGCCGAGGGGTCGCTGCGCGACCGGCTGGTCGCGGTGGTACTGGCCCAGGCCGAGGCCGTCGCCCAGGCCCCGACCATGATGACGGCCATGACCTGGCTGGCGCTGGGCCGCGACCTGGAGGCGTGGCCGCAACCCCGCGCCGACGACAGCGTGGCGATCACCACGCTGCGCGAGCGCATCGCCCAGCAGTACTCGGAGCCGTTCGACGTCATCTTCGACAGCCCGGAGGCCGCCGAACTGGGGGAGGTGGACCGGTCCCGGGCGATCGCCCTGCTGATCGGCCCGCTGGTGCTGGGCCGGCTGTCCACCCTGCCCGATTTCGACTACCGCGAGTGCGCGCTGGCGGCGGTGGACGGCTTCCTGCACGTCCAGTCCGCCCGGGCCAGGGCGGCGAGGGTCGAATCCGCAGGTGCCTGACGGCCGAATTTTGTTCGGGCCGGGATCTGAGGCATACTGTTCAGGTTGCCTTGAGCCGGGTTTTGCGCCTGGTCGGGCATACGACCAGCGTCCAAACGGGCGCGTCCGGTCCCATCCTTTGAGAGCGACGAATTTCGATCCCGAAATTTGCGCCGATGAGGCTGCGTGAGGGTGACACGCCCGACCGCGGGGGCCGGTGGACCACGACAGGTAAACAGCGGCGCACAATCCGGCGCAACGCTCGATCGGCCCAGAGTTGGCCGGCCCGATCGGCGCGCCGGTGGCACTGAGGACACGGATTAGTTGAGCCCGGACACCGGGCCTCAACGCGGAGTGAGGGTAGGAGAAGCGTGGCGGGACAGAAGATCCGCATCAGGCTTAAGGCCTACGACCATGAGGCTATCGACGCCTCGGCGCGCAAGATCGTCGAGACCGTCGTCCGCACGGGTGCCAGCGTCGTAGGGCCGGTGCCGCTGCCGACCGAGAAGAACGTGTATTGCGTCATCCGCTCCCCGCACAAGTACAAGGACTCGCGGGAGCACTTCGAGATGCGTACGCACAAGCGGCTGATCGACATCCTCGACCCGACGCCGAAGACCGTCGACGCGCTGATGCGCATCGACCTTCCGGCCAGTGTCGACGTCAACATCCAGTAGGGAGTTACAGAGCAATGGCGCGTAAGGGCATTCTCGGTACCAAGCTGGGCATGACGCAGGTATTCGACGAGAACAACAGGGTCGTGCCGGTGACGGTGGTCAAGGCCGGGCCGAACGTGGTGACCCGCATCCGCACGCCCGAGCAGGACGGCTACAGCGCGGTGCAGCTGGCGTACGGCGAGATCAGTCCGCGCAAGGTGAACAAGCCGGTGACCGGCCAGTACGCCGCGGCGGGCATCAACCCGCGCCGGTTTCTGGCCGAGCTGCGGCTGGACAACCCGGACGCGGCGGCCGAATACCAGGTCGGCCAGGAGCTGACGGCGGAGATCTTCACCGACGGCAGCTACGTCGACGTCACCGGAACCTCCAAGGGCAAGGGCTTCGCCGGAACCATGAAGCGGCACGGCTTCCGCGGTCAGGGCGCCAGCCACGGCGCCCAGGCGGTGCACCGGCGGCCGGGTTCCATCGGCGGCTGCGCCACCCCCGCCCGGGTGTTCAAGGGCACCAGGATGGCCGGCCGGATGGGCAACGACCGGGTGACGGTCCAGAACCTGTTGGTGCACAAGGTCGATACCGAGAACGGCGTGCTGCTGATCAAGGGCGCGGTCCCCGGCCGCACCGGCGGACTCGTCATGGTCCGCAGCGCGGTCAAACGAGGTGAGAAGTAATGGCACTCAAGCTTGACGTGAAGGCGCCGGGCGGCAAGGTCGAGGGTTCGATCGAGCTGCCGGCCGAATTGTTCGACGCCCCCGCCAACATCGCGCTGATGCACCAGGTGGTGACCGCGCAGCGGGCGGCGGCGCGTCAGGGCACGCACTCGACGAAGACGCGCGGCGACGTCAGCGGCGGTGGCCGTAAGCCGTACCGGCAGAAGGGAACCGGCCGGGCCCGTCAGGGTTCGACGCGCGCTCCGCAGTTCACCGGCGGTGGCGTGGTGCACGGCCCCAAGCCGCGCGACTACAGCCAGCGCACGCCCAAGAAGATGATCGCCGCCGCGCTGCGCGGCGCGCTGTCCGACCGGGCCCGCAACGGGCGCATCCACGCGATCACCGAGCTGGTGTCCGGCCAGACCCCGTCGACCAAGAGCGCCAAGGCGTTCCTGGGCACGCTGACCGAGCGCAAGCAGGTGCTGGTGGTGATCGGCCGCAGCGACGAAGCCGGCGCCAAGAGCGTGCGCAACCTGCCCGGTGTGCACATCCTGGCTCCCGACCAGCTCAACACCTACGACGTGCTGCGCGCCGACGACGTGGTGTTCAGCGTCGAGGCGCTGCGCGCCTACATCGCCGCCAACACCGGTACTCCCGAGGAGGTTTCGGCCTGATGGCGACCGTCACGGACCCCCGCGACATCATCTTGGCTCCGGTGATCTCGGAGAAGTCCTATTCGTTGCTCGACGACAACGTGTACACGTTCGTGGTGCACCCCGACTCGAACAAGACGCAGATCAAGATCGCCATCGAGAAGATCTTCTCGGTCAAGGTCGCCTCGGTGAACACCGCGAACCGGCAGGGCAAGCGCAAGCGCACCCGCACCGGTTTCGGCAAACGCAAGAGCACCAAGCGGGCCATCGTCACCCTGGCGCCGGGCAGCAAGCCGATCGATCTGTTCGGGGCACCGGCGTAGCGAGAGAAAGACCTGATTAGACATGGCAATTCGTAAGTACAAGCCGACGAGCCCGGGCCGTCGCGGCGCCAGCGTGTCCGATTTCTCCGAGGTCACTCGTTCCACCCCGGAGAAGTCGCTGGTGCGTCCGCTGCACGGTCACGGTGGCCGCAACGCGCACGGCCGCATCACCACCCGCCACAAGGGCGGCGGCCACAAGCGCGCCTACCGGGTGATCGACTTCCGCCGCAACGACAAAGACGGCGTCAACGCCAAGGTCGCGCACATCGAGTACGACCCCAACCGGACCGCCAACATCGCGCTGCTGCACTTCCTGGACGGCGAGAAGCGTTACATCATTGCCCCACAGGGACTCTCGCAGGGCGACGTGGTGGAGTCGGGTCCCAACGCCGACATCAAGCCCGGCAACAACCTGCCGTTGCGCAACATCCCGGCCGGTACCGTGATCCACGCGGTGGAACTGCGGCCCGGCGGTGGCGCCAAGCTGGCCCGGTCGGCCGGGTCCAGCATCCAGCTGCTCGGCAAGGAGGGCAGCTACGCGTCGCTGCGGATGCCGTCCGGCGAGATCCGCCGGGTCGACGTGCGCTGCCGCGCCACCGTCGGCGAGGTCGGCAACGCCGAGCAGGCCAACATCAACTGGGGCAAGGCCGGCCGCATGCGGTGGAAGGGCAAGCGCCCGTCCGTCCGCGGTGTGGTGATGAACCCGGTGGACCACCCGCACGGTGGTGGTGAGGGTAAGACCTCCGGTGGTCGCCACCCGGTGAGCCCCTGGGGCAAGCCGGAGGGCCGCACCCGCCACCCGAACAAGGCCAGCAACAAACTCATCGTCCGGCGCCGGCGCACCGGCAAGAAGCACGGTCGCTAGCGCGAGATGGAAGTTCAGGAGTAGCACATGCCACGCAGCCTGAAGAAGGGCCCGTTCGTCGACGGCCACCTGCTCAAGAAGGTGGACGCGCAGAACGAGAAGAACACCAAGCAGGTCATCAAGACATGGTCGCGGCGTTCCACGATCATTCCTGACTTCATCGGGCACACCTTCGCCGTGCACGACGGACGCAAGCACGTGCCGGTGTTCGTCACCGAGGCGATGGTCGGCCACAAGCTTGGTGAATTCGCGCCCACCCGCACCTTCAAGGGGCACATCAAGGACGACCGGAAGGCCAAACGGCGATGACCACAACGGAATTCCCTTCGGCGGTGGCCAAGGCACGCTTCGTGCGGGTGTCGCCGAGAAAGGCACGCCGGGTGATCGACCTGGTGCGCGGCCGCTCGGTGACCGACGCACTCGACATCCTGCGGTGGGCGCCGCAGGCCGCCAGTGAACCGGTGGCCAAGGTGATCGCCAGCGCCGCGGCCAACGCGCAGAACAACAATGGGCTGGACCCGGCCACCCTGGTGGTCGCCACCGTCTACGCCGACGAGGGCCCGACCGCCAAGCGCATCCGTCCGCGCGCGCAGGGGCGTGCGTTCCGAATCCGCAAGCGCACCAGTCACATCACCGTGGTGGTGGAAAGCCGGCCGGCCAAGGACCAGCGGTCGGCGAAGTCGTCCAGGACCCGCCGCGCCGAGGCCAGCAAGGCCGCCGCCAAGGCGCCGGCCAAGAAGGCCCCGGCCAAGAAGGCACCCGCCAAGAAGGCACCCGCGAAGACCGCGGCCAAGAAGACACCGGCGAAGACGTCTGAGACTTCTGACGCGAAGGGAGGCTCAGACTAGTGGGCCAGAAGATCAATCCGCACGGCTTCCGCCTCGGCATCACCACCGACTGGAAGTCCCGCTGGTACGCCGACAAGCAGTACGCGGACTACGTCAAGGAGGACGTCGCCATCCGCCGGCTGCTGTCGACCGGCCTGGAGCGGGCCGGTATCGCCGACGTGGAGATCGAGCGCACCCGCGACCGGGTCCGGGTGGACATCCACACCGCGCGTCCGGGCATCGTCATCGGCCGCCGCGGCACCGAGGCCGACCGGATCCGCGCCGACCTGGAGAAGCTGACCGGCAAGCAGGTGCAGCTCAACATCCTCGAGGTGAGAAACCCTGAGTCGCAAGCACAATTGGTGGCCCAGGGCGTGGCCGAGCAGTTGAGCAACCGGGTGGCGTTCCGCCGCGCGATGCGCAAGGCCATCCAGTCGGCGATGCGCCAGCCCAACGTCAAGGGCATCCGGGTGCAGTGCTCCGGCCGTCTCGGCGGCGCCGAGATGAGCCGCTCGGAGTTCTACCGCGAGGGCCGGGTGCCGCTGCACACGCTGCGCGCCGACATCGACTACGGGCTGTATGAGGCCAAGACCACCTTCGGTCGGATCGGTGTGAAGGTGTGGATCTACAAGGGAGACGTCGTCGGCGGCAAGCGCGAATTGGCCGCTGCCGCCCCGGCGGGCGCCGAGCGTCCGCGCCGCGAGCGCCCGTCGGGCACCCGCCCCCGGCGCAGTGGCGCGTCGGGCACCACGGCCACCGGCACCGAGGCCGGCCGCGCGGCCGCGAGCGCCGACGAGAGCACCGCGGCCGGGCAACCCGCCGAGGCCGCGCCCGCCGCCGAACCGCAAAGCACGGAGAGCTGAATCATGTTGATTCCCCGCAAGGTCAAGCACCGCAAGCAGCATCACCCCCGCCAGCGCGGCATCGCCAGCGGCGGCACGGCGGTGAACTTCGGTGACTACGGCATCCAGGCGTTAGAGCACGCCTACGTCACCAACCGGCAGATCGAGTCCGCGCGTATCGCGATCAACCGGCACATCAAGCGTGGCGGCAAGGTGTGGATCAACGTCTTCCCCGACCGCCCGCTGACCAAGAAGCCCGCCGAGACCCGGATGGGTTCGGGTAAGGGCTCACCGGAATGGTGGGTGGTCAACGTCAAGCCGGGCCGGGTGCTGTTCGAGCTCAGCTACCCCAACGAACAGACCGCCCGGGCGGCGCTGACCCGCGCGATCCACAAGTTGCCGATCAAGGCCCGCATCGTGACCCGAGAGGATCAGTTCTGATGGCAGTGGGAATTTCGCCTGGCGAACTGCGTGAGCTCACCGACGACGAGCTGACCGAGCGGTTGCGCGAATCCAAGGAAGAGCTGTTCAATCTGCGTTTCCAGATGGCGACCGGCCAGCTGACCAACAACCGCCGGCTGCGCACGGTGCGTCAGGAGATCGCGCGCGTCTACACCGTGCTGCGGGAACGTGAACTGGGCCTGGCAAGCGGGCCGGACGGTAAGGAATCGTGATGGCAGAAGCGAAGAAGGCCGCCCCCAAGAAGGCCGCCACGGCCGCGTCGAAGGACGCAGATGCCAAGGGGCCCAAGCACACTCCGCCCAACCCCAAGGTGCGGGGCCGGCGCAAGACCCGCATCGGCTACGTGGTGAGCGACAAGATGCAGAAGACCATCGTGGTCGAGCTGGAGGATCGGGTGAAGCACCCGCTGTACGGCAAGATCATCCGGACCACCAAGAAGGTCAAGGCGCACGACGAGAACAGCATCGCCGGGATCGGCGACCGCGTCTCGCTGATGGAGACCCGCCCGACGTCGGCGACCAAGCGTTGGCGGCTGGTCGAAATCCTGGAAAAGGCGAAGTAACCCCTCCCCGCAAGAGGCACCGAAACGCCCGGCCCCGGGTGTAGTCTGCACGCGACGCGCGGCGAGTCCGCGACGAGAGTGAGGCTGACGATGGTGGCTGGTTCGGGGCAATCCGCGGAATTTTCCGGCCGGGTCGAGCTCGACATCCGGGATTCCGAACCGGACTGGGGACCCTACGCCGCGCCGACCGCCCCGCCGAACGCGCCCAACATCCTGTATCTGGTCTGGGACGACACCGGGATCGCGACGTGGGACTGCTTCGGCGGTCTGGTGGAGATGCCGGCCATGTCGCGCATCGCCGAACGCGGCGTCCGGCTCTCGCAGTTCCACACCACCGCGCTGTGCTCGCCGACCCGGGCGGCGTTGCTCACCGGTCGCAACGCCACGACCGTCGGGATGGCCACCATCGAGGAGTTCACCGAGGGCTTCCCCAACGCCAACGGCCGCATCCCGTTCGACACCGCGCTGCTGTCCGAGGCGCTCGCCGAACACGGTTACAACACTTACTGTGTCGGCAAGTGGCACCTGACGCCGCTGGAAGAATCCAACATGGCCTCGACCAAGCGGCACTGGCCGACCTCGCGCGGCTTCGAGCGGTTCTACGGCTTCCTGGGCGGCGAGACCGATCAGTGGTACCCCGACCTGGTCTACGACAACCATCCGGTGAGCCCGCCGGCCACCCCGGAGGACGGCTACCACCTCTCCAAGGACCTCGCCGACAAGACGATCGAGTTCATCCGCGACGCCAAAGTGATTGCGCCGGAAAAGCCTTGGTTCTCCTATGTGTGCCCGGGCGCCGGGCACGCGCCGCATCACGTGTTCAAGGAATGGGCCGACCGTTACGCCGGCCGCTTCGACATGGGTTATGAGCGCTACCGCGAGGTGGTGCTGGAGCGGCAGAAGGCGATGGGGATCGTGCCGTCCGACACCGAATTGTCCCCGGTGAACCCGTATCTGGACGTGACGGGGCCGAGCGGCGAGCCCTGGCCGTTGCAGGACACGGTGCGGCCGTGGGACTCGCTGAACGACGAGGAGAAGAAGCTGTTCGCCCGGATGGCCGAGGTGTTCGCCGGCTTCCTGAGCTACACCGACGCCCAGATCGGCCGGATCCTGGACTATCTCGAGGAATCGGGCCAGTTGGACGACACCATCATCGTGGTGATCTCCGACAACGGCGCCAGCGGCGAGGGTGGCCCGAACGGATCGGTCAACGAGGGCAAGTTCTTCAACGGCTACATCGACACCGTCGAGGAAAGCATGAAGCTGTTCGATCAGCTCGGCGGGCCGCAGACCTACAACCATTACCCGATCGGCTGGGCGATGGCGTTCAACACCCCCTACAAGCTGTACAAGCGGTACGCCTCGCACGAGGGCGGCATCGCCGACACGGCGATCATCTCCTGGCCCAACGGAATCGCCGCGCACGGCGAGATCCGCGACAACTACGTCAACGTCTGCGACATCACCCCGACCGTGTACGACCTGCTGGGCATGTCCCCGCCGGAAACCGTCAAGGGGATCGCCCAGAAGCCGCTGGACGGCGTGAGTTTCAAAGCGGCCCTTGATGATCCGAACGCCGACACCGGAAAGACCACCCAGTTCTACACCATGCTGGGCACCCGCGGCATCTGGCATGAGGGCTGGTTCGCCAACACCGTGCACGCGGCCACCCCGGCCGGCTGGTCGCACTTCGACGCCGACCGCTGGGAGCTGTTCCACATCGAGGCCGACCGCAGCCAATGCCACGACCTGGCCGCCGAAAACCCGGACAAACTCGAAGAACTCAAGGCGTTGTGGTTCGCGGAGGCGGCCAGGTACAACGGGCTGCCGTTGTCGGACCTGAACATCCTGGAGACCATGACCCGGTCCCGGCCGTACCTGGTCGGCGAACGGGACAGCTATGTCTACTACCCCGACTGCGCCGACGTCGGCATCGGCGCCGCCGCCGAGATCCGCGGCCGATCGTTCTCGGTGCTGGCCGAGGCGACCGTCGACACCACCGGCGCCGAGGGGGTGCTGTTCAAGCAGGGCGGGGCGCACGGCGGGCACGTGCTGTTCATCCAGGACGGGCGGCTGCACTACGTCTACAACTTCCTCGGGGAACGCCAGCAGGAGGTCTCCTCGTCGGTGCCCGTGCCGCTGGGCAGGCATCTGTTCGGCGCCAGCTATGCACGGACGGGGACGGTCCCCGACAGCCACACCCCGCTCGGTGACCTGACGCTGTTCATCGACGACGAGGTCGTCGGCACCCTGGCCGGGGTGAGCACCCACCCGGGGACGTTCGGGCTGGCGGGTGCCGGAATCACCGTGGGCCGCAACGGCGGATCGGGGGTGTCCAGCCGGTTCAAGGCGCCGTTCGTGTTCACCGGCGGCACCATCGCCCGGGTCACCCTCGACCTGTCCGGCCGGCCCTATCGCGACGTGGAAACCGAGATCGCCCTTGCTTTTTCGCGGGACTGAAGCCGCGACCGGTCAGTCCGGGTTGGGCGCCTGCGGTGAGCTGATCGCGTCGACGGCGCCGGACACCTTGGCTTGAAAGTCCGCCGACAGCGGGATGTAGCCGGTCCTGGCCAACTCGACCTGCCCGGGCCCGATGGCGGCCTGCAGGAACGCCTTGACCGCCTTGGCCACGTCGAAGCCCGGGTATTTCGAGCACACGATCTCGTAGGTGGCCAACACGATCGGGTAGACGTCGGGCTGGGCGGGGTTGTAGAACGACGACAGGTCGAGCACCAGGTCGTTGCCGGTGCCGACGATCCGGGCGCCCTTGATCGTCTTGCCGAAGATATCGGTGCCGATCCGCACCGGACGCAGCGATCGGCGGCTCGCCGGCGTCTTGATCTCGGCGGCGAACAGGCCCTGCTGCAGCGCGAAGGACAATTCGTTGTAACTGATCGCACCCTCGGTGCTCTTGACGGCCGCGGCGGTGCCGGTGTTGCCGACGGCGCCGGTGCCCACGCCGCCGTTGAAGGTCTTGCCCGCGCCCTTGTTCCACACTCCGCCGGCGGCCGACTGCAGGTAGGCCTGGAAGTTGTCGGTGGTGCCCGAGCCGTCGCTGCGGTAGACGACGCGAATGTCCTCGGCCGGCATGGAGGCGTTGAGCAGGGCCAGGGCCGGATCGTCCCAGCGGGTGATGGTGCCGTTGAAGATCTTGGCCAGGGTGGGCGCGTCGAGCACCAACGAGTCGACCGCGGCCAGGTTGTAGGTGATGGCCAACGGGCCGAACACCACCGGCAGGTTCCAGGCGTCGGCTCCGCCGCAGCGTCGCTTGGCGGCGGCATACTGGTCGCCCGACAACGGCGTGTCCGACCCCGCGAAATCCGTTCTGCCCGCGAGGAAGTCGGCGATTCCGTTGCCCGACCCGTTGGCGGTGTAGTCGAGCGTCTGTCCCGGGCACGCGGTGCGGTAGGCGGCGATGAACCGGGTCATCGCGTTGGCCTGCGCGGTGGAGCCGCTGGCGGACAGGGTCTGCTTGCCGCCGCAATCGACCTTGGCGCCGGCGGTGTAGGGCAGGCTGGCGGGCGTCTCGCCGCACGCCGAGACCACCAGGGTGGTTGCCATCAGCACGCCGGCGATGACCGCCGATCGGGTGCGCATCACGACGAGGGCTCCTTGACAGTCCGGGTACCGAGATGTACCGCGACCGGATGAACAGGCAAACAAACGTCGGATGAACGAGTGCGCCGTCCCCGCCGGGCGGCGGGCCCGGCCTGTTCGGGCGGTGCGGTTTCGCTGGGCGGTGCGCCCAAGCGCGGCGTGCGGGCGAAAATTACCTACACATGACGAAATTCCCAAGCAGCCGCGCACCGGGGCCGAGTTCGCTAGCATCCCTGCTCTAGGGCCCGAATTCCCCTCTGGAGGTATGACATGACCCATCAAGCGCCCCCCGCGCCGCCGCCTTCGGTGCCCTCCGAGCAACCGCCCGCGGCACCGCCGGACGCCCCGCCCGCGCGGCGGCGCCGCCGCCCGGTCATCGCCGCGGCCGTCGTGCTGGGATTCGTTGCCGTGTACGTTCTTTCGCTGTTCGGTGTGCACCTGCTGGCCAAGACGGCCGGGCCGCTCAAGCCGCCGGACCTCAACGCCACCAGCGACACGGTGGTGCTGGTGCGGTTGGAGAAGCTGGACACCATCGCCAACCGGTTGACGGTCAAGGTGCTCGTGATCCCCGAGGAGTCGATGTTCGACAAACGCCTCGACGTGCTGACCACCGACACCGCGGTGCGGATGGACCCGCCGAACGACCTGGGCGACCTGCAGTATCCGGCCGGCAAGTCACCGGCGCAGGTGGCGACCACCATCGAGGCGCACGGCAACCCCAACAACTGGCCGTTCGACTCCTACCGCACCGACACCATGTCCGCCGAAGTTCTTGTGGGACAAGGGGATGCGCGCCACTACATCCCGGCGCGGGTGGAGGTCACCGGCGGGCTGGACGGCTGGGACGTCAGCGTGCAGCGGGTCGGCGAAGCCAGTCAGGAATCGGACCGCGCCGACAACGTCATCATCACGCTGCACCGGTCGAAGAGCACGCTGATCTTCGACGCGGGAATCTGCCTGGTGCTGTTCGCCTTGCCCGCCATGGCGCTGACCATCGCGCTGCTGATGCTGACCGGCAAGCGGGGCTTCCTGCCGCCGTTCGTGACCTGGTTCGCGGCGCTGCTGTTCGCCGTCATCCCCATCCGCAACTTCCTGCCCGGGTCACCGCCCGCCGGAGCCTGGGTGGACCAGGCCCTGGTGCTCTGGGTGCTGATCGCGCTGGTGACGTCGATGGTCCTGTTCCTGATCACCTGGTACCGGCGCACGGACTGAGTTCCCGTCAGGGTCCTACCCTGAAGGGGTGCGCAGCGAGCTGGCGGACCTGCCGGGCGGGTCGTTCCGGATGGGCTCGACGAGCTTCTATCCCGAAGAGGCGCCGATCCACACGGTGACGGTGGAGCCCTTCGCGATCGAACGCCACCCGGTGACCAACGCGCAGTTCGCCGAGTTCGTCGCCGCCACCGGCTACGTGACGGTGGCCGAGCAACCGATCGACCCGGCGCTGTACCCGGGCGCCGACCCGTCCCAATTACAGCCGGGTGCAATGGTTTTCCGGCCCACACCGGGGCCGGTGGACCTGCGCGACTGGAGGCAGTGGTGGCACTGGGTGCCCGGGGCCAGCTGGCGCCATCCTTTCGGGCCGGACAGCGACGTCGCCGATCGTGCCGACCATCCGGTGGTGCAGGTGGCCTACCCCGACGCCGCGGCCTACGCCCGCTGGGCGGGGCGGCGGCTGCCCACCGAGGCCGAGTGGGAATACGCCGCCCGCGCCGGGGCCACCACCACCTACCCCTGGGGCGACGAGCCCACCAGCGACGGCCGGCTGATGGCCAACACCTGGCAG
Source organism: Mycobacterium timonense (assembly GCF_025821985.1). Taxonomy (NCBI): domain Bacteria; kingdom Bacillati; phylum Actinomycetota; class Actinomycetes; order Mycobacteriales; family Mycobacteriaceae; genus Mycobacterium; species Mycobacterium timonense. The sequence goes on along the minus strand of NZ_JACKSY010000104.1, from coordinate 45,774 downwards.
GGCCGCTTCCCGTACCGCAACGACGGGGCGCTCGGCTGGGTGGGCACCTCGCCGGTCGGCGTCTTCGCGCCCAACGCGTTCGGCCTGCTCGACATGATCGGCAACGTCTGGGAGTGGACCACCACCGAATTCTCCACCCATCACCGGATCGGGGCGGCGACCAAGCCCTGCTGCGCCCCGTCGGGCCCCGCCGACCCGGGCGTCAACCAGACCTTGAAGGGCGGCAGCCATTTGTGCGCGCCGGAGTACTGCCACCGCTACCGCCCGGCGGCGCGTTCGCCGCAGTCGCAGGACTCGGCGACCACCCACATCGGCTTTCGCTGCGTGGCCGAAGTGGGTTCGAACTAGCAAACCCGGCGAGGCGTGAACGGCGGATGGCGGGACGGTGACGCCCGCGTGATGCCTTGGTGGACAAGAGATTTCACCGCGCACCGGACCCCTGCGTTCGCTAGCATCTGACGACATGTCGCACCGCGCAACCCAAATGGTGTTGGCCTGATGACAGCAACGGCGGTGGCAGCTCAAGCGCCCGTGACGAAGAAGCGGGACAGGCCGCGGATCGCGATCGGGGTGTGCATCCTGGCGGGCGTCGTCATCGTCTACGTGCTGTCGCTGTTCGGGGTGCATTTCCTGCAGCGCTCCGAGGGGCCGCTGCCGCCGCTGGATCTGAGCCAGGGCGGCGGGGACGCCACCATCGTGCAGTTGCGCCTCGAGGAGCTCAAGCCCGTCGCGAATCGGCTCTCGGTCAACGTCCTGGTCTATCCCGGAGTTGCCCAGTACGACAACCGATTCGACGTCTTGGCCAATGACGTGGCGGTGCGCCTTTATCCCACAAGCGATCTGGGCGATCTGCACTACCCCAAGGGCAAGGCGCCGGCGCAACTGAGCACCACCGTGGAGGCGCACGGCGATCCCGGGAACTGGCCGTTCGACTCCTACCGCACCGAGCCGATCTCCGCGGACGCGTTCGTCGGCTCCGGGGACAACCTGAAGAAGGTGCCCGCCCGGGTGGAAGTCACCGGGGCCCTGGACGGTTGGCAGATCACCGTCGACCGCGTCCGCGACCCCGCGGCGCTGCCGACGCAACGGGGCAGCGACAACGGCGACGTCGTCATCACGCTGAAGCGGGCCAAGGGGCCGCTGATCTTCGATCTCGGGATCTGCCTGGTGCTGATCAGCCTGCCCACCCTGGCGCTGCTGGTCGCGATTCCCATGGCGATGGGCCGACGCAAATTCCTGCCGCCGTTCGCCACCTGGTACGCGGCCAACCTGTTCGCCATCGTGCCGCTGCGCAACATCCTGCCCGGGGCGCCGCCGCCCGGGTCCTGGATCGACCAGGCGATCGTGCAGTGGGTGCTGATCGCGCTGGTGACGGCGATGACCCTGTACATCATCGCGTGGGTGCGGCAGGGCGACTGACGGCCGCGTACGCCCGGTGCGCCGGTTATCCACAGGTCGCGGTCCTGCCGAGCGCCCGAGTCGGCGGACGGTGCTACTCTCGAACATATGTGCGAAGACGCGACCGCCTGGTTCGACGAGCTGATGGAGCGGTGCTACCCGTCGGCGACGCCGGAGTCGGCGGCGCTGGTGCAGCGGATCGGTGTCTTCGCGCGGGTGGAGAACCGGGCGGCGGCCGAGCAGTTGGCGGCCATCGGGGAGTTGTTCGCCTATCGGCTGTCGCGCTGCTCGGAGTGCGAGGACTGGGCGGTCGACACCGAGGCCGCGGTGAGCGCGGAGGTGGCGGCCCAGCTGCGGATCGGGCAGGGGCTGGCCGCCGCCAAGGTGCGCTACGCGCGGGCGATGCGCGAACGGCTGCCCCGGGTGGGTGAGGTCTTTCGGGCCGGGGAGATCGACTTCCGGCTGTTCGCCACGATCGTGTATCGCACCGATCTGATCACCGATCGCCGGGTGCTGGCGGCCGTGGACGCCGAGTTGGCCGCGACGGCGGCGCGCTGGCCGTCGATGACCCGGGCGCGGTTGGCCGCCCGGGTGGACGCGGTGGTGGCCAAGGCCGACGCCGACGCGGTGCGGCGCACCGAGAAGCAGGCGGCGAGCCGGCACGTCTGGATCGCCGAGATGGGTGAGGGCCTGTCGCATCTGGAGGGCACGGTGTCGAGTCCCGACGCGCACGCGCTGGACAAACGACTGGATGCGTTGGCCGCCACGGTGTGCGAGCACGACCCGCGCACTGGTGAGCAGCGCCGCGCCGACGCGCTGGGGGCGCTGGCCGCCGGGGCCGACCGGTTGGGCTGCCGGTGTGGCCGCGCCGATTGTGCGGCCGGTACGCGGCCCGCCGCCGGGCCGGTGGTGATCCACCTGATCGCCGAGCGGGCCAGCGTCGAGGGCACCGGCGGCGGGCCGGCGGTCGAGGTCGGCGCCGAGGGTCTCCTCCCGGCGCAGCTGGTCGCCGAGCTGGCCGCGTCGGCCAGGCTGATGCCGCTGGTCCACCCCGCCGATGCGCCGCCGGAGAACCGGTACACGCCGTCGGCGGCGCTGGCCGACTTCGTGCGCTGCCGGGATTTGACCTGCCGCTGGCCCGGCTGCGACCGCCCGGCCACCGAGTGCGACCTGGACCATACGATTCCCTATGCCGAGGGCGGGCCCACCCACGCGTCAAACCTCAAGTGCTACTGCAGAACTCACCATTTGGTGAAGACCTTCTGGGGCTGGCGGGAACAGCAGCTGCCGGATGCGACGCTGATCCTGACCTCGCCGGCCGGGCGGACCTATGTCACCACCCCGGGCAGCGCGCTGCTGTTCCCGTCGTTGTGCGTGCCCACCGGTGAGCCGGCCCGGCCGGTCGCGGCCGGATCCCAGCCCTGCGGTGAGCGCACCGCGATGATGCCCACCCGCCGGCGCACCCGCGGCCAAAATCGCGCCGCCCGGGTGGCCGCCGAACGCCGGGCCAACCGCGCCGCCCGGCTGGCCCGGGCAACTCGGCCGGCCCCTGCGGCGAGCCAGTCCTGGCCGGCCGGCCATGGGCCCGACGCCGACCCGCCGCCGTTCTAGCTGCTCTAGGAGCCTGCTGAATTAGGGGATGTTTTGGGGCGGGGCGTCTCGAACCGTCTAGCGGCGTGTTGTAGTCAGACCCTGTGGGTCGACAGAAAAGAGATCGCCCCGCCGTTGTTGAGCGTGGCAGCGGTCGGCGGTTGAGGCAAGGCCTTGGTGTGAGGGCGTGTTAGGCGATGGCCCAGGTGGTGTCGGTGCGGGTCAGGCCCATGGTGAGCAGCCGACGTAGGTTCAGTGCTGCGGCGCGGTGGTGCAGCCAATGGTTGTTTTTGGCGGTTCCTCGGTAGCGGAGCTTGCGGTTGCCGCGAGTGAGCCAGGCCATTGAGCGTTCCACCATGGGCCGGTGTTGGCGGTATTCGGCTTGCCAATCGGGGTCGCGGGCCGCGACGCGAGCAGCGCGCAATAATTGCTCGTGGATATGAAGGGTGAGTTTGCGTCCGCGCGTGGCGGTCGTGCACCGGGACGCCAACGGGCATGAGCGACAGTATCTTTCGAAGGTGACTCCGCCACTGGGACGGATCGGCATTCCGTGTCCAGCCGGGCAGGTCACGATGCGGGCGTCGAAATCGATGAGGAAATCGTCGCTGGTGAAGCCACCCGGAACCGGCGGGCGTAGCGGTAGCGGTTTGATCACCGCGACATGGCCGGCGTCGGCCAGTGCCGCCCGGGCGGCCCCGGTGCCATACGCCGAATCGCCCAGGACCCGCACCGGGGTGTGTTCACCCTCGAGCAGGCTCAGCCCGACGACGGCCTCGTGGTTGTCCGCGCCGCTGGCCTTGGTCAACGCGCAATCGGTGATGATTCCGGTGTCGGGCTCGACGGCAAGGTGGGCTTTGAAGCCGTCCTGGCGGCGGTGCACCGTCTTGTGAGCGTGCCGCGTGTCGGCATCGACGGTGGAGATCACGCGATCCCCACTGACCTGCTGCGCGATGCGCCAGTGCCCGTCGGTGCCATCAGAGCCCTCGACCGGTTCAACGTCTTGACCGGCGATCAACGCCAACAACGCCACCGCCTCAGCAGCCCGCGGCGCGAGTTCCTGGTCAGGCAGATAGCCCAGCACCCGGTGAGCATCACCGACCAAACCATCCACCAGCCGATCCCGAGCGGCCTTATCCTCCCACGCAATCGCGGGTTTCCCCGGATCGTCGTAATCATGGGCGCTGCAGTGGGCTTCGATCACCGCTGCAGCGCCAGGGACTTCGCGGCGCACTCGTCGGATCGCGGCGATCAACTGCGTCACGGTGTCCTGCGTGGCCACCGCATCGTCGAGCACCGTGGAATCCAAGGCCCGCCGTGTCTTGCCCGCCAACACCCCGGTCTCGGCCACCACCGTCTTGACCGCCTCAAAGATCCGGTTGGGCCGATCCGAAGCCGCCAATACGTCAACGTCGTCGAATGAAACGCGCCCGCCGTGATCGGCAACCCGCACGCTGCTTTCCAGCGCAGATCGAAAGTCACCGCATCCACGGTCTCGTTATCCGAAAAACCGTGCAGGGCCTGCAAGGTGATCACCGAGGCCATCACCTCAGCCGGCACGCTGGGCCGGCCCCGCTGCGACGGGAACAAGTCCGCGAACATCTCCTCGGGAAACAACTCGCTGCGGTGCGCCGCCAGGAACGCAAACATGCTGTCGGCCTTCAGAAGATGCCCGGCAACCGACTCCGCATCCAACAACTCACGCTGATCATCAGAGCGACCCTGCACCCAACAATCATCCCCAAAACCCCAGGACAACTCGTCCCGCCACGCGGAATTAATTCAGCAGGCTCCTAGCTGCGAAATCTCGCCGGCTGAGAGCCCTGCACCCGGAATTTGGCTCTGAGCTGGTCGTCCCCTAGACTCTAGGGGTTGCCTTGGGCAGACCTCGGCCGGTGCGAATCGGCCCCGCGTGCCCTTCGGTGACTAACCGCTTTACAAGACCGCGCACGTCAGGTTTTTTTGGTGGGTCATGCTCGCCGAATGCCCACTTCGGTGGGTTCTCCTGCCGTGTACACGCAACCAGGTCAGGAGATCGAGTGATTCAGCAGGAATCGCGGCTGAAGGTCGCCGACAACACCGGCGCCAAGGAGATCTTGTGCATCCGTGTGCTCGGCGGTTCGTCGCGACGCTACGCCGGCATCGGTGACGTCATCGTCGCCACCGTCAAGGACGCCATCCCCGGCGGCAACGTCAAGCGAGGGGACGTCGTCAAGGCCGTCGTGGTGCGCACCGTCAAGGAGCGCCGGCGTCCCGACGGCAGCTACATCAAGTTCGACGAGAACGCCGCGGTGATCATCAAGCCCGACAACGACCCGCGCGGGACGCGCATCTTCGGGCCGGTCGGCCGGGAACTGCGCGAGAAGCGGTTCATGAAGATCATCTCGCTCGCCCCGGAGGTGTTGTAAATGAAGGTCCGCAAAGGCGACACCGTCCTGGTCATCGCCGGCAAAGACAAGGGCGCCAAGGGCAAGGTGCTCAAGGCCTACCCGGACCGCGAGCGCGTCCTGGTCGAGGGCGTCAACCGGATCAAGAAGCACACCGCGATCTCGACCAACCAGCGTGGCGCCCAGTCCGGTGGCATCGTCACCCAGGAAGCGCCCATCCACGTCTCCAACGTCATGGTGGTCGACTCCGACGGCAAGCCCGCCCGGGTCGGCTACCGCCTCGACGAGGAGACCGGCAAGCGCGTCCGTATCTCCAAGCGCAACGGCAAGGACATCTGAGATGACCACGACAGAGAAAGTTCAGCCGCGCCTGAAAGAGCGCTACCGCAACGAGATTCGCGATTCGCTGCAGCAGCAGTTCGGATACGCCAACGTCATGCAGATCCCGACGGTGACCAAGGTCGTGGTCAACATGGGCATCGGTGAGGCGGCGCGCGACGCGAAGCTGATCAACGGTGCCGTCAACGACCTGGCGCTGATCACCGGGCAACGGCCCGAGATCCGCCGGGCGCGCAAGTCCATCGCGCAGTTCAAGCTGCGCGAGGGCATGCCGATCGGCGCCCGGGTCACCCTGCGCGGGGACCGGATGTGGGAGTTCCTCGACCGGCTCACCTCGATCGCGCTGCCCCGTATTCGCGACTTCCGCGGGCTCTCGCCCAAGCAGTTCGACGGTGTCGGCAACTACACCTTCGGGCTGGCCGAGCAGTCGGTGTTCCACGAGATCGATGTGGACAAGATCGACCGGGTCCGCGGCATGGACATCAACGTCGTCACCTCGGCGACGACTGACGACGAAGGACGAGCGCTGTTGCGGGCCCTCGGCTTTCCCTTCAAGGAGAACTGAGCAGATGGCAAAGAAGGCACTGGTCAACAAGGCCGCACGCAAGCCGAAGTTCGCGGTGCGCGGCTACACACGCTGCAACAAGTGCGGCCGGCCGCGCGCGGTCTTCCGCAAATTCGGTCTGTGCAGGATCTGCCTGCGCGAGATGGCGCATGCGGGCGAGCTGCCCGGCGTGCAGAAGAGCAGCTGGTGACGGGACACAGGGGCTAAACCATGACTATGACGGACCCGATCGCAGACTTCTTGACCCGTCTGCGCAACGCCAATTCGGCGTATCACGACGAGGTGACGTTGCCGCACTCCAAGCTCAAGGCCAACATCGCCCAGATCCTCAAGAACGAGGGTTACATCAGCGACTTCCGGACCGAGGATGCCCGGGTTGGCAAGTCGCTGATCGTTCAGCTCAAGTACGGCCCGAGCCGGGAGCGCAGCATCGCCGGCTTGCGCCGCGTGTCCAAGCCCGGTTTGCGGGTGTACGCGAAATCCACCAACCTGCCGCGCGTTCTGGGCGGCCTGGGCGTGGCGATCATCTCCACCTCCTCGGGCCTGCTCACCGATCGCCAGGCGGCCCGGCAGGGCGTGGGCGGCGAAGTCCTCGCGTACGTGTGGTGAGGGGGTAGACATGTCGCGTATTGGTAAGCAACCGGTTCCGGTCCCCGCCGGAGTCGACGTCACCATCGACGGCCAGAAGGTCTCGGTGAAGGGACCCAAGGGCACCCTGGATCTGACCGTCGCCGAGCCGATCACCGTGTCGCGCAACGACGACGGCGCGATCGTGGTGACCCGCCCCAACGACGAGCGGCGCAACCGCTCGCTGCACGGGCTGTCCCGCACCCTGGTGTCCAACCTCGTCACCGGCGTGACCCAGGGCTACACCACGAAGATGGAGATCTTCGGCGTCGGTTACCGGGTGCAGCTCAAGGGCTCCAACCTCGAGTTCGCGCTGGGCTACAGCCACCCCGTGGTGATCGAGGCGCCCGAGGGCATCACCTTCGCCGTCCAGTCCCCGACGAAGTTCTCCATCAGCGGGATCGACAAGCAGAAGGTCGGCCAGATCTCGGCGAACATCCGCCGCCTGCGCCGCCCCGACCCGTACAAGGGCAAGGGCGTGCGCTACGAGGGCGAGCAGATCCGCCGCAAGGTCGGAAAGACAGGTAAGTAACCATGGCGCAAACACAAGCTGACACCGCCGCGCGAAAGCCGGTGGGGCAGAGCGTATCCGCGACCCGGCGCGTCTCTCGGCTGCGCCGGCACGCGCGGCTGCGCAAGAAGATCGCGGGTACCCCCGAGCGGCCGCGGCTGGTGGTCAACCGGTCGGCGCGGCACATCCACGTGCAACTGGTCAACGACGAGAACGGCACCACGGTGGCCGCCGCGTCGTCGATCGAGGACGACGTGCGCAGCCTGCAGGGAGACAAGAAGGCCCGCAGCGTGCGGGTCGGCCAGCTGATCGCCGAGCGGGCCAAGGCCGCCGGTATCGACAGCGTGGTCTTCGACCGCGGCGGATACACCTACGGCGGACGGATCGCGGCGCTGGCCGACGCCGCCCGCGAGAACGGATTGCAATTCTGATGATCGAGAACTTGAACACGACTGGAAGGACCGCATGATGGCGGAGCAGCCGGCCGGCGGACAGGGCGCCGGCGACAGCCGCGACTCGCGCGGTGACCGCGACAGCCGCGGTCGGCGCGGCGACGGCGGTCGTGGGGGCCGCGACCGCGACGGCGACAAGAGCAACTACCTGGAGCGCGTCGTCGCCATCAACCGGGTCTCCAAGGTGGTCAAGGGCGGTCGGCGATTCAGCTTCACCGCACTGGTGATCGTCGGCGACGGCAACGGCATGGTCGGTGTCGGCTACGGCAAGGCCAAGGAAGTTCCCGCCGCCATCGCCAAGGGCGTGGAGGAGGCCCGCAAGGGCTTCTTCCGGGTGCCGCTGATCCGCGGGACCATCACCCACCCGGTGCAGGGCGAGGCGGCCGCCGGCGTGGTGCTGCTGCGCCCGGCCAGCCCGGGTACCGGTGTGATCGCCGGCGGCGCCGCCCGCGCGGTGCTGGAATGCGCCGGGGTGCACGACATCCTGGCCAAATCGCTGGGCAGCGACAACGCCATCAACGTGGTGCACGCGACCGTGGCCGCGCTCAAGCTGCTGCAGCGGCCCGAGGAGGTGGCCGCGCGGCGCGGCCTGCCCATCGAGGACGTGGCGCCGGCCGGAATGCTCAAGGCGCGCCGGGAAAGTGACGCGCTGGCCAGTGCGGCGGCGGCGAGAGAGGCGGCGGCGCAATGAGTCAACTGAAGATCACCCAGGTGCGCAGCACCATCGGAGCCCGCTGGAAGCAGCGCGAGTCCCTGCGCACCCTGGGCCTGCGGCGGATCCGCCACTCGGTGATCCGCGAGGACAACCCGCAGACCCGCGGTCTGATCGCGGTGGTCAGCCACCTCGTCGAGGTGGCGCCGGCCGACGCGAGCTCCGCGGGCACCGGAGGTAGCAAGAAATGACGATCAAGCTGCACGACCTCAAGCCGGCGCGCGGATCGAAGACCCCCCGCACCCGGGTCGGCCGCGGTGAGGGCTCCAAGGGCAAGACCGCCGGCCGCGGCACCAAGGGCACCAAGGCCCGCAAGAACGTGCCGGTGACCTTCGAGGGTGGGCAGATGCCGATCCACATGCGGCTGCCCAAGCTCAAGGGATTCCGTAACCGGTTCCGCACCGAGTACGAGATCGTCAACGTCGGCGACATCAATCGCCTTTTCCCGCAAGGCGGTTCGGTCGGGGTGGACGAGCTGGTGGCCAAGGGCGCGGTCCGGCGCAACTCGCTGGTCAAGGTTCTCGGCGACGGCAAGCTGACCGTGAAGGTCGAGGTGTCCGCGCACAAGTTCAGCGGCAGCGCACGCGAGAAGATCACCGCCGCGGGCGGCTCGGTCACCGAGCTGTAGTCGGCCCGCGCGGCTAATTCAGCTGCGGAATCACTTCCGCGGCAAGGCGTTCCATCTGCTCGTGGTTCTCCGCGACATCGGCGCCGACGGGGTTCAGTAGCAGCGTCTGCGCCCCGGCGTCGATGACCTCGCGCAGCCCCCGGACCACGTCCCCGGGCGTGCCGGACACCGGCACGTCGGCCACGCCGGGCATCCGCCCGTAGATGCGGCCCAGCCCGGCCAGCACCCGCTCGCGGGCCCGCGCCGCGTCGTCGTCGACCGTCAGGTAAACCCTTTTGCCGATCGTGAATTCGGCCGGGTCCCTTTGCTGTTCGTCGAGTTCGCGGCGCAGCACGGCCACCGCCCCGGCGAACGCCTCGGTGGTCGAGGAGCCCGCGCCCATGAACGCGTCGCCGTGCCGGACCGCGCGCGCCAGCGCCTTCGGCGCCAGCCCGCCGAACCAAATCGGCGGGTGCGGGCGCTGCACCGGCTTGGGCGCGATCGGCAGGTCGTCGACGTCGCGGAACCGCCCGTGAAACGTCACCCGCGGGTCGTCGGACCAAGCCGCCTTCATCAGCTTCAAGCCCTCGGTGAAATACGCGACGAAGGTGTCCTTGTCGACTCCGAAGGCGGCGAACTTGCGGGTGCCGCCGCCGGGTGCGACGCCAATGTCCAACCGGCCGTGGCTGAGTCGGTCCACGGCGGTGACCGCCGAGGCCAGCTGCAGCGGATCGTGCAGCGACGTCACCAACACCGCGACCCCGAGCCGCAGCCGCTCGGTGCAGGCCGCGCAGTAGGCGAGCAGCTCCAGCGGCGCCAGCAGCGGCGCCGGACCGATGATCTGCTCGAGCACCCAGCCGCCCTCGAACCCGAGCTGCTCGGCGCGCGTCAAAAAGGAACGCAGCCCCGCCCCGTCGAAGCCGTCGTAGTCGAACTGGGGGATGGCGATGGAAAACCTCACCCGACCACCGTACGGCCGTTCGTCGGTAGTCTGCAGACATGTTCGCGTTGCTGTCCTCGATACCCGGCCTGTCCAAAGGCGCCGACGAGATCCGTGCCCTGGCCGGGCGCGTCGACACCGCCCGCCATCACGGCGTGCCCAACGGCTGTGTGCTCGAGCTGGATCTGCGGTCGATGCCGCCGGAGACGTCCGGCTTCGACCCGCTGGCGCTCGTCACCGGCGGCAGCCGGGCGGCATCGCTGCGCGACACGGTGGACGCCATCCACCGGGCGGCCGAGGACCCGCGGGTGGCCGGGCTGATCGCCCGGGTGCAGCTGGCGCCGTCGCCGTCGGCCGCGGTGCAGGAGCTGCGCGAGGCGATCGTCGCCTTCACCGCCGCCAAGCCGTCCCTGGCCTGGGCCGAGACCTATCCGGGCACGCTGTCGTACTACCTGGCGTCGGCGTTCGGCGAGATCTGGATGCAGCCCGGCGGCAGCGTCGGGCTGATCGGCTTCGCCAGCAACGCCACCTTCCTGCGCGACGCGCTCGACAAGGCCGGCATCGAGGCCCAATTCGTCGCCCGCGGCGAATACAAGTCCGCGGTAAACCGTTTCACCGAACACGGCTTCACCGAGGCGCACCGCGAGGCCGTCACCCGGATGCTGGACAGCGTCCAGGAACAGGTGTGGCAGGCGGTAGCCGAATCACGCAAGCTCGACACCGACACGCTGGACGCGCTGGCCGACCGCGCGCCGCTGCTGCGCCAGGACGCGCTGGACTCCGGCCTGGTCGACCGGATCGGCTTCCGCGACCAGGCGTACGACCGGATCGCGGAACTCGTTGGCGTACAAGATGTTTCACCGGACACCGAGCCGCCCCGGCTGTATGTGTCGCGCTACGCCGGCGCGGCCCGGTCCCGGCTGTCCCCGCCGGTGCCCTCGCTACCGGGGCGCCGCCGCCCACCGACGGTGGCGGTCATCAACGTCGACGGCACCCTCGTCGACGGGCGCGGCGGGCCCCATTTCCTGCCGTTCGGCGCCGCCACCGTGGGCAGCGACACCATCGCGCCGGCGCTGCGGGAGGCCGCCGCCGACGACGCGGTGTCGGCGATCGTGCTGCGGGTCAACAGCCCCGGCGGCTCGGTCACCGCGTCGGAAACCCTTTGGCGCGAAGTGAAAAGGGCACGTGAACGCGGCAAGCCGGTGGTCGCGTCGATGGGTGCGGTGGCCGCCTCCGGCGGCTACTACGTGTCGGTGGCCGCCGACGCGATCGTCGCCAACCCGGCAACGATCACCGGTTCGATCGGCGTCATCACCGGCAAGCTGGTGATCCGCGACCTGCTGGGGCGGCTGGGCGTCGGGTCGGACACCGTGCGCACCAACGCCAATGCCGACGCGTGGTCGATCGACGCGCCGTTCACCCCGGAGCAGCGCGCCCACCGCGAGGCCGAGGCCGACCTGGTGTACACCGACTTCGTGTCCCGGGTGGCCGAGGGCCGCAACCTGACCACCGACGCCGTCGAACGGGTGGCCCGGGGCCGGGTCTGGACGGGCGCCGACGCCCACGAGCGGGGGCTGGTCGACGAACTGGGCGGCTTTCGAATCGCGGTGCGGCGGGCCAAGATTCTCGCCGGGCTGGACGAGGACGCCGACGTGCGCATCGTCACCTATCCGAGCGGCTCGCTGCTGGACGTGCTGCGGCCGCGGGCCTCGTCGCAACCGGCGGCGGTGTCGCTGCCCGACGCGCTGGGCGCCCTGACGGTCAAGACCCTGGGCGCGATCCTGGACAACGTCGAGCGATCCTGCAGCGGCGCCAGCGCGCTGTGGCTGGGGCCGTCGCGGCTCTAACCGGTCCGCGTGGCGCTGATGAAGATGATCTCGCCGAGCGGGTCGTCGTTCTCGGGGGCGGGCACCTCGATGCCGTGCCGGTGGAACAGTTCGGTGCGGGTCACACCCTCGGCCCGCCACCCGAGGCCGTTCAGGTAATCGATGACGTGGTTGCGTTCGCCGGCGTAGACCAGCGACGCCATGTCGATGTCGACGCCGTGCTCCCGGAACGAGCCGGACATCTCCCGCACCCGCTCGGCGTCGAAATCCACGATGCCGGGCACGAATTCGGTGGCGATGGTGCTGCCCGGCGCGGACAGCGCGGTGATGTTGTCGAACCGCCGGTCCTGGGCCTCCGGCGGCAGATAGATCAGCAGGCCCTCGGCCAGCCAGGCCGTCGGCGCGGCCGGATCGAATCCGGCGGCGCTCAGCGCGGCGGGCCAGTCGCCGCGCAGATCGATGGGGATGGTGCGCCGGGTCGCAGTGGGCTCGGCGCCGACCTCGGCCAGCGTGTTGCTCTTGAATTCGATCACCCGCGGCTGGTCGATCTCGTAGACCACCGTGCCCGCCGGCCACGGCAACCGGTAGGCGCGCGAATCCAGGCCGGAGGCCAGGATCACCACCTGACGCACCCCGGCGTCGGTGGCGTCGACGAAGTAGTCGTCAAAGTACTTGGTGCGCACCGCCATTCCGTCGACCATCGACTGAATCCGCACCGGGGTGGCGTTCTCGATCGCATCCAGGTCGAGCTCGCCGTCCATCATCTTGGTGAAGAAGTCCACCCCGACCGCGCGCACCAGCGGCTCGGCGAACGGATCGTCGATCAGACCGCGGGGATCCTTGGTCGCCATGGCGCGTCCGGCCGCGACCATCGTTGCGGTGGCGCCGACGCTGGACGCCAGGTCCCACTCGTCGTCATGCGTGCGTGTCATCGCGAGCAACCTTAGCCGCGGCCACCGGTGAGGGTGGCGTCGACGTAGCTCATCTCTCCGAAGGTGGCCCTCATCTCGTCCTCGGGGAACTCGAAACCGTTGCGGGCGTACAACTGTCGGGCCGGATGCGGCGTCACCCGCCAGCCCTTGCCGGTGAGGTAGTCGGCGACGACGTTGCGCTCGCCCCGGTAGAACAGGTCTGCGGCGTTGAGGTTGAGACCGAGACGCTGCCAGCGCTCCGAGATGCGGGCCAACCGCTCGTCGGAGAACGCGTTGGGGTCCGGCACGTGCTCGGTGGCCAGCCGGCTGCCCGGCGCGGACAGCGCGGTGATGTTGTCGAACAACCGGTCCTGGGCCTCCGGCGGCAGATAGGGCAGCAGCCCCTCGGCGCTCCAGGCCGTCGGTCGGGTGACGTCGAAACCGCCTTCGCGCAGGGCCGCGGGCCAGTCGTCGCGCAGGTCGATGCTGATGGTGCGGCGCTCGGCGGTGGGGGCCGCGCCGAGGTTGGCCAGTGTGTCGGTCTTGAACGCGATGACCTGCGGCTGGTCGATCTCGTAGACCACCGTGCCGGCCGGCCAGGCCAGCCGGTAGGCCCGGGTGTCCAGGCCGGAGGCCAGGATCACCGCCTGGCGCAGCCCGCCCTCGGTGGCGTCGATGAAGAAGTCGTCGAAGAACCTGGTGCGCACCGTGATCTGCTCGGCCCGCGCCCGGCGGTTGAACAGCGGGTCGTCGGGGAAGTCGAGCTTGCCGTCGACGATGCGGATGAACGGATCCAGTCCCACCGCCCGCACCAGCGGTTCGGCCAGCGGATCGTCGAGCAGCGCGTCGGGTCCCTGCGACGCCACCGCGCGGGCGGCGGCGACCATGGTCGCCGTCGCTCCCACGCTCTGCGCCGGACCCCAGGTGTCGCCGTCGGTGCGTCCCTCACTCATAGATCCCCCAGGTGTAGAGCATCTCACCCATCCGGGTGTCGTCGTCATCGAGCGGGTCAAGTCCGTTGGCCGCGAACAGATCCCGGATGGTGACGCTGTTCAGCCGCCAACCGTGGCCGGCCAGATACGGGGCGGCCTCGTTGCGCTCGCCGAAGTAGACCAGTCCGGCCATGTCGAGGTCGAACCCGTGCGCGCGCCAGCGCTGCGAGATCGCCTGCATGCGTTCCTTGAGCTTCTCCTCCTCGCCGGGCGCGGGGTTGGGCGCGCTCTCGGTGGCCAGCCGGCTACCGGGCGCGGACAGCTCGGTGATGGTGTCCAGCAGCCGGTCCTGCGCCTCCGGCGGCAGGTAGCCGAGCAGCCCCTCGGCGCTCCATGCGGTGGGCCGGGTCGGGTCGAACCCGGCGGCGCGCAGCGCGGCGGGCCAGTCGTCGCGCAGGTCGACGGCCACCACCCGGCGCTCGGCCGTGGGCGCGGCGCCCAGCTGCGCCAGCGCCGTGGTTTTGAAGTCGATGACCTGCGGCTGGTCCACCTCGTAGACCACCGTGCCGGCCGGCCAGGCCAGCCGGTAGGCGCGCGCGTCCAGCCCGGAGGCCAGGATCACCACCTGCGCGATGCCGGCCTTGGTCGCGTTTAGGAAGAACTCGTCGAAGAACTTGGTGCGCACGGCCATGTTGTCGGCCATCCGCGACATCGCCCCGGCGGATCCGGCGGCGCCGTCGTGCACGTCGTTCAGCTCGGCCGGGTCCAGCTCGCCGCCCGCCAGCCGGGACAGCAGGTCCACGCCGACCGCCTTGACCAGCGGTTCGGCGAACGGGTCGTTGATCAGCGGGTTGTCCGCCCGGGTGGCCATCGCGCGGGCCGCCGCGACCATGGTCGCGGTCACCCCCACGCTGGAGGCCAGGTCCCAGGTGTCGCCCTCGTACCTGGTGGAAGTCATGTGCGCGCCCCTATCGGAGATCGTCGAGGTAGTAGCCAAGCTAATATTTAGCCGATATAACAAGCTGCTCCCACTGTACGCTTCCCGCGATTCGCGGCAACCTTTACTGATGACGTACGCGGGCAAGCGGGTGCCGATCGCCGGGGCGGCGGCGCCATGAAGGCACTGGTCTATGGCGTCGCGCCGGAGCCCGTCGCGGTGCCCGACGACGCCAACCCGCTGGTCCAGAACCTGGCCCGCACCCCGACCGGGCTGCGCGACGTGCCGGAACCCGTGCTGCCGCACGAGGATTGGGTGCTCACCCGGCCGCGGCTGACCGGCATCTGCGGGTCGGACGCCAAGCAGATCCTGATGGACTTCGGCGAGGGCGACGCCGACAACGCCATGTCCGCCTTCTGCTCGTTCCCGCAAGTCATGGGCCACGAGGTGGTGGCCGACGTGGTGGCGCTGGGACCCCGAGCGCGGGGGTTGGCGGTGGGGCAGCGGGTGGTGCTCAACCCGTGGCTGTCCTGCGCGCCGCGCGGCATCCAACCGCCCTGCCCCGCATGCGAAGCCGGCGACTACAGCCTGTGCTGGAGCTTCGCCGACGGCGACCTCAAACCCGGCATCCACACCGGCGTCTCGGCCGACGTGACCGGCGGCTACGCCGAGCTGATGCCGGCCCACGACAGCATGCTGTTCGCGGTGCCGGAGCGGGTCCCCGACGAGATGGCCGTGTTCGCCGACCCGTTCTCGGTGTCGCTGCACGCGATCACGCGCCACCCGCCGCCCCGCTCGGGGCGGGCGCTGGTGTACGGCGCCGGCTCGCTCGGGCTGTGCGCGGTGGCGATCCTGCGGGCGCTCTACCCGGAGGTCGCCGTGGCCGTGGTGGCCCGCTTCGACGCCCAGGCGGAGCTGGCCCGGCGCTTCGGCGCCGCCAAAGTCGTTGCGCACGAACCGCGTACGGCCGTCATCGAAGAAATGGTCGGCTGGGGCGGCGGCCGGCTGCGCCGGCCGCTGCTGGGGCTGCCGATGGCCCACCCCGGCGCGGTCGACGTCGTCTACGACACCGTCGGCAAACCCGAGACGTTCGAGGTCGCCGTCCGCCTGCTGCGGTCGCGGGGCACCCTGGTGAAGGCCGGCGTGCACGCGCCCGGGCGCTGGGAGGACAGCCCCTTGTATTTCAAGGAGATCGCGCTGGTCGGCTCCAACGCCTTCGGTGTCGAGGAGGTCGACGGGCAGCGCCGGCACGCCATCGCGCACTACCTCGACCTGGCCGCGGCGGGGCGGGTGGACCTGCGCCCGATGCTCACCCACACGTTCACGCTGGACCGCTGGCGCGACGCATTCCACGCCCTGGCCGACCAGGGCCGGACCGGCGCGGTGAAGGTGGCGTTCGACCAGCGTTAGCCCAGCGCGCCCCGGGATCCGAGGCGTCAGGGGTTGGCGCGCAGATAGCCGTACACCGCGGCGAAGTTGCGGTTGACGTCCTCGGGAATTGGCACCGGACCGCCGAGAGCCCTTGCGCCCCAGACGATTTGGGCGGTCCGCTCCACCAGCGCGGTGATGTGCAGGACCTTGTCGGGCCGCGGGCCCACCGCCACCAGGCCGTGGTTGGCGATCAGGGCGGCGCCGCGGCCCTGCAGCGCCTTGACCGCGTTGGCGCCGACGTCGGGGGAGCCGGAGGCGGCGTACTCGGCGCAGCGCACGTCGCCGCCGCAATACACCGCGAACTCGTCGATGCACGCCGGAATCGATTGGTGCGCAATGGCGAACATGGTCGCCCACACCGGATGGCTGTGGATGACGCAGCCGATGTCGTCGAACGCGGCGAAGCAGGCCAGGTGCAGCTGCATCTCCGTGGACGGCGAGCGGCCCTGCGCGGCCTGCAGCACCGAACCGGCGGGGTCGATCAGCACCAGGTCGTCGAGCTGCATGTCGCGGTAGTCCACCGACGACGGCGTGATGACGATGTTGCCGTCGGAGCGGCGCGCCGAGATGTTGCCGGCGGTGCCCTCCACCAGGCCGCGGCGCAGCATGTCCTTGGCGGCGTCCAGCACCGCCTGTTCCGGGTCGTCGACGAACTTCATCGGGCTAACACCTCCGGGTTGACGATGTGGGCGGGCGTCGCGCCGGCCAGCAGCGCTTCCAGGTCGTCGGCCACCAGCTGCGCCTGCCGGGCCTCAGTGTTCCACGTGGCCCCGCCGATGTGCGGCGTCAGCACCACGTTCGGCATGCCGACCAGCGGGTGATCGGTCGGCAGCCACTCACCGACGAAGTGGTCCAGCCCGGCGGCGGCCACCTTGCCGGCGCGCAGCGCCTCGACCAGTGCGTCGGTGTCGTGCAGCTGGGCGCGGGCGGTGTTGAGGAAGACCACGCCATCGCGCATGGCCGCGAACTGCTCGGCGCCGATCATGCCGGTGGTCTCGTCGGTGACCGGGGCGTGCAGCGACACCACGTCGGACGCGGCCAACAGCTCGTCCAGACCGTGCCGGGCCTCGGGGTGGTAGGGGTCGTGCGCGATGACCCGCAGACCCAGCCCGCTCAGCCGCCACCGGGTGGCGCGGCCGACCGCGCCCAGGCCCACCAGCCCCGCGGTCAGGCCCGCGATCTCGCCGCCGCGGAACCGCTGATACGGGATGCTGCCGTCGCGAAAGATGTTGCCGCCGCGCACATCCGCGTCGGCGGGAAGCAGGTGACGGGTGGCGGCTAGCAGCAGCGCCACGGTCATCTCGGCGACGGCGTCGGCGTTGCGGCCCGGGGTGTTCAGCACCGGGATGCCCGCCGCGGTGGCGCCGTCGATGTCGACGTTGTTGGGGTCGCCGCGCGTCGCGGCGATCGCGCGCACACCGAGCTCAAACACCGGGCCGCGCACCGAATCGCTTTCCACCACCACGATTTCGGCTTCCTCGGCCGCGATCCGCTCGGCCAGCTGCTCGGCGCTGTAGATGCGCAACGGCCGCTGCTCGATCCAGGGGTCGTAGACCACCTCGGCCAGCACCCGCAGTTTGTCCAGGCCCGGCCCGCGCAGCGGGGCGGTCACCAAGGCGCGCGGTTTGGACGTCACGCCTGCCAATGCTGGCGTACGGTGACGCCCGTGTCACGCAAGGACGTCACAATCGGCATCGACGTCGGCAGCACCGCGGTCAAGGCGTTAGCCGCCGACGCCGACGGCCGGGTCATGGCCCGCGTGCGCATCCCGCACGAACTGCGGATACCGGCACCCGACCGGCTCGAGCACGACGCCGAGGCGGCGTGGCGGCGCGGCCCGTCGGCCGCCCTGGACGAACTGCTGCACCAGCCCGGCGTCGCGGCGGTGGCGGTCGCGGCCATGGTGCCGTCGATGACGGCGGTCGACGACTCCGGCACGCCGATCACCCCGGGACTGCTCTACGGCGACGGCCGGGGCCGCACCCCGGGCGGCCCGCAAAACCAGCCGCTGCCCGCGCTGGGCGAGGCCGCCGAGTTCCTGCGCTGGACGGCGGCCCGCGCTCCCGATGCCGCCGGCTACTGGCCGGCGCCCGCGGTGGCCAACCACGCGCTGGCCGGCCAGGCCGTGATCGACGTCGCCACCGCCGCCACCGCCTTCCCGTTGTTCGACGGGACCGGCTGGGACGCCGCCGCGTGCGCCGAGCGCGGCGCGCGCGTCGAGCAGATGCCGCGGGTGCACAGTATGGGCGCCGTCGTCGGGCAGCTGCCGGGCGGCGCGGCGCTGGCCACCGGCGCCATCGACGCGCTGTGCGAACAGCTCGTGGCCGGCGCCGACCGCGACGGCGACGTGCTGGTGATGTGCGGCACCACGCTGATCGTGTGGGCCACCATTTCCCAGGCCCGGCAGATGCCCGGGCTGTGGACCATCCCGCACACCACGCCGGGCAAGAGCCAGATCGGCGGCGCCAGCAACGCCGGCGGGCTGTTCCTCGGCTGGGTGGATCGCGTTGTGGCACAAGCGGATCCGGCATCCGCCCAGCCCGGGCGGGTGCCGGTGTTCGCGCCCTACCTGCGCGGCGAGCGCAGCCCGTTCCACGACCCGGACCGCCGCGGCGTGCTCGAGGCGCTGGACCTGACCCACGACGCCGCCGCGCTGCGCCGGGCCGCCTACGAGGCGTCCGGGTTCGTGGTGCGCCAGCTCATCGAGCTGTCCGGCGCGCCGGTGTCGCGCATCGTGGCCACCGGCGGCGGCACCCGGGTGGGGCCGTGGCTGCAGGCCATCGCCGACGCCACCGGGCGCCCGGTCGAGGTGTCCGCGGTGGCCGAGGGCGCCGCGCTGGGCGCCGCGTTCCTGGCCAGGATGGCCGCCGGTCTGGAGACCACCCTCACCGACGCCGCGCGCTGGGTCCGCACCGAGCGCGTCGTCGAGCCCGACCCGGCCTGGGCCGCCCCGGTGCAGGACCGCTACCAACGGTTCCTGGAGTTGGGAAACCGCCCGTGTCCCGCGGTTGTGGCGCGGTAGCCGCACCGGCGTTCTAGGCTGGTGCAATGACCGACCAGGACCGCAAAGCCGCCCGCCGGGAAATCGCCGATGCCCTGTTGAAAGCGCTGGAACGACGGCATGAAATCGCCGACGTGGTGGTGGAATCGGAGAACAAGGCGGCCGCGGTGGAGGCGATCGTGCGGCTGCTGGACACCTCGCACCTGGCCGCCGAGGCGGTGATGGGCATGTCGTTCGATCAGCTCACCATCGACTCGCGGCGCAAGATCCTGGCCGAACTCGAGGACCTGAACAAGCAGCTGAGCTTCACCGTGGGCGAGCGCCCGGCCAGCTCGGGCGAGACCCTGGAGCTGCGCCCGTTCTCGGCCACCGAGGACCGCGACATCTTCGCCGCCCGCACCCAGGACATGGGCTCGGCCGGCGACGGATCCGGCGGGCCCGCCGGCGACCTCGACGACGAGATCCGCGCGGCGACGGCCCGCCTCGACGACGAGGAGGCCGCCTGGTTCGTCGCCGTCGATTCCGGTCAGAAGGTCGGCATGGTGTTCGGCGAGCTGCTCAATGGCGAGGTCAACGTGCGGATCTGGATCCACCCCGATTTCCGCAAGCGGGGTTACGGCACCGCCGCGCTGCGCAAGTCGCGCACCGAGATGGCGTGGTGTTTCCCCGCCGTCCCGCTGGTCGTCCGGGCGCCCGCCGCCAAACCCGCCTGACGGTCAGCCCAGCTCGGCGCTCACGGCGACGATGTTGGGGAACTGCGCCGTCTCGTCGTCCTCGCGGTAGGCCAGGCCGTAGTCGTCGAACAGGTCCCGGCGTGGCCGGGCGCTGACCCGCCATCCGCGCCCGGTCAGGTACTCGACGACGTTGCTGCGCTCGCCGTCGAAGAACAACCCGGACAGGTCGATGTCACAGCCCACCCTGGCCCACCGATCGTTGAACTCCTGCGCGCGCTGCGCCATCGTCGTGCCGGTGGCGTCCGGATGATATTCGGTGGCCAGCCGGCTGCCGGGCGCGCTCAGGGCGGTGATGTTGTCGAACAGCCGGTCCTGTGCCTCCGGCGGCAGGTACATCAGCAGGCCCTCCGCGCTCCACGACGTCGGCTGTGTCACGTCAAAACCGTTGGCGCGCAATGCTTCCGGCCAGTCCTCGCGCAGGTCGATGCTGACCGTGCGCAGCTGCGCGGCCGGGCGGGCGCCCAGCGCCGCCATGGTGTTGGTCTTGAACTCCACCACCTTGGGCTGGTCGACCTCGTACACCACGGCGCCGGCCGGCCAGTCCAGCCGGTAGGCGCGGGCGTCCAGCCCGGCGGCCAGGATCACCGACTGGCGGATCCCGTCCCGGGCGGCGCCGGTGAAGAAGTCGTCGAAAAAGCGGGTGCGCACCGCGATCGAATCCGTCTCCAGCTGCAGGTCGCGTTCGCCGCGTTGCGGATCCGCGGGCGCCACCTCGCCGTCGACCAGGCGGCGAAAGAAATCCAGCCCGACCGCCCGCACCAACGGCGCGGCGAACGGGTCGTCGATGATCGGGCGCTCGCCCGCGCTGGCCAGCGCCCGGGCCGCGGCCACCATCGTCGCCGTCGCGCCCACGCTCGAGGCCAGGTCCCAACTGTCTTGGTCGGTGCGTGTCATGCTGCTCCCAAGTTACTTAGCAAATGCAACGATTCATCCGCACTGTACGCCCCGCGGCTTACGGCTTCCTGGAAAGGCCCTGACCGGACCCGGCCGGACCAGCTGTTAGTCTCGTACACGGTTTGACGCGCTGTAATTGAGTCGGGCCGTACGTCCTGGCCTGCGGGTGTTGGGCGCGTGATGCAGGAAATCCCGGCTGCGCAGGAGGAAGAGTTGCTTTCGGCTTTCATCTCATCGCTGCGGACAGTCGACCTGAGACGGAAGATCCTCTTCACGCTGGGCATCGTCGTGCTGTACCGGGTCGGGGCCGCGTTGCCGTCCCCGGGCGTCAACTACCCCAACGTCCAGCAGTGCATCAAGGAAGCCAGCGGCGGCGCGGCCGGGCAGATCTACTCGCTGATCAACCTGTTCTCCGGCGGCGCGCTGCTCAAACTCACCGTGTTCGCCGTCGGAGTGATGCCCTACATCACCGCCAGCATCATCGTGCAGCTGCTCACCGTCGTCATCCCGCGCTTCGAGGAACTGCGCAAGGAAGGCCAGTCCGGTCAGGCCAAGATGACGCAGTACACCCGCTACCTGGCCATCGCGCTGGCCATCCTGCAGGCCACCAGCATCGTGGCGCTGGCCGCCAACGGCGGGCTGCTGCAGGGCTGCTCGCTGGACATCATCGCCGACCAATCCATCTTCACCCTCGTCGTCATCGTGCTGGTGATGACGGCCGGCGCGGCGCTGGTGATGTGGATGGGCGAGCTGATCACCGAACGCGGCATCGGCAACGGCATGTCGCTGCTGATCTTCGTCGGCATCGCGGCCCGCATCCCCGCCGAGGGCAAGACCATCCTGGACAGCCGCGGCGGCATGATCTTCGCCGCCGTGCTGGTGGCCGCGCTGATCATCATCGTCGGCGTGGTGTTCGTCGAACAGGGGCAGCGCCGGATCCCGGTGCAGTACGCCAAGCGCATGGTGGGCCGGCGCATGTACGGCGGCACCTCGACGTACCTGCCGCTCAAGGTCAACCAGGCCGGCGTCATCCCGGTGATCTTCGCGTCCTCGCTGATCTACATCCCGCACCTGATCACCCAGCTGATCCGCAGCGGCAGCGGAGGCGTCGGCAACAGCTGGTGGGACAAGTTCGTCGGCAGCTACCTGTCCGACCCCAGCGACCCGGTCTACATCGGCATCTACTTCGGGCTGATCATCTTCTTCACGTACTTCTACGTGTCCATCACGTTCAACCCCGACGAGCGCGCCGACGAGATGAAGAAGTTCGGCGGCTTCATCCCCGGCATCCGGCCGGGCAAGCCCACCGCGGATTACCTGCGTTACGTGCTGAGCCGGATCACCTTGCCCGGCTCCATCTACCTGGGTGCGATCTCGGTGCTGCCCAACCTGTTCCTGCAGATCGGCAACGGCGGGGCGGTGCAGAACCTGCCGTTCGGCGGTACCGCGGTTTTGATCATGATCGGCGTGGGCTTGGATACGGTCAAGCAGATCGAGAGTCAGCTCATGCAGCGCAACTATGAAGGGTTCCTCAAGTGAGAGTCGTTTTGCTGGGGCCGCCGGGAGCGGGCAAGGGGACGCAGGCCCAGAAGCTCTCCGAGAAGCTCGGGATCCCGCAGATCTCCACCGGTGAGCTGTTCCGCAGCAACATCGAGAACGGGACCAAGCTGGGGCTGGAGGCCAAGCGCTACCTGGACGCCGGCGACCTGGTGCCCGCGGAGCTGACCAACCAGCTCGTCGACGACCGGCTCAGCGAGCCGGACGCCGCCAACGGTTTCATCCTGGACGGCTTTCCCCGATCGTTGCAGCAGGCCAAGGCGCTGCACGAGATGCTGGAACGCCGCGGCACCGACATCGACGCGGTGCTGGAGTTCCGGGTGTCCCAGGACGAGCTGCTGGCGCGGCTCAAGGCGCGCGGCCGGGCCGACGACACCGATGAGGTGATCCTGAACCGGATGAAGGTGTACCGCGACGAGACGGCGCCGCTGCTGGACTACTACCGCGACCAGCTCAAGACGGTCGACGCCGTCGGCACCCTGGACGAGGTGTTCGCCCGGGCGCTGCGCGCGCTGGGCAAGTAGGGATGAACGCGCTGGCGCGGCTGCGCGGCCGCAAGGTGGTGCCGCAGCGCAGCGACGGCGAACTCGACGCGATGGCCGCCGCGGGGGCGGTGGTGGCCGCCGCGCTGCAGGCGGTCCGCGCGGCCGCGGTCGCAGGGGTGTCGACGCTGAGCCTGGACCAGATCGCCGAGTCGGTGATCCGGGATGCCGGCGCGGTGCCGTCGTTCCTGGGCTACCACGGTTACCCGGCCTCCATCTGCGCCTCCGTCAACGACCGGGTGGTGCACGGAATTCCTTCGGCCGCAGAGGTTTTGGTGCCCGGTGACCTGGTGTCGATCGACTGCGGCGCGGTGCTGGACGGCTGGCACGGGGACGCGGCGATCACCTTCGGGGTGGGCGCCCTGGACCCGGCCGACGAGGCGCTGTGCCAGGCCACCCGGGAGTCGCTGGAAGCCGGGATCGCGGCGATGGTGCCCGGGAACCGGTTGACCGACGTCTCGCACGCCATCGAGCTGGGCACCCGCGCCGCCGAGACCCGGCACGGGCGGGCGTTCGGCATCGTCGAGGGCTACGGCGGGCACGGCATCGGCCGGCAGATGCACATGGACCCGTTCCTGCCCAACGAGGGCTCGCCGGGCCGCGGTCCGCTGCTGGCCCCCGGCTCGGTGCTGGCCATCGAGCCGATGCTGACCCTGGGCACCGGCAAGACCGTGGTGCTCGACGACCAGTGGACGGTCATCACCACCGACGGCTCGCGTGCGGCACACTGGGAGCACACCGTTGCCGTCACCGACGCCGGGCCGCGCATCCTGACGCTCGGGTAGGGGCGCACCGGGTCGGGGCCGTTGAACCGAACCTTCGCCGGGCTCGTTTCCCCGGCAGGAGGTGATCGAGTGGCTCGTGTGGTCGGCATTTCCAGGGCGTCCGGGACCGCCGAGGCCGCTCTGATGAAGGCGCTCTACGACGAACACGCCGCGGTGCTGTGGCGCTACGCGCTGCGGCTGACCGGCGACGCGAGCCAATCCGAGGATGTGGTGCAGGAGACGTTGCTGCGGGCCTGGCAGCATCCCGAGGTCATCGGCGACACCGAGCGCTCGGCCCGGGCGTGGTTGTTCACGGTGGCCCGCAACATGATCATCGACGACCGGCGCAGCGCGCGGTTCCGCAACGTGGTCGGCTCGACCGACACCGCGGGGGCGCCCGAGCAGTCCACGCCGGACGAGGTCAACGCGGCGCTGGACCGGTTGCTGATCGCCGACGCGATGGCCCAGCTGTCGGCCGAGCACCGCGCCGTGATCGAACGGTCCTACTACCGCGGTTGGACCACCGCGCAGATAGCTACAGACCTCGGCATCGCCGAGGGAACGGTGAAGTCGCGACTACACTATGCGGTGCGGGCGTTGCGACTCACTCTGCAGGAACTCGGGGTCACCCGATGAGGGACTTTCCGAATGTTTGAGGGGTGAGCAGACATGGATGAAATGAGGACGCCGGTGCACGACGTCGGCCCTCCCGAAGACCGCTACGCGATGTGGGATGCCGCGTACGTGCTGGGTTCGTTGTCCGCCGCGCAGCGCCGCGAATTCGAGCAACACATGGCCCACTGCCGCGGCTGCCGCGAGGCGGTCGCCGACATCAGCGGGGTGCCCGCGCTGCTGTCCCGGCTCGACCACGACGAAGTGGCCGCCATCGACGAGGCCGGCCCCGCCCCGCAGCTGTCCGCCGACCTGTTGCCGTCCCTGCTGACCGCGGTGCGCCGGCGGCGCCGGCGCGGCCGGGTGGCGACCTGGGTGGCATCGGCTGCCGCGGCGGCGGTGCTGGCCATCGGCGTGTTCGTCGGCCTCGAGGGGTGGTCGTCGACTCCGGCCCGGCAGGTGACCGCGTCGGCCGAGCCGATGGCCCAGGTCGGCACCACCCTGCTGACCTCGACCGTGCAGGTCAGCGGCCAGCACTGGGGCACCTCGATCAACCTGAGGTGCGTGTGCCTGGCCCCGCTCAACGCCCACCACGACACCCTGGCGATGGTGGTGGTGGGCCGCGACGGCAGCCGCACCCGGCTGGCGACCTGGGTGGCCGTGCCCGGCCACACCGCGTCACCGGCGGGGTCGATCTCGACGCCGGTGGACCAGATCGCCGCCGTGCAAGTGGTGGCCGCCGACAGCGGCCAGGTGCTGCTGCAGCGTTCCCTGTAAACGATCGGAGCCAGCGTGGTCGGCGACGCGCGTCCGCTGCGGGTGCTGGTGGTGGGCGCCGGCGTGGCCGGCATCTCGGTGGCCCGCGGACTGCTGCGCGACGGCCACGACGTCACCGTCTTCGAGCGCCGCCCCCGGCTGGCGGCCGCGGGCGGCGCGGTGACGGTGTGGTCCAACGGCGAGACGGTGCTGCGCCAGCTGGGCGTCGAGATGGACGGCGCCGGCCGGCAGCTGTCCAGCGTGGGGGCGGTGACGTCGACGGGCCGGCCGCTGGCCACGCTGGACGTGACCGCGATGGCGCGGCGGCTGGGCGCGCCCGTGCGGATGGTGCCGCGCCGGGTGCTGCTGGAACGGCTGCTGGACGGATTCCCGACCGGGCGCATCCACTGTGACCGCCGCGCGGTCGCACTGGCCACCTCCCGCGACGGGGTCAGCGTCGAATTCACCGACGGCACCGTGGCCGAGGGCGACGTGCTGATCGGCGCCGACGGCCTGCACTCGATGGTGCGCGAGTGGGTCGGCGCCCGGCACGCCAAGGCGACCGGCTGGTGCAGCTGGCAGGGCCTGGTCAGCCTCCCGGAGATCGCCGAGTCCGACGCCGCCCTGATGATGATCGGCGGCAGCGGAAACCTCGGCCTGTGGCCGGCCGGCGGCGCCGAGGTGCAGTGGTGGTTCGACCTGCCGTGGTCGACGGGGTTCGTCCGGCCGCAACACCCGATCGAGACGATCCGCTCGCACTTCGCCGGATGGTCCGAGCCGGTCGATCGGGTGCTGGCGATCCTGACCGACGAGGATCTGGCCGCGTCGCCGTTCCCGCATTTTCGGCATCCGATCCCGCCCCCCGGGCGGGGCCGGGTCACCCTGCTCGGCGACGCCGCGCACACCATGCCGCCCACCCTGGCGCAGGGGACCAACCAGGCGCTGCTCGACACGATGGTGCTGTGCCAGGCGCTGGCCGATTTCGGGCGGGGGACACCCGGCGGCCAGGCCGACGTCGCGAACGCGCTGCGCTGGTACGAGAAGACCCGGCGCCGCCGGGTCCGGGCGGTGTCCTGGGTGGCCTCGCTGCCGGTGTCGCACGGCGAGGCCGTGCTGCGCCCGGCCGCGCTGGTCTCCGACCGGCTGCAGGCCGCCGCGCTGACGATGTTCCTGCGCTGGACCAGCCACCGCCGCATGTCCGACCACATCAACCGCAGCGTGGGGGAAGCGATCAACCGCAGCTTGGGGGAAGCGCCGAAGATTCCGTCACGCCGGTGAACGGACCGGGCGAATCCATAAGGGTGCGAGGCGATTTCGACGCCCCGTCGCGCTGGCTGTGGCTGGTGAAGTGGTGCGTGCTGGCGGTGCCGCACTACCCGATCCTGATCGGGCTCTACCTGGTGTACCCGCTGTGCACCGTCGTCGCCGGGATCGCGATCATCTGCACCGGTCGGTATCCGCGGCGGCTCTTCGACTTCAACGTCGGCGTGCTGCGCTGGTCCTGGCGGCTGATGAACTACCGATTCCCGATGAACAGCACGGACCGATACCCGCCGTTCACGCTCGCGACCTCGCCCGACTATCCTGGCGACCTCGCTGTCGACTATCCGCGACGGCTGAAAAGGCTTGCGGTGCCGGTCAAGTGGCTGTTGGCGATCCCGCACGTGCTGGTCTGCTGGTCGATGGAGCCGCTGCTGCAGGTGCTGTGCCTGACCGCCGCGCTGACGTTGCTGTGCACCGGCACCGTCCCGCCCGGCATGTTCGATCTGCTGATGGGCGTCGTGCGGTGGCGGTACCGGGTGGCCGTCTACGTGTCGTTGATGCGCGACGAATATCCGCCGTTCCGAATGGATCTGGGCTCCCGATGAGATTCCGCAACGTGCTGTTCCCCTACGTGTACCGGTTCGGGCAGCCGGTGTTCGACCGGCTCTTCTACCAGCGGTATCGGCGGCAGGCGATGAGTCACGCCACCGGGCGGCTGCTGATGGTCGGCCTGGGGCCGGGCACCGACCTGATGTTCCTGCCCGCCGCGGTGACGTCGGTGGCGGCCGTGGAGCCCGAGGCGTCGTTTCGCCGGATGGCCGCCCGGCTGGCCGCCCGCCAGGGGGTCGCGGTCGACGTGGTCGCCGGGTCCGGCGAGTCGATTCCCTTCCCGGACAACAGTTTCGACTCGGTGCACATCGGGCTGGTGCTGTGCTCGGTGCGCGACGTGGGGGCCACCCTGGCCGAGATCCGCCGGGTCCTGGTGCCCGGGGGCAGGCTGGTGGTACTCGAGCATGTGCGCGGGGACGGGCTGACGGGCCGGCTGCAGGATCTGATCGCCCGGCCGTGGTCCTGGTTGGCCGGCGGCTGCGAACCCAACCGGCGGACCGGGGCGGCCATCGCCGCCGCCGGGTTCGACACCTCGATGCTGCGCAGCGTGCCCCGCACCCCGGTGCCCTTCCCGTGCAAACCCCACCTGCAGGGATTCGCCGTGCTCAGTTCACGCTGACCGCCTCGATGATGTTCAGCCGCGCCGCCCGCCGCGCGGGCGGCACCGAACCGAGCAGGGTGATCCCCAGCGCCCCGGCGGTGCAGGCAAGCGCCAGCGGGCTGAGCCGGAAGGCCACCGGGAAGTTCATCATGTCCCCGCTGATGCGGCTGAACAACCACTGGTCCGCCAGCCCGAGCAGAAACCCCAAACCACCGCCGACACAACCGATTCCGGCCGCCTCGGCCAGCACCATGCGCAGAATGAACCGGCGGCCGGCGCCCATCGCCCGCAGCACACCGATCTCGCGGCGCCGCTCGGTCACCGACAGCGTCAACGTGTTGAGCAGGGCGACCGCGGCCACCGCCACCACGATGATCCACACCGCGTTGGCGATGAACATGCTCTGGTGCAGCGGGGCCTGCAGCCCGGCCAGCGCGGCGCGGCCGTCGTAGACGTGGTTGGGCGCCGGCACCGTCGCGCGGACGTCAGCCAGCAGCCGCCGCGGATCCACCCCCGGGGCCGCCGTGATTTGCAGCGTCGTCGCCGCCGGGCGATCGAACCATGCCCGCAGCTGGGCCAGATCCATCCCGACGGTGCCGATGACCGTCGAGAAGAACGGCACCACCGCCAGCACCGCCGCCTCCCGCGGGCCGTGCGGGGTCTGCAACCGCAGCCGGTCGCCGGCCCGCACGTTGAGCGCCTTGCCCAGATTCTGGGTGAGCACCACACCCCGCCCGGCCAGCACCTCGGCGCGCACCCGGTCGTCGAGCGCGCGGAACAACGCGTCCCTGCTGCCCGCGGCGAACCCGTCCAGCAGCACCCGGGTGCCCGCGACGACGGCGAACCCGCACGCCCCCTCGGTCACCCGCGCCGCACCGGGCAGCGCGGCGAGTCTTTCCGAAAGCCCTTGCGGCAGAACATCCGTGGGGAAACTGTCGGGCGGATCCGCGCTCACCCACACGTCAGCCTCGGCGACCGGCGCGAAGATGGCGCGCGCCGACCCGATCATGTCCGCGTTGGTGCCGGTGATCACCACCGTGGTGAGCACCCCGATCAACACCGTCATCACGGTGGCCCACACCCGCCGCGGTGCGCGCCGGATGGTCGCGGCGGCGAGCGCACCGCACGACCCGAACACGCGGGACAGCGCGGACGTGGCGGTGACGATGGGCACGGTGAGCGCGAAGCCCGCCGTCAGCTCGGCGACCAGCACGGCGCCCAGCGGCACGCCCGTCGGGGCGCCGGCCGGGACCGCCAGGGCCGCCACCGCGAACAGCGCCAGCGCGCCGACCCCGCTGGCGGCCCGCAGCCACGGCGGCACCGCGTCGGCCGCCGACGCCCCGACCGGCGCCAGCGCCTCGACCGGGGAAACCTTGTACACCTGCCGCGCGGCCATCGCCGCGGCCGCCACGGCGGTGAGCGCCGTCGCCGCCAGCGCCAGCGGGACGGCGTAGCCGGGCAGCCAGTACTCGACGCGGGCTTCCAGTCCCTGCGTGACGGCCCGGGGCAGCCGGCCAATTGCCATGCGCCCGGCCAGGATTCCGGCGCCGCACCCCAATGCCCCGCCGATCAGCCCGAGAACGGCGGCCTCGGCGAGCAGGTCGCCGACCACAGCGCGGCGCCGCCCGCCCAGCGCGCGCAGCATCGAGATGACGGGGCGGCGCTGGGTGATCGCCATCGTCATCGTGGTGTAGATCAGGAACGCGCCGACCACCAGCGCCACCGCCGCGCCGAGCAGCGCCATGTAATTCATCAGCCGGACGCCGTCGCCGGCGCGGGCCGCCCGCGAGCTGGGCGCCGCCACGATCGCCCGCCCGCCCACGGCGGCGCCGACCGCGGCGCGGACGGCGGCCGGGTCGGCGCCCGGCGTGAGGGTGATCAGGATCGAGTCCAGCTGTCCGGCGCGCGCGGTGACGCGCTGCGCCAACGCCAGCGGCGCCAGCACATAGTGTCCGCCGTTGAGTTCGGCGAACTGCCTGCCGGCCAGCACCTCGGTGACGGTGACCGGGGCCGAACCAAGTTGGAACGCTTGACCTTTCGCATACCCGGCCCGCGGCCCCACCTGCACGCCGTCCGGCGACGCGGAAAGCTCCCGCACCGGTCGCGACACCGCGTCGGTGAGGGCGCCGCCCAGCGCGGCGGTGCGGGCGTCGACGCCCAGCAGCAGGACCGGCCCGGACGGCGTGGCCGCCGTCGTCCGGATCATCGGCGCGGCGGTGGCGACCCCGGGCACCGCGGCGACATCGGCCAGCACCGAGTCGGCGAATCCGGCGTCGGTGATGCCGGAGACCTCGAGCGCGGCCACCCCGGCGATCCCGTCGGCCAGCCGGCTCACCGATCCGGTGATCGAGCCGAAGATGCCGAAGACCGCCACCAAATACGTTGCGGAGACGGCCATCACGGCGATCGACGCGGTGGTGCGGCGTCGATGCACAGCGAGCTCGCGCAGGCTGAACACGCGCAGCCGGCTCGCCGCGGCCGTGACCGCACGCCCCGACCTCACCCGGCGACCGCCAGCACGTCCGAACCGACCCGGCCGTCCTGCAGCGTGATCACCCGATCGGTGGCCGCCGCGGCGTCGCTGTTGTGGGTCACCATCACCACCAGCCGGTCACCGCCGCCCTCGTGCGCCACCTCGGCCAGCAGCTCCAGGATGGCCGCGCCGGTGGAGGAATCCAGGTTGCCGGTCGGCTCGTCGGCCAGGATCAGCGGCGGGTCCATCATCAGCGCCCGCGCCACCGCGACCCGCTGCATCTGGCCGCCGGACAGCTCCGCGGGCCGGTGTTCGGTGCGGTTGCCCAGGCCCACCCGCTCCAGCAGCCGGAGCGCGTCCGGCCTGGCCCGACCCAGCCGCACCCCGTCGAGCAACCGCGGGATCGCCACGTTCTCCCAGGCCGACAGGGTGGGCAACAGGTTGAAGAACTGAAACACGAAGCCCACCCGGCGATGGCGGAACCGCGACTGCGCCTCGTCGCCGAGCCGGCCGATCTCCTCGCCGTCGAAGAGGATGGAACCCGAGTCGGGGGAGTCCAGCGCGCCCAGCAGATGCAGCAACGTGCTCTTGCCCGCGCCGGAGGGCCCGACGACCGCCACGAACTGCCCACCGGCCAGCTGCAGGCTGATCCGGTCCAGGGCCCGCACCGGTTGACCGCCCACCCGGTACTCGCGCACCACGCCGGCCATTTCGATGGTCATCTAGGCACCACGGTGACGGCCGACGAACGGTTCACCGGCCCCGGCCGCGCGACGATCGTGAACCCATCGGCGGCCCGCCTCGTGTCTTCCCACATGCTCGGAAGGCACCGGGTGGTCGACCACATCGTCGGCCACCTTGCGGCGATCGGAACCGACCACCTCTTCGCGGTGGACGGCGCCAACATCGAGGACCTCTACGACGCGGCGCATTTCCGGCCGGAGCTCACCGCGGTGCTGGCCAAGCACGAGTTCTCCGCCGCCGCGATGGCCGACGGATACAGCCGAAGCGGAGCGGGACTCGGGGTGGTGGCCGCGACCTCGGGCGGCGGATCGCTGAATCTCGTGGCCGGACTCGGCGAGTCGCTCGCCAGCCGGGTGCCGGTGCTGGCGCTGGTCGGCCAGCCCGCCGCCGCGCTGGACGGCCGGGGCAGCTTCCAGGACACCAGCGGCGCCAACGGATCCCTGGACGCCGGCGCGCTGTTCTCGGCGGTCTCGGTGTTCTGCCGGCGGGTGCAAACCCCCGACGACATCGTTTCGCTTCTGCCGCAGGCCATTTCGGCGGCGCGGGCCGGAGGCCCGGCGGTGCTGTTGTTGCCCAAGGACATTCAGCAGGCCCGGGTCGGCGTCGGCGAGCGCAACGGCCACGGCGCACCCGGCGGGCGGGACCCGATTGCGGCGCAATGGCGGCCCCCGGCCGGCGACCCGCACCCGATCGCGGCGCAATTGCGCCGCGTGACCGGCGAGATCGCCATCATCGCCGGCGAACAGGTGGCCCGCGACGACGCCCGGGCCGAGCTCGAGGAGCTGCGCGCGCTGCTGGGGGCGCGGGTGGCCACCGTGCCGGACGCCAAGGACGTCGCCGGCGCACCCGGGCCGGACGGCCGGACGCTGGGAGTGACCGGTGTGATGGGCCACCGCAACGTGGCCGAGGCGGTGGCCGGCAGCGCGGTGTGCCTCATCGTCGGGACCCGGTTGGCGGTCACCGCGCGCAGCGGCCTGGACGACGCGCTGGCCGCGGTGCGCACCGTCTCGATCGGGTCGGCGCCGCCCTATCTCGCCTGCACCCACGTGCACACCGGCGACCTGCGCGGCTCGCTGCGGCTGCTGATCCGCGCGCTGCGCGGCCACCGGCGACCGGTCGCGCCGGCCGGGCAAGGCGGGGGCCGGCCGACCGAGCTGACGCCGCCGCCGTGCACGGGGCCGGGGGTGCGCTACCGCGACGCGATGGCGGTGCTGGACGGCGTGCTGCCGCGCGGCGTCGACATCGTGGTCGACGCCGGCAACACCGGCGCGGCCGCGATCCACTACCTGCCGGTGCGCCGCGACGGCCGGTTCGTCGTCGCGCTCGGCATGGGTGGCATGGGCAACAGCTTCGGGGCGGGGATTGGAATAGCGTTGGGGCGCAACAATAGTGGACGCCCTGGCGGGCGCACCGTCGTCATCGCCGGGGACGGCGCGTTCTTCATGCACGGCATGGAGGTGCACACCGCCGTGCAATACCGGCTACCGATGACGTTCGTGCTGTTCAACAACAACGCGCACGCCATGTGCGTGACCCGCGAGCAGCTGTTCTACGGCGACCGCTACAGCTACAACCGTTTCCGGCCCAGCCGGCTGGGCGCCGGGCTGGCCGCCATGTTCCCCGGCCTGACGTCGGTGGAGGTCGGCGACGTCGACGGGTTCGCCGCCGCGATGGCCGCGGCGCTCGATGTCGATGGCCCGGCGGTGGTCAGCGTCGAGTGCGCCGCCGACGAGATCCCGCCGTTCGCCCCGTTTCTCACCACGTCGGCGGTCAAAGATGCTGCTGTCAAACAGAATTCAGTTACAAAGGAGATCCGCACCAATGTCGCTGCCAGCGCTTGAGGACATCGGCGACCTCATCGACGGGGTCACCCGCATCGAGACCAGCCCCCGGGAGAAGGCCACGCCGATCATCATGGACATGATGCGGTCGGTGTACCCGCACGACCAGGTCTTCGGACAGTACTGCACCGTCAACGACTACATCGACTGTCCACCCGACGACTTGTTCGAGTACATGGCCGACACCCGCAGCCTGGAGGAGTGGACCTACAGCCTGCGCGGGTTCACCCCCACCGACGAGCCCGGGCTGTGGCTGGCCCACGACCGGCTCGGTTCGGAAACCAAGATCTACACCCGCACCGTCGCCAACGCGCAGGCGCGGACCGTGGACTACCACTGCGCCTGGGACCAGGGCGACCACCTGTGGATGATCTACCTGATGCGCGTCGTCGACGCCCAGACCGTGCTCGACAAGCCGGGATCGGTTGTGCTGTGGACCAATTGCCATCACCCGTTCTACGACCACAACCCGTACCCGCAGACCGCGCCGCCGCAGCGCCCGGTGTGGGTGGGCGACTTCTGGGACATGTTCGGCGCCGGCCATCTGCTGGAGCTGCGCAACCTCAAGGCGATCGCCGAATACCGCCATCGGCACGGCCTGCCGGTCACCCCGGTGTGGATGAGGTGACGCGATGAACGCGTCGACCGTCAGCCTGATCGACGTCGCCAGCTATCTGCCGGGCGAGCCGATCCCCGCCGACTACTACGCGCAATTCGCCGAATCCGACGACCTGCGCGACAACGTGATGTTCCGCGCCCCGAAGTACCGCCACCACGTCGGCCACGACGAGAGCTCCATCGACATGATCGAACGCGCGGCACAGGGTTTGATCGAGCGGCACGGCCACGACGTCATCGAGGGCGCCGACGTGCTGATCACCCACACCCAGGTGCCCGACATGGCGTTCTACGGCCAGGGCGGCGGCATCGCGCACCGGCTGGGCATGCGCCCGTCCTGGGTGCTCGACCTCAACAACGGCGGGTGCGCGGCATTCGTGTTGGCGCTCAACGTGGCTCGCACACTGCTGTCGTCGGGCCAGGGACGCACCGCGCTGATCGCGATCGCCCAGAACGCGGCCGGCCAGTTCTTCGACCAGCCGACGATCCGGCGCAAGGCGCAGGCGGCGGTGCCCGGCGACGGCGCCGCGGTGGGGCTGGTCACCGTCGGCGACTCCTCGCCCGTCCTCGACGTCGAGTGCCGCAGCTACGGCGAATACGCGGGCGAGATGACGCTGTCCTACGACCCGCCCCGCAAGTGGTGGCAGGCCGGGCCCGGCGAGGGCAGCATCGGCTTCACCGACAGCAAGATCACCAAGGTGCTGGCCCGCGGTAACCGGCAGGTACCCGAGGTGGCGCTGGCGGTGTGCGATCGAATCGGGTTGCCCGCCAAGGACATCGACCTGCTGGTCACCAACCAGCCGAACCGGGCGTTCCTGCGCAACTGGCGCGAGGCGCTGGAGCTGCCGCCGGCACGGCACCTCGACACCTTCGACGAGTGCGGCAACCTGTTCGGCGCCGGGATCCCGGTCAACCTCGACCGCGCGATATCCGAGCAGCGGATCAAGGCCGGGGAGGTGGTCATGATGGCGGCGTTCGCGCACGCCGGCGATTTCGCCGGCGCCGCCGCGGTGCGCTGGGGCGGGCGGGGCGGATGCTGACCGTCCCGCGCCCGGCTGACGGCGGCATCGGCGAGGCGCTGCCCGACGCGGTCGACCCGTTTGCCTTGTCGCTCAACGAGAATCCCTTCCCGCCGCTGCCGGCGGTGCGCGCTGCGCTGATCCGTTCGGTGTGTACCGCCAACCGGTATCCGGAGTTCCTGCCCGAGCGGTTGCGCGGGGTGATCGCCGAGCACATCGGCGTGCCGGCCGAGTTGGTGGTGCTGGGCGCCGGAGCCACCGGCGTGATGCTGCAGGTGCTGCAGGCGTTGACCGCGCCGGGGGACGCCATCGCGATGGCCACCCCCACCTTCGACGGGTATCCGATCGTGGCGCGGATGGCCCGGCTGAACACCATCGCCGTCGCGCTGGACGAGCACGGGCAGCACGACCTGGACGGGCTCGCCGACGCGGCCGCGCGCGCCCGCGTGGTGGTGCTGTGCCGGCCGCACAACCCGACCGGAACCGTGGAGTCCGCGGCCGCAGTCTTCCGGTTCCTGCGCCGGGTGCCGCGCGACACCGTCGTGCTGCTCGACGAGGCCTATGTCGAATTCACCGCGCCCGAGCACCGGATCGACGTGGCGGCGCTGGTGGCGTGCTTCCCCAATGTGGTGGTAGTGCGCACCTTCTCCAAGGCGTACGGCCTGGCCGGGCTGCGGATCGGCTACGGGGTGGCGTCGCCGCGGCTGGCGCGGCCGCTGTGGGACCAGCAGCTGCCGTTCGGCATCGCGATCACCAGCCTGCTCGCCGTCACGGCGTCGTATCGGGCCGAAGACGAACTGTCCCGGCGCATCCGGTCGATCACCGCCGAACGCCGCCGGCTGCGGATGCGGCTGAGCGCGCTGGGCGTCTACACCACCGACGCGCACGCGAACTTCGTTTACCTGCCGCCCGATCCGCAGGGACGCGCGTGGCAGCGGGTCTTCGCCCGCGGCGGCGTCCGGGCGCGCTACTACCCGGACGGCGCGGCCCGGCTGACGGTGGGCAGCCGCGCCTCCACGGTGGCGGTGCTGTCGGCGGTGGGAAAGGCCACGCTGGAGCGGCAAGTGCGGTAAGAAAGGGCGTGGCCGACTCACGTCCTCACGAACGCGATCCGATCGCCGCCGCCCGGGCCAACTGGGAGCGCGCCGGGTGGGGCGACGTGGCGCCGGGCATGGTCGCGGTGACCTCGGTGATGCGCGCGCACCAGATCCTGCTGGCCCGGGTCGAGACGGCGCTGCGCCCGTACGACCTGAGCTTCTCCCGCTACGAACTGCTGCGGCTGCTGGCGTTCAGTCGGACCGGGGCGCTGCCCATCACCAAGGCCTCCGACCGGCTGCAGGTGCACGTCACCAGCGTCACCCACGCGATCCGCCGGCTGGAGGCCGACGGGCTGGTGCAGCGGGTGCCGCACCCCACCGACGGGCGCACCACGCTGGTGCAGATCACCGAGCTGGGCCGCTCCACCGTCGAGGACGCCACCGTCACCCTCAACAAGCAGGTGTTCGCCGACATCGGGATGAGCGACACCGAGTCGCAGCAGCTGGCGTCGTCGATCGAGACGTTGCGCCGCAACGCGGGCGACTTCTGAACTCGCCCCGCGGCGCCGAGCGTCACGCCAGCGTGACCGTCGCGCCCGGGTGCCACGCCGGCGTGACGCTCGGTGCTAGCAAGCGCCGCGCAGCATCTCGATGACCGCGCTGAAGTCCTTGTCGCCGTGGGAGGCGGCGAATTTCGCGTAGATCTCCGCGGCGTGCCGGCCCAGCGGGGCGGCCGCGCCGGTCGAGGTCACCGCGTCCATCGCAAGACCCAGGTCCTTGTTCATCAGCGAGGCGGCGAAGCCCGGCTTGAAGTCGTTGTTGGCCGGCGACGTCGGAACTGGGCCCGGCACCGGGCAATTGGTGTGCACGGCCCAGCAGTTGCCGGTCGCCCCGGTGATCACGTCGAACAGCGACTGCGCCGACAACCCGAGCTTTTCGGCCAGGATGAATGCCTCGCCGATGGCGATCTGCTGCACCGCCAGCACCATGTTGTTGCACACCTTGGCGGCCTGCCCGGCCCCGGCCGCGCCGCAGTGAATGATCTTGCCCGCCATGGGTTCCAGCACCGGCCGGGCCCGCTCCAGTGCCTCGGGTTCGCCGCCCACCATGAACGCCAGCGTGCCGGCGACAGCACCCTTCACCCCGCCCGAGACGGGCGCGTCGAGCTGCGCCACGCCGTGCGACTGCGCTTGCGCGTGCACCTCGCGGGCGTCGGCGACCGAGATCGTGGAGCTGTCGATGAACAGCGCGCCCGGGCGCGCGGCGGGCAGGATCTCGGCGTAGCAGCGTTTGACCACCTCGCCGTTGGGCAGCATGGTGATCACCACGTCGGCCCCCGTCACCGCGTCGGTGGCGGTGTCGAAACCGGCGACACCGGACGCGGTGGCGGCCGACAGCGCCGCGGGCACCGGATCGAATCCGCGCACCGCATGTTGGGCCGCAACGAGATTCGCCGCCATCGGCGCGCCCATGTTGCCCAGGCCCAGGAAAGCCACCACCACGCGCTCGGTCATCCGACGGCCTTTCTATGCGGTGGCCCGGAACCGCGCCGCTTCGGCCCGGCCGATGACCACCCGCATGATCTCGTTGGTCCCCTCCAGGATGCGATGCACCCGCAGGTCGCGCACGATCTTCTCCAGACCATACTCGCGCAGATAGCCGTAGCCGCCGTGCAGCTGCAGCGCCTTGTCGGCGACCTCGAAGCAGGTGTCGGTGACGTAGCGTTTGGCCATCGCGCACAACTCGACCTTGTCGGGATCGTCGGCGTCCAGCGCACCGGCGGCCCGCCACAACATCATTCGCGACGTTTCCAGGCCGGTGGCCATGTCGGCCAGGGCGAACCGGATGGTCGGCTCGTCGAGCAGCGGCGACCCGAACGCCTGCCGATCGCGCACGTAGGCCCCGGCCTTGTCGAAGGCCGCCTGCGCGCCGCCCAGCGAGCACGCGGCGATGTTGAGCCGGCCGCCGTTGAGGCCGTTCATCGCGATGCCGAATCCGGCGCCCTCACCCTCGGCGCCGCCCAGCATCGCGTCGGCGGGCACCCGCACCCCCTCCAGGATCACCTGCGCGGTGGGTTGGGCGTGCCAGCCCATCTTCTCCTCGGGCGAACCGAAACTCAGCCCAGCAGAACCCTTTTCGACGACGAACGCAGAGATGCCGCGCGGCCCTTCACCGCCCGTGCGGGCCATCACCAGGTAGACGTCCGAGGCCCCGGCGCCCGAGATGAACTGCTTGACGCCGTCCAGCACGTAATCGCCGCCCTGTCTGACCGCGCGGGTGCTCAGCGCGGCGGCGTCGGACCCCGCGCCCGGCTCGGTCAGGCAGTAGCTGGCGATGACGTCCATCGCCGCCAGCCGCGGCACCCAGCCCTTGCGCTGTTCGGGCGTGCCGTAGCTGTCGATCATCCACGCGCACATGTTGTGGATGGACAGGAACGCCGCCGTGGTGGGGTCGGCGATGGCCAGCTGCTCGAAGATGCGGACCCCGTCCAGCCGGCGCAGCCCGCTGCCGCCGACGTCCTCGCGGCAGTAGATCGCCGCCATCCCGAGCTCGGCCGACTCGCGCAGCACGTCGACCGGAAAGTGTTCGGCCGCATCCCATTCCAGCGCGTGCGGGGCCAGGCGCTTGGCGGCGAACGCGGCGGCCGTCTCGGCGATCACCCGCTCGTCGTCGTCCAGGGTAAACATAGTGGGGCCGGAATTCTTTCTCGGTTCTAATCCATTGTGGGAATCACGAATTCGGCGCCGTCCTTGATGCCGGACGGCCACCGCGACGTGACGGTCTTGACCTTGGTGTAGAACTGGATCGACGCCGGCCCGTGCTGGTTGAGGTCGCCGAAGCCGGAGCGCTTCCAGCCGCCGAAGGTGTGGTAGGCCACCGGCACCGGGATCGGCACGTTGACCCCGACCATGCCGACCTGCACCCGGGACACGAAATCGCGGGCGGCGTCGCCGTCGCGGGTGAACACCGCCACCCCGTTGCCGTACTCGTGCTGAGAAGGAAGCGCCAGCGCTTCTTCGTAGTTCTGCGCCCTTACGATGCACAGCACCGGCCCGAAGATCTCGTCGGTGTAGATGGACATATCGGGCGTGACGTGGTCGAACAGGGTAGGCCCGATGAAGAAGCCGCCCTCGAGGTTGGCGTCCCCGAAAGTCAGGTCGTCGCTGCGGCGTTCGCGGCCGTCCACCACGATCTCGGCGCCGGCGGCCACGCCCTGGTCGATGTAGTCGCGCACCCGCGCCACCGCGGCCTCGGTCACCAGCGGGCCGTAGTCGGCCTTGGGGTCCAGGCTGTGCCCCACCCGCAGGTTGTTGATCCGCTCGACGAGCAGGGCCCGCAGCCGGTCGGCGGTCTTGTCGCCGACCGGGACCGCGACCGAAATCGCCATGCAGCGCTCGCCGGCGCTGCCGTACCCGGCGCCGATCAGCGCGTCGACGGCCTGGTCCAGGTCGGCGTCGGGCATCACGATCATGTGGTTCTTGGCGCCGCCGAAGCACTGCGAGCGCTTGCCGGTGGCGGCGGCCCCGGCGTAGATGTACTGGGCGATGTCCGAGCTGCCGACGAACCCGACCGCCTGGATGTCGGGGTGGTTCAGGATGGCGTCGACGGCCTCCTTGTCGCCGTGCACCACCTGGAACACGCCCGGCGGCAGGCCCGCCTCGACGAAGAGCTCGGCCAGCCGCACCGGCACCGACGGGTCGCGCTCGCTGGGCTTGAGCACGAACGCGTTGCCGCAGGCCAGCGCGGGCCCGGCCTTCCACAGCGGGATCATCGCCGGGAAGTTGAACGGGGTGATGCCGGCGACCACGCCCAGCGGCTGGCGCAGCGAATAGACGTCGATGCCGGGCCCGGCGCCCTCGCTGTACTCACCCTTGAGCAGGTGCGGGATGCCGACGCAGAACTCGATCACCTCGATGCCGCGCTGGATGTCGCCCTTGGCGTCGGCCAGGGTCTTGCCGTGCTCGCGCGACAGCAGCTCGGCCAGCTCGTCGTTGTGTTGGTTGACCAGCTCGATGAAACGCATCAGCACTCGGGCGCGGCGTTGCGGATTCGTTGCGGCCCAACCCTTTTGCGCCTCGATGGCCGAAGCCACCGCGGCGTCGATGTCGGCCCGGCCCGCCATCGGCACCTGCGCCTGGACGGCCCCGGTGCTGGGGTCGAAGACGTCGGCGGTGCGAGTGGATTGCCCGGCGGTGCGCTGCCCGTCGATGAAGTGCGGAATCTGTGTGGTCATGGGGCCCTCGAATGTGGTGGACGGCACGGGACGTGACGCGGATACTTGCATATCCTAGTAACCCGGTTCCGGCCTTGGCAAGCGGCGCCTGGGGCTAGCCTGAGGCCTGTATGCACACCATCGAGGCCGACTACCTGGTGGTCGGCGCCGGCGCCATGGGCATGGCGTTCATCGACACGCTGGTCACCGAGACGGCCGCGTCGCAGGCCCGTGTCGTGGTGGTGGACCGCCATCACGCGCCGGGCGGGCACTGGACCATGGCGTATCCATTCGTGCGGCTGCACCAACCCTCGGCGTTCTACGGCGTCAACTCCCTGCGCCTGGGTGGCGACAGCATCGACCAAATCGGTTGGAACCGCGGCCTTTACGAATTGGCGACGGCCGACGAGATCTGCGCCTACTACGACCGCGTCATGCGCACCCGGCTGCTGCCGACCGGGCGCGTGCGCTACTTCCCGGACAGCGAGTACCTCGGCGACGGGCGGTTTCGCACGCTGGCCGGCGCCGACCACACCGTCGAGGTGACCCGCCGCATCGTCGACGCCACCTACATGCACGTCAGCGTGCCGGCGATGCGCCCACCGCCCTACACCGTCGGCGACGGCGTCGACTGTGTGCCGCCCAACGAGCTGCCGCGCCGGCCCGGGTATCAGCGCTACGTCGTCGTCGGGGCCGGCAAGACCGGCATCGACACCTGCCTGTGGCTGCTGGGCCAGGGCGTCGAGCCGGACCGGCTGACCTGGATCATGCCCCGGGATTCCTGGCTGCTGGATCGCGCGACGATGCAGCCCGGCGCGTTGTTCGCCGAGCAGATCAAACACAGCTTCACCGCCCAGCTGCGCGCCATCAACGAAGCCGGTTCGGTGGCCGAGCTGTTTTCCCGGCTCGAGGCCGCTGGCCTGCTGCTGCGCATCGATCCGGCGGTGCGGCCCACCATGTACCGCTGCGCGACCGTCACCCGGCTCGAACTCGAGCAGCTGCGCCGGATCACCGACGTGGTGCGGCTGGGCCACGTGCGCTCCATCGAGCCGGGCGCGATGGTGCTCGACGGCGGCGCCGTCGCGGTCGACGGTCGCGCGCTCTACCTGGACTGCACCGCCGATGGCGCCGAAAAGCGGCCAGCCACACCGATTTTCACACCCGGGCGAATCACGCTGCAAAGCGTGCGCGGCTGTCAGCAGATTTTCTCCGCCGCGCTGATCGCCCACGTGGAGGCCGGCTACGGCGACGACGCGCGCCGAAACGAGCTCTGCGTGCCCCTGCCGCACCCCGACACCGACGTCGACTGGCTGCGGCTGGCGCTGGCCGACTACACCAATCAGCTGCGCTGGTTCGACGACCCGGAGTTGATGACGTGGTTGTCCGGCGCGCGGCTGGATTTGTTCGGGCATCTGATCGGCCACCTGCTGCCGTCGGCGTCGGCCAAACCCCGGGTGCGGGCGCGGATCCTGGGCATCGCCAAGTCGGTGTTCGCGGCCACCGCCGCCAGGCTGGGCGAGCTGCTGGCTGCCGAGGCTGCACTCGCCGCGAGCTGACCCGTGTAACCCGAGCCGATACTTCATAGCGGTGAAGGAGGCAGGTGGCGGCACACAACGAACCCGTCGGCCCGCGACCGCTGCGCGCGGTGCCCGAGGGCGGCTACCCGGACTGGGAAGCCGTCTACTCCGACAACGCGGCCTGGGTGTATCGCACGCTGTTCGCCCGGGTCGGCAACCGGGCCGACGCCGAGGACCTCACCGCCGAGGTCTTCCTGGCCGCGTTGCGGCCGCTGCGGCTGACCGCCAGCGCCGCCGAGGTGCGCGCCTACCTGCGCGCCACCGCTCGCACGGTGCTGGCCGCGCACTGGCGCGAGACGCTGGGGCGGGAGATAACCTCGATCGAGGACATCGAACAACCGCCCGAGCACCCCGACGCGATCAGCACCGCCCCGCAGCGCGTCGCCCGGGTGCTGGACAGCCTGCCGGACCGCTATCGCCGCATCCTGGAATCGCGCTTCCTGCAAGGTAATTCGATCAAGGAGGCAGCCGCGGAACTCGGAATCAGCGTGGCCAACGCCAAGGTGCTGCAGCACCGTGCGCTGCGGCTGGCGGCACAGGTCAACGAGGGAGGCCGGCCATGAACGCGCGAGGGCTGCGGCGCTACGTCGACGACCTGTTGCGGGGCCGCCGGCCCCGGCCGTTCCTGCCCGACGATTTCGAGGCGGCCCAGCTGCGCACCGCGATCGAGCTGCGGGCGGCCCGGCCGGACTCCGAGGTGGCCGACGCGCCGCGCCCGGAATTCCTCGCCGATCTGCACCGGCGTCTGGCCGAGCAGATGTCCGGCGCGCCGACCCGACCGCGGCCCGGGCGCGGCAGCACCCGCCGCCAGGTGATCGTCGGCACCTCGGCGGCCGCCACCGCCGCGGTCGCCGCGGTGTCCATCGACCGCACCGTGATCGCCGGGCAGTCCGGCCCGGATCGCGCCCCGCAGATCGCGTCCGGGACGCTGGCCCCCAACCAGGGCAGCTGGCAGCGGGTCGCGGCCAGCTCGGAGGTGCCCGACGGCGTCCTGCGCGCCTTCGACCTGGGCGCGGTGAGCGGGTTCGTCCGCCGCGTCGACGGCAAGGTGCAGGCGATATCCGGGGTGTGCACGCATCAGGGATGCAAGCTGTGGTTCGACGCGCCCGACGACACGCTGCGCTGCCCCTGCCACACCACGTCGTTCTCGCCCAGCGGAAAGGTGCTCACCCACCAGCTGCCGATCGAGCCGAAACCCTTGCCGGCGTTGATGGTTCGCGAGGCCGACGGCATCATCGAGGTGTTCGCCCCGGTGCGCCGCACCTGAGCCGTGTAACCCGCGGCCCTATCTGTGGGCATGACCCTTGCAAAATCGTTGACCGCGGCGCTGGCCGTCGCCGTGGCGGTAGCCGGCTGCTCGGCTCCGCGGCCCGCCGCGGGCGGCGGCACGCCCAGCACCCAGACGCCGGTCACCGCGGCGCCGGCGGCGGCCGGCCCCAATCAGGTCGTCATCGACGGCT
This sequence comes from Mycobacterium timonense, assembly GCF_025821985.1. Lineage (NCBI taxonomy): Bacteria > Bacillati > Actinomycetota > Actinomycetes > Mycobacteriales > Mycobacteriaceae > Mycobacterium > Mycobacterium timonense. Next base: position 3,297 of record NZ_JACKSY010000104.1, on the reverse strand, counting down.
TCGCGTTCGCGCCGGCCACCCTGACCGTGCCCGCCGGCACCACCGTCACCTGGATCAACCGCGACGAGGAACCTCACACGGTGGCCGCGAGCGATGGGTCGTTCCACTCACCGGGCATGGGCACCGGGGCCGTCTTCACCCACACCTTCTCCGCCGCGGGCACTTTCGACTACGTCTGCTCGATTCACCCGATGATGCGCGGCACCGTGGTGGTGACGGGATGAATCCGAACATGAGCCGCCGGCAGTTGATCCGGCACACGGCGTGGTTCGGGGCGGCGGTGGGGTTCGCCGTGACCGGGGGCGAGGTGATCTCCCACGTCGCCGGCCGGGCGGCCGCACAGCACACCCGCGCTCAGCCCACCCTGCGGTTCGCCCAGATCAGCGACAGCCACCTCGGTTTCACCGGCGCCCCCAACCCCGACGTGGCGGGCACCTTCGGCCGGGCCATCGACCAGGTCAACAACCTGGGCTACACCCCGGATTTCGTCATCCACACCGGCGATCTCACCCACCTGTCCACGCCCGAGCAGTTCGACCAGGCCAAGCAGATGATGAGCGCGCTGAAGACCCCGCACGTGTTCACCGTGCCCGGCGAGCACGATTCGGTCGACGACGCGGGGCAGAAGTACCGCAGCGTCTTCGGGGCGGGTTCGGCCGGTGACGGCTGGTACAGCCTCGACGTGGCCGGCGTGCACCTGATCGCGCTGGTCAACACGCTGAACCTGCGCAAGCTCGGGCACCTGGGCGCCGACCAGTTGGAGTTCGTCAAAAAGGACGTCGCCGGCCTGTCCAGCGACACTCCCATCATCGTGTTCAGCCACATCCCGTTGTTCGCGATGTACCCGCAATGGGGCTGGGGCACCGACGACGCCGCGCAGGCACTGAGTTATCTGCGCCGGTTCGCCTCCGTCACCTGCCTCAACGGCCATGTGCACCAACTGTTCTCCAAAACCGAGGACAACGTGACCTTTCACAGCGGCACCACCACCGCCTACCCGCTCCCGCACCCGGGCGACGGGCCGGCGCCCAAGCCGGTCACCCTGCCCGCCGGCAGGCTGCGCGACGCGCTGGGCGTGCGCGAGGTCGCCTACAGCCGGGGCGACACCGTTCTGGCACTGAAAGAGCGGACCCTGCAATGACTTTGACGACAATAGCCACTCGGCTCGGCATCGCCGCGTCGTTGACGGTCAGCGCACTCAGCCACGCCTACCTGTATGTGCATGGCTACCAACACATTCCGAGCATCGGGGTCGCGTTCCTGGTGCAGGCCAGCGTGTCGTTCGCCGTCGCGCTGCTGATCTGCGCCGGCGGGCCGGGCTGGCTGAGCTGGGCCGGCGCCGCGGTGGCCGGCGGCTCGCTGGTGGCGTTCGCGGCGTCACGCACGGTCGGGCTGTTCGGCTTCGCCGAGCGGGGCTGGGATCCGGCGCCGTACGCGGCGATCAGCGTGGCCGCCGAGGTGCTCACCGTGCTGCTGTGGTTGCCGGATGCCCGCGTTCGGCGGTGGTGGCCGCAGACCACTTCCGGCGCAGCCGGCGTTTGAGCGCCATCGACGGCTTTTCGACCCGACTTTTATCAGGCTAGTGCGCACGTAGGCTGTGGATGTTTGCGAGGATTTCGGCGAGGTCGGGTGGTGGCGGTTCAGCAGCGGTCAGGGTGTGCTTGCCGGCTTGGATAGTGACGGTACCCGACTTTTATCAGGCTAGTGCGCACGTAGGCTGTGGATGTTTGCGAGGATTTCGGCGAGGTCGGGTGGTGGCGGTTCAGCAGCGGTCAGGGTGTGCTTGCCGGCTTGGATAGTGACGGTACGGTAGCGGCGTGCGGTGCGAACGAATTTCTTAATGCTCCAACCGGTTTGGTGCTCGATCCAGTGCGATACCGCCATCGCGGCGAAGACAACGCTGAGGTGGGCTTCGATGGAGTCGCGGGTGCGGTGATAGATCGGGCGGGCTTGCAGGTCGTGCTTGGACATCCGGAACGCCTTTTCAATGCGCCACAACTGGTGATACGCCTCGATGACGAAAGTGGCCGGTTGGCTCACCAGGTTGGTGGTGTATCCCTTCCACCCGGCCAACGCCCGGGCCTTGGCCTCCAGTGTGCGATTCACGCTCTTGGTAGCCCCGGTGAGCTGGATGTAGCGGTTACGTTTGACCGGGGCATGCCCGTCAACAGCACGTTCGGCCTTGGCCACCTGCTCATCGATCCCCCGCAGCGTGCGCCGGGCCCGGTCATGGCGGTACTGGTAGTGGATGATCCGGTCCGGGATGCCGCGGGTTTTCTCGCCGCTGGTTGATGGCCAGGGCTGGGTGAGCACCAGGCCGTCGGGGATCGCCTCATCGGAGTGCTTGTCGCGCCACTCGCGCACCACATCAGGTAAAAACGGAATCCTCGCGCCGAGAATGTAGGACAGCCCTGCCGCGTGCAGGGCGACCTGGTTGGCTTCCGAGATCATCCCGGCATCAGCGACGACCGTGACGTCGGTGAGTTGGTGAGCGGCCTTGAACGCGTTGATCACCGGCAGCATGGTCGCGGTCTCTGCCTTATTGCCCTCAAAGGCCGCCACCGTCAACGGGAACCCGCCAGCATCGGTCAACAACCCCAGGGTGATCTGCGGGTCCAACCGTCTTTCCTTGGAGAATCCGGGCTCCCGGAACCCATCACCAGCATCGGTCTCGAAGTGCAGCGTCGACACGTCATAGAGCACCAGACTGGCCGGACCCAATTGCGCGTGGGCAGCGCATGCGGTCGAAAGCGCTTGCCGGAAAGCGGGTTTGGCGAACACCGGCAGACGGCGGTTCAGCGTCGGATACGACACCGGGACGACCCCAGTCTCCTCGACGACCCGAAGTGAATCGGCCTTGCTGGTCGGTTCGATGATCCGGGCCAACACCAACTGACGAAACGCCTCATCCCCATCGGCGACGTTGGCGAACCCGACCTTGTCATAAGCAGCGCACAATGCTTCCCACAGCAGCGCCGACTTCGAGGACGTGATCGGCAACGGCTCGGCCGCCGAACGTTCGGCCAAGCCAAGGTCGAGTTGCGCTTGGCCGGCGGCCAGTCGCTGCGCCGCGGCAGCCTTCAAAGCGGCCACCCCGGCCTCGTCATGCGCCGAACCCAGATGCTCGATCCGGCGTGACCCGCGCCGCGAGGACCACACGACCTGCACAGCCATCGCCCCCGAGGATGTCTTCACCGTGCGCACATAGGCCACGCAGGCACCCTACGGCCCACCGGCTAGTGCACAAATCCGCACCAGGCCACAACCGAAGACACAGGTCACAGCCCTACACAACCG